>DATNNV010000023.1:0-6672 GCA_035601655.1 Candidatus Dormiibacterota bacterium
TGCGGTGGCTGCAGCGAGGAAGTCCGGTGTTGACTGGCTGGACGGATGGTTGAGTGCTTTGCGATTGCGGATTCATTTTGGAACTACCTTTCCTTTCATAGATGTAGCTTTCGTTGATTTTTTGGGAAGCGCTCTGGGCGCTATCCCGGGTAAACACACAAAGAGTGCCCAGGTGATTGGAAACAGAGGAGTTGTGCAACGCTCTAGTGCAAAAGAGTGAAAAAGAGTGAGGGGAAGAGGGCAGTTGGGGGCTGGCTGAGACACGGGGAGCGGGAGAGGGCGGGTTCGGAACGGATTTGTGCTGCTGAAACACGTCTTATTTTACCATGAATCGGGTGTACTTGTCAAGTAAATTATGCATCGATACTGGCTAGGGATATGCCTCAAGAGTGACACTGCGAAGCGAATTTGCGTAAGATGAAGAAAAGAAAGGGGTAGAGTGCGCAGGTAGAGCGAGCTATCGCAGCGAGCCGCTGGAAAAGCAGGAAAAAGCAGATTCCCCGCGCAAAAAAACGCGCGGGGAATGACACCCCATTTCGCGCACGGAATGACAGCACGTTTAGCGCGCGGGGAACGACACCGTGTTGCTTGCGGGGAATAAGAGCACGTTGGGGGCGGGGATGACACAGCCGTTGCAGTCACCGCCGGAGCGCGGTCCTTCGCCCAGGTAGGCCCCTACCCTTTCCTACGACGGCTTGCTGGCGTCGACGATGGCCCGGAATTCAGCGTCGGTGACGAGCCGCCGCTCGGCGATGGCGAGCTTCTTTACGGCGGCGAGGAGCGCCGCGCGCCGGTCGGGGGCGATGGACAGGCCGAGCTCCTTGGCTTTGAGGTCGATGCTGTCCAGGCCGCTCTTTTTGCCGAGGACGATGCGGCGCTCGGCATGGACGAGCTCGGAGGAGTACGGCTCGATGGCTTCCGGGATGTGGAACTGGCTGGCGACGGCGCCGCTTTCGCGCATGAAGAGATTTTCACCGACCAGCGGCTTCCAGGGCGCGAGGTGGTAACCGCTGGCTTTTCTTACGATTTCAGAGACTTCGCGGATTTTGCCGAGATCGAGCGCCACGGGAACTTCGTAGAGGCATTTGAGCGCCAGCGCGATTTCGCCGAGATCGGCGTTGCCGGCGCGTTCGCCCATGCCGTTGATGGTGCCCTGGATCCAAGTAGCGCCGGCGCGGACGGCGGCAATGGCGCAAGCGGTGGCCATGCCGAAATCGTCGTGGCCGTGGAAATGGACCGGGATAGCCGGACCGACCCATTCACGGACCTGGCGCACCAGAAACTCCACGGCTTCCGGGCCGCAGGCGCCGATGGTGTCGACTACGACGATTTCGGCTGCGCCTGCCTCGATGGCAGCGTCATACACGCGGCGGAGGAAGGCTAGATCGGTGCGAGTGGAGTCTACGGCGAAGAAGGCTACGCGAATATTTTGCTTGGTGGCGAAGGAGACGGCGGATTTTACTTTGGCGAGGAGATCGTCGGGGGTGATGCCGTAGGCGCGTAGTTTGATTTCGCTGGTGGGGGATTCGATGACCGAGGCTTGCAGGCCCAGGCGGACTAATTCTTCGACGTCGGGTTGGACGGCGCGGGAGAAGCCCCAGAGTTCGGCTTTGAGATTGGCTTTGAGCATCAGAGTGATGGCTTCGGCGTCGTCAACCGAAACACGTGGGAAGCCCGCTTCGATGCGGTCGATGCCGAGAGCGTCGAGGTGGCGGGCAATTTCGAGTTTTTGCTGCGGGGAGAGGACTACGCCTACGGTTTGTTCGCCGTCACGGAGAGTGGTGTCGTAGAAGCGGACGGTGGATTTGGGGAAGGGTGCGCGGATTTCCGGGCGGGCGTTCAGGGCGGAGACCCAGATGTGGGAGTTAGTTGTGGTCGGCATAAGTGGTCACCGGAGAAAAGAAGAAGCAGAGTCCCCGCGCACAAACCGCGCGGGGAATGACACGCCGTATCGTTTGGTTGCCGGGATGGGGCGCAGCAGTGCTGCGCCCCTAGGAAGGGGGAGTGAGGCGCACATTAGCGGTTGGCCTCTTGGGTTGCCAGGGCGGTGGGTTTGTGGCCGTGGGCTTTTTCCCAGGAGATGACTGGGTTGCGGAGGATGCCGATTTTTTCGATTTGGCATTCCATGACGTCGCCGGGCTTGAGGTACAGCGACTTGGGATCACCGGAAAATGCTGCTACGCCGGATACTGTGCCGGTGGAGAGAACATCGCCGGCGCTGTAGCCCATCGGCGAATAGTGCGAAAGGATTTCGGGAATCTTGACGGACATTTTCCCGGAATGCGAACGCTGGCGCACTTCGCCGTTGACGCGCAGCTCCATGGCGAGATTGTGGGCGTCGGGAATTTCGTCGGCGGTGACGATCCACGGGCCGAGCGGGCAGAACGTATCGATGGCTTTGCAGAAGCTGAAGACCCCGGACTTCATTTCGCGGCGCTGGATATCGCGCGCGGTGATGTCGTTGAAGATGACGTAGCCGCCGATGTGGCTGGGAGCATCTTCGGGAGTGAAATGCTTGCCAGATTTTTTCAGGACCACGGCGAGCTCGAGTTCGTAGTCGAGTTCTTGCGTGAGATGCTCGGGATAAATCACCGGTTCATCGTGGCCGATGATGGCGTCCACGTTCTGGAAAAAGACGATCCAAGGCATCACCGGATGCGAGAAACCGGCTTTTGTGGCTTCCTCATGATGCTCGCGGAAATTTCCGGCGGTGTGAAAGAATTTTTTGGGAAGGATGGGAGCTTTCAGCTTGATGTCGGACCAGCGGTAGGTGAGTGGTTCGCCGTGGACGCCGCGTTGGCCTGCGGCGCGGCCTTGCGCGAAATCGAGGGCGCGGCGGGCAGCGTCGAGGCTGGTGTCGCCGCCTTCGAAGAGGGCGCGCATGTCTGGAGGGACGATGGCGTCCGCCATGCGCTGATACGCAGGCTCGTGCTTTTCGTCCCGCAAGTAGAGCGCGCAGGCCGCGTTCAGATCGACGATGTTGTCGTCGCCGGCTACGGCAGCGATACGAAGAGTGCGTACAGGATTTTCAAAGGTGATTAGTCGCATGGTGTCTCCAGAGATTGATGGTTGCCGTTGTTACAGAGGCGGGGTAAACCCGCCCCTACAAAGACTCGCTAACGCTTGAAATGGGGGAGCACGGCATCGCCGAAGAGTTTGGCTTGGCCGGTGCGGTCGTCGCCCCAGATTTCGAGCATGATGTGGGTGCAGCCGGCGGCGCGATATTCTTCGATGCGGGCGATGCATTCTTCGGGTGTACCGGCGATGGCGCAGACTTTGCGAAGGATTTCGTCGGTGACGGCTTTGGCGGCGGCTTTGCGGCCACCGGATTCCATGGCGTCGGCGATGGGTTGCAGGTCTTCGCGAGTGAGGCCGGCGCAATCGAGCAGGACGTCCGCCGAGCCTTTGATATTTTGCACTTTGTTGGCGAGGTACATGGCGGCTTGTTCGCGCGCGCCTTCCTTGCCCTTGGCGGAATCGCGGCCGATGCTGCCGACGATGACGCAGCCGAGAGCGAGCCGCGCCGGATCGCGTGCGACTTTGCGCGCGCCTTCTTCCATGTTCGTTTTGGAGTAGCGGACAAAGGCTGGCGTCGTAATGCTGGCAGTCAGCAAACCATCGCTGATGGAGCCGGCCATTTTCTGCATCACCGGGCCGGTCCCGGCAACGTAGATGGGCGGCAGCTTGCGCGTCGCGTGCGCTTCGGATTTCAGCGGCGGCACGGAAGCGGCAAAGACCTTGCCCTGATACTCAAAGGCTTCGCCCTGCAGCACGCCTCTGATGATTTCGATGCTTTCGCGCATCACCGTGGCGGGGCCGACTTTTTCTCCTTCGCCTTCGCCGATTTCTTTCATGAAGATTTTGGAGGCGCCGAGGCCGAGGAGAAAACGATCGCCGGCGAGATCCTGCATGACGCGGGCTTCCATGGCGACTTGCACTGGATGCCGGGTATACGGCGAGATGATGCCCCAGCCGAGTTGAATACGGCGCGTCTGCGCGGCAATGACGGCGAGGATGGCGGTGGAGGAGCGGGCTTCGAAGCCGTGTTTGCGCCACCACGGGTAGGCTTCCGCGATCCAGAAGGCGTCGAAGCCGGCGTCTTCGCAGGCTTTAGCCATGGCTGCGGTCTCGTGGACCGGCTCCATGCTGAGTTGCAGGACTCCAATGTTGAAGGGAACGGACATTAGTGATCGAGCTCCTCTTGATTGGCAAATGTTGATTGGCAGAGAAGAAACGGGACAAGGCTTGGATGAACGGATCGATCTTGCCGAGATGGGGCACAGCAATGCTGTGCCCCTACGAGGACTGGGCTTGAGAATGAGTGCGTGCAAAACGGGCGGGCCATTAGTCTGGGTCTTTCCAGGAATGCTCTAAACCCTTGATCAGTGCCCACAACATTTTGTTGAGCGGGGTGGGTACGCCGGTTTTTTCGCCGGCTTGGGCGATGGCGCCGTTCATGAAGTCGACTTCGGTTTGGCGCTTGGCTAAAACGTCTTGCAACATACTGGCGCGGTGTTTGCCGGGAGCGTTGGCACCTTTTTGCACGAGGGCACGCGGATCGCCGTGGAGCTGGATGCCGAGCCTTTTGGCTACGGCTTCGCCTTCGGCGATCAGATCGTTGAAAAGCTGGCCGGTGGGAGCGAAGCGGGTGGCGGCGCCGTGATGGAGAAGAGTGAGTGCGCCTACGGGATTTGTGGAAGCGTTGAAGATGAGCTTGGTCCATTGTGCGCCGCGGGCGTCTTGGAGCGGGATGGTGTTCATTCCGGCGCGGGTGAGGAAGCCGGCTAGCTCATCGACGCGGGGCATGGGCGTGTTGGTTGGTTCGAAGGGGCCGATCCAGGTGTCGCCTTTGATGTCGTAGCCGACGTGGCCGGGAGCGATGGGATGGCCGGCGGGAAATGTGGTGCCGCGGATTACGAGTTTTACGTGCTCGGCGATTAATTCTTCGTTGCCGACACCGTTTTGTACGGAGCAGACGGCGCTGTTTTGGTCGAAAGCGCGGGCAGCTTGGGCGATGGCGGCTTGGGTGTGAATGGCTTTGGTTGCTACGATGCCGTAGTCGCAGCGCGGGAGTTGTTTCGGATCGGTAGTGGCGTGGAGCCGCGTGGTGATTTCAGCGGCTCCGGAAATGCGCAGGCCGTTGGCGTTGATGGCGTCGATGTGATCTTTCCAAAGGTCGTAGGCCCAGACTTCTACTTCGCCGGCTTTTGCCAGATGCGCGGCGAAGATGCTGCCGACTGCTCCACAACCGATTACGCAAACTTTCATGCTTGGCGCGGCTCCTAGGTCTTGGTGCTACGGCTTACTGCTTGCCGAGATGGGGCGCAGCAGTGCTGCGCCCCTACGTCGGAATCTTGGCGCGCACACCATTAAGAGGCGACTCGTTGGCGCGTTTCGGCGCCGGTGTAAAACTTCCAGGGGACGTCGGCCAGGCATTCGCCTGCGGTTTTTCCGATGCGGTAGGTGTCTTGGGTGTAGAGGCAGACTTTGCCGTCCTGGTCGACTACCTGCGGATGAAACGAAAAGATCATGTTTTCTTTGAGGACGGCGTCGCACTTTGCGCCGATGGCGGGAAACTCGATCATGGTGGCGCCGATGCTGTGGCCGGAGAGATGGCCGAGGGCGAAACCGTGCTTGGCGAAATGATCGGAGACGGCGCGATGAACGTTGCTGGCTAGTTCGCCGTCGCGCATGAGTTTGCGGGCGATTTCGAGAGATTCTGGATAGGCGTCAGCCATTTTTTGGGAGCGCGGGCTGAGTTTGCCTTTGATCAGCGGGCGGGAGAATTCGACCCAGTAGCCACCGGCGCCGGTAATTTCCAGAGAATAGAGAAGAAGGTCGTCGGCTGCGACTTTGCGGGTGCCGGGGACTTTGAAAAAGGCTTCGGCTTCGCCGTGGGCGCCGGAAAGAAGGATGTTCATCATGCGGGGACCGGCGCCGCGTGCGAAAAATAGCTGCACGGCGGGGGCCATGATTTCGGCTTCGGTCTTGCCGGGCTCGTAGGCGGCGACGAGGGCCCAGAAACCATCGACGATAATGTCCATGGCGTCGCGGACTTCGGCTAGCTCTTCGTCGCTTTTTACGGCGCGAGTGAGGTCGAATTGGGTGTCGAAGGAGACGAGTTCGATGGGGGCTTGGGCTAGTTCGCGGTAATCGCGGACGGCCATTACGAAATTGAGGCCGTGGATGCCGACGCGTTTATAGGATTTTTCGCGGCAGCGATCGGCTAGCCATTGGCCGGGGAGGTCGGGCCAGACGTGATCTTTGACCCAGGGCTTGGCTTTGTCGCCGATCCAGCGGGCTTCGCGGGGGAAGACGAGTGTGGGCTCGCCATCGAGCGGGATCAGGGCGTAGACGTAGCGATGGACGATTTCGAAGCCGGAGACGTAGGCGATGGCGCCTTCGAAACCGGCGTATTGATTGCCGCAGACGATTAGGGCGTCGAGGTTTTCGAGTTGCATGGCGGCGCGGATGTTTTTGTAGCGGCGGGCTATTTCAGTCTTGCTTGGCACTCACGGCCTCCAGCTTCGGGAACTCTGACGCAACTAAAGTTGCGCCACTACAAAGAAATGGCTTCGCGATCGGTCTTGCCGAGATGGGGCGCAGCAGTGCTGCACCCCTACTATGGCGGGCGGTGATCATTGGACGACGCAGAGTTCGGCTGCGGTTAGG
>DATNNV010000024.1:0-37762 GCA_035601655.1 Candidatus Dormiibacterota bacterium
TGCTTCGGTGTCGCGGGGCGCAACCGCCGCATTCGCCTCGCCCACTACGGCCTGCGCTAACCCCTTTAAAATGAACACTTACAAATCTGTATGAAAACAAACCACTTTAACCATCTTTAGAATCAACACTTACGCAAAACAGAGCGGGGGTGAGGTAGCACAGACTTCAGTCTGTGCTCCGACGACCACCAGCCGCAACAGCAAGCACAATCGATCCCGGACCAAGGTCGCAACGCACACGTTCTCTTCCTCCCTGGCTCCAACCACGCATCCCGGCCACCACTCCGCCCCGCCACCCTCAACTCGGCCAATCCGGGAACACCGCCTCCAGCCCTCCCCCGATCCAATACTTGTAGAATCCTTCGTCGCACGGGTTCATCTTGTCCCCGTACTGGCCGGTAAAGTGCCGGCCCCAGTGCGGCCGTCTTCCATCCGCATCGCAAAAACCGTATTCGTCCGATAAGCCCCACGAGCTGAAGACGCGCCCTGATTTCTTCATCACCCCGGGGTCGGCAGCCAGCGCCGCAATCGCCCGTCCGGCATACAGCGGCGTCTCCGAACTAATGTAATTGGCATCTTTTTTAACGGCGTCCTGCCAATTCGCTTCGGTCACTCCGAAGTGTTCCAGCATCACCTCGGAGCGCAGGAAGCCCGGCGTCAGCGCCACCGCCGCCACATTCTTCTTGCGCAGTTCGTAAGCCATCGCAAACGCCAGCCGGATCACCGTGGTCTTGATCAGGTCGAAGAATAAATGGCCGCGGTAGCAGTAAGAATCGCCGTCTCCGATTTCCACAATCAGCCCGCTGCGGCCAGCGCCCTTTGCCGTCTCGATCAGCAACGGCGCCGCATAGTGGCTGGTGATGATATGCGTGTGAATCGCATTCCGGAACATCGCAAACCCACGCTCCAGATCCACTTGCCAGAAGGTTTTGCCGAATCCGTGCTCCGCGCTCTCGGAAATGTCGTTCACCAGCACGTGCAGCTTCCCTTGCTCTTTGCGGATTTTCGCGATCACCTTCTCGACCTGTCCCGCGTCCAGATGGTCGGCCACCATCGCGATTCCCTTTCCGCCCCGCGCCGTCACCAGTTCCGCCGTTTCCTCGATCGTCTCCGGTCGTCCCGCGTAATACGTCGCCGGCAGAGCGTTCTTCCCCGCGCCAGCCGGCGATCGCTTCCTCGCGGGAACGCCCGGGCGTTTGGCGGAAACCTCCCGGCGCTTCGCTCGCGAACTGCGCCCCGTGCAGTAAACCGTGGCGCCCGCTTCGCCGAAGGCCAGCGCGATGCCGCGCCCCACTCCGCGCGTCGCGCCGGCCACCAGCGCCACGCAGCCGCGCAAATCCGCAGGCCGGTAATTCACAACAGCAGTCATGGGAATCACCTCGGAGGAAAAAGCGGCCTAATTATGAATGGCTGTTTAGGAATGTCAAGTGGAAACTAAACGGCCATTCAGTTATTCTCGGTCTCAGCCGCCCGCGGCCTTCATCGCGCTTCCCGCCGCCGGCAACACGCCGCATAAAAAATGTCACCGCGCCCCCGCGAAACGTCCGACCAGGCCATCCTCGCAGCCGCCGCGCGGGTCATGCAGCGTCTCAGCCCCACGCAGCTCACCCTTGCCGATGTGGCCAGGGAAGCCGGCGTCGTCCCCGCCACGCTGATCCAGCGATTCGGCACCAAGCGCAGCCTGCTCCTGGCCGCCTGCAAAGCCGGTACCGCGGATGTCGCCGCACAATTCAGCGCCGCCCGCGCGAAATACGGCTCGCCGCTGAAAACTCTGATCGGGCTCTTTGTGGAATGCAGCGGCTTCGCCGCAACGCCCGAGTCCATGGCCAACGGCCTCGCCTACTTGCAGATCGACCTCACCGATCCCGATTTCCACGCCATCACGCTCGCGCAATTCTCCGCCATGCGCGGCGAAACCAAGAAGCTTCTCGACGCCGCCCTCGCCGCCCGCGAACTCAAGCCCTGCAACACCGCTGAACTCGCCCGCCTCATTCAGCAAGTCAACGGCGGCGCCATGCTCGATTGGGCCGTCTATCGCCAAGGCCCGCTCGCCGCGTGGATTCGCCGCTCGCTGAAGTCGCTGCTCGCTCCGTATGTGTCCGGCAAAACGCTGAAAACAAAGGCTTTTCGGAAACAAAAAAGGCCCTAGACAACAGCTAATCGTTGTGCTATCCTGTATTTGCGTTTGTTGCTCTTGTATCGCCTTTGGAGTCGAAGCGGTCGCAAGGTTTCAACTTGCGGCCTTTTTTTGTGCCCAACGGACGTGAAGTAGCACCAGATAGCTCTAAATTGAAAAGAGAATCAAGCAAGTGAACAAAGAACAAGGAACCGTGAAGTGGTTTAACGCCAGCAAAGGCTTTGGTTTCATCCAGCGCCAGACCGGAGAGGACGTTTTCGTCCATTTCTCCGCTATCGTTGCCGATGGCTATCGCTCCCTGAGCGACGGCCAGGCAGTCGAATTTGAGGTCGTTCGCGGCCCCAAGGGCCTGCAAGCCTCCAACGTTCAGCCTCTGTAAGGCCGCGGTGGCCTGACGGTCGCCTGCACTTCACAGCAGAAAAATTCGGGCGGTACGCTTTGGCGTCCCGCCCGTTTTCTTTTCTGGGTAGCAACGCAAACCTGTCCGGGCCAAAGTGTCTTTCGCAGGGCCAAATTGGAGGCTGTTTTTTGTTGGCGGGGCGGCGCAGAATCTCAGCATGAAAACCAAGCCCGCAGCAAAGCTGGGACCGCAAACGCTGGCCATTCACGGCGGTGAGCCGAAACGCCATGGCGTAAACGTGGGCGTAGGGCCGGACATTTGCCGCTCCTCGACCTTCACCTTTTCCTCGACGCAGCAGATGAAAGAGTGGGCCGAGGGCAAAAGCAATGCGTACATCTATACACGTTACGGAAATCCGACGCTTACGGTGGCGGAACAAAAGATTGCCGCGCTGGAAGGCGCGGAAGCGGCCGTAGTGACGGCCTCAGGCATGGCGGCGATTTCCTGCGCGCTGCTGAGCGCGTTGCGCGCTGGCGATGAAGTCATCGCCACGTCGCAGCTATACGGCGGAAGCTACCGCTTGATGCGCGATCTCTTCCCGGACATGGGCATCAAGGTCCATCAAGTCGGCACGGATCTTGCCGGAATCGAAGACCTGGTGAACCCGCGGACGAAGGCGCTGTATGTCGAGACGCCCACGAATCCCACGCTGCGCCTGGTCGATTTGCACAAAGCCGTGACCTTCGCCAAAAAACATAAGCTCGTCTCCATTATGGACAATACCTTTGCCACTCCCGTGCATCAGAATCCCATCGCCATGGGCTACGACATGGTGGTGCACAGCGCGACGAAATATCTCGCCGGGCATTCCGATGTCATCGCCGGAGTGGCCGTTGGCAGCAAGCACTGGATGGAGCGCGTCAAGCACTTCGTGATTTATCTGGGCGGCTCGATGGATCCCGAAGCGGCGTATTTGCTCATCCGCGGAATCAAGACGCTGGGCGTGCGCGTCGAGCGGCAAAATGCCAACGCCATCGCCGTGGCCAAGTTTTTGGAGAAGCATCCGAAAGTGGCGCGCGTCCACTATCCCGGCTTGAAGTCGCATCCTGATCACGCGCTCGCCAAAAAGCAGATGCGCGGGTTTGGCTCCATGCTGGCGTTTGATTTGAAGGGCGGGCTGCCGGCAGCGCGTCGTTTCTGCGACCATGTGCGCCTATTTTTGCTGGCCGCGAGCCTCGGCGGCGTCGAGTCGCTGGTGGTGCTGCCCATCTACACCTCGCATTACCGCATGAGCCTCGAAGAATTGCAGCGCGCCGGAGTCACGCCGGGAACAGTGCGCGTTTCGGTTGGTTTGGAAGATGCGCAAGACTTAATTGCGGATTTGCAACAAGCGCTCCGCTAAAGAGGGCGACGCAGCGAAAAAATAAAGGCCCACAAACGCAGAACGCACGCCACACGACCATGGGAATGGTTCATAATCGAACCCGATGATCGCGCTCGTGATCGCCTCGCCGCCCTCGACAATTGTCGGGATGCTGTGGGTTCTCTTCGCCGTTTACTGGGCCGTCTCGGCCCTCAACAGCAAAAAGACCAAACGCCGCGAGACCGGTCCGCAGCGTCTCGCTTACATTCTTCCCCTAGTAGTTGCAGCTATTTTGCTCTCGCGGCCCGAAGCGCATCGCGGATGGCTCGGCGCACGCCTCTTGCCATTTTCATCGGCCATCGAATGGCTCGGTGTGGCCCTGGTCGCCGCCGGAATCGCCATCGCCTTCTGGGCCCGCTGGCATCTGGGCGCCAATTGGAGCGGCACCGTCACCTTGAAGGAAAACCACGAACTCATCCGCAGCGGGCCGTACCGCAGCATTCGCCATCCCATTTACACCGGAATCTTGCTCGCGCTCCTGGGTACCGCCGTGCAAATCGGCCAGGTCCGCTCCTTTCTCGCCTTCGTGGTCGCGTGGCTGTGCTTCTACTTCAAAGCCCGCCGCGAAGAATCCTTCCTTAGCGAAGAATTCGGCGAGCGCTTCGCCGAGCACATCGGGCGCACGGGCATGTTCCTGCCGCGCCTCTCCTGACGCTAGCGGTTACGCTTCTTCTTCGACCTCAGCGTGCGCGGGTTTGTGCGCGGCGATTACCTTTTCGGCGAGTTCGTTGGGCACGTAGTCGTAGTGGGAGAATTCCATCGAGTAGGTGGCGCGGCCTTGCGTCTTCGACGTCAAGTCCGTTGCATACGTCAGCATCTCGGCCAGCGGCACTTGCGCTTTGATGATTACGTTGTGGCCGCGTGCTTCGCTTCCGGCGATGCGTCCGCGGCGCGAGCTCAAATCGCCCATCAAATCGCCGGAATACTGATCCGGCGCATACACTTCCACGTGCATCACAGGCTCGAGCAGCGCCGGCCGCGCTTGCTTCATGGCTTCCTTGAACGCCAGCGATCCGGCGATTTTGAAGGCCATGTCCGAGGAATCGACATCGTGATATTTCCCGTCGTAGAGCACGGCGCGGAAATCCACCACCGGAAATCCCGCGAGATACCCGCGCGCCGCGGCATCGCGAATTCCTTTCTCGACCGACGGAATCCAGTTGCGCGGAATCGCACCGCCGAAGACGTCGTCCACGAATTCCACGCCTTTGCCGCGCTCGACCGGCTCCATCTTGATGCGGCACACGCCAAACTGTCCGTGTCCGCCCGACTGTTTCTTGTGCTTGCCTTCTGCGTCTGCTTTTCCGCGAATGGTTTCGCGATACGGCACCTTGGGCGGCTTTAGCGTCAAATCCACGTGATAGCGCTTGTGCAGCTTGGCCACCACCACTTCGATATGCTGCTGGCCCGATCCGCCCAGCAAAAATTCCTTGGTTTGCGGATCGCGCGAAAAGCGCAGCGCGGTATCCTCTTCCATGATCTTGTGAATGCCCACGCCGATTTTGTCTTCGTCGGCGCGGGTCTTCGGTTCGACCGCAAAAGTGATGGAAGGCTCGGGCAGCAGCGCCGGCTGGTAATAAATCGGCGCGCTGCGGTCGCCTAGCGTTTCGCCGGTCATAGTCTCTTTCAGCTTGGCAATCGCGCCGATATCTCCGGCGTGCAATTCTTGAATTTCGGTCAACTGCTTGCCTTGTACCACCTGGGTGTGCTGGAAGCGCTCCGGAAGATTGCGGTTGAAATTGATCACCGTCGCGTCGTTCTTCAGCACGCCGCTCTTCACCTTGAAATAGTTGATGCGGCCTGAGAAGGGATCCGCCAGGGTCTTGAACACGAACAGCGACACCGGCTGCGTATCGTCGTATTTGCGCTCGACGCGATCGCCCTTGGCATCCGGCTGCTTGAATCCCACCTGCGCATGTTCATCGGGATGCGGAAAGGAATCCGCCAGAAACGTGAGCAAGCTCGCCGTTCCGACATTCTGCGTCGCCGACACCATCAGCACCGGGACGATCTTCTCCGCGACAATCGCTCGGCGCACTCCCGGAATCAAGTCCTCGATCGGAATCGTGCCTTCGCGGAAAAACTCTTCCATCAATGCGTCGTCGCCCTCGGCGATCATCTCCACGAGCTTCTCGTGCGCTTCTTTCGCGTCGTCCGCCAGGGCCCCGGGAATCTCTTCGATGGACGGCTTGCCGTCGCCGCCCGGCTTATAGATGTGCGCCTTCATGGCCACCAGATCGACCACGCCGCGGAATCCGCGCTCCGTTCCGATGGGCAGTTGCAGCGGCACGATGGTGCGCCCAAACACTTGCGTGAGCGATTCCATGGACCGCTCGAAGCTGGCCAGGTCGCGATCCATCCAGGTGAGCACAAACGCGCGCGGAATGTCGTACTCCACGCAGTAATCCCATACTTTTTCGGTATTCACTTGCGCGCCCACGTGCGCGTCCACGGTGATCAATGCCGCATCCGCCGCAATCAGCGAAGCTTTGGTTTCATTCAGGAAGGTTCCGTAGCCCGGCAGGTCGATCAGATTGATTTTGACGTTGCTTCCCGGCCCGCACAACGTGCAGGGCCATTCCGCGTACGCCAGTCCTGTCTGCAGCGAAATCTTGCGCCCGATCTCTTCTTCATCCCAGTCTGTGGTGGCCGTGCCTTCCGCAACTTTTCCCCATCGCGGCGTCATTCCCGCGGTGTGGAGTAACGACGCCACCAGTTGCGTTTTACCGGTGCCGCCGTGGCCGACAATGCCAACGTTGCGGATGTCCTTTGTTGCGTAAGCCTTCATATAGACCTCCATCAGGCGACGGGTCCGCCTTACGGAGTTAGGCGCGGGCCTGCGCCTGGGCAAGTTTTGAGTTGAGGGCGGAAAGCGTGGCCGCGGTACCTGGGTCCCTAGCAGCGGGGGCGAAGGACAATCGAAACAATTCCCTGGTCCGCTTCCCGTACGAGGCGGATGCT
Source organism: Candidatus Dormiibacterota bacterium (assembly GCA_035601655.1). Classification (GTDB taxonomy): domain Bacteria; phylum Acidobacteriota; class Terriglobia; order Acidiferrales; family UBA7541; genus Acidiferrum. The sequence continues at coordinate 6,862 of DATNNV010000024.1, forward strand.
AGCACAGCCATCCGTAACGGTACAATGCATCCAGCGCCTCTAACCCGTCGCTTCACGGCGATCTTTGCAGGGCTCACCGATCTGTCGCTCTTGTTCGCACGTCTTACATCGAGGTAAGATATGGATATGAAGAAACAAACGGCTGGATTTGACCGGGTATTCACCACCACAATCAGCTCGCGGGGCCAGATAGTTCTTCCGGCTCCGATGCGCGCGCGGCTGGGCCTGCGCAGGGGCACGCGCATAAGCATCGCGCTTTCCGAGGAAGAACCGGGGGGCATTGTGCTGCGGCCGATCACGGCGCAAACGATTCGCGATTCGCGCGGCTCCCTGCCTGAAGCGGGTGCGGCGCTGGATTATCTGGCTCGCGAACGCAAGCGCGACCGGGAGCGCGGCCGGTGAGGCGTTACGTCCTCGATGCCAACGCCTTGCTGGTCCATTTCGCGAATCGCCCCGGCGCCAATCGGGTGGGAGCGTTGTTCGAAGAAGCTCTCCGCCAGCAAGCTACTCTTTCCATGTCTGCGGTCAACTGGGGCGAAGCCTTCTATTCCCTTTGGAAGCAGGGCGGCGAGGCCACTGCCCGGCGGCTCGCGCGCGAGACCGAAACGTTGCCGCTCGTGATTCTCGCCGCGGATCGCGACCGCGCTACGCGCGCCGCGGAGCTAAAAGCAACGCAAGGTCTGGGCTATGCCGATAGCTTCGCCGCAGCTCTCGCGCTCGAACTCGCCGCGACGCTGGTGACCTCGGATCCCGAATTTACGAAAATTGGCAAACGGCTCAAGGTGCTCGCTCTTCCGCGCCATAAACACTAGAGGTCGCATTTCTTCCAACAATATTTCGATATTCAGCTTTTCGGCTTTCGCTGTGTTTCCAGAGTCGCTTTGAGCGAGAGGCGGCTGGATTTTGGGACTTCGAGAGTGCGGCGGTAGTCGGCGCAGCCCGCCGCTTTCAATACAATCGCATGAGTGCCTGCGGCAATCTTGATGGTGGCGGGGGTGTTGCCGATGAATCGGTCATCCAGATAAATTTCTGCTCCGTCCGGCTCGGATGTAATGAGGATGGTGCCGAAGCCTTCGGCGGCTGGAGTCGCGGAGGACGAGACCGGCTCGGTGGATGCTGGCGTCGGCGTCGATATCGGCGTCGGGGCAGCTGCGGAGGCGGACGGAGACGCAACGGCGACTGCGGTTTCTGGCGCACTAGCAGGGGCATTCGCGTCGGGCGCCGCACTCTGGGCCGTCCGTTCCATCGCCGGTGCGAGGTTCGGATAAAACCTTTGCAGGACGACGAGTAAATCCGTGGAGCTCAGGGCAAAGCCGATGCCGGTCACGTTTTTCTTGATCAATTTTTGCGTGTTGATGCCGACGACTTGGCCGCGCGTATTCAGGAGCGGTCCGCCGCTGTTTCCCGGATTGATGGGGGTGTCGGTCTGCACCCAGGTTCCGGGTCCGGCGTTCGGAAACTTTCCGACGGCGCTCACAATGCCTTTGGTCACACTGAAGAGCATGGCGTCGCCGGGATTGCCGATGGCCACGACGGTTTCGCCTTGGCGCACGGTGGCAGCTTCTGCCAGGGGCAAGTGCGGAAAGCCCTGGCCAGTCACTTTGACCAGCGCAATATCGCGATCGGCATCGACGTGCGCGACTTTGCCCTGGAGTTGCTTCCCGTTGGCCAGCACCACGAGCAGTTGTTCCTCGTCGCGCGCGACATGCGCATTTGTGGCGATCAACCCGGTATCCGTGACAAAGAATCCGGTTCCGGCCTTCTCGAGCCCTTTCAGATACACAACCGCGGGTTTGGCGCGTTGCACCAGTTCTTCGAGCGAAAGCCTGGCATCCGCGCGATCTTCGGCGGTTTCCGCACGCCCCGCCACGGAAACTTGGCCGGTAAAAGTCTGCGCGATGGGGTCCAGGTCCACGTGGAAATGCGCGGTGCGAAACAAGAAATACTGAAAACGCTTGTGCCCGCTGGCGGAGACCCACTCGCGAGGTCCTTCGGTGAGCAGGATTTCTTTGGCGGCGTAGCCTTCGAGAGTGATGCGGGCGACCAGCGGCCGGTTGAGGCGCCGGCTCAGCAAACTAAGCGGATCGTGGAAATAGCCTCCCGGGAAGTCCTCTTCGAAAGGGGTGGTGCGGGTCTTTCCGTCGATCTCGACGGTGGCACCAGATGGATTGCTGGTGATCAGCAGCTTGTCCGCGAGAGCGCTTGCGGCGGAAAGGAGCACGAAGGGAAGAGCGAAGAGCGAACGGAGGAAACGCGACGCCATGGCAGCGACCTCGGGGGAAGGATGAGCCCGTGATTGATATTACCACAGCATAAATATGAAGTGGCGGTTAGAATGCCCAGAGGCTCCGATGGCTAGGATGGTGGGGAGGCGGTCTTGGTTTGCGCGGCGTAGCCGGAGCAGGTGAGCACGGGAAGCCGCGGATACTTTTGAAAACTGGGATCGGAGCGCGACAACTGGCAGAGCCAAAAGACCGAACCTCGCGACGATTCCACGGGCTTTCCGTGAAGGCAGGACGCGCAAAGGCCAACGCCGTGCTCGCTGCCGCTCTCGCGACCTTCGCTCATAATGGCAGCATAGCCCATCGCGCTAGCGCGTCACCAGCGCACGCCGTTTGTTGACACGCAGCCTGCGCACATAGAGACGCGCGCGATTGGCCGGCAATGCTGATAATCTGCCAAGGAATGAAGAATCGCCGAACTTTGTGCCGCGCAGGCGTGCCGCGGTGCGTTTTTCTCATGCTGCTCTGCGCTTCACCGGCGGCTGCGCAGGAGCAGCAGCCGCAGCAAGCCCAAGGGACCGCTCCGACCGCTGGGGCCGCTTCCGCGCAAACGCCCGAGGAAGATGCGAGCGGCATCAGCGCGGTGCCGAATCGCCCCACGATCACCACCACTGCGGAAACGGTGCAGCGCGGGGTGCTGGAGATCGAATATGGCTTCGAGGTCGCGGACAATCACCAGAACATGAATGGGTTGCTGAAATTCGGCATCTTCAAGAATCTGGAGCTGCGGCTGGCCAACAATCCCTTCGAGCGCGATGACGGCGTTAGGGGAATTGCCGACACTGGCCTCGGCTTTAAATTTCGCGCCATCACGCAAAAAGGCGCGCTTCCTACTATCTCACTTCTCTACACTGCATCGCTGCCCACCGCGACACAGCGGCTTGGCACCGGAGCCGTCGGCCATTCTGTCCAGATTCTGGTGAGCAAGGATTTCGGGAAGCATCACTTCGACGTCAACGAAGGACCGCAATTCGTCGGCCGCCCGCAGGGCGGGTTTGACCGCAACTATTTCACTTCACTTTCGTATTCGCACCCCATCACGGAAAAACTGGGCGCTACAGCGGAAATTGCCGGCTTCAGCAAAACCAACCGGGATATTCCGGCCACGCTCATACTGCTCGGAGCTTTCACTTACAATGTAACGCCGCGTCTGGTGCTGGACGCGGGCGCTTCCATCAACGCGTATGGCCATCTGCCGCGCGCCATCGGAATTTTCGGGTTCACTTACGCCATCTCCGACCTCTATCACTTCCACGCGCCGCGCAAACCCGCTGCGCATTGACTCTTTCCCTGGACAGCTCTACGGCTTGCCTTTCAAATAGCGGTCGAACCACGCAACGGTGCGGTTGATGGCATCGATCTGGTTCTCGCGCTTGGCAAAGCCGTGGCCTTCCGCGGGATAAAAATGGGCGTCCACGGGCTTGGCGATTTCTTTGTAGATGGCGACGACCTGTTCGGCTTCTTCCTTGGGCACACGAATGTCGTTCTCACCCTGCAGCACCAGCAGCGGGGCCTTGGCGTTGCGAATGAATTTGATGGGCGAAGTGTTCTCGTACACGGCGCGGTCTTTTTGCGGATCGCCCAGCAGCGACTTTTCGTATTCCTGAAGATAGGGATCTTCGTGCTGCAACATGCTGTACCAATCGATGATTCCGTATTGTTCCACGGCGGCGGCCCACAGCTCCGGCTTTTTGCCGATGGCCATGAGGGTCATGAATCCGCCGTAAGAACCGCCGGTGATGCCGATTTTTTTGGCGTCGACGTAACCGGTCGCGGTCATGAACTTCGCGGCATACACTTCGTCTTCGAGATCGCCGCCGCCGAGATCCTGGTAGTTGGCTTTTTGAAAAACCATGCCGTAGCCGGTGGAGCCGCGGGGGTTGGGAGCGATGACGGTGTAGCCGCGGGAGACCAGCGCGATTACGTTGCGATTGAAGGAATCGAGCGTTTGCCCGGTCGGTCCGCCGTGCGGCAACACGATGCCGGGATTGGTGGCGTCGCGCTTGAGATTGAAGGGCAGCCACAGAAACGCGCTGATCATTTTGCCGTCGAAACTCTTGTAGTGCACCAGCTGTGACGGCGGAAGCTTCGCGTTGCTCAGGTTTCCGGCGGCGGAAAACGTCAGTTGCGTGGCTTTCTTGTCCGCAATGCTGTAAATCCACAGATCGGCGGGCTGCGTGGAGCTCTGATGCGAAAGCAAAAGGTTTGCGCCATCCGCGGAAAAGGGCGAAGGGTTTCCGGAAAAGAAATTCAGGCCCGCTGGGACGTTGAGCTTTTCGCCTTGCTTCGCGGCCGTGCCGGCCAGATACACATCCGTGCGGCCGTCTTCGTTGATTTCGTAGGTGAACCATTTTCCGTCGGGCGAAAATTCTCCCGACGAAGCTTCCCACTGCGTATCCGTGACCCAGGCGGCTTTTTTGGTGGCGACTTCGAGCAACTCCACGTTGGGATAGCCGCCCGGACGATCGGCGGTCACCAGGAGCCATTGGCCGTTGGGAGAAACGGCGGTCGCGTTGCTGCGCGATTGTCCTTCGTGAGGCGTGAGCTCTTCCTGTTTTCCAGTGGCTACTTTGATGCGGAAAACGCTGGAGTCCGTGGAGCCCGCGTTGCTGTGCGTGGCGTAAATATATTTTCCGTCCGGACTCCAGAGGTGTGCGCGCCAGGCATGATCCTGGGTCTTCTCGTTGGTCAAGTTGCGCACGGCGCGCGATTTCCAGTCGAGAATAGCGATGTCGGTTACCGGCGAAGTTTTCTTCTTATACGAAATGGCCATTTGCGAGCCGTCTTTGGACCACACCGGATTGGTCTCGGAAATATCGTCGGTCTTGGTGAGATTTTCCGGCGCGCCGCCGTCTCGCGGAATCGCAAACAAATCGTAGGCTTCGAGGCCGCCGCGATCGGAAGCGTACAAAATCCATTTTCCGTCCGGCGACCACAGCGCGCCGACTTGGCGATCGTCAGACTGGCCGAGCTGCAGCGGCTTGCCGCCTGCTGCGCCGACCTTCCAGACGTTGGCCCGCCCGGTGGAGTTCGAGGTGAAGACGACTGCATTGCTGTCGGGGGACCACGCACCGCCGCTGGTGGAGCTGGTGTGGAAAAGGTCGTCGATGGGCACCGCGGCGGCGCCGGTGGCTTCGGCGGAGGTGACGGATTTCGGGTCGGTGATGGCGCGGGAATCCGGAGATGATGAGGCGAAAGCGAGCGAAATGCCTGAGGCCAGCAAAATGGGTAGAAATGCGCGCATTGAGTTCCTCCTGATGCGCCGCCATGTTAGGCGCTGGCGCGATGCCAGGTCAATCTACGGATTCAGTTTTCTTGCGCCGGCGGTACCGCGGGAGCAGGAGGCGGCGTTGGTTTGCCGAACCGCGCTTCTTCAATCTTGGGGTCCAGCTCGATTTTGTCGATCAGGATTTTGCGCTCCTGCGGCGAGGCGGGAGAGTCCGAATCGATTTCAAATGGAAATTGCAAGCCGTCGACTTCGCGATAATCGCGGAGGAAATTCTCGACTTGAATCTCTTTGTCTTCGACGCGGGTGGTGCCGTCCCACTTGAGCACGTGAAACGTCGTGGTATCGATATAGTAGGTGCGCGCTTCGCCGGTCTTGCGGGTCAGCTTAATCTTGTAGGTAGCCTTGCCTTCGACGTCGCCCTTGCCCGCCAACTCGATCTGGTTGCCTTTGGATTTGTAGTCGACCAGCGGCCCGTCGAAATCGGCTTCATCGTCGATGTTCTTCAGGTCTTCGGCGGTCATGGGCTGCGGGGTGTGATCTTCCGCAAAGGGATTGATGGTCCAGCCGGTGGATTTGCCGTCATACGAGCGAACCAGCGTCTGCCCGCCGAGGGTGACTTCCATGTGCAGCTTCAGGGGCCGCTTCAGCTCGATTACAAAAGGCCCGTCCGCGCCAGGACCGAAGGTGATGGTGCCGGAGATGCGCTGGGACTGGACGGCTTTGAGCCTATCCATTCCGCCGCGCGCGGCGATGGACTTGGCGACGATTTCGTCGGCCGTTTGCGCGGAAGCGGCCAGCGGGAGAAGGGACAAAAACATGAGGATGGGTAGTCTGCAGGGCGTCATTTGGAGTGGCGGCTCGCTTCCTGTGGCGGTTCTAGTCTGGACTCACTGGCAATCCTAAGTGGAGACGCTGCGAGCGTCAAATGCGTTGCTTGGCGAATTGGCTTTGGATGCCGAAAACGAGACGCGGGCGTTTATTTGAGCTCGAGTGGGGGCAACTCGGCACCGGGTAGCGACACGCCAAGGTAGTACGCCAAGGTGGGCGCAACGGAGCGCATATCGATGGCACCGAGCGAACGGGCGGCTCGAATGCCGGGTCCGAAGATGAAAAACGAGGCGTTCATTTCCGGGAAGTCGGGCCAGTAGCCGTGCATGCCTTTGACGCTGGAAGAGGTGACGAGTTCGCCGGAGACATTTTCGCCGGTCACAAAGCCGGGCTTTAGTGCGACGAGGAACTGGGCGTCCGGGAAACCGCCGCGGGAGTGCAGTTCGTCTTCGGGAACGATGCGCGCGATGCCATTGGCGGGATCGGCGGCGAGCTTGGCGAGGAGATCGGAGACTTGGGACTTTGTGGAATAGTCGTTTTTGTCTTTGAGCACGATGGCAGCGGAGCCGCCGGCGCCCCAGATCATGGCTTTCCAACCCGTGATTTTGTCCTTGGCGTCGAAATCGATGAGGCCGGCTTTGCGGAACGCGACGGCGAGGTGGAGTGATTTGTCTGTGCGCGCGAAACCGTGGTCTGAGACGACGCACACGACCGCGTGGCGTTGATAGGTGCGCTGGATGGCTTCGAGAACGGCGCCGAGCGCTGCGTCGATACGTTCGAGTGTGGCGTAGCTCTCTGGAGAAAAGGGGCCCGAGGCGTGTTCTTCGTGGTCGAGGGCGGTCAGGTACACGGTGGTGAAATCGGCGCGCTTGAGTTCGATGAGGCGGGCGGCAAACTTCGCGCGGTTCTCGTCTCCGGTGATGGATTCGTCGATGCCGTCGGCGTAGGGTCCGAGATCTTTCTCGAGCGAATCCAGAAGACCAGGGGTGGCCAGGACGCGCAGAAGCTTGCGGTCGTCCGGTGTTCCGGTGCGCCAATATTGCGGGAGGTTCCAGTCGATATGCGCGGCCACACTCACGGGCCAGTGGACATTCGAGGTGACGAGATGAGCGGCCGCCGCGGCGTCCCAAAGCGTGGGAATTTTGATGTCCTCGGCATACCAGTACCAGCCGCCGAAGTTTTTGCGGAAGGGATCGAAGGTAGTGTTGGAGTAGACGCCGTGCTTCGCGGGGGTAGCGCCGGTGATCAGCGTGGTGTGGCTGGGATAAGTGACTGTCGGCACCACGCCGTGAACGCCGGTCGAGTAGCTGCCTGCCTTCAGGAAGCGGCGGAGATTGGGAATCTTCAGGCCGCGAGCGTCGGCGCCGAGGACGTACTCGGGCTTGAGGCCGTCGATGGAAATAAGAATGACCGGTGTGCGCGGCGTCGGTTCCTGTCCGAGAGCCATCGCGGGGAAGAAGAGCGGCCAGGAACTGGCCAAGCAGAAAGCGAACAAAACGTAAATGCAGCGGAGCCTGTTCATCGTTGTTCCCCTGATTTCCTAAAGATAAGGATAAACAAAAGCCGGGCACGCAGCACGCGCGCCCGGCTCCGTTGGTGCAGTTTTTGTTAGAAAGAGATGCGTAGCCCCATCTGAATGGTTCGTGGGCCGGATTGTTCACCGGCCTGATCCGATTGGGGAATTCCAAACGTCTTGAGGTTATTGATGCTGGTTGGCTGAGCGTTCGGGTTGACGTGGTTGAAGAGATTCGCGAATTGCGCGTCAAACTTCAGGCCCATCCGCTCGGTGAGATGAAATTGCTTGGCAAGGGTCATGGAGAAGACCTGCGAACCCGGCCCTTCCAGAATGCCCACGCCGCAATTACCGAAGCGTCCGATGTTATTGGCAGGGATGGCAAAAGCGCTTGAATTTGAGAATGATGGGCTGCCGACGCAGTCAGGGCGCTGGGTCGAAGTGACACCGCGAACGAGCACGCCGGTTCCGGAAGGATCGGTGCCGCTGAAAGTCGGAGTCAGATACGGCCCAGACTGTGCGAGTTCGATGGCCGCAACGCTCCAGCCGCCCACTAACGCGTTTGTAAATGCAGATCCGCTGGATAAGAACTGCTTGCCCTGACCGAAGGGAAGATCGTAAAAGAGGGTGGTCAGGAAGCGATTGCGGCGGGTGAACACCACATTCCCAGTATCCGCCCCGATATTAAATCGGTTAAGGGTGGTCGGGCCGTTTTCCGCGGAAAACGCTGTGGGGGCAGTGCCCAGGGCATTCGAGAGGTTTTTTGCCAAAGTGTAGGAACTTTGGAAGTTGAGGCCGTTGCCGAAGCGCTTGTCGACCTCCACGGTGCCCGCGTTGTACTTGGCGCTGGGACCGTTGTCGCGCGTCAGAACGGCGTTGAAGTTGGGAAACGGCCGGGTGGCCGCAACTGCCGCCGTATAGCCGGTGGTATTGGACTGCACCTGATTGAGGTCCGGGCTGAAGATGAGTCCGGTAGTGTGCGTGCCGACGTAGCTGAAGCGCAGCAGCGTCTGCCACCCGAGGTCGTGTTCGAGAGAAGCGCCCCACTGAATACTGCGAGGATCCTTCAGGTTGACGTTGTTGGCTCGGCGAAAATCGGGAATGCCGGAAGTGCCGCCTGCTCCTGTGGGGAAAACGTTGGGAAATTGCAGAGCGAAGGTCGCGCCGTTAGGACCAACGCCGGTGACGGATTGCGAGAATACCGGCGCGTTGCTGGTGGCCACGCCGGCGAGAGAAAACAGGACCGAACCGAGAACCGGCACGGTGTAGACGCCTGCATTGGCGCGCAGCACGGTCTTGTCGTTTCCGAATGGGCGCCAGGCGACTCCGAGACGCGGATCCCAATCGCCATAGTAAGTGTGGCGAAGCGTATCCGGCAAACCCGCCTGACTGGCCAGCACGATCGGCGTGTTCCCCAGCGAGGCCGCGAAGGTTGGAGCCACTTCGTTGAGGCCGGCCTGATTCTGCACGACGACGCGGCCGCCGGGAAAATTGCGATCGAAATTCGCGAGCTGGTTGGTGGAGTCGTTGAACGGAGGATGGATCTCGTAACGCAAACCGTAGGTGACGGTGAGGTTGCGAGAGATTCTCCACTCGTCCTGGCCATAGAAACCATACTGGCTGGCATACGGACGGGTGTCCGGACCATTCTGCGCGAACGTGGTTACGGAAGGCAGGCCGAGCAGGAAGTCGGCGAAGTCCAAGCCGGGCGTCTTGGTGACCGGGTTAGCGGTGAGCGCTCCGGTGAAGAAGAACGCGCCGAACTCATCGCCGTTGAAGAAGGTGAGGAAGTCCACGTAGCTGTCGCGCGTGTAGTCCACGCCAAACTTGATGGAATGCGCTCCTTTGAGCCACGTCAAGTTGTCGCCGAGCTGATAGGTATGGTTCTGCGTGGCATGCGGGCGGCCTGACGAATCGCTGTTCAGGATACCGCTTCCCGTGAAGTTAAAGTCCGAGATGCCGCCGGTGGGATTCGCGGGCGGAAGCCCCAACAGCCCGAACTGTTGATCCTGCGCGGCGCCCTGCGCGGCGAGCGGATAAGAGGTGCTGAAATTGGCTTCGGAAAAGCCGCCGCGCAATTCGTTCACCAGTCTTGCGTTGATGATCCAGTTGTAGGAAACCACGAAATTGCGCAGCGCGCTTACCGTCGCGAACTGCCCAAAATTGGCGTTGTAGCCGTTCACCGGGTTCCCGTTGATTCCCAGGTCGTTGATGTCTTTCCACGAAATACGCCCGAAGACCTTTTGATTCACGCTGAAGTTGTGATCGATCCGTCCGTCATAGCTGTTCAAGCCATACGGACCGGGGATTTGCGTCTGAAAATTGCGTCCAAGAGTGTCGCCGGCGCCGGGCACGTTTTGCTGTGGGAACAGCGTATTCAGAATTTTCGTCGCGGTGGTGCTAATCAAGTTTTGCGGAATGAGGTTGCCCAGAAACGGCTGCCCGGTGAACGGGTTGAACAGCTGAATCGACTTTCCGGTTGGCGACAACGCCGGATCCAAGAGGCTGGCGAAATTGCCCTTGCGGAAATCGTCCGGCGGCACGGTCTCTTGCACGGTGTTGTTGCGCGGGCGGCGCGTTCCTTCGTAATCGAAGTAAAAGAAGGTTTTGTCCTTCGCGCCATACACATGAGGAATGGAAAGCGGTCCGCCAAAAAATCCGCCGAAGGTATTGCCAATGAGGAAATTCTTGCTCCTGCTGAACGGATCGGAGGCGTTTAACGCTGAATTCTGGTAGAAGTCATAAATGGAACCGTGATAGCTGTTGGTGCCGCCCCGCGTGGTGACGGTAATATCGCTGGGCTGGCCAAATTCGGCGTTGTTGTTGGCGGTATTGACCTTAAACTCGGCGATACCTTCGATGGACGGGAAAAGATCGCGGTTAGGACCGTTGAAGCGCACGTTCGTCGTATTGACTCCGTCGATCGAAAACGAAGTGAAATACGGCAAACCGCCAGCGACCGATATATTGGCTTTGCTTCCTCCGTCCTGCTGCACGCCGGGCGTCAGCACCGCGACGTTGAGCGGGCTGGGATTGTCGGTCGCGCGGAAATTAAGAGCGAGATCGGAGATTTGTTCGCCCGACCGCGAGTCCGATTGCGTGTTCGAATCGCTTAGAATCGCCTCCGTGGCTTTCACTTCGACCACTTGGCCCGCCGCGCTGGCCACCGTCAGACCGGTGTCCAGGCGCAACTGCTCGCGTGCGAGCAATGGGACGTCCTTGCGCTCTGCGTCCGCGAAACCCGCGGCGCGAAAGGTGATGGTATAGAGACCGGCGTCGAGATTGGGCACGCGGAAATCACCGGAGCCATCCGTTTCCACCTCCCGAGTCACTTTGGTGTCTTGCTTCGCCACGCGCACCTTAGCCCCGACGATGACGCCGCCGTTGGGATCGGTGACGGTGCCAGAAATTTGTCCGTAAATGGATTGGGCGGCAGCGTATTTCGCCAGAAACGACGACGACCCTGCCGCAAAAAGCAGCGCACAAACCAACCATGAGACGCACGCATACCTACTAAGATGTTTCATTGCTTGAACCCACCCCTCCAAGAAATTAAGAACCCCGCCGTCTACCTGGATCCAAAGCACACCCACAAAGACTTCGGCGCCGGTGCGTCCGGTCAGGGTGTAGACCGGGCCAGCGGAGGAAAAAAGTTACGACGAAGCGATTTCTTGATGAATGAATGGTGAACGGCCGTGTGGCGCGATGCGACGAGCCGGCAAGCGGAATTTACGGCTGGCGATGCGCCTCGACGGAGGTGAAGAAAGTGCCGTCTGGGGTGACGTAGCCGTGGGCCATGCGTGGAGTGTTGAACGCTAAGGCGGGGGTGCCGTGGCGGTCCATGAGGATGAGGCCGCCGGTGGCGTGGGTGCGCTTGGCGAGGAGATGAATGGCTTCGCGGGCGGCGATGTCCGCGGTGGAGAGAGCGCAGGAGGCGCCGGCGGGCGAATCGACACAGGTCTCGGGACGGCGCAGAAAGTCGACGGCAGCCTTGGCCAGGACCACTTTCATGATGGCTTCGCCGTAGCCGGTGCAGGAGACGCCGCCGGCTTCAGCGTCGGCATAGCAGCCGCAACCGATGAGTGGAGAGTCGCCGACGCGGCCGGGAAGTTTGCAGCAGGTGCCGCCGGTGGAAGTGGCGGCGAAGAGATGGCCGTTGGCGTCGAGGGCGACAGCGCCGACGGTGCCTTGTTCGTGGCCGCGGTGGTGTTCGGCGGCGTGCTTATCCTGCTTGCACCGGGACCAGGCTGCGCGCTCGGTTTCGCTGATGAGCTCTTCGGGATCGCAGAGTTCGAGGCCATGCTGGACAGCGAAGCGTTCGGCGCCCTGGGCGATGAGCATCATGTGATTGGAGTGTTCGAGAATCTTGCGGGCGAGGCGGATGGGATTTTTTATGCGCTGGAGACCGGCGGCGGCGCCGGCGCGGAGGTTGGCGGAGTTCATGACGATGGCGTCGCACTCTACGCGGCCGTCGAGATTGAGATGGGAGCCGAAACCGGCGTCGAAGACGGGATCATCTTCGAGAACGATGATGGCGGCTTCGACGGCGTCGAGCGCCGAGCCGCCAGAAGCGAGAATGGACCAGCCGGCCGCGAGGGCGCGGCGGCATCCGGAATTGCAAGCGTCGATGGCGTCATCGGGAATGTCCCAGGCGCCGCCGTGAACGATCAGAGAGGGTTTCATGAGCAAGAAAAGAATGGCAAAAGAGGATGTAAGAGTCAAAGAAGGTAATGGCCTTGACCGAAATCGTGGAGGAACAGGAAGGCAGACCCAAGTGCCCAAGTGATTGTCGAAGGGTGAGGAGCACGGTCTGGGTGGCCGTCCAGGATTCCGGGCGGGCCGGCATCCCGGTGTTTTTGTGTACAGTGCGGAAGTGGTTGAGGGGAAAGGGGATGGGCTTCGTTTCTGTACACAAAGGGTGTGTACAGGAAGTGTAGAAGTGTACGAGCCGGTTGGAAGGTTCGCAGGTTGGCCCTTCGAGGCTCTGGGCAAGCAGGTTTGCAGGCTGGAAGGTTGGGAAAAAGCATCGGGAATTGAAAAACGCTGGCGACGGCACACCCGCGGTTTTTGCAAAGAGGCGGGAAGTGATTGAAGGGGAAGGAGATGCGTTTTGCTCTTTTGCAAGGGAGTGCAAAAGATGCACCCTTCGCAACTCCCTTCCTGCGTCAGGGTAAACAGGGCAGGCGAGCGAGAGATGGAGCGAGGGGAAGTTAGAAGAACAGCCGGGCGGCGAGGCATAAGAGGGCGGGCAGGGACGAGATCCGTTGCCCGCTACAATAACCCATTATAGCACATTTTAGGGATTTGTCAAGTGGTATATGGTAAGTGGCTTGTCTTCTGAGAGATAGAGGAACGGGCAGGCGGGAAAGGGCGTAGAGAAAGGCGAAGAATCTCCGCACGCGCTGGAGAATCGTCGCTGATGCGGAGAACTTCGGGGAAACGTCCGTCTATTTCCCGGTTCCCGCCCCCCGGTGTTCATGGTCTATCGCTTGTATCTCCAGTCTGGCGGGCCATTGACCTTCGATAATTCCGCACAGCGAGATAGCTAAGTAGTGCTCCCCATGGCACGACAAGGACGTAAATGACGCGCGGTTGCCAGTCCATCCAAGAGACAATCATCATGATGTAGGCCATTCCGAGAATGAAGAAAAAACCATAAACTAATGTCGTCCTCATGTGTAGAGGTGCTGGCTTTCCGAGAAAGACTCCTCGGGTGGTAACCCATCCCAGCAAGAGGAAAGCCAATGACCCAACGGTTGCTACGAGGAAGTCTGTAAAATGGCTCTTCATTTAGGCTTGCACGAAATGAAGTATCCGTATAAGAAAGTGCTCACGTCGATGCCAAATTTGGCAAGGGTGGCGTAGCCCACGATGGACTGAACTGTGGTCTGTGCTAGGGGCGTCGCGGCGCTGCCGACGTTCGAGGCGCTAATACCGAGTTGTAATGTCTCCTGCCCCACGCCCGTAATGGCATTGTAACCTGCCGTAATCGCAGACCCGACGGCCGCGTTGCGGAGGGGAGAAACGGGTCCAGTTATAGGAATCCCACCGGGAAGTCGTGGAATGCCTTGTGCAACCCCTTTTAGAGCCATGCTAGCAACTTGGCGGGCATCCGGACTGGTGCTACCAAATATATCAGTACCTATCTTGGCAAGACTCGATGCAGTATTTCCCAACAGTAGCTGGGTCACGAAGTTGTTCCCAGCCTTGTCGCCAAAAATCGCGCCTACACCGGCGGCGAGACTGTGCTTTCGACCGAATTGAATCGCACATTGAATTCTAGCCTCGCCACCGCCGCCGCCGGAGTCCGTCCCGTCTAGTAGAGGCGCGTGGATCGGTGTGCCGCCGCCACCGTCAAATCCTCCTCCGCCACTGCCACCTCCGTCTCCTCCTCCACCTGGCCATGGGGGTGCCCATACTGTGACACAAATGGCACCTTCCGGACACAGGCCGAATGGATCGACGAGATTAACCGAATCGTTGAGTACGTAGCTGTAGCGGTTAAGCGATTGGGGATTTGCCAATGAGCCGTAGAGCGGATCTGGCGAAGAGAACCTGGCGATGCGGTTGACGTAGGAGCGGGCCATGGCGTAGTCGTTGCTGGATTCGGAGTCGCGTTCGTAGGAGGTGAATTTCAGCTTGCTGGCGGTACCGGTCTCGTACCACGGTTCGCCGAAGGGAAAATGCCCGAAAGTGCGAACGACGGCTCCGGTCGAATCCGTCGAGACCCGAGTGGAGAGATGGTCCGGGTGCTGATACGTGGTGGCTCCGCCGGAGATGGTGGCGAGAAGCTGCGAGCCAGCGTAAATGTATTCGCGGGAGGGAGAGGCAACGGCGGCGCCGTTGTCGTATTCGGCGATGACTTTTGCACCGGAGAAGATGTAGACGGTGGTGGTGCTGCCGGAAACTTTTTTGACGCGAAGGCCGTTGCCGTCGAAGGTGTAGGCGCCGGAAGCGGAGCCGTTGGTGGACGAGATGAGACGGCTTTCGGCGTCGTAGGCGAGTGTGTTCGCGCCGTCGGAAGTCATATTGCCCGCCGCGTCGTAGGCGTACGGCGACGGCAGGCGATTGGTGGTGGGACTGGCGGCCTGGCTGAAGGCCACCGGAGCCGACTGCGCGTTGCGGTTGCCGTAGCGGTCGTAGGTTTCGGTGACCGACCATTGCGTGTTGGAGGCCTGCTTGAGGCGCGACCAGGCGTCGTAGGTAAAACCGGTGGTGCGCGTGGCGTCCACGTTATCGGTGACGCTCTGGATCTGGTCGTTGTCCGCGGTGCCGTAGTTGTAAGTCAGGCTCAGGAGCGTCGAGCCGGTTTTGCTGTAGGCCAGCGAAGCGAGCTGCATCTGCGAATTGTAACTCAAGGCGGCTTGCACGCCATTGCCGTAGGTGAAACCCAAGGCTTCGCCCGCAGCGTTGTAGCTGAGCGAAGAAAGGTAGTTCGAGCCGTTCACTCGCAACTGGTTGAGGCGTCCGATGGAATCGAAGGATTGCGCCACGACCCGCCCGGATGGGTAAGTAACCTGCTGCAACTCGCTGGCATAATTGTATTGATAAGCGACCGGGTAGGTTGTCGCGCCGACGACCTTCTGCAGGTTCGTGGTTCTTCCCAGTGAATCGTACGTGTACGTTTCGGTCCCGACGCCGTCCGTGAAATGCGTGAGCCGGCCGAGGGCGAAGGCGGCGGCGCCGCCCTCATCGTAGACGTAGCTGACCGAGGGAGTGGCGGGCACTCCGGTTGTGCCGACGTTGTAGCTGATTTGGCTCAGTCGGTTCAGGGTATCGTAAGAATAGTTGGCGATCACTCCGCGAGCGTCGGTCCGTTGAGTCAGCAGGTTGAAATTGTTATATTGGAGACTGACCGTTCCGGCTTCGGGCGTCGCGGACTGCGTGAGGCGGCCCATGCTGTCATATTGGAAGACGCGCTGCTGCACACCCTGAAATACGGAAACCAAATCATCGATAGCATCGTAGTTGGAAACGGTAACTAGAGGCGTGTTTATCGTGGGGGGGTGTCCATCTCCTCCGGTACCATCGGCTCCGCCGGTCATGGTTGCGCCGGAAGGATTGCCATCAAAGGACGGAGAGCCAAAATTAGGATTGCTCGACTGGCCTTGTATGGACAAAACGTAATTCGTTTGTGTGCCGGCTTGCTTCGAAACGAAATTTATGGTGGCCGAATTGACGGTGGCAGTCACGGGCGAACTGGAGTTGGAGTTAAACTGGCCGCCAAGAGTTGAGGCCAGTCCAGCTGCAGTGGTCGTTCTGCCGTAACCGGTGCTCGCCGTGAAGTTCCCAACGGTGACCGAGACTGTGCCGAAATCCCATAGTAGAACGCACTTAGGCGGCTGGATATCTGGATCGCACATGGATTGGTCACTGCCGAACATGGTGACCGAGCCCTGACCGTGAGAGCCGTCATCGTAGCCAGGCTCGTCCGCTTCAATCAAGCGGCCCGCCGCGTCTGCAAAGGTGCGTCGCTGCTTCCCGGCGGGATCCGTGACCGTGGTGGAGTTGCCGGAATAGGCGTACTGATAGCTGCCCGCCGCGCCCGGCGGCGTGATGGTGGTGGCTCGTCCGAGAGGGTCGTACGCGCCATAGGTGGTCCAGACGGGCGATTCCGCAGGGCCGTGCGGGTTGGAGACCTGCGTGGCCCTGCCCATGGAGTCGTACTGCGCTTCGATAATCGAGAAAACCGTCCCGCCAGCGTCCTGCGTCTTTTGCTGGAGGATTCGGCCAAGGCCGTCAGCGGTAGTAATTTGCACCTGGCTGGTGCTCGCGTCGAGAGCCGTTGACATGGTAACGGCGGGCTGGGCGGATGAATCGTCGAAAGAGCTGGTGGCGCTCGCGCCCAGCGGACCGCTAGCGGACGCCACTCTTTTCATCACATCGTAGGCATATGTGGCCGTCTGGTTGTTGGGATCCTTCTCCGTGAGCAGTAGGCCCGTGTTGAAGTCGTACGTCCAGCTTGTGGTCAGTTGCGTGCCGCCGGCGGAGCCGCGCGTAAGGCTATCGGGATAGGAGTACTGCGTGGCCGAGCTGAAGTAAATTTGTTGGAGCTGGCAGCAATTGACCTGGGCCGTATGGACATTACCTAGTGAATCGAAGGTGAAATTTTTGGTGACGGGGCCCGTGGCTGCCGCTGCGTTAGCGTATGAAGTGACACCGGTAAGGTTCCCGCGAACGTTGAAGCTCGAACTGTAGTTGGTGTCGTCGTGATGCGAGGCTCCGGCAACGCCCGTGATAGAAACTCCATCGTAGGCCAGGTCGCTTCTCGATGCGAGATTTCCGGAACCGTCGTAGATACGGATTTGCGATGGGAGGTTCAGAATATGCTGGTTGATGTACGACGTTGTGGTGAGGTAGTCGGTTTGCGTGGTCCTGGATACCGCGCCGAAGCCGGACTCCACGACCTGACTTACGTTTCCGTACGAAGTTGTGTACGAATAGCTGGCGGTAGCTTGCTGGCCGGTGTCGTTGGTTGAGGTGATCTGTGTGACGCGGGGATTGAGTACGTACGAGAGGGTTATGTTGTCCTGAGTCCACGAGTTGCTGACGGTGCTGAAAGTTGTTGTGCCGTTCTGGATCGTCGACGAGGAAACAAGACCGGTTTGCCAGCCGCTAGTGAAGAGATTTGTCGTAGAGACCGTGCCCGCAGGGTTGGTGACGGCCATCGCGCTGATCAAGCGCCCGACTTTGGTGGTCGAGTAGGTCCATACACCGGAGTGATTTCCATCGAAGATGGTCTGATGAGTGAACGCAGGCGCGTCCGTGAGGGCGGTCGCGGCTGTCGGAAAATCGTAAGTGACGGAACTGCGCAGCGTTCCACTGGAACTCTTCTGGTCGATTTCCGAAATGATCCCCAGTCGCCGTAAACAAAGGAATAGCCGGCGCCATTTGCATACGTGCAGCCGGTGAGCATGTTTAGAGCCGTGCCGCTTGCGGAGGAATCGGCGACCGTGAGCCCGGAAAAGTTGTAGTTAAGCGGCTTGGAAGCCCAACTGAAGGTTGCGGCGTGAGTTGTGCCGGTGCCGCCGTAGGCGGGAACAGTTATGCTGGAAAGGAGGTTGTTTGCGTCGTAGTTGAGTGTAATTGTACGGCCCAGTGTGTCCGTGATCGTCGCGAGGGCCAGATTATCGGCGTTTGTCGCTGTGCTATAGGAAATGGCGATGAAGTTTCCGTTGCGGTCCTTAATCTGGATCGGGCGGTAGATTGTGGAAGTGCCGACCTGCTGGTAAGACCACTGCGTTCCGTCCGCGCGAGAGAGGATTTTCGTCGAGGGATTGTAGTCGATATAAGTGGAATCCAGGCTCTGGTAATCGGTGGACGAGAGAAAGTGCAGGGTGCGCTGGGCGCCGTCCGGCTCAGTGAGGATGTAGCCCAATCCTCCCGTGTCATCCGTCATCGGGCCTTCGAGCGCTCCGTAACCCAAGCGAAAGCCGTAGGAAGGGTAGTCGTGGTCAGCGTTAAAGGTCGCCGCCGCAGCTGTGGTGTCAACGGTCCAAACGCGGCTGTTGTAGAACAGAACTAGATCCACATCGAGGCCGTTGCGGCCCGGCAGATGTAGCAGGGGAATCGCATAGTTGTACCCGTCGCTACCGGTGGTTACTGGCGCGATCTGGGGACTCCCTTGCGCAAATACCTGGGAGCGGCCGGGTATCTGGGCAATGGCGCCTCGGCGGCCGTTCTCCGGCCGGGATCGAGCTTTGAACGTTCCCGCGTATGTGGATGAGCCGGGGTCCGGACCGCAAGTGGCGTCGCAGAGTGGGGCATGCTGGGCTTGAGCTAGAGGAACAGAAAATGTGAGGACGAACAGAGCAGGGACAAGCTTCTTGAGAATGGACACCGAGCCTCCACAGAGCGAAGAGTGTGTGATAGGTACCACGCGGGTACGTTGCCGTCAAGGGTGTTAGCCGATTTTATTAGTTACGGCTTTTTAGCGGAGTTGGCCGGATTTCGGCTGAAGGCAGTTCGTTCTAGCCAGTCTTTGATGAAGAAGTCGAGGATGAGCGGGGGCGGAGCCGAGGGCGAGCAGCAGACTGGCTAGTGGAGCTGTCCGGCGGCGAAGGCGAGGGCGGCTTGGGCCTGGGCGTCGTTGGGGAATTGCGCGAGGGCTTCGTCGGTTTTTCCGGAGTTGATTAATTGCTGGATGGGAACGAGGGCGCTGACGCCGGAGCGGAGTTGCTTGGCGGCGTAGGCGGAGGCGCAGA
The DNA here is from genome assembly GCA_035601655.1 of Candidatus Dormiibacterota bacterium. Classification (GTDB taxonomy): domain Bacteria; phylum Acidobacteriota; class Terriglobia; order Acidiferrales; family UBA7541; genus Acidiferrum. The sequence continues at coordinate 25,918 of DATNNV010000024.1, forward strand.
GGACGATGACGGCGAAAACGGTGACGAGAGAGAGGCGAGCGCGGCGCGAGGATTCGGGAGCCGAAGCGTTGGGAAGGAGCGCGCCGATGGCGAGTCCCATGACCAGGCCGCCGATGTGCGCGGCATTGCTGATGCCAGGGATGGCAGCGCCGAAAATTAAATTGTAGATGACGAAAGTGCCGAGGCTGCCGAGCATTTTGCTGTTGATTTGAAGATGCGCGGGCGTTTTCTTCAAGTAGACGAAGGAAACGAGGACGCCAGCCAGGCCAAAGATGGCGCCGGAGGCGCCGGCTCCGGCGGCCTCGGGATGCCAATAAACGCTGGCGATGCTGCCGAAGATGCCAGTGACGAAATAGGCGAGGAGATAGGAGAAGCGGCCGAGGAGCTGTTCGGCGGCGCGGCCGAGGTTCCAGAGGCACCACATGTTGAGGGCGATGTGGATGATGCCGAAGTGCACGAACGTGCTGGTGACCAAGCGCCACCACTGGCCGTTGAGCGTGAGCGGGCCAAAATCGGCGCCGAAAGCGATGGCTTGCTGAGGAGTGGGCTCGAAAGCGGAGACTCCGCTGAGGACCATGACGGCGAAGACCAAGGCGCATGCGGCGATGAGGGAGATGGTTACGGGGAAGGAAAACGGGGAGGGAGGCCGAGGAACAGAGGCGGGGATGGTTTGCGCACGAAGACGATCGCAGGCGGGGCAAAGGGGGGAGGAGTACGGATCGGCGGCGTTGCGATCGAATTGGTTGCCGCAGTTGGCGCAGCGCTGGAGGGACATGAGAGGAAAATGGTAACAGGTTTTTCTGTTGGAACTAGAGAGGAGGCAAGAGATGGAGCGCTGGGTTAGACGAAGAAGTCCAGGATGAGCAGTGCGGAGCCGAGGAAGAGGAGCAGGCTGGCGAGTTGTACGCGGTTGCGGGGGAAGCGGGCGATGGAGCGGAGGAATCCGGCGGGGATGACTTTGAGGCGGGATTCGGAGCGGATGCCGTAGAAGGGGCCGACGGCGGTGTAGCGGGAGAGATTGCGGCGGAAAGCGCCGACTTCATCGAGCATCCAGACGAAGACTTCGCCGCGATTGCGCCAGAAAAGCGCGGCACCGGAGAGAACGACGATATAACCGATCAAGGTGAGTAGCCCGAGCTGCGGGCCGAGTCCCCACTGCACGATTGCCGAATGCCACATAGGACCTCACAACTGGTTGAAAGGCGAAGGGCCTGCTGGTTTGGACGAACGAGCGAGCGGGGACGTTACTCCTCTTCGTGAATGGTGACCAGGCGGACGACTTCGAATTCCTTTTTGCCGGCGGGGGTGGCGACTTCGATTTCGTCGCCGACTTTGCGGTTGAGCAAGGCTTTGCCGATGGGCGAAGTGGTGGAGATATGGCCCTTTTCGGCGTCGGCTTCCTCGCTGGAGACGAGCTTGTATTCGATCTTGATTTCTTTGTGAATATCGAGAACGAGGATGCGCGAGCCGTAGCCGGAACGATCCTTGGGAATATTGCTGAGATTGAGCATGCCGAGATCGCCCATGCGCCTTTTGAGCTGGGCGATGCGGGCGTTGACGAAGCCCTGGCGTTCTTTGGCGTACTTATACTCGGCGTTTTCGGAGAGGTCGCCGTGCGCGCGCGCGACGGCAATTTCCTTGGGGAGATCGATGTTGAGCTCGTGCTCCAAGGTGCTGATTTCGTCCAAGAGCTTCTGCTTGACCTTCTGGAGTGGATCGGACATGTGTGCTCAGCGCAATTCCCTGCAAAAAATGGATGCGGAGTCCCGACGCGCCGGAGGAGCGCCGGACCCCGCATGGAGACATTATATATAGGAGGCTTTTGCCGGGACAAGAGAGGAATGGGGAAAGCCGGGCGCCAGGGTGGGGTCAGCGGACCTTGACGGTGAGGGACTGGGACTGGGAGTGGCCGGAGGCGTCGCTGATCGTGAGGGTGTAGGTGGTGTCTTTTTTGGGGGTGACGTCGACGCAATTATTGTGGGAGGGCCAGACGGGATTAGTCTGGGGTTCGAGAGTGACATTTTTGGCGTTGGCGACGCCGTAGCAAAGCTTGGCGGTCTCGCCGCGGCGGATGGCGCCGGGGTTGGCATAAAACACCTGTATGGCGAGATCCTTGCCGCCGAGCTGCTCGATGGCGATGCGGTCCTGTTCGCGCTGTTTTTCCGTGCGCTCGACGGCTGCGCGCTTGTCGATGGAGCGATTGTCCTGCCAGCGGGAGAACACGATCCAGCCGATGTAGAGAAGGATGACGGCGACGGCCAGGGAAGAGTAGAGGAACGGATTCTTGAGGAGGGATTTTTTTGTGGGGGTGGGTTCGGCGAGCATTGGGTGGGCTCCGGTGAATTTGGGCGCATCTCAAAAATAGCGCGGAACGTGATGGAACGAAAGCTTGGAGTGAGAGAAGGTGGAGGCTAGGTCGAGTCTAAGATGCGGGTTGGAGAAGGCGGTCAGGATTGGAAGATTTTGCGGAAAAGGCGAATCATGTCCGCGAAGGCAAGGTCGGTGACTTCGGGATCGAAGCGGGGACCTTCGTCGCGCATGAAGGCGTGCTCGGCGGGATAGAGGAGGGTGTTGTAGTTCACGGCGGCCTGGCGCAGGGCGCGGTCGATAGTGTCGCGGCCGTCGGCGGGGACGTGCGGATCGGTGGAACCGAACACCATGAGGAGCTGGCCGCGAATTTCGCGGGCGCGGGCGAGCGAACCGGCATCGGCATCCTGACCGAGCTTGCCGTCGTGAATACCGGTGCCGTAGTAGCAAACGGTGGCGCGCACGTCGGGCTGAAGAGCGGCGCGAAAGGCGAGATGGCCGCCGATGCAGAAGCCCATGGCGCCAATTTTCCCTGGCGCGACTTTGGGATGGGTGGCCAGCCAGTCGAGGCCGGCGCGGCAATCGGCGTCGAAGCGCGCTACGGGAGTTTTGGCGGCGTCTTCCTGGCCGCGGGTGCGGCCCGCGTCGTCGAAGGGGATGGCGCTGCCGGGGGGCTCGATGCGGGAGTAGATTTCGGGCGCCGCGGCAACGAAGCCGTAACCGGCGAGGCGGACGCAAGAGCGCAGCATCGGCGGCGTGAGCTGAAAAATATCGGAGTAGCACCAGATGCCGGGGTAGCGGCCTTCGGCTTTGGGTGCGGCGACGAAGGTGCGTATCGGGCTGGCTGAAGACGAAATGTCGATGTACTCGGTGGTGATGACCATTTTCCCTGCCTTGCGGCGCTTACTGCGCGTCTGGAGGTTTTGCGCTGGCGTTGCCGTTGAGATAGCGATCGAACCAGTAGAGCTGCCAGTTCAAGCTTTCGACGAGATGTTTCGGTTCGCCGGTGCGGGTGAGGTTGTGATTTTCGCGCGGGAAAAGAACCAGCTCCGAGGGAACGCCGTAATGCTGCAGCGCGCGGAACCACTGTTCGCCCTGCTCGATGGGAACGCGGAAGTCCAGGTCGGAATGCAGAACGAGAGTGGGGGTGCGCACGTTGCGCGCGTATTTGAGCGGCGAAGCGCCCCAGTATTGGTCGAAATCGTCGAACAGGAGGCCCTTGAAATACTCCTCGTGGCCGTAAGCGAAATCGCGGGTGCCTTCGTCGCTGACGAAATTCGAGACGGAACGCAGCGTTACCGCAGCCTTGAAACGGTTGGTGTGCGAAACGATCCAGTTGGTAAGATAGCCGCCGTAGCTGCCGCCGGTGACGCCGAGTTTTTCGGCATCGACCCACGGATATTGTTTTAAGGCGGCGTCGACGCCGGCCAGCACGTCCTGATAATCCATACCGCCCCAATTATTGATTTCGCCGCGCTCGAATTTCTCGCCGTAGCCGGTCGAGCCGCGCGGATTGCAGAAGAAGACCGCCCAGCCTTTTGCGGCGTAGACCTGAAACTCGTGATACCAGTCCACGCCAAACATGCCTTCGGGGCCGCCATGAATCACTAGGACCATGGGATATTTTTTGCCGGCCTGCCATCCAAACGGCTTGACGAAGAATCCTTCGACCGGCCAGCCGTCGCTGCTTTTGTATGGCAATCGCTCGACGGGCTGGAGTTCGAGTTGCGCCCACAGTTCGGAGTTGAGATGAGTCAACTGGCGCTCGCCAGTACCATCGAGATTCGCGATGTAGAGATCGTCGGGATGCTGAAAATCGCTGGCGAGATAAACCATTCGTCCAGCAGCTGCATTGACATCGAATGAGCGTAAACCGCGCGGGCCGGAAGCGATTGAGGCAAAGGTGCGAGCGGCTAGATCGGCGCGGAAGATATGCGTTTCGCCCTTCACGGCTGCGGCGAACAACGCGGAGCCCGGCGCCGGCCAGTGCAGCTCCGTGGGAATCAGATCCAGATCTTTGACGGCAAGTTGCGAAGGAGCGCTGCCGGAGGCGTCCGCGATGTACAGCTTGGGAAATTGGTGGCGCGCGGTCTGGCCTGCGAAGAGAATCTGTTTGCCGTCGGGCGACCAGCGAGGACTTTCGTCCTCGAAGGGGTGGTCCGAGATTTTGGTGAGTGGGCCGCCGGACGCGGCGATGGCCCACACGTCGGTGTTCTCGCTGTCGTCGAAAGCTTTGCCGGTGCGATCGGAAACGAACGCGATGCGCGTGCCATCGGGGGACCATTGCGGATCGGTGTCGTTCCAGTCCTGGCCGTCGGTGATTTGCTTGGCATCGCCGCCGGGCAGGTTCACCACCCAGAGGTGGCGGCGCTTGTCGTCGTACCAGCCGGTGTCGTTGAATTTGTACTGGATATGGGTGTAGTGCCGGACATCGCTTTTGCGATCGGCGGGCGCAACGGCGTCGAGCGGGCCGGAGGAACTGACGGCCACGATGCGCGTGCCGTCGGGCGACCATTGATAACTTTGCACGGCGTTCTTCAGCTTGGTGAGAGCGATTCCTTCGCCGCCGCCGGTCATCGAGAGCAGATAGATCTGCGGCTTGGGGGTTTCGGCAGGGGGAGCGGCGGCGGAATCGGAGTTGCGCGCGGAGAGGAACGCCAGGGTCTTGCCGTCGGGACTCCAGCGCGGCGAGTTGGAGCTGAAGCCTTCGGCGCTCAGCCGGCGCGGCGGAGCGGAGCCGTCGGCGGGAATAAGCCAAATCGAGGAATCGCGGCGATTTTTCTTCTGGTCGATCACGGTAAGGACGTAGACGACCGATTTGCCGTCCGGGGAAATGTGCGGATCGGCGAGGAATTTGAAGGCCAAGTAGTCTTCGGGAGTGACGCCGCGCCTGGTTTGCGCATTCAAGAGTTGCGGCGCCAGCGCGGCAAGCAGCACGAAACAAGCGACAACAGGGATACGAAGAATTTTCATGGCGCCGGGAACTCTAGCACAGAGGAAAAGGTTTTGTGCCCAAGGATGTACGGTGCACGGGCGCGCCGCGGTGCGGCGGCTCGAGACAACTAGTCTGGCGAGGAATAGTGCACCCCACCTGGCGCGTGCGGGAGTCGAACAGAAAAACCGCCGCGCCCAGGCGAGAGGGCATTTGGACTGGCGTCTAATGCGCGGGATGCAGAATGAGTTTCTGCACTCTCCAATTCAAGAGCTCGGAAACAAATAAGGTGTTCTCGGAGGGGCAGGCGATTTCGTGGACCCAACCAAACTGGCCGAGTTGTTTGCCGGCTTTACCGAAGACGCCGAGGATTTTGCCGTCCAAATCCAATTTGTAGATTTGGCCGGGGTTGGAATCTGAAGTATAGAGCACCTGATTGGGTCCGGGAGTGATGCAAATGGCCCAGGGAGCGCCGACATTGGTGAATTGCTTGAGGAAATTTCCGTCGCCGTCGAATACCTGGATGCGATTGTTTTCGCGGTCGCCGACGTAAACATTGCCTTTGGCGTCGGTGGCGATGGAATGCACGGTGTGGAATTCGCCTTGCGCGGTTCCGCGCTTGCCCCACTCCTTGACCCAATTGCCGTCCTTGTCGTATTTCACGATGCGGGAATTCCCGTAGCCGTCCGCGAAAAAACTGTTTCCGGCGGAGTCCCAAGCGACGTCGGTGGGCCGATTGAAAAGGCGGTGGGAGAAAGTAGCGAAGGCCGGAGGGGGAGGAGGAGGAGTGACGCCGGGAGCGGCGGCGCCTTCCACGGATTCGGGCTTTCTGCCGTACAAGGTGAGGACGCGGCCTTCGGGGCTGAACTCGATGCCCAGATTCGCGCCTTCGTCGACGCACCAAATATGGTCGTTCTTATCGATGCGCACGACGTGCGCGAAAGCGAAGCCGTACAAATCCTTCCCAATTTCGCGGACGAATGTTCCCTTGGCATCGAACTCGAACAGGCGGGTCTTTTCGCTGCGGGTGTAGACGAAGATGTGTCCTTTCGAATTCACGGCAACGCCGGCGGCTTCGCCCAGATACAGATCGTTGGGAAGTTTCAGAAGATTGGGAACCGACTCGAAGGGAATCTCTGGAGCGGCTTGCTCTTGCGCAGCAGAGAATAAAGGAATTGCCAGGCACAACAACACAAACGACACGCACCGTTTCATCGGGGCCTCCATTTGAAATCTGCCGCCGCAAGAATGCAGAAGCAGGAAACTTTGGTGAAGCGCACATCGGTGAAGCGCTTCGATACTCGCTGCAAACCCGGCTCAACGCGACTACAGATCATGGAAGACATTCGAGGTTGATCGGATTCCGTTGCACGCAACTCATAGCTCGCCGGGCCACTTCGCTGTCGACTCCTGGAGGAAAGGGAACCCGGTGTATGTTGCCGAGTTCCCCGCTCTGAGCCAATCGCTGAACCAAAATTACCAGGTAAGCTTGAGCGCAAACTGAATTTGCCGCTCGGGCGTCTGCGTATTGGTGAGCTGGCCAAAACCCGGGACGGGATTCCCACTTCCGTCGAACGGCGAAAGGTTGTTGACATTGGGTGGCGCAAAGTTTGCGTGATTCAAGATGTTGAAGAACTCGGCGCGGAACTGCACGTTGAAAGTTTCCGAGATCCTCGGAATCTTGGAATTTTTAATCATCGCGTAGTCCAGGTTGAAGAGTCCCGGCCCGATGACCGTGTTGCGCCCCAGGTTGCCGAGCAGGTTGAAACAGGTGAGCGGCGGGAGGCCTGCAGGAACCGGCGAAGGATATGCGGTATCGCATCCCAGGGGCGAAGCGGCGCTGAAGAAAGCCGCGCTGGGCGCGACCGGATTGATGAAGCATGCCGGATTGACATATTGGAGGCTACCGGTGCGGCCGGAAGAAGGCAGGGTCAACGGGCATCCGGGCACACGATCCGGGGTGGCAATCGGTTCGGAGTTGTTCTGGCCGAGTTGATCAAAGCCCTGCCCTGGAGGCGACAACGGCCAGACCGGAACGCCATCGCTCAGCGTCAAGATGCCTCCCAACTCCCAACCTTTTGCGAGCCAGCCGACTGGCCCATGAAGTGAAGCGGGCGCGGGGATTTCATACAGGGCATTGATCACCAGGTTGCGGCCAACGTTGAAATCCGAAAGACCCTTGGTGATTCTCAAGTCCCACCAGGGAACGGTGGGGCTGACGTCACCGGCAAAATTGTCGCCGGCAAAGCTGCCGGATGAGGTATCCATGGTCTTGCTCCAGGTAAAGGAGCCCTGCACTTGCAGACCGTGGGTAATGTGCTTCAAGAGTTGCACCTGCAGCGAGTTGTACCAAGACTTGCTTTGCCAAAGGGTAGTCTGAATCGCGCCGTTGGCGCTGATGGCGGCGTTGATCGGATGCCCTGGGTTAATGGCGGAGCCTCCGGAGACAAAACAAGTTGCCGCCGGATTATTGCCCGCGCAGTTGGGGTTGGGAAACAACCAGCGGCCGTCAACATGAAAGGGAAAGACGGTGTTGATGTCGTCCAACTGGGTTGGGTTGTGGAGTCCGCGCGAACCGGCGTACGCGACAGTCACCGAGACGCTATTGGTGAGCTGCCTCTGAAGGTTGAGGTTGTATTGGTAGATGTAATTGCGCTTCGGCCGCGGATCCAGATAGTTCCAGGTCTGGTTGGCTACCGGTGGATTGGTCAACTGCGCGAGAATTCCGTTGTTTGGAAACGATCCTGGCATCAAACAAGTTGTGGGACCGCCGGGGGTGCAAGCGGTGGCGGAACCGGTGACGTTGAACGGAGAAGTTTGCGCATTGTTGATGACCAATTCGTAGGGAAGCGGCAAGGCGTCAAAGATGCCGAAACCGCCGCGAATCGCGGTCTTGCCATCACGAAAGGGGTCCCAGGCGAAACCGATGCGCGGCTCGAAATTCTTGTTGGTGGGATTCCTGGTAAAGAAAACGTGCTGGCAATTGGGGCAATTCTGTCCGCCGGGATCGGTGAAAGGGGTGGGCAGATTGTCTACCAAACCGTTGGTCTCGGAGGGAATGGTTTCCATTTCGTAGCGCAGACCGAGGTTCAAGGTCAGGCCGGGGCGGATTTTCCAATCGTCCTGAAAGTAGACCGCGGGGATGTTGGTCACCAGATTGTGGGCGCGGATGGCGGAGAGGTTGGGAGGTGCGCTGGCCTTGTGCGGGTTGTTGGTAAGAAAATCCGAGAGCGAATTGAAGATGACCACGCCGTCTTCGCGGAACGGAGCGAAAATATTTTCGTGGTAGCGGATGAACATAAAGCCAAACTTGAGTTCGTGTTTGCCGATCGTGCGCGTGGCGTCGTCAAAAAATTGATAGGTTTGCAGGAGGTAGTCTTGAACCGACTGGCCCTTCAAGCCTCCGCCAAACACACTCAAACCCGACACCTGGGTGCGTGGCGCAAACAAGCCATTTCCAAGTCCAAAGGCCGGATCCGCGGCCGCGGGATTAATGGCGCTCACCGTCAACTGGCCAAACGCCGAGCTGCGGTTATAACCGAAGCGCGCGGTGTTGCTCATCTTAGGGCTGAAGATATGCGTCTCTTCCACCGTGAATCCCTGGCGGCCCACGGCAAACTGATCCTGGACCTGGTTCAGACTGTCCGGTTGGGTGAAGGTGGAGTGGTCGTAGTAATACGCACCATTCATGCTGTCTTTGTCTGAGAACCTTACATCGGCTCGGGTGGTGTAGTAATTCTCCGGAACGATTTGCGCGCCAGAAAAGGCGTATTGGCCGGTATTGCAGATGACCGTGGTCTGGTTGCAAGTAGCTCCGTTACCGGGCGCTAAGAGACCAGCGTTAACTTTAGGATAGAAGGTCAAGTACTTGGCGATCGACGGGTCGACTGTGATTGGCGTCAGCGGCGCTCCCGTGTTGGCATCGCCGAGGAGGCCTTGCCGGGCGGCGTCCGAGGGCACATCGGCAACGTTGGCGATGCCCTTGGTCTGGCGCAGACCTTCATAATCTCCGAAGATGAAAACCTTGTCTTTCCAGATAGGTCCGCCCGCAGAGGCGCCGAATTGATTGCGCCGGAAAGCCGCCTTCGGCAGACCGTTCCTATTTTCAAAGAAATTGGCGGCGTCCAGCGCGTTGTTGCGGATGAACTCATAAGCGCTGCCGTGAAACTGATTGGTGCCCGAGCGAGTGATGGCATTGATGACGCCGCCCGAGGTATAGCCGTACTCCGTGGAATAGCTGCTGGTGAGTACCGAGAACTCTTCGATGGCGTCCACGCCAAGATTCTGGCCGAGCACGCTGCCCGGGCCGGCGTTGGAGTAGTCGTTGATGATCAGTCCGTTGAGCCGGTAGCTGTTTTGCGTTGGACGGGCGCCGCCAATGCTCAACTGCAAACCCAGCCCCCGGGCGTGTGATCCAATCTGTTGCACCTGCTCCTGCGTACGGACGGAAACAACGCCGGGCTGCAAGGTCGCCAACGATGCCCAATCGCGGCCGTTTAGAGGCAATTCGCGAACTTCCGAACCTTCCACGATTCCGCTGAGCTCTGAAGTCGCTAGCTCCACGGTGGGAACCGCTTCCGTAACTTCGATGATTTGTTTCGATTCTCCGACTTCCAGGGTCAAGTTGAAAACCTGCTTGGCGCCGACCGTTAGAGTGACGGAGGTGGCCTTGGAACCGAAATTTGCGGCGGAGATGGTAACGTGATAATCGCCAGGCAAAAGATTCGGCATGTCATAGTTGCCGTCGGTATTCGCCGTGGTATTGGTGACAACACCCGTGGCGTTATTTTTCACGGAAATCTGCGCGCCGGCGACGGCACCGCCGCTGGCGTCCGTGATCGTGCCGCTCAAAGATGCTCCAGCCACCTGCGCGCGCAGGGGCGCGCAAAAGACGAGCGCTACGGCCATGAGCCCAAAAAGCAATTTGATGAAGTTTGATTTCATAGAAGATCCCCTAGTCGATGTCTTCAGCACCAGCACAAAGAAAAAGCCGCTGCATAGTTGCGGTACAGACTGCGAACAGATCCTCGACGTCATTCGTCATGCGGGAATCAAAAAAAACAGCGCCTAGTACACCAAAGTGTACCAAACACCCCCAAACCTTGCACCAATTGAGGGCCAATATCCTCGCATTGGTTTCTTGAGTCAAGAGAAATAAATTTTCTAATGTTTATCCTGCTCGGGCGCGATGCGCGGTTTTTTGAAGCGATTGGCATTTGCTAAGGGGCGAAGGCGGCACCAGCCTAGGTTGCTCAGCAGAGTGCGGAATGGAGGTGGATTCCTCTGAGTGAACCTTATATATACCAATTTTACGTGGACTGTTGACCCACTCCGTGCCAGAATCTCCCTTCGGTTTTTGCAGTGGAGGAGCACTCCATGGCCAACCAAGCGGCAGCCAATCGGCCCCTTCCGCGCACCCACTCGCGCCGGCGAGGTGATTCCGCAAGCCTGCGCGTCCTGCTGGAGCAAGATTTGCGCGCCGGGCGCTGGCACGACGGGGAACGACTGCCCACGGAACGTGAACTATGTGCGCAGTACCATATCGCTCGAAATACGGTTCGGCGCGCTCTGGCCGTCCTGGAAGAGGGAAAGCTGATCGTGCGGCATGTGGGGCGCGGGACCTACAAGTCGCGTGCCGCCGTTGCAGGCAAGCCAGATCCATTCGAAGTCGAAAGCCTGGAAAAATTCAGCCCTGCGGACGTGGTCGAATGCCGGCTGATTTTCGAACCCGGCCTTGCGCCGCTCGCGGTGGCACGAGCCACCAAGGCGGACCTGGATCGCATGTCCGAATGCTTGCAGCGCGCGGAATCCTCCTCGAGCCTTGCGGAATTCGAACTCTGGGATGCCGCGCTACACGACGCGATCGCCGCCGCCACACACAATCAAGCCGCCATCTCGATGTCCCGCTCGCTCGCCAAAGTGCGCGAGCAGGCCCAGTGGGGAATCTTGAAGGCCCGCAGCATGACTCCGGAGCGCAAAGCCAAGCTTCACGCGGAACACCAGGCCATCGTGGCCGCTTTTAACAACCGCGATCATGCTCAAGCACACGCGATGTTGCGAGCGCACCTTCTGCACGTGCGGTCCTACATGTTCGGAGAGTAGAAAGCCGCGGCGGGTCAAAGCAATGCGTGGCCTGGCGGGACGCACCGGCTCAGTTATTCAAAGAGAATAAATGAGGTCTGGCGGAGAGGGGGGGATTCGAACCCCCGGTAGGAGTTTTGGCCCCTACAACGGTTTAGCAAATTCCCGATTCCACACGCTGTTGTTCGGAATCAATAGGTTACGTTCGGATGCGTTGCTTCATTGTTGGGCAAAGAGCCCCTGTTCGGGAGCATTTGTGCAACTATTGTGCAACCAGAATTTCAACGGTTATATCCGCCGAACGCCCATCATGAGCGCTGACGATGGAGCGTCTTGCGGATTCGCGATCTTCCGAAGCGCCGCCCAGAAGTGGCCAGACCAATCAATACAAGCGCGTTTGGCGGTACTAACCGGACCGGCGAGCTGATAACTTCCTGGTTGCCCGTCATCCGCCCGCTGCTGCCTGTCCGTGGCGAGGGATTAATTTCCGAGGGAATCCAGAAGGGACTCTCTACCGCGCTGACG
>DATNNV010000025.1:0-26942 GCA_035601655.1 Candidatus Dormiibacterota bacterium
CTACATCTATGAAAGGAAAGGTAGTTCCAAAATGAATCCGCAATCGCAAAGCACTCAACCATCCGTCCAGCCAGTCAACACCGGACTTCCTCGCTGCAGCCACCGCACCCCCGCAGGACGCCACTGCCGCGCCGAAGCTCGGGACTCCCGCTCCGGCCTCTGCCCGCTGCACTATTTCCGCACCCCCGCCCACCAACCCGATCCCTCCCTCGCCGCCGAACTCCTCGGCGATCTCACCGAGTTCGATTCCGCCGCCGAAGTCAACCAGTTCCTCTCCCGCCTTCTCCTCCTCCTCGCCCAGGACCGCGTCTCCCCGCGACGCGCCGCCGTCATGGCTTACACCTGCAACCTCATCCTGCACACCCACCGCGCCCTCGATATCGAGGACAAAATCGCCGCCAACGCCCCCCAGGAAGTCGTCTTCGACCTGGTCCGCCCCAAACGCCACGACGACGATCCGCCACACGCGCCCCCCTCCCACCCGACCTGGCACACCTCGACCACCGAGCGCCCTCAAACATGACCCGCCCGGCCAAATTCGCACGCCGCGGCGGCCCACTCCCAGTGGCACAGGCACTCCTGCCTGTGCTCCGACGACGACGGAATTGCGCTAGTTGGGGAGATCGACGCCGGACCGAGGTTGCAGACAGGAAAGTGTTTCTCTATATGGGACAACACGGACCGCGCACTACGGGACCTGGAGCACGGATCTCAACTCCCGCCAGCTTGCGCGCGTGTACTCGAAACCTCGCTCAGGAAACTCTTTCCGTGCAAAATCGCGCCGCCAAAATTCTCCGCCACCGTCTGGCCCATATCCGACAGCGTGCTGCGGATTCCCAGGTTCACTCCGGCACAAGCTTTGACGCGACTCACTGCCGCACTTGCTACGGCGCCGCTTCCCGCGGCCGGCGAATACGCCAGAATCGGCACGTACTCCCGCGAATGGTCCGTGGTCTCCCACCGCGGATCAGGATCGCAACCATGATCCGCCGTAATCATCAGCAGATCGCTATTCTTCAGTTGGGGCAGAAACGCGGCGAGCAACGCATCGAATTCTTCGAGCGACTTCGCGAACCCCTCCACATCCTTGCGATGGCCGTACAGCATATCGAAGTCCACGAGGTTGCAGAAAATGAGGCCGCGTTTTCGCTCGGCGATGGCGGCGGTGAGTTTGTCCATGCCGTCGGTGTTGCTTTTCGTGGTGACGTAGTCGCCGACGCCGCGCCCGTTGTAAATATCGTGAATTTTGCCGATGCCGAAGACCGGGACGCGGCGCTCGGCGAGCACATCGAGCAGCATCGGCTTCGGCGGCTCCACGGCGTAGTCGTGCCGCCGCGTCGTGCGCACGAAATGCCCCGGTGTTCCCGTAAACGGGCGCGCAATCACGCGCCCCACTTTGTGCGGCCCATCCAGAATCTTTCGCGCGATTTCGCACATGCGATACAGCTCGGCGATCGGAATCACTTCTTCGTGCGTGGCAATCTGAAACACGCTGTCGCCCGACGTGTACACGATCGGCTTCCCGGTGCGCACATGTTCTTCGCCCAATTCCTTGATGATTTCCGTACCCGATGCCGGCTTGTTGCCCAGCGTTTTTCGCCCAATCTGCTTCTCAAACTCTTCGATGATCTCGCGCGGGAATCCGTGCTTGTAAACCGGGAACGCCTGAGCGAGCCAAATCCCCGCCATTTCCCAATGTCCCGTGGTCGTATCTTTTCCGGGCGAATGCGTCGCGCCTTTTCCGTAAGCGCCGATCGGCGCGCTTGCCGGCGCCAAATGCGCCAGCGGCGCAATATTCGCCAGCCCCAATTTCACCAGAGTGGGAATCGCCAGCGCCCGCGACTCCGCAATATGCCCCAAGGTAGTGCGCCCAACGTCGCCATACTCCGCCGCGTCCGGCAACTCCCCAATCCCCACGCTATCCAGCACGATCCAGATGATTCGATCAAATAAAGCCATGTTTGCTCTCAAGCATTTCTCGACCGACTGTAGCACACCGGCAAAAATCGCGCGTTCACCGGTATTTCGATCAGAGCTGCTGCATCGCCGAACTACTGCGGTATTCTAGGCATGACCTGTGCCCGGAACTATTTCCCATTTTTTTGCGTATTATCAAGCAGAGAGGTTGCCATGCCTAATCCCAATCGCCGCACCTCCGTGGTCTTTCCGGTCATTTTGATCGCGCTCGGCGGAATGTTCCTGTACCGCAGTTGGCGCCCGGATTTTGATCCGTGGCCGCTTCTTTGGACTTACTGGCCCTTGATTCTCATTCTGATCGGCCTTGGCAAAATTTGGGATTATTCCCAACGGCGCCAGATCGATCCCAACACCGGCGTAGCAACGGACCCCGGCCGCGCCTTTTCTGTGGGCACTACCGTCGCGGTGCTGGCTTTCGTTTTGGTCCTCGTCGTGGTTCTCTGGCACGGCAGCGGCAGTATTCGCGCGCGCAATGGCGGTGGCTTCTCGCGCCACGAAATTCACACCGTGGACGCTCAGGGCGCAAAGAACGTTCGCGCGTCCATCCAAATGGGCGCGGGGGAATTGACTATCGGCGGCGAAACCAGCCATTTACTCGACGGCAGCTTCGATTTTCGTGAAGGCCGGGGCACCCCCGAAGTGCGCTACAACGTCTCCAACGGCACCGGCGAACTCAGCGTCGAAGAAACGCATAACGGCCCGAATATCGTCATACCCGGCAACAATAGTACGACCTGGAATCTGCGCTTCGGCGACCAACTACCTCTCGAGATGGACATTAATCTGGGAGCCGGCGAAGGCCATCTCCGTCTTCGCGGCCTTCCCGTGACCAAGCTCGATTTGAACATCGGCGCCGGCCGCGTCGACGCCGATCTCACCGGCGATCGCAAAAAAGACCTCGATGCGGATATCTCCGGCGGCGTCGGCGAAGCGGTCATCCGCTTGCCCAAAAATGTCGGCGTCGTCGCCGATGTTTCCGGCGGCCTCGGCTCCATCGACACTCACGGCTTAAAGAAAGACGGCGACCAATACACCAACGATTCCTACGGCCACACTCCTGCCACCATCCATCTGCACATTTCCGGCGGCATCGGCAGCATCAGCCTAACCCAGGAACCGTAGCGTCTCGCGATCCCGCAGGTCAGCGACCGCATCGCCATCTCGAGATTCAACAGCGCGCTTTGTCCGGCAGAATTTTCTCTCGTTTGCTCGCGCCGAGCCGCCGCCGTATAATTTGAGGTTTAGGCACTGCGCGGCGGACGCGCTGTCTGAGCTTCCCCTTGGCCACCAACGAACCCATCGTCACCAAGCCCATCGCCGACCAGCCACTGCGGGACCGGGCCTTGCGCGAGCAACCTTCGCTCGGTCAGCGTTCGCTCGATCAGCCCTTGCTCGATCAGGAACTCCTGCGCGTGCGCGGCGCCCGCGTTCACAACCTCAAAAACGTCACCGTCGATGTCCCGCACAACGCTATCACCGTGGTCACCGGCGTCAGCGGCTCCGGAAAATCCTCGCTGGCGTTCGACACGATCTATGCGGAAGGCCAGCGCCGCTACGTGGAATCGCTTTCCGCTTACGCGCGGCAATTTCTCGAGCGCATGGAAAAGCCCGACGTCGACGAAATTTCCGGCATCGCGCCGGCCGTGGCCATTCGCCAGAAAAATTCCACGCGCAACCCGCGCTCCACCGTCGCCACCGCCACGGAAATTTACGATTATCTCCGCCTGCTTTTTGCACGCTGCGGCATCACTTACTGCATTCGCTGCGGCGCGGAAGTAAAGCGTGATACGCCGGACAGCATCGCCGCCCGAGTTCTGGCGATGACGCCCGGCCGGCGCTTCTATGTTCTCCACGAACTTCGCGTAGCCGTGCCGCAACCTGCATCAGCAATCCGGCGCGTGCCGAAAAAGAAAGCCGCGGCGCCACCGCAAGAAGCGGTGCGCCAAGCGCTCGTCGATTTGCAGAAGCGCGGATTCAACCGCCTGTACCAAAACGGCGTGGTGCACGAATTTTCTTCGCCGGAAACGCTGCTCGATGTGAATTTCGCCAAGCCCGTTTTCGTTCTCGTCGATCGGCTCTCCGTCAGTCCGGAATCCAAATCGCGGCTCACCGATTCCGTCGAAATCTGCTACCGCGAAGGCCATGGCGAAGCCATTCTCGAATTTGTGGCCGAAGCCGCCGGAAATCCTGCCGAGCAGTTGCGCTTCAACGAGCGCTTCGAGTGCAAAAACGACGGCACGCTTTACCAGGAGCCCGAGCCGCGGCTCTTTTCTTTCAACAATCCTTATGGCGCGTGCCCGCGCTGCCAGGGATTCGGCAACACCATCGATTTCGATCTCAATCTCGTGGTTCCCGATCCCAGCAAGTCGCTCGACGATGGCGCCATCGAGCCATGGACCAAGCCCCGCTACCGCACCCTGCTGCAAGACTTTAAAAAATGGGCCCGCAACCGCGGCATTCACAGCAACATTCCGTGGCGGCAACTCACCTCCGAGCAGCGCCGTCTGGTTCTCGAAGGCGATCCGGAAAACGATTACGACGGCGTCAAAGGTTTTTTCCAATGGCTTGAGCGCAAAAAATACAAGCTGCACGTGCGCGTTTTTCTCAGCCGTTTCCGCGGCTACGCCACTTGCCCCGACTGCGGGGGCACCCGGCTGCGTCCGGAAGCGCGCGCCGTAAAAGTCGCGGGCCGCTCGATCACGGAAGTCTGCAAACTCACCGTAAAAGAAGCGCGCGCGTTTTTCGCCACCATCGAACTCAGCGCGGCGCAACAAAAAATCGCCGACCGCATCCTCGAAGAAATCCGCACGCGCCTGCAATTCCTCGACGAAGTCGGCCTCGACTATCTTTCTCTCGACCGGCTCACTTCCACGCTCTCTGGCGGCGAATCACAACGCATCCAACTGGCTACTTCGCTCGGCTCGCATCTCGTCGGGGCGCTTTACGTGCTCGACGAGCCCTCGATCGGCCTACACCCGCGCGACACGCAGCGCCTGATCGACATCCTCAAATCTCTCCGCGATCTCGGCAACACCGTGCTCGTCGTCGAGCACGATCCCGATACCATCCACGCCGCCGATCACATCATCGATCTCGGCCCCGGCGCCGGCGAACTCGGCGGCAAACTCCTCTTCGCCGGAAATTACGACGCCATGCTGGCGGAGCCCAAATCGCTCACCGGCCGCTATCTCAGCGGGGAACTGCGCATTCCGGTTCCCAACAATCGCCACAAGCCCAGCGGCAAATTTCTGCGGCTTTTTGGCGCCGCGCTCCACAATCTGCAAAATGTAGATGTCACCATTCCGCTGAACACTTTCACGGTGGTCACCGGCGTCAGCGGCTCCGGCAAATCCACGCTGGTTCACGACGTGCTGTACAAAGCGCTCATCGCCAAGCATACCAGCGCGAGCATCAAGGAATTCTGCGAACGTCTCGAAGGCGACGCCGCCGTCCGCGAAGTCGTCATCGTCGATCAATCGCCCATCGGACGCACACCGCGCTCGAATCCCGCCACGTATCTCAAGGCTTTCGACGCCATCCGCGAGATTTTCGCGGAGTCTCCGGACTCGAAGCGCCGCGGCTACACCCCCGGACATTTTTCCTTCAACGTTCCCGGCGGCCGCTGCGAAACTTGCCAGGGCGACGGCACCGTCACCGTCGAGATGCAGTTCCTCGCGGACGTCGAACTCATCTGCGAAGAATGCCGCGGTACGCGCTACAAAAACAGCGTTCTCGAAGTCCGTTACCACGGAAAAAACATTCACGACGTTCTCGAAATGACCGTCCGCGAAGCTCTGGCCTTTTTCGTCAACGTTCCCAAAGTCGTCACCAAGCTGCGCATCCTCAACGAAATCGGGCTTGGCTATTTGCGGCTCGGCCAGTCCGGCACCACGCTTTCCGGCGGCGAAGCGCAGCGCCTGAAACTCGCCGCGCATCTCGGCCGCAGCGACAATCAAGGGGTGCTGTACATTCTCGATGAGCCCACTACCGGTCTGCATTTCGACGATATCGCCAAGCTGCTGGCCGCTTTTCGCAAACTCCTGGAATCCGGCGCTTCGCTTCTGGTGATCGAACACAATCTCGACGTCATCAAATCCGCGGACTGGGTGATCGATCTCGGCCCGGAAGGCGGCGACCAGGGCGGCAAAATCATCGCCACCGGAACACCCGAGCAGGTCGCGCGCAACACGCAATCGCACACCGGGCGCTTCCTAGCGCGCGTTCTCAATGCCAATGGCCACGATGGCCAGGCCCGCCAACCGGACGGCGGGCAGGCAAAGCGTCCGGCCAACGGCGCATCCAAACCCGCAGGCCCTTCGGCTAAGATCACCAATGGAGCCAAAGTTTCTCCGTCCGAATCATGACGCGTTGCGCATCATCCGCCGCTCGCAAATTCGTCGAACGCCTCGCCGCCATTGTTCTTCTGAGCACGGCAGCCGCGTTCACCGCGCCCTTCCTCCAAGCGCAATCCGCCGCTCCGCAATCGCCGTCCGCTAAATCTCCAGCCTCCAAATCGCAGAAAATTGCCAATCCGCTCAACGATCTGCTTGACGAAGCGCGCCGCGCCATCGACGCCAATCATTTCGAAGCGGCCATCGCGCCGCTGCAAAAAGTCATCGCCGACCAGCCGGATTTCGCGTACGCCCATTTCCAGCTCGCGTACGTGTTTACCGCGCTGAAGAAAACGGAGGAAGCGCGCGCCGAATACGAGCGCACCATCGCCAGCGATCCGAAAATGTCCGAGGCTTATCTGAATCTCGGCATTCTTCTGCTTGACAAAGATCCCAGCGCCGCGGTGGCGCCGCTCAACAAAGCCGTCGAGCTGCTTCCATCGCAAAGCCGTCCGCGTCTGCTTCTCGGCGTTGCGCAGGAGCGCTCCGGCGACGCCAAATCCGCCGCCGAAACGCTCGAAGGCGTCGTGCATCTCGATCCGCACGACGAGGAAGCGCTGCTCCACCTCGCAAATCTTTATCTGGCCGCGGATCGTCCCGCCGACGCCGAGCCAAAATTCCGCGCCCTGCTTGAACGCAAACCCAACGATCCCAACGCGCTCTTCGGCCTCGCCAAATCGCTCGACGCTCAGAAAAAGCCCGAAGCTGCCGAAGCTTTCCGTGCTTATCTCGCCGCGCAGCCCGGCGACGCCGCCGTGCGCGCGCGCGTCATTCGCACGCTGATGGACGACCAGCAATACGACGCCGCTCTCGCGGAACTCGATCGCAGCGACGCCGGCCACCCGCCCACGCTCGATTCGCTCAAGCTCCGCGCCGACATGCAAATCGCGCAGAAAAAATGGGAGCCCGCCACCATCACGCTGCGGCAAGCCGTAACGCTGGCTCCCGGCGATGCCGAACTTCACGGCGGCCTCGGCCGCGTGCTGCTTCAAAGGCGGGATTTCCCCGCTGCCGAAAAAGAGCTGAAAGCCGCCATCCAGCTGGACGGCAAAAATATCGTCTACTGGAAGGATTTGAGCTCGACCTACTATCTCTCCAAGAATTATCCCGCCACGCTCGCGGTACTCGATCAGATTGCCAAATCCGAAACTCCCGCCGCGCTCACTTGGTTTATTCGCGCGCTCTGCTACGATAATTTGCACCAGCCGAAACCCGCTCTGGAGGCTTATCAGAAATTCCTGGAAATGGATCAGAACAAAAATGCCGACCAGGTGTGGCAAGCCACGGAGCGCAGCAAAGTCCTGAAGCGTATGATCGAGAAAAGGTAACGCATGGGCCTGTCCCGTAAATCCTTCGTCAGCCTGTGCAGCTTCGCGCTGCTCGCGGGTGCGTTTTTCGCGGCTGCGGAAAAGGAAAAGCTCGCGGATTTGCAAGCTCGCTTCGACAAGGAATCCAGTTCCGTTCACAAAGCCAAGCTGCTTGAAAAACTCGGTGGCGCGCAATTTGAAGAGACCCGGCGCCTCGAAAAAGTTGGCGACTTCAACAGCGTCGGGTTCCTCTGGGAAAAATTTCGGGACAATGGCCGCGCCACTCTGGAGGCCCTGAAGAAACAGCACGCCGATGCCGAACGCCACTCCAACGGCTACCGCGAACTCGAAGTCGTCTTGCGCGAGGGCATCCGCGAGCTGGACCAGACGCTACTGCTTGCGCCCGAGGAATTCCGCCCGCCCTTGCAAATTGTCCGCCGCGACCTCGCCGCTATGGACGACGAAGTCCTGCGTATGCTCTTTCCACGCCGCAGCATCGACGTGCCCCCAGCGCCGTCTACAGTCCCGCCTTCTCCGGAGAAGCAGCTATGACCCAACGATCGAAATTCGCGTTTCCAACGTTTATCGCAGTGCTGGCGATGTCGTCCGCGTCGCTCTTTGCTGGATCCGCTGCAGCCCGCGCCCCACAAGATAAGGACTACCTTAGTTCCACCGAAGCCGACAAAATCCGCGACGCCGAAACCACCAACGACCGCATCGTGCTCTTCGTCACTTTCGCCGATGATCGGCTGAAGAAATTTCAGTACGAGCTCGAGCATCCCTCCGCCAATCGCCACGCGGACATGCTCAACTTTCTTCTCAATTCTTACGTCGGCTGCCTCGATGATGCCGCCGACCTCGTCGAGCTGGGCATCCACAAGCAGGAAAATATTCGCAAGGGCATCGACCTGATGGCCGCGAAAGCCAAGGAGTTCGTGGCCATCCTCAACAAGCTTTCCGCCGAAGGCAACGAGCGCGAGATTTACAAAGACAATTTGGACGACGCGATCGAAGGTACCAACGATGCTTTGAAAGAAGCGGAACAGGCCAAAATGAAGGTTGCGCCGCCGCCGGTGCGGCGCAAGAATTGAGCGTGATGCCTCGCAGCAAGTCGCGCATTCCCGGAGGAGCGGCGCTTTTCCAGCGCGTGTACACGCGCATCGGTTGCGAAGGCCGCCCGCCGCGTTTTCGCGTGGAGTTTTATCCGTACTCGAGTCTGGTGCTCACTATTCGCCGCCGCGAAGATTTGGTGTACGTACGCTTTTCCGATTTGCTGCTGCGCGCGCCGCTTGAGGTGCTGGAAGCCGCCGCGGCGCTGCTGCTCGCGCGCGTTTATCGCCGCCGCGCGCCGAAATCGCTGGTCGAGCCGTATCTCAGTTACGCGCGTTCGGACCGCACGCGAAGCCGCATCAGCCAGATGCGCAG
Organism: Candidatus Dormiibacterota bacterium; assembly: GCA_035601655.1. Lineage (GTDB taxonomy): Bacteria > Acidobacteriota > Terriglobia > Acidiferrales > UBA7541 > Acidiferrum. The sequence continues at coordinate 9,101 of DATNNV010000025.1, forward strand.
CGCCCGTGTTCGACTGAAGCACACCGGTCCGCAAGGGCAGCACTTCAATCTCGATCAAATGTTCGACGATCTGAATGCGCGTTTTTTTGCCGGCGGATTGCAGCGCCCCGGAATCGGCTGGAGCACACGAAGCTGGCGCCGCCAATTCGGCTGCTACGATCCCGGCCCCAACCAAATTTTGCTGAATCGCCGCATGGACCGCCCCGCGGTCCCGCGCTGCGCCGTCGAATACGTTTTGTACCACGAGATGCTGCACGTCAAGCATCCCACGCGGCGCTCCGGCTGCAGCCTGGTCTCGCACTCCCGCGAATTCCGCGCCGAAGAAAAACTCTTCCCCGATTTCGCGCGCGCCCGCCGCATCCTCGACCATCTAGCGCGCTAGTAGCGGGCTTCGAGCTGCGGCCGAAGCCGTTCTCCCCGCCCGTCTCTTCTGTGCGTTTCTCAGCGCTCGCTGCGTCTCTGCGCTATCTTTTTCTTTGTTTGCTTCTGCCCCGGTTTCACTTCGACTCCTTATCAATCTCCCGCTGCAGCTTCTCGATCTTCTTGCGAATCTTTTCCGCATCATCGGCGTGCGGCACCAGATCCAGATAGCGCTGATACGCCTTCAGGGCCTTTTTCTTCAGGCCTTTTTTCTCTTGCGCTTCGCCCAGCCAGCGGTAGGGAATCGCGAATCCCGGCTTGGCCTCGATCGCATCGTTGAAGCGGTCGATCGCCGCGTCGTAATCTCCGCGTTTCATATAATACTGCCCGACTTCCAAGTCTTTCTCCGCGCGCAGCGGATCCCACTTCGGCTGGTCCGGCGCATTCTGCGTGGCGGTGTCTTGGTTCGGTTTCGCCGGTTTCTGCTTGGGGTCCGCGGGCTTTGCCGGCGCGTCCTGCGGAGGCTCTTGTGCATCTAATTCCCAAGCCGGCAAAAAAAGCGCGCTCAGAAGTATTGCCGCCATTCTCGCTCGTTTCGCTGTCATTGCACCTTTTCCGTTGGTTGCCAGTAGGATGCCGCTAGCACGGCGGCATGATGCCAGTATGATAGAAGGCGCGCGCGAAAAGTAGTTTGCCGCTTGATTTCATGGAACCTCGAGAAAAAGCCGCCGCACTCCCGGAAAGCCCCGGCGTGTATCTCTTTCGCGACGCCGGCGGCGCGGTGCTGTATGTCGGCAAAGCCGGCAGCTTGCGCAGCCGCGTGCGCTCTTATTTTCTCGAATCGCGCTGGATGGATGCGAAAACCGGCTCGCTGGTCCGCGAAATCGCCGACCTCGAAACCATCGTCGTCGACAACGAACGCGAAGCTCTGGCCCTCGAAAACAATCTCATCAAGCGTTATCACCCGAAATTCAACATTCTTCTCCGCGACGATAAGACCTATCCGTACATCAAGCTCACTGCCGCCGAAAAATATCCGCGCGTCTATTTTACCCGTCGGCTCAAGAAAGACGGCTCGCTTTATTTCGGCCCGTATTTTCCCGCCGGCCTGGCGCGCCGCATTCTCCACTTTGTTCACAAGCGCTTCCTGATTCCGTCTTGCACCGTCGACCTCACGCGCAATCATGCGCGGCCGTGCCTGCAGTATTACATCGGCCGCTGCCTCGGCCCGTGCGTCGACGGCCTCACCACCGACGAGCGCTACGCGGAATCCGTGCGCGACGTAAAACTCTTCCTCGAAGGCCGCCGCCACGATCTGATGAAAAGCCTCGAAGAGCGGATGACCGCCGCTTCCGAGAAAGAACTATACGAGCAAGCCGCGTCTTATCGCGATCTGATGCGCACGCTCGAAGACATCGAAGATCGGCAGCGCATCGCCGCCGCGCAGGGCGACGATACGGACATTCTCGCTTACTACGCCGAGCCGCCGCTGGTGGCCGCCAATCTTTTCCATCTGCGCGGAGGCCGCATCGTGGACCGCCGCGAATTTTACTGGGAGGATCTACCGGAATTCGACGCGCAGGAATTTGTCTCCTCGCTGCTGCTACAGCTTTATCTCGACGCCGACTATCTTCCGAAATCGATTCACGTTCCCGCCGATTTCGAAGACCGCGAAGTGCTGCAGGAAATGCTCGCCGAGCGCGCCGGGCACAAAGTGGAAATCTTTACGCCGCAGCGCGGCCAGAAGCGCGCCATTCTCGATCTGGTGGAAAGCAACGCCAAGCATTCCTTTACACAACGCTTCCGCGTCTTGAAGCCCAGCTCGAAAGCTATGGGCGAAGCGGTGATGAACGCGCTCAATCTTCCCGAAGAGCCCAAGCGCATCGAAAGTTTCGACATTTCGCACATTCAGGGAACGGACACGGTGGCTTCCATGGTCGTGTGGGAAAACGGCCGCATGAAAAAATCGGACTACCGCAAATTCATCATTCGCGGCGAAGAGCTCGGCAACGGCGCCAGTTCATCAGACGTCCCGTTTGCCGCTGCTTCCGGCGGGGCAGCGCCGCTCCCGATCGTTGGACAAAACGACGATTTCGCCAGCATGCGCGAAGCCGTTGCGCGCCGTTATCGCCGCCTGCAAGAAGAAAAAAAGGCCATGCCCAGCCTGATTTTGATCGACGGCGGCATCGGTCAGCTGCACGCCGCCGCGCAAGCCCTGGAATCTTTGCAAATCATCAATCAGCCGCTGGCCGCCATCGCCAAAAAAGAAGAGATTCTGTACATCTACGGCCAGGAAAACGAGCCCTGCATTCTGGACCGCCATTCGCCGGTGCTGCACCTGATCCAGCAAATCCGCGACGAAACACACCGCTTCGCCGTCACTTTTCACCGCCAGCGCCGCGCCAAACGCCAGCGCGAAACCGCGCTCAGCGCTATTCCCGGCGTCGGCCCCCGCACCGTTCACAAACTGCTGCGCGAATTTGGCAGCGTCGCCGCCGTAAAGCGCGCCGGCCTCGATAAACTAAGCCGAGTGGTCTCCCGAGCCAACGCCGAAAAGATACTGGAGCATCTCGGGGCAGCAAAATCGAGCTAAAATCCAATAACCTTAGCAAATACTCATAAGGGTTAGTGCGTATTGCGCCCTGCAGAACCCTATGCTAGCGTGCTTTCGGAGGCTTTTTTATGGCGGACAACGTTGGTTCCAAAGTTACTTATTTCCTGGTTGGGCTTGGTGTAGGCGCCCTGGTGGGCATTCTGTTTGCGCCCAAGTCCGGCGAAGAGACGCGCGCGTTCCTCTCGGATAAGGCTGATGAAGGCCGCGAGTACGCGCAGCGCAAAGCCCGCGAACTCCGCGATCGCGCCGACGAACTAATCGAGCGCGGCAAGGATGTGGCGTCGCGCCAGAAGGAAACCCTCTCCGCCGCGGTCGAAGGCGCGCGAGACGCGTATCGGCGCGAAGCGGCCAAGAGCTGAAGGCGTCGCGCTAGTTCGCCGCAAGTGGGGCGCAAGTGGGCCTGCTGCGTTTGCGAACCTGCTCGGATGAACGGGCCAGAGGTCTAACGAGTTTAGCTTCTTAACGAGTTCGCTTCTTACCATGAAGCGTCTGGGGCGCTTATGAACTGGATTGTGCTTTCCAGCGTCGTCACGGCGATAGCTCTCGTCGTGCAGATCATCATTCTTACGACGCTGTTTTTCGAGGTGCGCAAGACCACCGAAAAGATTAATCAGCTGACCAGCGATTTGCAGACGCGCCTCGGGCCGATCCTGACGCGCGTGCAGATCCTGCTGGACGATACGCAGCCGAAAATTTCCAGCATGGTGTCGGACGCCGCGCACATCGTGTATCTGGCGCGGGGGCAAGCGCAAAAAGTCGATCGCGTGTTCACCGATGCGGCGGATCGGCTGCGCGGGCAACTGGTGCACCTGGACCGCATTCTTACCGGCACGCTCGAAACGCTGGAAGATGCGGGCGCGCAATTCAAAAAGGGTTTCTGGCGGCCGGTGCAGAAAGCTTCCGCGCTGATTCAGGGAATCAAAGTCGGAATCGATCTGCTGAGGTCCCGGCGCGCTGCGCGGCCGGCGTCTCCCGATGACCGGCTCGAGCAAGAAGAAGAACTTTTCATCTAGCTGCTAGAAGTTCTGGTGGCTTCAGGGGCTAAGCCCATTTTTCTTCCTCAGTTACGTGTGAGCTGAAGCTCCCATCTTCTGAAGAGACTGCCAAAGAATTCAGCGAATCCAGCCGCCGCCGAGGACGGCTTCGGCATTGTAGAAGACGGCGGCTTGGCCGGGGGTTACGGCGCGCTGCGGCGAATCGAAGGTGATGCGGGCGCGCGTGTCGCCGAGGGCTTCCACAGTTGCCGAGGCGGGCTCGTGCTTGTGGCGGATTTTTACGTTGGCGCGAATGGGGGCATCCGGTTTCGCGCAGGAAACCCAGTTTACTTCTTCTACTTGGAAGACGGCGGTGCGCAGGGCACTGTCGTCGCCGACGACTACGCGATTCTTTTTTGAATCGATCGAAAGAACGTAGAGCGGTTTGCCGGCAGCGAATCCCAGGCCTTTGCGCTGGCCGATGGTGAAATTGTGCACGCCGTTGTGGCGGCCGATCACGGCGCCTTCTTCGTTGACGATTTCGCCGTCGCCCTCGTTTAGCGAGATGCCGCGTTCGCGCGAATACGCCTGGATGAATTGCACGTAGTTGCCGGTGGGCACGAAGCACAGCTCCATGCTCTCGGGTTTTTCCGCTACGGGAAGATTCGCGCGGCGGGCCAGTTCGCGGACTTCTTCCTTGGTGAGTTCGCCGAGCGGGAACTCGCTGCCGGCGAGCTGCTGCTGCGACAATCCCCACAAAAAGTAGGATTGGTCCTTGGATTCATCGCGGGCGCGCCAGAGTTCGTGGCGGCCGGTGGCTTCGTTGGATCGAATGCGCGCGTAGTGGCCGGTGGCCAGGCGTTCCGCGCCGATTTGCCGGGCCATGCGCAGCAGCGGCTCGAATTTGACGTCGGTGTTGCAATTCGTGCAGGCGATGGGCGTGCGGCCGGAAAGATATTGGTCGACGAAGGGGCGTACCACGCGCTTCTCGAATTCCTGCTCGAAATTAACGACGTAATGCGGAAAGTTGAGGTGCTGCGCCACGCGCTTGGCGTCGTACACATCGTCGAGCGAGCAGCAGCGATGCTGCGCCGGTCCCTCGCCCTGCAATTCCGGCAAGCGGCGCTGATTCCAAAGCTGCATGGTGAGGCCGACGATGGGGCGGCCCTGCTGCTGTAGGACGGCGGCCACGGCGGAGGAATCGACACCGCCGGACATGGCTACAGCGACGAGGCCGGATTGCGTTTCTTCGGAGTGCGGCAACGTCTCGAATTGGGTTTCCGTGTTCATGCAAGTTCTATTTTACCTTGTGGCGAGCGATCGTGCTGAGCGGGGAAAAAGCCGCAGGGCTCCGCGGACTCCGCCCTGCGCTACAGCCCTGCGCTACAGCAGCAAGCTAACGGGCGGCGGCCTCCTTTCGGTAGGTGGGGGAAATGGCGCGCAATTGTGCGACGGCGGCGGGGACTACGTTCAGGGCGAAATTGATTTCGGCGGAGGTGGTGTGGCGGCCGAGGCTGAAGCGGAGGGAAGCGCGGGCGTCTTCGGAGGAGAGGCCGATGGCGGTGAGGACGTGGGAAGGCTCGACGGTGCCGGAAGAGCAGGCGGCGCCGGTGGAAACGGCAAGGCCTTTGAGGTCGAGAGCGATGAGCAGGGCTTCGCCTTCGAGGCCGGGGAAGGTGATGTTGGAGGTGTTGGGGGTGCGCTGGGCGGCTACGCCGTTCGCTCGGGTCTCGGGAATGCGGGCCAGCAAGCCTTGTTCGAGGTGATCGCGGAGGGCACTGATGCGCTTCGCGTCTTCCACGAGCGAGTGTCGGGCGATTTCGGCGGCTTTGCCGAAGGCGACGATGCCTGGCACGTTTTCGGTGCCGGGGCGGTAGCCGCGTTGGTGATGGCCGCCGTAGAGAAGCTGGCGGAGCTTGGTGCCGGACTTTACGTAGAGCGCCCCGATACCTTTGGGAGCGTAGATTTTGTGGCCGGAGAGAGAGAGTAGATCGACGCCGAGTTTGTTGACGTCGATGGGGAGCTTGCCGGCGGACTGCACGGCGTCGGTATGGAAATAGATGTCGGCTTCTGCGGCGATGCGGCCGATTTCTTCGAGGGGCTGGACGGTGCCGAGTTCGTTGTTGGCGTGCATCACGGTGACGAGGACGGTTTCTGGGCGGATGGCGGTGCTGACTGCATCTGGATCGACGCGGCTTTCGCGATCGACTGGGAGGTAGGTGACGGCAACGCCTTGCTTTTCTAATGCTTGGCAGGCGTTTAGGACGGCTTCGTGTTCGATGGTCGAGGTGATGATGTGAGGGGGTGAGGTTAACGAGGTAGAGGAAGTAAAGGAGGTAAAGGACGAAGAGAGGACGCCGAAGATGGCGTGGTTGTCGGATTCGGTGCCGCCGCTGGTGAAGATGATTTCGGGGGGGCGGGCGCCGATGAGGGCGGCGACTTGTTCGCGGGCGGTTTCGACGGCGGCGCGGGCGCGCTGGCCGGGGGTGTGGATGGAGGAAGGGTTGGCGAAGTCGGCGGAGAGGTAGGGAAGCATGGCGTCGAGGACGCCGGGATCGACGGGGGTGGTGGCGTTGCAATCGAGGTAGACGCGGGTCATGGTTTAGGTCTCAGGATAGCAGGAAGGAGAACAGGTAGCAGTATAGGAGGTAGAGGAAGTACGGAATGTGCGGGGGCGGGCGTTGCAGGGAGGGCCATAAATGACTATAATGACCATTATGACTATGTTGTAGCGAACCGAGGGTGTGAAATGAGTCGAGAGAGCTGGACGGTGGCGGAAGCGAAGGCGAAGTTCAGTGAAGTGCTTGAGTGCGCGCGGAAAGACGGGCCGCAACGGATTACGCGGAACGGACGGGAGGCGGCGGTGATTGTGTCGAGTGAAGAGTGGGAGCGGAAGGTAAGGAGAAAGGGGACGCTGGCGGATTTTCTGGCGGGCTCGCCGTTGCGGGAGTCTGGGCTGGAGATTGAGGCGAGAAAGAAGTCGCCACGCGAGGTGGATCTGTGAAGTATCTGCTGGACACGAACGTGGTGTCCGAGTGGGTGAAGGCTGCACCGGACCCTGGGGTTGTGGCGTTCACGGAGGAGACGGATGAGCATGCGACATTTTTGAGTGTGGTAACGCTGGCCCAGCTGCAGTTTGGGGTGGAACGTTTGGCGGAGGGTGCACGAAGGAAAAGGCTCGAGGAGTGGCTTGCCGGGGAGCTTGCGGAGCGATTCGAGGGCCGGGTCTTAGGGTTGGATCGCAGAGCGGCGGCGGAATGGGGCAGGTTGATGGCGCAGGCGCAAAGGGCGGGCCGGCCGATGAGCGAAATGGATGCCTGGATTGCGGCGACAGCGAAACTGCATCAATTGATGATCGTGACCCGGAATGACGCGGATTTTGAGGCCGCGGGTTGCGCGACGATGAATCCATGGACGGAAGAAAAGCCGAAGTAGGCTGGTGGGCGGCATTGATGGAGCGAAGAGCGGAGAGATTTCTCACTGCGCAGGCCGACCCATTCACAGGAAGTGAATGGGAAGAAAAAGCGTCGGCCTGCTCCGTTCGAAATGACGGTGGCGGGTATTGTCGGGGGACATTGGAAGAAATCAGCTTGGGAGGGGGAGAGCGACTCGCACGGAAGTGCCGGTGCTGCTGGATTCGAGGGTGAAGGTGCCGAGGAGTTCGCGGACGCGTTCGCGCATGCCGGTGATTCCGACGCCCATGCCCAAGCCAGTTTCGTGGAAACGAGCCAGGGAATCGTCTGGAATGCCGCGGCCGTTGTCTTTTACACGCAGAATCACTTGGTGAGCGTGCACTTGGATTTGCACTTGGGTGGCGGAAGCACCGGAATGGCGATGGACGTTGGTGAGAGCTTCCTGCAGCACGCGGAAAAGGAGCAGTTCGATGGGGTCGGGCAAGCGAAAGGGCTGGTCCGGCAGATCCAGGGAGGCGCGGAGCCTGCTGCGTTTGGCAAAACCCTCGACGTACCAGCGAGCGCCAGCCGCCAAGCCGCCGATGTCCATCGCGGGAGGGTGAAGAAGATGGGAAATGGTGCGCAGCTCGGCGATGCTTTGGTCCAGCAGGGTTTGCGCTTCGGACCAGAGGTCGGGGCGGCCGGGGGTGCGGCGCAGCAGGTCGATATTTAGCTTCAGTCCGACTAAATATTGCCCGAGACTATCGTGCAGCTCGCGGGCGATGCGGCGGCGCTCGGAATCCTGGGAAACAAGGATGTGCGAGGAGAGCCGCTGCAAAGAGACGGTGCGCTGCTGGACCAAGCGTTCGAGATTGGCTTTGCCTTGGAGCAATTCTTCTTCGATGCGTTTGCGGTGAGCCACTTCGCTGGCCAGGGCCTGGGCTTTTTGCTGCAGATCCGCGATGGTGCGAAGCCGCTGGTCTTCGGTGGCTAGGGAGGTATAAGCCTCGCCGGGAATGACCGCAGAATGCTCGGCGCAAATGTTGAGAAATAGCTTGCTCTGAGCCTGGCCGGGAAAGTCGTTGATGGGGTAAGCACAATGGAGGGAAAAAGAGTGCGTGCGCGCCAGTTCGTTCCAAAGCTGTTCGACGCGAAGGGCTGCGTCAACTTTTCCTTCGGCGCACAACAACGCGACCATTTCTCCGAACGCGGCCACGCGGGGCTCCGGGCCATTAGCGGCAGCGGCTGCCCGGGCCAAGACCGTGCCCATGACTTCCATGAAGCGTGAGGTGTCCGGCCATCCTTCGACCATAATTCTGGAGAGAGTGGCAGCGGCGTCCAGCGCAACGTAGCGGTTCTGGCTGGCGGCGGCAGGGAGGTCGAATCCGAGCGCTTGCAAGCGAGCGGAAAGTTCCTGGAGATGGGAGGCAGTGGCGATGACCACAGCGGAATCGCCTGCACCGATGGCGCTGCCGAGAAATCGGGACAACCCGTCGAGCAGGGCGCTGTCTTCGGAGTAGAACTGGACGACGTGCGAATGGGCGGCGTGTTCCAAGCGATCCACGAGTGGGGCAGAGCCGAAAGACGTGGCGGGAGCCTTGGTTGTGCCCATCGCCGGAGGCTATGCCAATGCCAAGGTGAAGGGAATCGGGACAATCCTGTAGGAGGGCGGTAGAGGCGGTGTAGGGATTCTAATAGCGGACCGGCAGAGGCGCAAAGCCTGGTTGATTTTGCGGCTGATAGGGCATGGCTCGAAGCGGTGCTGAGATGTGGGGTGCCCGCCGCGCCGGCTGCGCTCCTACGTCTGTGGCGGGTAGCTTTGTGAGTGTGAGCGGGAGTTGTTCGCGGCGGCGGGGCTGCGGGTGTGGGTTCGTGCTAAGGTTTCCCTTTCCTTGTGGTTTGCGGTGTGTTTAGGAGGAGAGAGTGGCGTATCGGGATTTGCGGGAGTTTGTGAAGGTGCTGGAGAAGGCTGGGGAGTTGAAGCGAATTCGCGCGGAAGTGGATCCGGTGTTGGAGATTGCGGAGGTGGTGCAGCGGGTGGCGCGCGACCCGAATCGCAAGGCTAATAGTGTTGGCCCGGCGTTGTTGTTTGAGAAGCCGAAAGGGTCGCGGTATCCGGTGCTGGTGAATACTTTCGGTAGCGTGCGGCGGATGGAGTTGGCGTTTGAAGTGGATGCGCTCGATGAGGTGGCGGCGCGGATTGGCGGATTTCTGAAGATGGAGACGCCGCAGGGTTTGTTTGACAAGATCAAGATGTTGCCGAAGCTGGCGGAGTTGGGATCGTTTTTTCCTAAGAGCGTGAAGGATGGGGCTTGCAAGGAAGTGACGCATAAGGGAAGCGACATCAACCTGCTGGATTTTCCGATATTGCAAACTTGGCCGCAGGATGGCGGGCGGTACATCACGTTTCCGCTGGTGTTTACGAAGAATCCGGAGACCGGGAAGCGGAACGTGGGGATGTACCGGATGCAGGTGTACGACGAGCGGACCACCGGAATGCACTGGCAGACGCAAAAGCATGGCGCGGAACATTTTCGACGGGCGCGGGCGAAGAATCCGGAGGGCCGGATTGCGGTGAGCGTGGCGATTGGGTCCGATCCGGCAACGGCGCTGGCGGGGATGCTGCCGATACCGCCGGATTTGGATGAAATGATGTTCGCTGGATTCTTGCGGCGCGAGCCGGTGGAAATGGTGGCTTGCGAGACGAATGATTTGGAAGTGCCGGCGAATGCGGAGATTGTGCTGGAAGGGTATGTGAGTCTGAGCGAGATGCGCACGGAGGGTCCGTTTGGGGATCACACGGGATTTTATTCGCTGGAAGGGGAGTATCCGGTTTTTCACGTCGAGTGCATTACCCATAAGAAAGACCCGATTTATCTGACCACAGTGGTTGGGCCGCCTCCGCAGGAAGATTTTTATATGGGGTATGCGGTGGAGCGGGTGTTTCTGCCGGTGATGAAGATGCAGTATCCGGAAATTGTGGATGTGGCCATGCCGGCGGAGGGGATTTTTCACAATTTGATGATTGTGGCGATTCGGAAGTCGTATCCGGGGCACGCGCGGAAGATTATGAACGCGATTTGGTCACTGGGGCAGGCGATGTTTACGAAAGTGATTGTGGTGGTGGATCACGACGTGGATGTACACAACGCCAGCGAAGTGGTGTGGAAGGCGCTGTGCGCGATCGATCCGGAGCGGGATGTGCAGTTTTCGCTGGGGCCGGTGGATACGCTGGACCATGCGGCGCGGATGCGGGATTACGGGTCGAAGATGGGAATTGATGCGACGCGGAAATGGAACAGCGAAGGATTCGAGCGGCCGTGGCCGGAGGAGATTTTGATGGATGCGGGGACGAAGGCGAAGGTGGAGGCGTTGTGGAAGACGCTGGGGATTTAAGGCGGGAAGCAGAATGGTAGGAAGGCGCGCGCGCAAAAGAGGCGTAGCGGTTGCAAAAATGTGGCGTTGCGAAGGGATTGCGGCGAAGTGATAAACGGCCCGTTGGGACAGGTGGGAAGGGCCGGAAAGTACGAGCAGTTGTGGTTCCAGGACTCTCCTTGCACAATATATTGGGCCGGGTGCAGGCAACTCCCAAGAACTGCCTAGAACTACCCTACTTCTTACGGCAACTACCGTAGCGAAACCCTTGACCCACGGATGGTGGGAATGGGATAAAGCTGTGCACGGACGCACTTCGCAAAGTCTGCGGGGCAAGCAGGGGTGCTGCAAGAGTTCAAGACCAGGGTTCAAGAAATAAACAGGCGTAGGTTGGGCGCCGGGGTGGCGTTCCTCGTGAATGAATCGCGCGAAGTGATGAATGTACGGCAAGCGTCGGCGTATCTGGGGATCTCCCCGGATACCCTGTACCGTTACATCACGGAAGGCGAAATTCCTGCGTTCAAGCTGGGTAATCGTTGGAAACTGCGTAAAACGATTCTGGACCGCTGGATGGAACGGAAGATGAGCCAGGCGCACGCGAGGCGCCGTTGAGTTTGCGCGGGGTTTAGGGAAAGAGGCTGCAATATGTTCGGACTGGGGAGAAAGACAAGGCAGCTGGTAGGGCTGGACATCGGGTCGAGCTCGATTAAGGCAGTGGAGCTCAAGTCGACGAAGGCGGGCTACGAGCTGGTGAGCTTCGGAATGGAAACGCTGGCGCAGGACACGGTGGTGGACGGCGCGATCATGGATGCGCCGCAAGTGGCCAGCGCGATCAGCAAGATCTTCGAAGCGCAGCGAATTAAGACCAAGTACGTGGCGACGTCGGTTTCCGGGCACTCGGTGATCGTGAAGAGGGTGCCGATGCCGCTGATGACCGAGGAAGAGTTGTACGAGCGGATTCCGGCGGAAGCGAGCCAGCACATTCCGTTCGACATCGCGGACGTGAACTTGAGCTATCAACTGCTGGAGTCGATGGACTCGCAGATGGACGTGCTGCTGGTGGCGGTGAAGAAGGACAAGATTCTCAACCACACTAACGTGCTGGCGCAGGCTGGCAAGACGCCGGAGGTAGTGGATATTGATGCCTTCGGCTTGCAGAACTGCTTTGAGATGAATTACGAGCCGGATGCGGGGCAGACGGTGGCGCTGCTGAACGTGGGCGCGAGCGTGATGAACATCAATATCGTGCGCGGGGGCATTCCGCTGTTTACGCGCGACGTGAGCGTGGGCGGCAACCAGTACACGGACGCGCTGCAGAAGGAACTGGATTTGAGCTTCGAGGACGCCGAGCGGCTGAAGAAAGGCGACACGCTGCCAAGCGTTACCGACGAGCAGAAGCAACAGATCCTGCGGAGCGTTTCGGACATTTTGACACTGGAAATCCAGAAGACCTTCGACTTTTTCCGGGCCACGGCAAGCGGCGAAAATATTCAACGCATCGTGGTGGCCGGGGGCACGGCGCGCGTACCGGGGCTGGTGGATCTGCTGCGCGAAGAGTTTGCCATGCCCGTGGAGGAATTGAATCCGTTCCGGAAGGTGCTGACGAATCCCAGCCGGCACAGTGACGACCAGATCCGCGAGATGGCGCCGCGGCTTGCCATCGCGGTGGGACTGGCGCTGAGGAGCTTTGACTAGCCATGATCCGCATAAACCTGCTGGGACAAATAAAACCGAAGTCTTCGCGGCGTCCGGTGGATACGGGCGCGGCGCTTCCGGTGCTGTTCGTCGGAATCGGCGCGGCGCTGGGCGTGGTCGTGCTGGTGTTCTTCTACTACACCTGGCAGAAGCAGTTGAACCAGGAAAACGAGCAGATCAAGCGGCTAACGGCGGAGAAGACCAGGCTGGAGCAAACCAAGCAGCAAGTGGAATCGTTCGAGAAGCAGAAAGTGGTTTTGCAACAGCGCGTGAGCACCATCGAGCAATTGCAGCGCGACCGCACGGGCGGACAAGAACTGCTGGACATGGTGGCGAACACGGTATCGCGGACGGAGAATCTGTGGATTACGTCGCTCAACCGCAAGGGCACGGCGCTGACCATCAACGGATCATCGGCCTCGATCAATGCGGTGGCGAACTTCATCACGGCGATGAAGCGGTCGGGCTACTTCCAGAAGGTGGAAATCAAGGAATCGAAGCAGGACGAAAAGAACGCGTCGGTGCAGACGTTCACATTTGAAATTAACGCGGAAATTTCACCGCCAGCGGCGCAGCCGAAGGCCGCCAGTGCGCCCAGCAGCGCGGCGCGGGCGCCGGCGAAGAAAGGATAGGGGAGCGCCATGGCCAATCCGTTTCGAGATATGTCGGTAGTGATGCAGGCGCTGGTGGCGGCGGCGGTAGCCGTGGTCCTGGTGCTGGTGGGAGTTTATGTTCCGGGGTCACCGATCGCGCGCGAGAGAGACGAGTTTGATAAAGCGGTGCAGCAGCGCACGAAGATGAGCCAGGAAGTGACGCAACTGCAGGTGTACGAGCAGCGCTACGGAGAGCTGAAGCAGCAGATGGACGCGCTGAACAAGCAGCTGGATACGCTGAAGACCATCGTGCCGGAAGAGAAGGAAGTGGACGAGTTCATCCGGCTGATTCAAGGAGCGGCGAGCGCTTCCAACGTGCAACTGCGGCGGCTGACGGCGCAAGCGATCGTGCCAAGGGATTATCACTACGAGATGCCCTTTGACGTGCAGGTGGACGGACCATTTTTCAACATTTTGGATTTCTTTGGAAGGTTGGGCCGGTTGTCGCGAATCATCAACGTGGGTGATTTGCAGTTCGATGATCCGGACAAGTCCAAAGGGACGAAGTATCCGGTGCGTCCCGGGACGACAGTTTCAGGAAGTTTCATAGCCACGACTTTCTTCACCAAGCCAGCCGACACAGGCGCTGCGCCCGCAGGGGCGAAGGCCGGTGCGGCAGCGGCTGGGAAACGATAGACGGGAACGAGCGAACTTATGCGTTCACTAGAAGTTCTCGCACTGGGGTTCATCATCGCGGCGGCGCCGGTAGTACAGGCGCAGTCGAAGCCGAGTTCGGCGACGCCTGGAAAGCCGGGGGCCACGACGGCGGGGAAGTCCGCGCCGGCGGCGGCCAAGCCGGCTAGCGCGGCTCCGGCAGGCAAACCACAGGCCGTTAAGCCACAAACAGCCAAGCCGCCGGCGGGCAAGCCAGCGTCCAAGGTTGCCGCGAAATCTGCGCCGAAGCGGAAAGTGGAGCAGGCTGCTTCCACGGAGCCTGCCGCCGAAGGCGATCAGACCGGCAAGGCCGGCGTGCGGCGCGATCCGTTCGAATCGCTGGTGAGCCGGCAGCAGGCGCAACAGCGCGTGAACGCGAATCTGCCGCCGGGCAAAGCCGGGTTGCAGGTGAGCACGCTGCGGTTGGACGGGATCGTGAAGTCCGCAAACGGGATGATCGCGGTGGTGACGAATCCGCAGGCGCGCACGTACTTCCTGCGGGAAGGCGATCAGCTGTACGACGGGCGAGTGGAAAAGATTGCCATGGACGGCGTGTCGTTCCACGAAATCGGGAAAGATGCGTTTGGAAAACCAGTGGAACGGCAAGTGAACAAGAGAATTTACTCCAGCACTCCAGGAGAACAGCAATGAAGACGAATTGGCCGGCCCTACGACGTGGCTGCCTGATCCTTGCAAGCGCAGCGCTGGGCGCAGGCCCGATGTTGGCGCAGACCCAGGAGCCCGCCGGCGCAACCGCAACGGCAGCGGTGATTTCGAGCGTGGCGATTACGCAGGCGCCGCAGCGCGCTTCGGTGCGCGTAGAAGGCGAAGGACGCCTGGAAGCCCGCGCGACGCGGATGCAGAATCCGGATCGCGTGGTGCTGGATTTCACGGGAACGCGGCTGGCGGTTCAGAAGACCGTGATCCCCGGAGTGTCGGCGCCGGTGCGTGGCGTGCGGCTGGGACAATACCGGCCGAACGTGGCGCGCGTGGTGATCGACCTGACGGAAGCGGCGCCCTACCAGATTTCGCGGGACGGCTCGGCGGTGGTGATCTTCTTCGAAGGGCAGCCGGAAGCCCCGGTGAACGCCACAAGTTCGGCCGCGGTAACGCGGAGCCACGCGAAGTTCGCCTACCAGGCTCCAGCTCCACGCCATTCCGCAAGCAAGAGTGTGCAGATTTCGGCTCCCCGCTTTGCGTTACCGGGTGAACTGACCCAGCCTTCAGTCCTCCTGGCCTCGTTCAGCGAGAAGACGGAACCCGCGCGGCCGGCGGCGCAGCAGGCCGCGCAGCAAGCCAGCAATGCAGCCACGACGATGGCGGCGAGCGGCGGGCAGGCGGCCGCGGCACCGGTGGGCAAGTACACGGGAGAGCCGATTTCCGTGAACCTGAAGGACGTGGACCTGCGCGACTTTTTCCGGCTGATTCACGAGATCAGCGGATTGAACGTGGTGCTTGACCCGGCGGTGAAAGGCACGTTGACCATCGTGCTGGACGAAGTGCCGTGGGATCAGGCGCTGGATATCGTTTTGCAAAACAACGGACTGGACAAGCAGCTCAACGGAAACGTGCTGCGCATCGCCACGCGAGACACGCTGAAAAAGGAAGCAGAGGGAATGCGCGACCTGGAGAAGGCGCAGGCGGAAGCGGTGGCGCCGGTGACGGTGACGCGCGTGCTCAGCTACGCCAAAGCCACGGGAATGAAGGACACCCTCAAGAAGTTCCTTTCGCCCCGCGGAGACATTTTGTCGGATGATCGCTCGAATCAGCTGATTATCCGCGACATTCCGTCAGTGATTCCAACGATCGATAACTTGATCCGGCAACTGGACCGCAAGTCCCAGCAGGTGGAGATCGAAGCGCGTGTGGTCTCGGCTTCGCGGTCGTTTGCGCAGGATATCGGCACGGAACTCGGCTTTGCGGGGTCCACCACCAGTGGCCGTTCGCTCTTCAGCGGCGCTCCGCAGGTGGGCGTCAGCCCGGGTCCGGCAACGGGCGCTCCGGGGTTCCCGGCGCCGCCGGTTGTAGCTGTTCCCACCGGCACGACCGGAGGGCCGGCGAGCGGTATCCCGCTTACGACGAACCTCGGCGCGGGCGCGCCGACCAGCGGCTTCGGCTTCTCGCATCGTTCGCCCAACTTCGCCGTGGACTTCTTCATTACCGCGGCGGAAGCGAAGGGCGTGGGTAAGTTGCTCTCCAAGCCGCGCGTAGTCACGCAGAACAACGAGAAGGCCACGATCAAGCAAGGTACCAAGATTCCGATTCAGACGACCATCAACAACACCATTTCGGTGCAGTTCATCGACGCCGTGCTGAAGCTGGAAGTGACTCCGCAGATTACCGCGGAGGGCACCGTGTTCATGGACGTGCTGGTCGAAAACACGCAGATCGACAACGGTATTCCGCGCGTGCAGGGCATTCCGGCTTTGGACACGCAATCGGCGGAAACCAAGGTGCTGGTGGCCGATGGCGGAACGGTGGTCATCGGCGGCATTATCGTGACACAGCAGCGCGTGGACATCACGCAAGTGCCGCTGGTCGGGAGCTTGCCGCTGATTGGCAATCTGTTCAAACGGACATCCGTGAGCGTGACCTCGCAGGAACTGCTGTTCTTCCTGACGCCGCGCATTATTCCCGGATAAGGGCCCGGATAAGGGCCTGTTCAGAAACCTGGGCTAGAATGTCCGGGTGAGCATTCGGCAACGCCATCTCAATTGAGGGACAAAAACGAGGAGACGCGGGTCTCCTCGTTTCGTTTATGACGACACTTTTCGGGAAGAGACGCCGCGAGCTACTGGCCGGACTAGCGAGCGCCAAGCTGGACGGCCTGCTGATCACCCGCCCAGCGAACTGGTATTACCTGACCGGGTTTACGGGCGACGCCGGAGCGCTGTTGGCGACTGTGCAGGGGACCGCCTTGGTTACCGACGGGCGCTTCACCGGGCAGGCCCGTCAGGAAACTACGGGCGTGCGGATCGTGGCGCAGTCCGGAGGACTGCTGGAATCGGCGGGCAAATGGCTGCTCGAGCAGCGAGTCCGCAGGGTGGGATTCGATCCGCAACAACTCAGCGTGGCGCAATTGCGCGTTCTGCGGAAGGCTGCGGGGAGCCGCGTCGCGTGGATTGCCGCAGCGGGGATACCCGAAGGGCTGCGAACGAGGAAGGACCAGTCAGAAGTCTCGCAAATGCGGAAGGCGGCTATCCTGGCGAGCGAAGTGGTGACCAGTGCGGCTAAACTCCTGAAGCCTGGGGTACGCGAGTTCGAGATTGCCGCGGAGATCGAGTACCACATGCGCAGTCGAGGAGCGTCGGGACCGGCGTTCGAGACCATTGTAGCCTCCGGGAAGCGTACCGCGCTGCCGCACGCGCGACCGACGGCCAAGCGGCTGAGGAAAAATGAATTGGTGGTACTGGACCTCGGTGCTATACTCGGCCACTATTGCAGCGACATTACCCGCACATTTTATTTGGGGCGAGCGCCTGGCCGGATTCGCGGATGGTATCGGGCGGTTCAGGAAGCTCAAGCGGCTGCGATTGCCGCGGTAAAGGCGGGGGCCGGTTGCGGCGAGGTAGACGCGGCAGCCAGGCAGGTCCTGGCGGGCTATCGCCTGGACCAGTATTTCGTTCACAGCACGGGACACGGCCTGGGTCTGGAAGTACACGAAGATCCCAGGGTCGCTAAGGGCCAGTCTCGCCGGCTGGAATCCGGGAATGTGGTAACCATTGAACCGGGAGTGTACGTGGACGGGGTTGGGGGCATCCGGATCGAGGACGATGTGGCAGTGCACGTTGACCGAACGGAAGTACTGACCCGCTTTACGCGGGATCTTATCGAGATCTGAACAGGCATGAAACCGAAAAAGTCCACCAAGGCCGCGGGAATTCCGTCGTTGGCAAATCCAGAAATCGAGCAAATCGAGCAACTCATTCGCTTCATGGCGGAGCACAATCTCGAGGAGTTTGAATATTCCAGGGGAGATGTGCGCATCCGGCTGAAGAAGCCGTCGGTTGGGGTAGTGCTGGCGTCCTCCAGAGCCGCAGCGGCGCCGGAAATCATCGTGGCGGGAGGCGGGACCGGAGCGGCACATGGCGGGGCGCCGTCGCCTTCGGGGGCCGCTGCGGCTGC
>DATNNV010000026.1:0-25461 GCA_035601655.1 Candidatus Dormiibacterota bacterium
GGCCTGCGCTGCGCCCGACCGTGTCGCGGTACCCGCGGCACCGCGCTCCGCTCCGGCCCCCACCACGCCACCCTTTCAAACCCCACAAGGGGACACTTCTAACGAGCTAACCTAGGGGACATTTCTAACGAGCTATGATACAAATGCCGATTTCCCTTGACTTTTTTCTAATTCTGTGGTATACTCAGTCCTGAGTAAAGCTCCGAGCCGGCTCGGACCTCGCCATCTTCTTTCTTGCTGCAAAAACACGAAAAATTAAGTCCTTAAGAATCAAAGCCTTGCGCACTCTTGCTGCACTCTTGCACACCAGGGCGCAGCCTAAGTCTTTTGGAATCTATCGCTTACGCGCTCTTTGCGCAAACATAGGGGGGTGTACCCCACTTTTTCCACCGCGCCCTAAAGTATTACTTGAAGGGTCGCAAACATCCCAAAACGGGAAAGGCCGCCTGAATTTCCAGGCGGCCTTGTAGTGGCCGACCTTTAGGTCGGTCACCGCGTCCCAACTCCTTACGAACGTCTCAGCCCACTTGCCAACCGCTAACCGTTAGCGCTTGTGTGCAGCCGCAGCCTTGCGGTCCTGATGCAGGTCCTTGCGGTCTTTGTGCAGGTCCTTTTTGTCTTTGTTGATGTCTTTCTGATCCGCGTTGCGGTCTTTGCGGTCCGCACTCAGGTCCTTCTTATCCTTATTGATATCGCGCTGATCCTTGTTGCGGTCCGCACGGTCCTTGCTCAAATCGCGCTTGTCGTGGTTGATGTCCTTCTGGTCTTTGTTGCGATCCACGCGGTCCGTATGCAGGTCTTTGCGGTCGGCTTGCGCTTGCGCGCTATTGGCGCCGTATTTCGCATCGTCCTTGGCCAGGTCGCGTTTGTCGTGATTGATATCGCGCTGGTCCTTATTGCGGTCGGTGCGGTCCTTGCTCAAATCGGTCTTATCGTGATTGATGTCGCGCTGGTCCTTGTTCCGGTCAGCGCGGTCCTTGCTTAGGTCGCGCTTGTCCTTGTTGATGTCTTTCTGGTCCGCATTGCGGTCCGCGCGGTCTTTGTTCAGATCGCGCTTGTCCTGCCGGATATCCTTTTTATCCTGATGGATATCCTCCTGTTGCGGAGTGGGATCCTGTGCGTAAGCGCCACCGGCCAGCAATCCGGCAAACGCGACTGCGAGCACACCTCGGCGAAGCAATGTTGCTGCGTTCATTTTTTCTCTCCTAGTTATGTTGTCCGTGACCTGTCGGAAGCTGGGGGATAAAACACCGCGGTTCAGAGAAAGTTCTGCGGCCTCGAAATAATTGCGGGAGTCCGTAACTAGCTATTTTTCAGAGATTTATGGAACGCATCGAGGATGCCGTTGACGAACCCGCCGGCATCTTCGGAGGAGAACTTTTTAGCCAATTCCACCGCTTCGTTCAGCACTACCTTGGGAGGCGTATCCGTCGAGCGCAATTCGTAAAGTGCGAGACGCAGGATGGCGCGGTCAATGGCCGAAAGCCGCTCCAGTCGCCAATTCTCGGCGTGCTTTACGATCACTTCGTCGAGCGCCGCCGCTTCTTTCGCCGCGCCTTCAAACAAGCGGTTGGCAAAAGCTTTGGTGTTTTCCGCGGCTTTGGCGCTGCGCCAGAAATTGCTTTCCAGTTTGCCGAGGTTCTGCTCGCTGATGTCCCATTGAAAGAGCATCTGCATGGCAAACTCGCGGCCTTTGCTGCGCAGCGACATGCTACTTGGACCGCTTCTTTCCGGAAGCCGCTGCTTTGCTCTTTTCGCTGCGGATCCTCCGCGAGAGATGCGCCATTTCGATGGCGCCGAGCGCGGCTTCGAATCCTTTGTTGCCACCCTTCAGTCCGGCGCGGTCGATGGCTTGCTCCAGTGTGTCGCAGGTCAGCACGCAAAACATTACGGGCACGCCGGTATCCATCTGCGCGAGTTGCAGCCCGCGCGCGGTTTCAGAGCAGACATAGTCGTAATGCGTCGTCTCGCCGCGCAGCACGCAGCCGATGGTGATAAGCGCGTCGTACTTCCCTGTCGCGGCAAGCTTCTTCGCGATCAGCGGCAATTCAAAGGCTCCCGGCACATGCACCACATCAACATCCTTGCTCTTTGCGCCCGCGCGTTCCAATCCATCCGTCGCCGCGGCCAGCAGCCGCTCGGTAATAAAACTATTGAACCGGCTCACAATAATTCCAAACCGCAATCCTTGCGCGGTGAGTTCGCCGCTAATCTTATTTGGCTGCAGTTTTTCCGTCATGATCGTCAACTTCAACGCTCCTATGTACCGCACCCGCGCGCTCTTCTGCTTTACTTCCTTACCCTCCTTTACGTCCTCTACTTCCCTTTGAACTGCGGCGACCGCTTCTCCACAAATGCTTTCGTGCCTTCCCGCATATCTTCCGTCGCGCAGCACAAGCCGAACAAAGTCGCCTCCAGGAACAATCCTTCTTCCTGCGGCATCTCGATTCCGCGCTCGATGGCTTCCATGGCGTACTGCACCGCGACCGGCGCATTCGCAATTATCTTTTTGGCCATTGCTTCGGCTGCCGGAAGCAACTCCGTCGGCTCGTAAACGTGATTCACCAGCCCGATGCGCTGCGCCTCTTCCGCGGTAATCATTTCTCCGGTGAGGCACAATTCGTGCGCCATGCCTTTGCCGCAAAGCCGCGAGAGGCGCTGCGATCCGCCGTATCCCGGCAGAATGCCCAACTTCACTTCCGGCTGGCCGAGTCTCGCCGTCTTGCTCGCCAGGCGAATCGAGCAGCAAAGAGCAATCTCGCAGCCGCCGCCCAGCGCAAATCCGTTGATCGCGCAGATCGAAGGCTTGCCCAGCGTCTCCAGCAGATGCAACACGCCCTGGCCGTACAGCGAAAATTCCTTGCCGTTCACCGGGGTCTGCTGCGAAAGCTCCACGATGTCGGCTCCGGCTACAAATGATTTCTCGCTCGCGCCGGTGAGAATCAGCACGCGCACATTCGCATCGCCGCGCGCATCCAGCAGCGCGTCGCGCAATTCTTCAATCGTCTTGCGGTTCAGCGCGTTCAGCACTTTCGGCCGGTTGAAGGTGATCGTGGCGATGCCGTCTCTCTTGTCGTACAGAATGTTTTCGTAGGCCATCGCGCTTGCTCCTGAGCCTTTCGTTATACGCCTTGCCGAGATGGGGCGCAGCAGTGCTGCGCCCCTACGAGCTTAGAATTTCATCGCTTTCGGATTGGCGAGGTCGGCGTAATCGTAGAATCCGCGCCCGGATTTGCGGCCGTTCCATCCGGCCAGCACCATGCGCTTCAGCAGCGGCGGCGAAGCGAATCGCCGTTCTTTGAATTCGTCGAACATGATCTGCGAAATGTAGTACGTGGTATCCAGGCCGACAAAATCAAGCAGCGTCAGCGGGCCCATCGGATGCCCGCAACCGAGCTTCATGGAATTGTCGATATCTTCGATCGAGCCTACGCCTTCTTCCAGCGCGCGGATGGCATCGAGCAAATAAGGCACCAGCAAACGGTTGACGATGAAGCCCGTCGAATCGTGTGCGCGCACGGGCACTTTGCCGAGCTTTGCGCCGAATGCCACCATTTCCTCGTAGACCGCAGGTTCCGTGGCAATCGTGCGCACCACTTCCACCAGCTTCATCACCGGCACGGGATTGAAAAAGTGCAGCCCGACAAACCGCTGCGGCCGCTTGGTCGCCGCGGCAATTTCCGTGACCGTCAGCGACGAAGTGTTGCTGGCAAAAATCGTGGACGCCGGGCAAAGCCCATCGAGCGCGCGAAACAATTCATGCTTGGCGGGCAAATTCTCAATAATCGCTTCGACGATCAGATCGCAGTTCTTCAAATCCTCGATCGCTGTGGTGCCGTTCAGCCGCCCGCGAATATCGCTCTGTGCTGCCGCGGTGATGGTGCCCTTCTCGGCCAGCCGCGCCAGATTCTTCTCAATGCCCTTCAATCCCTTTTCCACCAGCTCCGGCTTCACTTCCCGCACCACCGTCTCGAATCCCGCCGCCGCACACACCTGCGCGATTCCCGACCCCATCAACCCACACCCCACGACTCCCACTCTATGAATCGCCATGCGTTTCCTCGCTGATTTGGATGACGGCTGCGGCAAAGGCCTGCGTGCAACGAACTGAGAGTCTAGCAGAAAACAGCAACGAAGGCGGCTGCCCTGCTACTCATGTGGAGTGCGGGAGCCTTGCTCCCGCTTTTCCGGCAGTTGCACACGCGCGGGCGGAAAAGCGGCAGCCCGGCTGCCGCACTCCAAAGCAATCGCAATCAAGCTGCGAGCGCCTCAACGATCATGGCGATGCCCTGGCCGCCGCCGATGCACGCGGTGGTCAGGCCGTAGCGCAAACCGTTGCGCCGCAGCTCATTCAGAATGCTCATGACCAGGCGCGTGCCCGAAGCGCCGAGCGGATGGCCGAGCGCGATGGCCCCGCCGTTGACGTTGGTTTTGTCGCGATTGAGGCCGAGGACTTTTTCGACGGCGAGATACTGCGCGGCGAAGGCTTCGTTCACTTCCACCCGATCCATTTGCGCGAGTGTGAGTCCGGCGAGCTTCAGCGCTTTCTGCGACGATGGCACCGGGCCGATTCCCATGATGCTGGGATCTACACCTGCGACGGCCCACGAAATAATTCTTCCGATCGGCTTCAGCCCTCGCTCTTTCGCGATTTTCTCGCGCGTCACGATCACCGCCGCCGCGCCGTCCACAATGCCGCTGGCGTTTCCGGCGGTCACGATTCCGTCCTTCTTGAACGAAGGCGGCAGCTTTTCCAGCGTCTCCATGGTGGTTTCCGGGCGGCGGTGATCGTCTTCGCTGACCACAATTGTCTTCTTTCCCTGCTTCACTTCCACCGGCACCAGTTCTTCCCGAATGCGGCACGCTTTGTAGGCGGCATCCGCGGCTTGCTGGCTGCGCAACGCGTAGGCGTCCGCATCCTTGCGCGTGATGCCGTGCTGCTCCGCAAGTTTTTCCGCAGTCAGCGCCATTGGCAATCCGCAATACGAATCCGTCAAGCCGGCCATCAGCGAATCTTCCAGCGCGCCGCCACCAAGTTTCAGGCCGTTGCGCGCGCCGCGAATCACAAACGGCGCTTGCGTCATATTCTCCATGCCGCCAGCCAGAACCACCACCGCCTCATCAAGCAGCAAACGCTGTGCCGCCTGCGCAATGGCTTCGATTCCAGAGCCGCACAGGCGATTCACGGTGACCGCCGGCGTTTCCATTTTCAGCCCCGCCTTCAATCCGACGTGGCGCGCTCCATACAATGCGTCCGCGCTGGTCTGCATCACGTTGCCGAAAATCGCGTGATCAATTTCGCCGGGATCCGCGCCGGACCGGCGAATCGCTTCTTTCGAAGCATGCGCCGCCAAATCAATCGCGCTCACGTCCGAAAACGCCCCGGTATACCGCGCCATGGGCGTACGCGCGCCCGCCACAATCACCACATCGGTTGGAAACATGCTGGTCCTCGCTTGCAGAAGTTGACAGCTACAGTTTACCGTCGAGGCCGTAAGAAGGAAATCGGCGAATGAACGGGCGCCCTAAGGGCTGAGCAATGGACTCAAATCTTGGGGGTTTCGAGGGCAACGATGGTGTCGCCACTTTTCCTGCGCGCTTCTTCGATGGAGAATTCGGCGCGATTGATCAGGTCGGTCACAATATCTTCGCTGTCGTAATCGGGCTTGGCCACCGCTTCGACAATTCCCGCGCTCAGCGTAATTTGCGTGGAGTCCCACGGCGGCCGCAGCCCGGACGCGGCGCGCCGCAATTTATCTGTGAGGCTTTGCGCACCCGCGAGCGTGGTGTCCGGCAGAATAAACGCGAGCGACCAGGCGGTATATTTCACCGCTACGTCGTTCTGCCGCACGATGGGCTGCAGCGAGCGCGCGAGCTGCTCCAGAAAGCGCTCCATGGGCGGTTCGCCCTGCTGGCGCAGCAGCTCCGCACCGCGGTCGATCTGCAAAATCGTCAGCGACAGCGGCGTGCCTTGCGAGCGCGCGCGGTCCGCCTCCGTCAGCAAGCAGCTTTGATAGGAGCTGCGGCTTAGCAAGCCGCTGCGCTCATCCGAAACGCCCATGCGCCGCACCAGCGAACGCAGCCGCGTGTGGCTCACGCTCATGAGCATCTGATCGCCGATAGCTTGCAGGAAATAAACTTCGTTCGGTCTCCACTTGTGCTCCTGCGCGTGGCCGACGATCAGCATTCCCGCGGGCGTCTGCGTCTCTTTGTCGGTGATGATGACGCCCATGGCGGTTTGCAGCCCCATGTCCTGCAAAATCGAGCCTTCGCCTGCTTCGACTTTCAGCCCGCTTAATTCATCGGGCTCCGCTTTTTCCATCTGCGCGAGCAGGAACACGACTTGGGCGCCCGGCGCAGGCTTCACGGCGTGGGCGCAGAATTCCGCCGCCATTTCAGGGGGCCGGCCAGTCGCGCCGACGACGGCGAGAGCACGCGTAGCACGCAAATAAGTTCCGACTTCATTGACCGCGGTGTTCAACATCGCGCGCGGGGTCTGCTGCCGGAAGATTTTCTGGTTGATCTCGGAAATTTTGGCGAGATCGCGCAGCGTCTCGGCGCTGTAGAAACCGGTCTTGCCGGCTTGCTCTCCAGAGTCAGAGGGTGGCGGCGCTTGTTGCGCCGGGACGGGCGCCGGCGCGACCGGCGAAGCGGTTACGGTCGGCGGATCGGCGGCTTTGGGCTTCGGTTTTGCCGCACCGGGCGGCCACCAGTTGGCCAGTTGATACAAATTCGCCAGCCGCGCATTTTTTTCTTCTTCACCGGGAAACATGGCGGCGATTTTCTGCAAGCGCTCGGTGGCTTTGCTTTGCAGTGAGTACTGCAAGAAGATTTCCGTTTGCACGATCAAATCTTCGAGAGCTTGCTGGTTGCGCACTTCCTCGTTTCCGGACGGCGCGCCGAGAACGTTGCCGGCAGGAGTGGTCTGCGGCTTCCCGGGCGAAGGCGTCTGCGTGGTGGCGGTCTTCGCCAGGCGGCCGCCGACGCGCCGCAAAAAGCTATCGTCGACGCGCCCGCGCAACTTCTCGATGCGCTGCTGGTTGCGATGATCGTAAGCGTCGATGTCCACCAGGCGTTCGAGCGCTTCACTGGCTTTGCGATAATCCTGCGCGTTGAAGTACACGTCGAACAATTTAATCAGCACGTCGAAGTACTGCGACTCGCGGTTCAGCTCGTTGTACAGCGACGCCCAGAACTCCAGAATGGCCTGCGAATCCGGATGCTTCGCTCCCAGCCCGTCCAACTGCGCCGCAAATTCATTCTGCCGCTTGTCCGCGAACATGCGGCGCTTGAGGGTGAGCAGTATTTCGATCGACTTGCCTTCCTGTCCGGCGGCGGTATAAAGATCAGCCAGCTCGAAAAGCCGCGAAATGCCTTCGTTCTTTTCGCGCAGCAAGCGCTCCAGCACCTCGCGGGCGCGATCGAGGTTGCCCGCGCGCATCTGCGCATCCGCGAAGGTATCCAGGAACTGCACATCGTTTTCGGAGGCCGCGAACGGCTCGAGCAGCACGGCCGCTTCGGCCGCGGCGCCGCCGCGGAGTTTCGCTTCGGCGTACAGCAGCGTGGCGCTGCGCTCCTGGGGCGCCAGGGCGTGCGCGCGCCCCAGCAGCTTCATCGCTTCTTCGGTCGCTCCGCTCGCAGTGGCCAGTTGCCCGCCGCGGAGGTACGCCCGGGCCGCCAGCGCATGCTTGCCGATCGACTCGGCGGCTTCCGCAAGCTTCATCTGGCGCGACAAATTCTCCGGATCGAGATGCGCGGTGCGTTCCCAGCAGAACAGCGCGTCCTCGCCGCGTCCGGCTTCGGCAAAAAGCTCCGCGGCTTTACTGTATTGCTCGATGGCTTCTTCGCTGCGATTTTGTTTTTGTTGCAGGAAGGCGTAACGCGCGATGCGTTCGGGAGGCTGAGACACGGGGCCGGAGCGGAGAAAGCGGTTGTAAATGGCCAGCGCTTTGGTCTCGTCGCGCGGATCGACGAGCAAATCGAACAAGCTTCCGTAGTAAATGGCGGCGCGGTCCGGCTTGTCCGCGCGGGTGTACAAATCGCCGAGCGCCTGCGTGGCTTCCTGGTGCTGCGGACTTTCGTCCAGCACCGCGAGGTACGCCTCGATGGCGTCCTCGACGCGATTTTTCTCCAGAAAGCGCTTGGCGCGTTCCAGATGCTTGCTGACGTCTGCGGCCATCAGTCTGGATTGCCTCTGCGGATGCGGATTTTGCCGCCGCCCACGTACCCTGAAGCGGTGCACACCGGCGGCGAGGGTGTGGGTGCTTGCCGCCGCTATCCACTATATACCGCGGTGGCAAGGGGGCAAACCCGGGCATTCTGCGCGATGCAGTATCGGGCACGGTTAGGCGGTTGCCTCCTGGAAACTTCTGGGCGTTTTTTTCGTCTCTATATTGCCGCCGTTACTTTTGCGTCTCGCGGCCCGGGGGTGATTTGCCATGCGGAACCTGTGGAGCGACCTGCGCTTCGGTATGCGCATCCTGCGGCGGAATCCGGGGTTCACGATGGCGGCGATCGTGGTGCTGGCGCTGGGAATCGGGGCCAACACGGCGATCTTCTCGATCGTCAACGCGGTGCTCCTGCGCCCGCTCCCGTACCCGGACGCTTCCCGGATCATGCAGGTCTGGCACGTGCCCCCTGCGAAGAGCTTCCCGGGCATGAGCTTGTTCTCGGTCTCGCCGGCGAATTACCTCGACTGGCAGAGCCAGAACCGCTCCTTCGAGCGCCTGGCGGCCTACGGATTCACCAGCTTCAATGTTGGGGGTGGCGAGCGTCCCGAGGCCATTCGCGGCGCGCCCGTGGAGCCGGAATTCTTTTCGATCTTGCGCGTGCAGCCGGTCCTGGGCCGCTTGTTCTCGCCGGACGAGAATCGTCCTGGCCGAGACCATGTGGTAATCCTGGGCAACAAACTCTGGCGCGATCAGTTTGCCAGCGATCCGGGAATCGTTGGCCGGAACATCCTCCTGGATGGAGAGACCTACGCGGTCATCGGCGTTATGGCTGCGAAGTTCAAGTTCCCAGGCTGGGCCGATTTCTGGGTCCCCATGGCCTGGACCGATCAGAACCGCGCCGTGCGCGGCAACCATAATTATCTGGTCATTGGACGTCTCAAGCCGGAAGTCACGGTGCAGCAGGCCAAAGCGGACCTCGGCGCAATCTCCACACGCCTCGAGGAGCAATATCCCGAGGACGACAAAGGCTGGGGCGCCACGGCTCTTCCGTTACGCGAGCAAATCGTCGGGGACGTGCGGCCTGCGCTGCTCGTCCTGCTGGGTGCGGTAGCATTCGTCCTTCTGATTGCGTGCGCCAACGTCGCCAATCTCGTTCTCGCCAAGACTCTCGCGCGAAGGAAGGAAATCGCGATCCGTACGTCGCTGGGGGCGACTCGCGCCGTGGTGCTGCGCCAGATTCTCGCCGAAACGCTGCTTCTCTCGCTCGCTGGGGGAGCGCTGGGACTCCTCTTGGCGCGCTTCGGCATTACGTTTATTCAGAAGTTCCTCGCCGATCGTCTTTCGCTTTCCGCGGAAGTTACGCTCGACGCGCAAGTTTTGGCATTCACCCTTTTCCTGGCGCTGTTTGCAGGAATTCTCGCCGGGCTGTTGCCGTCGCTGCGATTCACGCGCGCGGATGTCAACGAAGCGCTGAAGCAAGGCGAGAGCCGCGGCAGCTCCGACTCCGGAGGAGGCAGAACGCGCTGCTTGCTGGTGATTGCGGAAGTGGCGTTGTCGCTGGTGCTGTTGATCGGCGCGGGGCTGATGATTCGCAGTTTGCTGCAGCTCAGCAGCGTGCGGCCGGGGTTCGATCCCAACAATGTCTTAACAGGGACGCTAACCGTTCCGGCCAAAAAATTCCCCAATCCGGCGGCGCAGATCAGCTTTTTCGATGAGGTGCTCCGGCAGATTCGTGCGACTCCCGGTGTCGAGTCGGCAGGCCTGATCGACAGCTTGCCGATGGACGGCGGTGGCTCGCATCAACCCGTTGCCGTGGAAGGCCAGCCGGTGGTGCCCATGGCGGATCAGCCCGAAGTCGATGTGCGCATGATCTCGCCCGGCTACCTGCAGGCTATGCGCGTTCCGCTGCTGCGCGGCCGGGACTTGAACGACGGCGACGCGGTCGACCGTTCGCATGTCGTGGTCATCAGTGAATCGATGGCCAAGCGCTTCTGGCCCAACGACAATCCGCTCGGCAAGCACATCGCGCTCACGTTTTTCGTGGATGGGCCGCGCGAGGTCGTCGGTGTTGTCGGCGACGTCAAAGACGATTCGCTGGATCAAACCCGGCCCCGGGAAACCCTCTATTGGCCGGTCAGGCAGTTCACCAGCCCACCTTCGCAACCCTGGCGTTCATTTGGAATGAGCCTGGCGGTGCGTACCAGCGTCGATCCATCCAGCCTGATTTCAGCAGTTACTAGCGCGGTCCATGAAGTGGATCCGGAAATCCCAGTGGTCAGCGCGCTACCCATGGAAGGCTTGCTCTCCGCATCGCTCTCGCCGCAACGCTTCAATGTGCTGCTGCTCGGCGCGTTCGCGGGCCTCGCGCTGGTACTCGCCGCGGTCGGCATCTACAGCGTCCTGGCGTACACGGTGCGGCGCCGCGTGCGCGAAATCGGCATTCGCATGGCTCTCGGCGCGACGCACTCTGATGTGCTGCGCATGGTGGTGAGCGATGGCATGAAGCCGATTTTTCTGGGCGTGGCCATCGGCCTGGCAGCCGCGTTCGCGCTCAGCCGCGTGGTCGCCTCGCTCATTTACGGCGTGCGCGCCACTGATCCGCTCACGTTCGCCGCCGTGGCGGTGATCCTCGTCGCCGTCGGCCTGCTCGCCACCATCCTCCCGGCCTACCGCGCCACCCGCATCGAGCCCATCCGCATCCTGCGCGAGGAGTAGCTGGAATGCAGGAGCGGCCGGCTGGCCCGCTCGCGGCGGTGGACTTACTGAGGCTTCGGTGCTATGTCTAGGCCGTACGTGGGCCGCGGGTGTGCCGCGGCGCGGAAAAATGGAGGGGTCTGTGTTTGAACCGCCAAAAGAAATAAAGCCATCTGCTTCCAGCGGACTATGGATCGCTATCGCTGTGATTGTCGTTCTCGGAGCGGCTGGCGGATATTTTTTCATACAGTCCAAGGGCGCGGCGAACCGGCAAGCGGCGGCGGCTACGGCGAAGGGCAACGCTGATGCCGTGCGCGACCTG
Organism: Candidatus Dormiibacterota bacterium; assembly: GCA_035601655.1. GTDB lineage: Bacteria > Acidobacteriota > Terriglobia > Acidiferrales > UBA7541 > Acidiferrum. The sequence continues at coordinate 11,188 of DATNNV010000026.1, forward strand.
AAGATCCAGCGCACCACCATGGATAAGGACCGCAACGGCACCGCGTCGGTCTGGGCCGTGACCATCGAGAATAAATCCGCGGACTACAGCTACAGCAACATCGCGTATGAAACGACCTACATCGCTGCGGACGGCAACGTGCTGATGATCAACAAGGGCACCATCTTCGACGCCGTCGCTCCGGGCGAGCAGAAAAGTATCACGGCGCATGACCCGCTCTATCCTGCGGGTACGGTCCGCTACATGATGAAAATTACCGGAGCAACTCCCGCAGCGCAATAAATTCACCGGCCATTCCACATTCCAAAGCCTCGTGGAGTTCTATCGCCCAAAGGAACCGCGCTTGGTAGCGCAGACGGCTGCGCGGTCCGGCGATTTGTGGCAAACTGAGTGTTTACACGGCATGGTTTTCGCGGCGTGTGGGCGTTGGTCCTCCTCGGGAAGCAGCTCCTGCCGGTAACAATGCGGTTTACAAGGCTCCATGGATCCACAGTTCATACGGAATTTCTGCATCATTGCGCATATCGACCACGGCAAATCCACGCTGGCGGACCGTTTGCTCGAGATGACCGGGGCGTTGACTTCGCGCGAGATGCACGAGCAGGTGCTGGACTCGATGGACCTGGAGCGCGAGCGCGGCATCACCATCAAAGCGAAGAGCATCCGGCTGCACTACAAAGCGAAAGATGGAAATACTTACCGGCTGAACCTGATTGATACGCCCGGGCATGTGGATTTTTCCTACGAAGTGTCGCGGGCGCTTTCCGCTTGCGAAGGCGCGCTGCTGGTGGTCGATGCGTCGCAGGGCGTGGAAGCGCAAACGGTGGCGAATGCGTTTCTCGCCGCGGGACACAATCTGACGATTTTGCCGGTGATCAACAAAGTGGATTTGCCGGCCGCGCAGCCGGACTTTGTGAAAGAGCAAATCGAAAGCGTGCTGGCGATTCCGGCAGACGATGCGCTGCTGATCAGCGCGAAAAGCGGGCTGGGCGTCGAGGATGTGCTGGAAGCGATTGTCGCGCGAGTGCCGGCGCCCAAGGGTAGCGCGGAAAATCCGTTGCAGGCGCTGATTTTCGATTCGTGGTTTGATATTTACCGCGGCGCGGTGGTGCTGGTGCGGGTGATGGAAGGGCGCGTGAAGAATCATGTGAAGATCAAGCTGGTGGCGGGCGACGAGACGTACGAAGTCGAGCAACTCGGCACGCTCACGCCGAAGCCGGTGGCGCTCGAGGAGCTGGAAGCCGGGGACGTGGGCTTCATCGTGGCGAACATCAAACGCGTGGCCGATGCGCGCATGGGCGATACGGTGATCGAAGTGGCGCGGCCAGCGCCGGCGCTGCCGGGATTTGAAGCCATCAAGCCGATGGTCTTCGCCGGGTTGTTTCCGGTGCTGGCGGATGATTACGAACCGCTGCGCGACGCGCTCGGCAAATTGCAATTGAATGACGCGGCGTTTTTTTACGAGCCGGAAAATTCGACCGCGCTGGGATTTGGGTTTCGCTGCGGATTCCTCGGCTTGCTGCACATGGAAATCGTGCAAGAGCGTCTCGAACGCGAATTCGGGATCAACCTGATCACCACGGCGCCGAGCGTGCGCTATCAAATTACGAAACAAAGCGGCGAGACAATTGAAGTCGACAGCCCCGCGAAATTCCCGAATCCCAGCGACATCAAGATCATCAAAGAGCCGATCATCAAGGCCATGATCATCACCAGCGACGATTCCGTCGGCGGCATCCTGCAGCTTTGCCAGGACAAACGCGGCACGCAGAAGAATTTCGAATACCTTTCGCCGACGCGGGTCATGCTGACTTACGAATTGCCGCTGAACGAAATCGTGCTCGATTTTTACGACCGGCTGAAATCGGTTTCGCGCGGCTACGCTTCGCTGGACTACCATTTGGCCGGCTACGTCGAGTCCGACCTGATCAAGCTGGACGTGCTGGTGGCCGGCGAACCGGTGGATGCGCTCGCGTTGATTATTCATCGCGATTTTTCCATGGAACGCGGGCGCGAATTGGTGACCCGCCTGCGCAAACTGATTCCCCGGCAAATGTTTGAAGTCCCAATCCAAGCCGCGATCGGCAGCCGCGTGATCGCACGGGAAACCGTTGCGGCGATTCGCAAGAACGTGTTGGCCAAGTGCTACGGCGGAGACATTTCCCGCAAACGCAAACTCCTCGAAAAACAAAAAGAAGGCAAGCGGCGCATGAAGCGCGTCGGCCAAGTCGATATCCCGCAAGAAGCGTTCCTCGCCGTGCTGAAGGTTTCCTCGTCCGACGACGAAGACTAGGTGCTTTCTGGTACCTATTCCTTATTGCCGGCGATTAATCGTCAGAGTAAGCTCCGTCGAAGAGGGCGTCTATGATCGAACCAGTGCGAATCATTTTCAACAAACGCGGCGACAAAATTGCAGCGGTCATCAGCATCGAAGAGTACGAAAAAATCCTCGAAAAGCTGGGCAACGCGGAGATCACCCGCGCGTACTAGGAAGGGAAAGCGTCCGGAGAAACGTGCGCGACTCTGGAAGAAGCCTTAGCTCGCATCGAACGCGGTCGCTGACTATCGGCTATCTGCATTCGGCTTTATTCCAGTTGGTCAAGTCGTCCACCCGGACGTTTTGTAGTTTCTTGTATTTTTTCTGCTTGTTGAATCGGTTTGCTTTTTTGTCCTTTCTATAGATTTCACGGAATAGCCCTTCGAGTTCACTCACTTCGACTTCGCTGATGTTGTCCCAAACTCTGAATATTGAGAAATGAGACCAAGTCTTCGTCTCACTCTTCGCGTGAGCCGCGAGCCTACCCTTCATGCCGCCGCGCGGAGCCATTCCGATGTAAACCACGTCGTACTTGTTGATGCGGGGCCTGTAATGAAGCAAAGCATAAACACCCCTAGTGCCGGATGGAATGAGATGTATCTCAGATTTTGGTCTCCACTGGGCACACCGATCTATAAATCTGGTTTCGCTCATCGGCATTGATTAAGTTCCCCCTTCCTTCTTTCGCACCTCGGTAGTGAGGCGGCCGCGGTGTAGCTGGATGGCTACGGTGTCGCCTATGGTTACTTGATTGGCGTCGCGGAGGAGGTTGCCGGCGGCGTCGGTGGCTATGGCGTAACCGCGTTCCAGGACTTTTAGGGGGCTGCGCTCCTCGAGTTGGAGGAGGAGACGCTCGATGCGTTCGCGCTTCGCGCGGAGGAGGCGGTCGGCCCGGGCGCCCAGCAGATCGCTGCGGCGTTCGAGGCGGAGGCGGAAAGCGGCAACTCTGGCGCGGAAATCGAAGGAGACGATTCTTACGTGGGCAGCGGTGTAGCGTTTGCGGGCGTCAACCAAACGGGCGCGTAGGCCTTGGGCAACACGGGATGTGAGATCGTCGGAGCGCTGGCGGAGTTGGCGGAGAATCTCGAAGGGGCGGTCGAAGCCGCGGCGATTTTCCAGCTCGAAGACTTTATTGGAGAGTTCGAGGAGGCGGTAGCGGAGCACGTTGGCCATGGTCTGCAGGAGATCGGCGATGTGCTTATCGAATTCGCGGCGGGTTTGCACGACGAGTTCGGCGGCGGCGGAAGGCGTGGAGGCACGCACGTCGGCGACAAAATCGGCGATGGTGAAATCGGTTTCATGGCCTACTCCGGAAATGATGGGAATAGAGCACGTGGAGATGGCGCGGGCGACGACTTCTTCGTTGAAGGACCAGAGATCTTCGAGGGAGCCGCCGCCGCGCGCGAGGATGATGACGTCAACGAGTTGCTTGCGCTGAAAGAACTGGATGGCGCGGACGATTTCGGTGGCAGCGCCATCGCCCTGCACGCGTACGGGATAGAGCGTGAGATGCACGTTGTGAAAGCGGCGGCGCAGGATGCCGACGACGTCGCGGACGGCGGCGCCGCGCGGCGAAGTGATGAGTCCGATGCGGCTGGGAAGGATGGGAAGCGGCTTTTTGCGTTCGGCGGAGAAGAGCCCTTCGGCTTCGAGGCGCTTTTTGAGCTGATCGAAAGCAAGCTGCAGGGCGCCGAGGCCAACCGGCTCGATGTGTTCGACATAGATCTGATACTCGCCGCGGGTTTCGTAAACGCTGATGGAGCCGCGCACGGTGACATGCAGGCCGTCTTCGGGGCGGAACTTCATGGTGCGCAACTGATTCTTGAAACAAACGCAGCGGATTTGCGCGCGGTCGTCCTTGAGGGTGAAGTAGACGTGGCCGGACTGCGCTTCGTGGCAATTCGAGATTTCGCCCTGGACGAGGATGTCGGTGAAGTTTTTGGCGAGGAGATCGCGGATTTTTCCAGTGAGTTCGCTGACCGAAAGGATGCGGCGTTCGGGAGCGAGATTGAATAGGAGCTGGGTCATAGGGTAGGTGACAGCTTAACGCTCCGCGAGGCAGCGGGACCAGCAGATGATTTGGCGAGTACGGCTGACCAGAGGTCGACATTCGACAGTTGAAAGTCGACAGGAAAGAGAGGAGAGGAAAGGAAGGACAAAACTACCCCTTAAAAACCGAGGTAGGGCCCCAGGCTGCTGACTCGCCGAACTTACAATTCCGGGGAAACGACCAGGCTGCTCGGACCACTACGCAGGGAGAGAGTAGACCTACGGGCGTGGGACGGAGAAAAGAGGCGGATGATGAGAAACGATGGTGCGCGGCGGGGCGGACTTGAACGGAAGTTGTGGATTGCGGTGGGAATGGCGTTCGTGGCGTGGCTGGGGGCGGGGTGCGGGAAAGGGGAGAAGAGGGCCGTGCGGGGCGGAGCAGCGGGAGTGACGGTGGAGGGGACGGAACTACTGGTGGCGCTGCCGATTGACAACACCGGGGAGACGGACGCGCACAACGTGGAGCTGCGTGAAATTGAGTTGCGAGGCGGGCACCGAGACTTGCCGGTGACGCTGCCGGTGAACCTGGGGACGATCGGAGCGGACGGCAGGAAAGTGATCCAGGTGCGGTTTGCGGTGGCGGGCCTCGACGTTTCCAAAACTTATGAGCTGGAAGTGGAAGGAAGGTATCGGGGGCGCGGCGACGACAAAGATGATGGCGAGCGGGAGCGGAAATTCCGGTTCGAGACGAAGCTGCAAATTCCGCCGCAAGGACCGGGTTCGGCCACGGCGACAACCAATCACGGCCCGACGCACCAGACGCAGGGGCCTTATCCTGCGCTGCCGCAGCCGCCACAACGGGAGAAAAACGAAAACCGTGCGCCTACGCCGGAAAGCACTCCGCAAGTGATCTTTCCGAAGACGCCGCAGCTCTCCGGGATCAAGGACCCGGGAATTTCGACGTACCCGGGAATTGCGAAGGGGGGCGCGGTGGGTTTCGTGATTAATACGCAGTCCGGCGGAGTGGCTAATAACTTTCCGCCCGATCCAAGCGCAGCGGGTTCCGGCGGAGCAAGCAACGTGGTGCTGATGACGGGGAATTTGTACACCAAGTATTCGACCGACGGAGGCAAGACGTTCAAGACGATTACGAATCTTTCGACGGTGTTTGGCGACAGCCCGGACGGAGGCTATTGCTGCGACCAAGTGGTGCACTACATTCCGAGCATCGACCGCATCGTGTGGCTGGTGCAAACGAACCAGCCGACGGATGCGAAGGGGAACGTGACGGGCGGGAACCGGCAGCGCGTGGCGTGGGCAAGACCCAGCGACGTGGCAGCCAATTTCTACACGGCGTGGACGTGGTTCGATGTGAGTTCCGGATTCCTGGGATTGGGGAACGACTGGCTGGACTTTCCGGACCTTTCGACGGCGAACGGACATTTGTATATGGCGACGGATGATGCGTCTAAAGGCGGGTTGCAAGTGGCGCGCATTTCGTTTGCGGACATGCAATTGCCGGGCGGAAGCAATGTGAACTGGGATTTTACGGACCCGACAAAAGCCACGGTGGCCGTAGGTTCGCACCTTACGCAGAATGCGCAGGGGACGATGTACTGGGCGGGACACAACGGAACGAAAGCGTTGACAGTGTTCAGCTGGGGCGACACGTCGAATCAATACAATTGGCGCGACGTGGGGAACACGACTTACTCGACTTCCGACTACACGTCGAAGGATCCGGACGGACAATACTGGCTGGACCCGCGGGTGAAGGTGGATGCGGTGCTAGGCGCGGCGTTCAAGCCGTTTGTGGGACTGGTGGCGCCCGGAGCGCCGCAGCCGCCGAACCAGATTTGGTTTGCCTGGACGGCCGGACGCGACACGAATTTTGCGCAGCCGTACGTGCGCATGGTGTTCGTGGACGATCAGAATTTCAAGAATGTGGGGGAATTCGAGACCTGGAATGCGGCCTACGTCTTCGCGTATCCGGCGCTGGCGGTGAACAGCCAGACCTCGGAGGTGGCGATTTCGCTGATGTGGGGAGGCGGTGGCAGCAATTACATAAACCACGCGGCGGGATTTCCGCAAGATTTTTTGCTGTACATCACGACCGCGAGCAATGTGACGTTCACGGTGAATCCCGTCGGAGCTACGCAGTGCGATGATGCGTCCGGCGGCCTGGTGTCCGGCCGATGCACAAGGTCGGGCGATTATTTATCGCTGCGTCGAGTAGGGAACGCCAGCGGACTCTTTGGGACCGCGGGATATGAGATCGATCTGAATGATGCGACAAAATCGACCGATTGCTTGACGGCGCCGGGATGCACGCAGAACGTGCGCTGGGTGATTTTCGGGCGGCCCGGAGATGTTTCGCCGACACCGCCACCGCCGCCGCGGTGATTGCGAGGTTAGCAGGATCGGCGAGAAGGCAAGGGGCCTACGCCGGGGTCTCTTGGTTTTCGGCTTTGGCGCGGCGGGCGTCGTGTTTTTGGCGGCGGGCGAGTCTTTGGGCCAGGTGCAAGATCAGCCGGCGATTCTCTTCCGAGGTTTTGCCGAGAAGCCGGCGCAGCTTGTGGAGGAAGATGGCGTCTTTGCCTTTGTTGCTCCAGCCGTCGCCAGCGCCCGGTTTCCAGTTTGGCAGGTCGGGAGGGCGGGGCGGTTCGTTGCCATCGTACATGAGTTGATAGAGAGGAATTTCGAGGGCGGCGGCGAGTTTTTCGAGAGTATCGAGCGAAGGAACGGTATGGCCGTTTTCTACGCGCGAGAGATAGGAACGGAGCAAGCCGGTGCGCGCTTGAACGTCGCCCTGGGAGAGTTTCTTTTCCTCGCGGAGTTCGCGGAGACGGTCGCTGATCACCATGCGGCGGATTATCCCATTAGTAAAAACAACAAGCAAGTATCTTTTCGTATAGGCAGCGGGCAGGACGGGCAGCTTTATTCGTCGCCGCGAATTTGCCACCAGGGCTGGGATTGCAATTGCGCAAGCTTTTCGGCGCCGTAGGCGCGATACCAATTGGCCCAGGCAGCGGCGTCGGCGGGGAGGCTTTCGCCGGTGATTTCCTGGAGCGCCAGGAACGACCAGTTGCGCATCTGCGGAGCGGTGGCAGGATCGCCGACAAGCTCGATGAGCCGCGGAACCAGGCGCATCCGCTGGGCACGACTGAAATTGCCGCAATCGGAAACATTGCAGCCGGCGCGGTCGCGGACGGAGAAAGACGGATCGTGCGTGAAGGACTGGAAGAGATCGTCGAGGACTTCGTCCTTGCCGAGATAACGCATGCCTTCCACAGCCCACTGGCGAACGATGGGGTCGGGATCGTGCTGGGCGTAGCCGAGAAGCACGGCGTGGATGCGGTCGTAATCGACGCCGCGGCCGGCGAGCATGCCTAAGTAATAGACGGCATAGGAGCGGAATTTCGGCTCGGCGTGGGCGCGCGCGATCAGCGTGTCGGCGGAGCTTTCGTTGCGGGCCCAGCCTTCGAGAGCGAGATTGAGGTCGGCATGGGCGTAGCGGACGCGCAAGTCGCTCGAAAAGCGCGCGCGGGTTTCGAGCTGGCGCATGACGGGAGTCATGCGGAGGTGCCCGGTCCATTCGCGAATGTTGTGGTCGAAGAGGTCGCGGGCGCGTTCATCGTGGGCCAGGGCGCGGGCGAGGAGTTCTTCGGCTTGGGCTTGCGGCTGGATGGCGCGAAGGCGATCGGCATCGGAATCGGTCATCGGACCGGCGAAAACGCGCCGCGGAACCACGGCGGGAGCCGGCGAGGGAGCCGCGCTGGCGCCGCTACGATTTCGCGTCGTTAAAGTCGCGGAGAAGACCCGAGCGCGCTGGCCGGCGTATAGGCAAGTAACCACGCCGATGAGGATGGCTGCGGCGGCGAAACCCGAAGTGCCCGCTGGCTTGATGGGGTCGGGGGTCGGGGGGGCGGGAGGACCCAGGTCGGGGTTTTGTTCGGATTGGAAGAGCTGCGCCACATAGTAATGATAGTACTAAAACTAGATGGGACGAGGCGGTGCGTGGACGGAGTGCGCATGTAGTCAGCAGCAAGGGCTGGCATGACGGGCCGCACGCCGTTCCAGCCTGCAGAGCGGCTTTACTTGGCAAGTTGCGGGTTGGCGGTGACCAGGACGGATAGTTTGGCGACGATGTCTTCGGCCATTCTCTTGACACTGTCGTCGGAGGGGCGCCGCTCGAGCTCGAAGCTGGTGACCGGCCCGTAGGAAGTGATGGTGACGAGCGGGCCGAAGCGGGTATCCACTGGGGGGCCGGGAGCGTCGGGTGGAACGAGCTGGTAGAGAGGCTGGTCGGGGCTGGCGAGATTGTTGACGCCGACGTAGACGACGAATTTAGCGGATTTCGAGCCGCTGCCGAGAATGACCCGGCGGACGCGATTGTTTTCGTCGGCTTCGGTGAATACGCCCCGGACCAGGAGACCCTTGTCTGGGCGGGCACCGGAGGACGGAAAGGGCTGCACGGTGTAGCCGGCTTTTTTGAGGGAGGTGGTCAGGCTGAGGGACAAAAACTTCACCAGCCGGGCGGCCTGCGCCGAGGGCTCGTCATCCGCTTGCGGAGCGGCGCTATTGGGAGGGCGGAGGCGTCCGGGAGTGGGCGGGACGGCGTTGAGCTCGAAATCGGCCAGATAGACGACCGGAAGGTCCGTTTGCGGACGGCCTGGGGACGCGGAAGGCTTCGGAATGTTGGGAAACGGAAAGGCTAAAGCGCAGGAAGCCAACAAGACCAGGGGCGCAGCCATGCGGAGCGGATTCATCGGCGACCTCAAAGCTCAAAGATAGATGGGCGGTGACCGGGCTGGAGGGAACCGCGAATTCATGATGGCACAAGCCGCGGCGAGATACAGCCCTCTATACAGGACTGGTGCGGCCGGGGCGGTTCAAGTGCTTCGGCCGGGCGAGCGCCCCTTTTTGCTGCGAGGCGATGTGCGGGATTTGCAGCGAACCTGAGACAATTGCGTCCGCGAAATGAGCCGCCAATTTGATGCTGTGATCCTGGGCGCGGGGGCCGCGGGCCTGTTCTGCGCGATAGAAGCCGGAAAGCGCGGACGGCGCGTGGCCGTGGTGGAGCGCGCGGAACGTACCGGAAAAAAGATTCTGATTTCCGGCGGCGGGCGCTGCAATTTCACCAATATCTATTGCAAGCCGGAGAATTTTCTTTCGGCGAATCCGCATTTTGCAAAATCGGCGCTGGCACGGTACACGCCCGCGGACTTTATCGCGCTGGTGGAGAAGCATCGCATTGCGTATCACGAAAAGACGCTGGGACAGCTTTTCTGCGACGGATCGGCTAGCGAGATCACGCACATGTTGGAAGAGGAATGCCGAGCGGCGGGCGTGCAGATTTTTCTGAATCAGCGCTTGCGCGAGATCGCGCGAACCACAGAGTTTGCGGTACGCGCGGAGACCGAAGAGTTTCGCGCGCCGGCGCTGGTGGTGGCTACGGGCGGGCTTTCCATCCCACAAATGGGTGCGACCTCGTTTGGATACGAGGTGGCACGGCAATTTGGAATAACAATTCAGAAAACGCGGCCGGCGCTGGTCCCGCTGGTGCTGGGCCGGAAAGAGCAGAAACAGTATTGCGATCTCGCGGGCGTGTCGATGGAAGTGATCGCGGCGGCGGCAGACGGACACGAGTTCCGCGAAAAGATGCTGATCACGCATCGCGGATTGAGCGGGCCCGCGATCCTGCAAGCTTCTTCGTATTGGGAACGCGGGAAGGCGCTGCGAATCGATCTGGCGCCGGAGCGCGAAGTGAGCAGCGCGATTCTCGAAAGCAAGACGCGGAATCCTGCCGCCGCCCGCGCGGCCTTCCAGGGGATTTTGCCGAAACGCTTCGCCGAGCGCTGGGTGGAGTTGCATGAGCCTGCGGAATGGACCAACGCGGCCCTTGCGGAATACGAAAAGCAGATCCATGAGTGGAGCGTGACGCCGGCGGACAGCGAAGGGTACGAGAAAGCCGAAGTGACCGCGGGCGGCGTGGACACCGACGAGCTTTCGAGCAAAACGATGGAAAGCCGCAGCGTGCCGGGATTATTTTTCATCGGCGAAATGGTGGACGTTACCGGACATCTCGGCGGCTTCAATTTTCAGTGGGCTTGGGCGTCGGGGGCGGCGGCAGGCCAGGCTTTGTAAGATTTTCGGTTCGCGCCGCTATTTCAGCTTTTCTTCAAGTTTGGCCCATCGTGCATAGAGTTCGTCGACGGCTTTCTGCGCTTCCTGCAAATGGACGCTCGCTGCATGCAGACGCGCGCCATCACTGGCGATTGCTGGGTCGTGCAACGCGGCCAGCTTTTCTTTCAGCTTGCGTTCAGCCGTGGCGATGGTTTGTTCCATGGAGTTTAGTTCGCGGTCTTCGTTATAGCTGAGTTTCTTTTTGCCTGAGGTGGTCCCGGCGAAAGCGAGCTTATCGCGCGACGCCGTGCGCGCAGATTTCGCGGATTCAGACTCCTGCGCCTCTTGCCAGGTTTCCCACTGCGAATAGTCGGCGAAGCGCTCGGCGCCGCCGAGCCCGTCAAGACCAAAGACCACGTTGGAGACGCGGTCAAGCAGGAAGCGATCGTGCGTGACCAGGACCAAAGCTCCGGCAAATTCGAGCAGACTCTCTTCCAGAATTTCGAGCGTGGGGATGTCCAGATCGTTGGTCGGCTCGTCGAGAAGAAGAACATCGGCGGGCTGCAGCATAAGCTGCGCGATCAGTACGCGGGCTCGCTCACCGCCGGATAAGCGGCCGACGGGACGGTTGAGATCTTCGCCGGTGAAAAGAAAGCGCGCCGCCCATCCGGCTACGTGAATCACGCGATCTTGATAGACGACGGAATCGCTGTCCGGTGCCAGCGCGCGCCGCAGCAAGACGTCCGGATCGAGTTGGCGGTTCTGATCGAAATAGACGATGCGCAGAGCCTCCGCTTTGCGAACTTTACCGCTGGCCGGCTGCAGCTCGCCGAGGAGCAGACGCAGCAGCGTGGTCTTGCCGCTGCCGTTGGGGCCGACGAGTCCCACGCGCATTCCGGAAGTGACATCGAAATTAATGTTGCTGAAGAGCGTGCGGTCGGGAATAGCGTAACTGACCGACTCGATACCGATGAGCCGGCGGGTCTGGCGATGGGTGGCGGAGAAATCGATTTTCGTGGCGGTGGCGCGGGTACGTTGGTTCATGTCGGCGAGATCGCCGATCATCTCGTGAGCTTTGTCGATGCGAGCTTTGGATTTGGTAGTGCGGGCTTTGGGGCCGCGGCGCAGCCATTCGAGTTCGGTATGCACGCGATTTTCCAGAGCGTCCTGGCGCTTTTGCTGCGCGTGCAGATAATTTTCTTCCGCTTCCAGAAACTTGCTGTAGTTGCCTTCTACGCGGAGAAAGCCGTCTTCGTATAAGCGACTGAGCTCGACCATGGCGGTGGCGACGTTTTCGAGAAAGTAGCGATCGTGACTGACCACCACGCAAGCGAAGGGCGCGTCTTGCAGCATGCTTTCGAGCCACTCGATGCCGGCGAGATCGAGATGATTGGTGGGCTCGTCGAGCAGCAGAAGATCCGGCGCCTGGACGAGCGCAGCGGCGATAGCCAGGCGCTTTTTCCAGCCGCCGGAGAGCGTTGCGGCGGGCGCATCGAGATCGGTAAAGCCGGTGCGGCCAAGCGTCTCGGCAAAGCGAGAAGCGCGTTCGGATTCCGAGATATGCGCTTGCTGCAACGCGTCTTCGATGACCGAACGCACGGTTTCGCCCGGAGCAAACTCGGACACTTGCGTGACGATGGCGAGCCGCGCGCGTTTGCGCAGCGCGACTTCGCCGGTATCCGGCCGTACGCGGCCGGCGAGAATCTCCAGCAGCGTGGATTTCCCCGAGCCGTTCGGTCCAATCAGGCCGATGCGATCGCCATCGGAAACGCTGAAGGAAATGTTCTGGAAGAGCGGCGCAACGCCATATCTCTTCGAAAGCGCATGAGCATTAATAATCGGAGCCAAGCGGCGATTTCTCTCCTGTACGATAGCCAGCCTTAGAATAACAGCAGAGAGCCTCTCATCCCTTATGACCGTGACGTCACCGTGGTATAACCGCGGCTTCGCCCCCGGCAAAATGAGATAATTCCGGAGAACAATGGTCGGAATTCTGGTCCATGGAAATAATCACTTCATATTGAGCGGGCCAATGCCGATCGAGGCCGAGGCGCTCGCGTTGGCCCGACATTGGTCGATGATTCAGATTGGCAAGGCCAAACCAGCGACATTCGACCGCTGGGAAATCCGCGCCAAAGAGTTTCGGGAAAACCTCGAATGGGCAGTAGTGGTGCCCGGCGACCGCGAAATCTCGCCCGGAGCCGCCGAACTTCTGGCCGAGCTAGCCGCCCGGGGTATAGCTGCCCAAAGGTGCACTCGCGGCTGCTGGTGATTTTGGGTAACGCCCTGGGTGCCATCCCGTGTTTTCGCAAAGGAGTGCGCAACACACTGAAAAGAAGCTGGTTACGCTTCGTTTTGGTGGTAAAGGAAAGTGCAAGAGTGCGCAAACGCAACAAAGAGAAAGGGTTACGGTAAATTCGCTTGCCCAGGGGTGTTGATTGATTACTCACCGACAATCGCAAAGAGTTTTCCCATGTCAGAATTGCGGCTATACCCGCTGCCGTAAAAAGATAAGGCGTCCGTTCGATGACCTTGCACCCGGCAAGATTTTTGCCTACGCTGGGAGCAACGGGACGCTGGCGGAAGGGCAAAAACCATGACGATTCATCTCACGCCGGAGCAAGAGCGGCGAATTCAGGAAGTCATTCGGCGCGGCGCCTACGGATCGCTTGAAGAGGTCGTGGAGGCGGCTTTGACGGCCGTCGAACAGCGCACGGTGCCAGGTTTTGCAGGAACACAAGAAGAACTGGATGCTTTGCTTGCGGAGGGGCTGGCATCGGAGCAGATCGCGGAAGACGAACATTGGAGTGCGGTAGATCGGCAAACGGAGGCCATGCTTGCCGAGCGTAAAACCGGCCGCCGTCCGTGAAGGTTTCGTACCGACAGGCAGCCAGTGACGACATCATCCGACAATTTCGCTATTATCTAACCGTCGCAGATGTTCCTGGAATTGCCGTTCGCTTTCGTGACAGCGTGCGGAAGACCATTGAGTCGTTACGCCAGCATCCCCAAGTGGGTCCGCGACATCTCTCCAGCAATCCTCGATTGCAAAATCTACGCTCGTGGCCGGTCGCTGGATTTGAAGCTATCCGGATCTACCATCCACATCATTCGGATTCTGCATGGCAAACGGGATGTTAAGAGCATCCTTGACGATGAGGGAGCGGTCTGAGGTCGATCTCGTGAACGGAATGCGCAAACGCTGCGGGGCGCGGCAAATTCCATCCAGCCACAACGGTTAGTGCGCACCCTGAACGCTAGGCGCCGCGGTAAAGCATTTCGTCGGTTTCAACCCGCGCCGTCCTAATAAGGAACCGCGTTCGCTGTAGTCGGCCAAACCCGGTCAAAACAAACCAGTGAAAAGAAAAAGGGCCGCGGGATGAACACGCGGCCCTGAACGCACGAATGAAGTTGTTTGACTCTTTGACTCGATACGATCTGCCAGAATCCGCCCGTCCCGTTGAGCAAAGCTCGCCGGGCAAGTAAACCGAACGCCGCAGACGCGGCCCGTGAGAGCTTAGTCTGCGTTCTTCCGAGCAGAGCCCGGAAGGTGGGCACCATTTCCCGCACACCAGTAGCGGGATAAGGTGCCTCTGTTCTTTAGAAAGGAGGTGATCCAGCCGCAGGTTCTCCTACGGCTACCTTGTTACGACTTCACCCCAATCATGGGTCATACCTTGGGCGCCTGCCTCCTTGCGGTTAGCTTGGCGACTTCTAGTACAACTCACTTTCGTGATGTGACGGGCGGTGTGTACAAGGCCCGGGAACGTATTCACGGCGTCGATCTGATACGCCATTACTAGCGATTCCGGCTTCATGCAGTCGAGTTGCAGACTGCAATC
>DATNNV010000027.1:0-44390 GCA_035601655.1 Candidatus Dormiibacterota bacterium
CTTGTTCGTGGCCGGGCAGCTGATTTCGTCGCTATCGCTGATGATCGCGGTGATCGTGATGCTGGCGTCCGCCGAACCGTTTGCTTCCATCATGAAGCCGCGCTATCTGCATGACCTCGCGAAGCTGCTCTTTGCCTTCAACATGCTCTGGGCGTATTTCGGCTTTTCCCAATTGCTGATTATCTGGGCCGGGAACCAGCCGGAAGAAATCACCTTCTACCGTTCGCGTTTGTACGGCAGTTGGGGCATCGTCGCCATCATCGTGCTGATTTTCCATTTCTTCGTGCCGTTCTTCGTTTTGCTGCCGCAGGACATCAAGCGCAGCACGCGCTGGATGCCCAAGATCGCGTTGTGGATGATTTTCATGCGGCTGGTCGACTTGTTCTGGCTTACGCGCCCGGAGTTTTCGCTGGGCGGCGTGCAGTTCAGCTGGCTTGATCTTGTCGTTCCTGTCGCTTTGATCGGCCTGTGGCTGGGATTTTTTGCCTGGAATTTGAAGCGCGAGCCGCTTTTTCCGCTCGGCGATCCGAAACTTTCGGAGGTCATTGAGCAACATGAGCACTGATCCACACGGCGCTGCTCACGACGACAACGGCCAGCCGGTGAATCGTGACGTCACGTTCGAACGCTCGGACGTTGAAGTCGGCGCCATCTATTGGTATCTCGGGGCGCTGGGCGTTGCCGTGGCGCTCTCGCTGGTCGCTTGCGTTTACATTTTTCGATTTACGGCAAATCTGACCCAGGAATCGAATACGCCGCCCACAGCAGCCATGCAGCAGATGAGCGAAAAGATGACGCCTGAGGAAAAAGCCGCCATGGACTATCCGCCCGAGCCGCGGCTCCAGGGCGTGCCCGGCCACAGCAACGATCCGCAAGAGGATTTACGCCAGAAAATCGAAGCGGACAAAAAGGCTAACGCAACCTTGGAATGGATTGACCGGAATGCGGGCCTAGCGCAGATTCCCGTGGAAGATGCGATGAAGATGATTGCAGAGAAGGGTTTGCCGGGCGCTCCGCCGGCGGAGAAGCAACCATAGTTCGATGAACCGTACTCGCACAACCGGATGCTTTGCGGCGCTGCTTCTAGCGGCGACTGCCGTTCCTTCGCTAAAAGCGCAAGCGGTGCCCAGCGACACGGGAATGCCTGCGACCGCCATGCCGGCTCCGTTGCAAGGCGTCGATTTCAAGCCGGAGCTGAACGCGCAAATGCCGCTCGATTTGCCGTTCCGCGATGAGACTGGCCGCGCCGTCAAGCTCGGCGACTATTTTGGCCAGAAGCCCGTGGTGCTGGCTTTCGTCTACTTCAGTTGCCCGATGCTGTGCGATCAGGTGCAGCAGGGCGTCGTGGGCAGCTTGCGCATGCTTTCGTTCAATCCCGGGCGCGATTATGACGTCGTGTTCATCAGCTTTGACGCGCGCGACACCGCCGAGAAAGCGGCGCAAAAGAAAACCACAGACCTCTCGCACTTCCACCGCCCGGAAACGGCCGCCGGCTGGCACTTCTTGACCGGCTCGCAGGAATCGATTGACGCCGCGACAAAAGCCGCCAACTTCCGCTACCGCTACGACGCCAAGAATGATTATTTTGCGCACGCCAGCGGCGTTCTCATGCTCACGCCCTCGGGCCGTATCTCCCGCTACTTTTACGGCGTCGAGTATCCCGGGCGCGACGTGCGTCTCGGTCTCGTGGACGCTTCCGCCGGCAAAATCGGCTCGCCGATCGACCATGTTCTGCTCTTCTGCTACCACTACGATCCGTCGTCGGCCACCTACAGCGCTTCCATTCTGAAAATCTTGCGCTTCGCCGCCGCTCTCACCGTCTTGGCCATCATCGCAGGCATTCTGATTTTCCGGCGCCGCGACCATAACTCTTCGCGTCCCAATCTCCAAGGAGCTCACTGAGCCGTGCAGTCGCAATTGCCACTATATCCGGAGCAGGCATCGAACTTCGCGCCGCACGTCGACGCGCTGATGATCTTCATCAGCGGCATCTGCTTGTTTTTCGCCGTCGCCATCACCGCAGCGGTAATCTTTTTCTTCTTCAAGTACCGCCGCAAGCAACCGAGCGATGTCGGCGTACCCATTCACGGCAACGCGCTTCTGGAAACCGCGTGGATCGTTGTTCCCTTGTTTCTCGCCATGGGCATGTTCGCCTGGGGCGCCGTAGTTTACGTGGATTTCCGCAACGCTCCCAGGGATACGCTGGACATCTACGTCATCGGCAAGCAGTGGATGTGGAAGGTGCAGCAGCCCAACGGCCTCCGCGAGATTAACGAGCTGCATGTGCCCATCGGCCGCAACGTCCGCCTGGTGCTGGCCAGCGAGGACGTCATCCACGATTTCTTCGTCCCCGCCTTTCGCGTCAAGATGGACGTCGTTCCCGGCCACTACAACACTATGTGGTTCCGCCCCACCAAAGCCGGCCGCTACCATTTCTTCTGCGCGCAGTATTGCGGCACGAATCATTCCGTCATGGGCGGCTGGGTCACCGTCATGGAGCCTTCGGACTACGCCGCGTGGCTCTCTGGTTCTTCCGGCGCGGGAGAGAATCCTGTCGTCGCCGGCGAAAAGCTCTTCGTTGAGAAAGCTTGCAGCACCTGTCACTTGCCCGACGGCAAAGGCCGCGCGCCTTCGATGAACGGCGTTTATAACAATAAAGTTCTTCTCGCCGACGGCTCAACCGTAGTCGCCGACGATGCTTACATCCGCGAATCGATCCTGCAGCCCAATGCGAAGGTCGTCGCTGGCTTCCAGCCCGTGATGCCCACGTTCCAGGGGCAGTTAACCGAAGAGCAGATCCTGGCTCTGACCGCGTATATTAAGTCTTTGCAGGCGCAGCCCGTGCCCGCCACCGGCTCCGGCGTCGCGCCAGCCTCGGGGAAGAAATAGTATGAGTACGCCACCAACTTCGCCTGGCAATTACCAAATGCCGCGCGACCACTATCTCAACGCCACCTACGGCATTCGTTCGTGGCTGCTCACCACCGACCACAAGCGCATCGCGCTCCTCTACCTCATCTCCGTCACTTTCTTCTTCTTCATCGGCGGCACTTTCGCCTCGCTCATCCGTATTCACCTGCTCACTCCCAACGGCTTCCTCGTCACGCCGGAAATGTACAACCGCCTCTTCACCATGCACGGCGTGGCCATGGTTTTCTTTTTTCTGATTCCGTCCATCCCCGCGGTCCTCGGCAATTTCCTCATTCCCATCATGATCGGCGCGAAGGACCTCGCCTTCCCGAAGATCAATCTCCTCAGTTGGTACATTTATCTGATCGGCGGCAGTTTCGTCCTGTACTCCTTCATGACCGGAGGCCTCGATACCGGCTGGACCTTCTACACTCCGCTCAGCAGCGTGTATTCGAATTCCGCCGTCACTCCCGCGGTCATCGGCATCTTCATCAACGGCTTCTCCTCGATCCTCACCGGCCTGAATTTCATCGTCACCGTGCACACCATGCGCGCCCCCGGCATGACCTGGTTCCGCCTCCCGCTCTTCGTCTGGGCGCATTACGCCACCAGCCTGGTGATGATTCTCGGCACTCCGGTAATCGCTATCACGCTGCTCCTCGCCGGACTCGAACGCATGTTCCACCTGGGCTTTTTCAATCCCGCGCTCGGCGGCGACCCGATTCTCTTCCAGCACCTTTTCTGGTTCTATTCGCATCCCGCGGTCTACATCATGATTTTGCCCGCCATGGGTGTGATCAGCGAAATCATCCCCACTTTCGCGCGCAAGCCCATTTTCGGCTACTCCTTCATCGCCGGCTCCAGTATCGCCATCGCCGTGATCGGCTTCGTGGTCTGGGCGCACCACATGTTCCTCACCGGCGAAGCCACCTACGCCGCCATCGCTTTCTCCTTCCTCAGCTACGTCGTCGCCATTCCTTCCGCCATCAAAGTTTTCAACTGGACCTCCACGCTCTACAAAGGCTCCATTTCCTACGACACGCCGATGCTCTACGCCCTCGGCTTCATCGGCCTGTTCCTCGTCGGCGGACTCACCGGCTTGTTCCTCGCCTGCCTCGGCCTCGACATTCATATCCACGACACCTACTTCGTCATCGCCCATTTCCACTACATCATGGTCGGCGGCGCGGTCATGGGTTACGTCGGCGGCCTGCATTTCTGGTGGCCCAAGATCACCGGCAAGCTCTATCCCGAATTCCTCGCGCGCGTCGCCGCGGTCACTTTGTTCATCGGTTTCAATCTCACTTTCTTCCCGCAATTCATTCTCGGCTACCTCGGCATGCCCCGCCGCTATCACACCTATCCGCCCGAATTTCAGGTGCTCAACGTCATGTCCACCGCGGGTGCGTCCATTCTCGCGCTCGGCTATTTCCTGCCCATGTGCTATCTGATCTGGTCCATGCGCTACGGCAAAATCGCCGGCCCCAATCCCTGGCCCGCCACCGGCCTCGAATGGAAGACGGATTCGCCTCCGCTGACGGAAAATTTCCACGTCACTCCGCAAGTCGATTGGGAGCCCTACGACTTCAAGAATCGCAAGGATCTCGGTTTGGAAGCCGGAGCGCCCCTGGCTCCAGCCCACGGAGACGACTGATTTTGCAGGCGCCGGGCTTTGGCCCGGCGGGAAATGTAGTGGCGGGTCTTTAGACCCGTCAGAAAGAAAACGAGGAGCCCGCGTGCACCGCACCGGAGAACTGTACGGCCAGTTTCAGACACTCGACCAGCAGAAGGAAACCGCTGCGCTGGGCATGTGGATTTTCCTGGTCACCGAAGTTTTATTCTTCGGCGGTATGTTCCTCACTTACACCATCAACCGCCACGCCTACCCCGCCGCGTTCGGCATGGGCAGCAACACTCTCGACATCTACCTCGGCGGCTTCAACACCGTCGTCCTCATTCTCTCCAGCTTGACCATGGCCATGGCCGTCTGGTCCGCGCAGGTCGGCAAAAAAACGTTCGTCACCATTTTCCTGATTCTCACGCTCCTCCTCGGCGGCACCTTTCTCGGCGTCAAAGTCGTCGAGTACAAACAGAAATTCGACCACCATCTCATCCCCGGCCAGAACTTTGATCTCGCCTATTGCGCCAAGAACACCAATGCCTGCACCGATCTCTCGCCAAAAGCTCGCGAGACCGAAGACCGTCAGCTCGAAGAAGCCGAAAAGCTCGACCCCAACCTCAACTCCCACGCGCAGCTTTATTTCTCGCTCTATTTCGGCATGACCGGCCTGCACGCCCTGCACATGATCGTCGGCGCCGGCCTGCTCCTCTGGCTGCTGAAAGAATCCGTCGGCGGCCGCTTCGGCCCTGCCTACAACACTCCCGTGGAAATCATCGGTTTGTACTGGCACTTCGTCGATATCGTGTGGATCTATCTCTTCCCGCTGTTATATCTGATCGATCGCAAGGCTGGGAGATAAGCGCGTGTCCGAGCACATTGTTTCGCCGAGAATTTACCTGGTTATCTTCGCTTCGCTGATGGTCGGCACCGCCATTACTGTCTGGGCCGCCTTTCAAAATTTCGGCGCGTTCAATATCGTCATCGCTCTAGGCATCGCCACCGTCAAAGCCACCCTCGTCGTGCTCTACTTCATGCACGCGCGCTACAGCCCCGGCCGCACTCACCTGGTCATCGTTTGCGCCGTCTTCTGGCTCGCCATCATGCTCGCGCTCACGCTAATCGACTACCAGTCCCGCCCCATCCTCAGCCACCGCACCGCTCCGCACGCGGTGCATCGCCTCTCGGCATAAGTTCGTTTTCTCTCGTATTTCCCCGCTGCGCCAAACGGCAGAGTTGCCCGCGCACACACCTCCGCTGAGTTCAGAGTTCAAGCGCGCAATGTTTTTTGATGGGATGACGATTCCGGAAGGTTTCCAGATCACCGTTCGGCGAAGTACTAGAGGTAATAGGGGGGATGCGAACCGGCCCAGCCCTCAATCCCCTAAAGGGATCCTCGGCTCGCCTCCCCCACCGCCCGTAGAAATGCAAGTCGACCGCCATTGCTAAACCCTTTCCTGTCAATGTTGTGACCCTTTCCGCCCAAGTAAAAACGCCCCACCCCCGCGAAAATTTACGCGTACGGTATTTCCTGTATCCCAAAATTTTCCCATCGCCTGTCCTCTGCACCCGCGCCTCGGTACAGGTTTTCTCGCGTCCCGCGCCACGCTCCCATCCCTCTTGCCGTTGTAGCGCCCGCCTTCTCTCACCGCGCGCACAATCACATTCCCGCGTAGGGGCGCGGCACTGCTGCGCCCCATCTCGCCACGTTCGCAAATCTTATTCCCGCCCTCATCTCCCCCCGCCTTGACCCCTCCGAATCTCCCCTGCTATCGTAAAAAGTTATTCTGGCCTCAGTGTCTCTACTGTGCGCCGGAGCTCCTGTGGAGGGAGCATTCGAACTCATGGGCCTTACCAAGCTGGTCATTCGCGGCGCGCGCCAGCACAACCTCAAGAACATCAGTCTGGAAATCCCGCGCAACGCGCTGACGGTCATTACCGGCCTGTCCGGCTCCGGCAAATCCTCGCTCGCCTTTGACACCATTTACGCCGAAGGCCAGCGCCGCTACGTCGAATCCCTTTCCGCTTACGCCCGCCAATTCCTCGACCAGATGGAGCGTCCCGATGTAGACGTCATCGAAGGCCTTTCTCCGTCCATCGCTATCGAGCAGAAAACCACTTCACGCTCCCCGCGCTCCACTGTCGGCACCATCACCGAAATCTACGATTATCTTCGCGTCATCTACGCTTCCGTTGGCGTTCCGCACTGCCCCAGTTGCGGCAAGCCCATCACCCGCCAGTCCAGCGAGCAGATCGTGCAGGCTATTCTCGCCGGGGAACTTTGCCAGCCCGACGATCGCGTCATGATCCTCGCGCCGATCGTGCGCGGCCGCAAAGGCGCGTACCGCAAAGAGCTAGAAAAGCTCGCGCAAGATGGTTTTGTCCGTGTGCGCATCGACGGCGACCTCGTCCCGTTGGATAATCCTCCTACGCTCGACAAGCGCAAAAATCACACCATTGAAGTGGTGATCGACCGCTTGCTCGTCAAGCAAGGCATCGCCACGCGCCTCGAGCAGTCCATCGCCACCGCCCTCAAGCTCGCAGGTGGACTCGTCACCGTGGCCATCGTCGGCGGCAAAGAGCATGTCTTTTCCGAAAAACTCGCCTGCCCCGACTGCGGCATTTCCGTTCCGCAGCTCGAGCCGCGCTCCTTCAGTTTCAATTCGCCTTACGGTGCTTGCCCCGCCTGCAACGGCCTCGGCTCCAAATACGACTTCGATGCCGCCAAAATAATCAATGATTGGTCGCGTCCGCTCTTCGATGGCGGCCTGGGGCCCGGTTCCAGCAGCGCGTTCATCAAGCGCACTCTCGAGCTCGCCGCCTACGCGCACGGTTTCGATCTCAATACCCCATTCGACAAATTCCCTGCGCGCATCCAGAACCTGCTGCTTTACGGCTACCCGCCTTCCAATCGCCGCAGCGGCGAGTCAGCGGATGAGCCATCGGCCAAGGCTGCCAAGGGCGAAAAGGGCTTCCGCTTCCCCGGCATCCTCAAAATGCTCGACCGCAATTTCCAGGAATCCACCTCGGACTCCTACCGCGAGTGGATGACTCGCTACATGTCCGCCACGTTGTGCTCCGTCTGCCACGGCAAACGCCTGCGCCCGGAATCGCTCGCCGTCAAGCTCGCCGGCTTCTCCATCGCCGATTTCACCGCGCTTTCGCTCAGCGCCGCCCGCGAGGCTGTCGGCAAAATCCTCTCGCAGCTCGGACCGCGCCAGAAAGAAATCGCCGCCCGCCCGCTCGAGGAAGTTGGCGAACGTCTCGAGTTCCTGCTCGCTGTCGGTCTCAGCTATCTCAGCCTCGATCGCTCCGCCGCCACTCTTTCCGGCGGCGAAGCCCAGCGCATTCGCTTGGCCACGCAAATCGGCTCGCGCCTTCGCGGCGTTCTCTATGTGCTTGACGAGCCTTCCATCGGTTTGCACTCCCGGGACAACGACCGTCTTCTCGGCTCGCTCGAACAGCTCCGCAATCTCGGCAACACCGTTCTGGTCGTCGAGCACGATGAAGACACCATTCGCCGCGCCGATTTCGTCGTCGATCTCGGTCCCGGCGCAGGCAATGCCGGGGGCTATCTCGTCGCCCAGGGCAAACCCGAGCAAATCGCCGCCAGCGCCGAATCGCTCACCGGACGCTACCTTTCCGGCGCCGCCACAATCCCCGTTCCAGAAAAGCGCCGCAGCCCCAACGGCAAATCCATCCAGATCCTCGGCGCTTCCGCCAACAATCTGAAAGATCTCGACGTCACCTTCCCGCTCGGCCTGCTGACCGTCATCACCGGCGTTTCCGGCTCCGGGAAGTCCACGCTCGTCAATGACATCCTCTATCGCGCGCTCGCCCACAAGCTCTATCGCTCCATGGAGCCGCCCGGCACTTACAAACAGCTTCTCGGTGCCGAAAATATCGACAAAGTGATTGAAATCGATCAGGCTCCCATCGGCCGCACTCCGCGCTCGAATCCCGCCACCTATACCGGCCTCTTCTCGCCTATCCGCGAACTCTTCTCCATGCTTCCGGAATCCCGCGAACGCGGCTACAAGCCGGGCCGTTTCAGTTTCAACGTCAAGGGCGGCCGCTGCGAAGCCTGCCAGGGAGATGGGCTCCGCCGCATCGAAATGAATTTTCTCCCCGACGTCTACGTCACCTGCGAAGTGTGTCGCGGCCGCCGCTACAATTCAGAAACGCTGGCCGTCCGCTACAAAGGCCACTCGATCTCCGATGTCTTGAATCTCCAAGCCGTCGACGCCCTCAAGGTCCTAGAAAACATTCCGCAGATTCAGCAAAAGCTCGTCACCCTGGTCGAAGTTGGCCTCGGCTACGTCACTCTCGGCCAGTCCGCCACCACGCTTTCCGGCGGCGAAGCCCAGCGCATCAAGCTCGCCCGCGAACTCTCCAAGCGCCAGACCGGCCGCACCCTCTACATTCTCGATGAGCCCACCACCGGCCTGCATTTCGACGATGTCCGCAAACTCCTCGACGTCCTCCAGCGCCTCGTCTCCCTCGGCAACACCGTCCTGATCATCGAGCACCATCTCGACGTCATCAAACAAGCCGACTGGGTCATCGACCTCGGCCCCGAAGGCGGCGAATCCGGCGGCCGCATCGTCGCCCAGGGCACCCCCGAACTCGTCGCCCGCACCAAAAAGTCCTACACTGGCCAAGCCCTCGCCCGCCTCCTCCACCTCAACAACGGCAACGCCCCTTCGTAGGGGCACGGCATTGCCGTGCCCGCGCAGTAGCGCGGCCTTCAGGCTGCGTCCGCAGTCCGAGTAGCACACATCTGCTCGCCGCGGTAGCATCCCGTCACCTCTTCTGCGTCCACCTTCTTGACCTTCTTCCCCGCCGCTGACAAACTCACTCGAAATGACCAAACTCTCTCGATCGCTGCTTCCACTCTCACTCGCGTTGATTTGTCTGCTCCTCGGCTGCAGTCCCGTCCTCGCCCAGGAAACCCCGCCCTGCCCCGACTGCGCCACCTGGAATGCTCCTCAATCCCCCTTCCGAATCTTCGGCGATACCTACTACGTCGGCCCGCATGGCCTCAGCGTCATTCTCATCACCTCCACATCCGGCCATGTTCTCATCGACGCTGGCCTCACCGAATCCGTCCCGAAGATCGTCGCCAATATTCGCGCCCTCGGCTTCCGCGTCGAAGACATCAAGCTCATCGTCAATTCCCACGTTCACTTCGACCACGCCGGGGGCATTGCGGAGTTGCAGCGCCTTAGCGGGGCTCGCGTAGCGGCCAGCGACTGGAGCGCCACGGTCCTCAAAAAGGGCGGCGTGGCCGCCGACGATCCCCAATACGGAATCATCCGCGGCATCGTACCCGTCGATCACGTTGCAACGCTTCACGACGGCCAAACCTTCCGCGTCGGAACCATCGAGTTGACCGCCCACCTCACGCCAGGCCACACTCCGGGCGGCACCAGTTGGACCTGGAAATCCTGCGACGCCAGCCACTGCCTAGATATCGTCTACGCCGACAGTCTCTCGCCCGCCTCCTCGGACGCCTTCAAATTCACCAACAGCCCACAGCTTCTTGAGGGCTTCCAGCGTAGTTTCGCTTTCCTGCGCTCCGCCCCCTGTGACATCCTCCTCACCACCCACCCCGATGCCTCGCGCCTGTGGGATCGGCTCGATACGCGCGTTGGGAACACGACCCACGATTCCTTGATTGATACCGCCGCCTGCCGCCAACTGGCCGATCGCGCAGCCGCTCAGCTCACCCACCGCCTGGCCTCTGAAAAAGAAAATTAGTGGGTCTCGTGGATCCAAGCCCACCGTTGCTCCGGTACTAGTAAGAACTCTTTCGACACGCCAATTCTCCAATTCGGCCAACGTTCCGTTGACAGCGGAATAAATGTGTGGTAATATCCCCACAGATTTAAGGTTGGGTTATCCCAATCCGACGCCAGCTCCGGCTGGCGTTTCGCATTTCTGGGCCAACCTTGAGCGGCTGTAAGTCTTTTAGAATGCACACTTACAGAAGTGTATGAAAACAAAGCACTTTAAGCGGGATTATATACTTGACACAATATAATCAATCCCGCTATTCTCGCCTCCATGCGTGCCGACATCTGGCTTGGTGTGGTTACGGTCTTTATGGCCGTACTTGGGGGCATTGTGTCCGCACATGCCCCCACTAGGTTATGGCATAAGATTCTATACGTGGGCGCTTTTGTGCTCGCTGGAGCAGCGTCCGTTTGCTTGGTAATCAGAATTTCTAACGAAAATGCGGCTGCTAATACAGGGCTGAAAAACGCACTAGATAAGCTAGGAGAGACGACGACGAATATCGCCACCATGACCGCTTTGAATACGCAACTTCAGGAACGACTTCTCAACCAGAGCGATACTATTGCCAGCCTCTCGAAGCAGAATATCGCCACTGTAACGGGTGCAGATTCATTTTGTTTTCTAGGATTCAACCGCAGCCAGGGATTCTTAGTCTTCGTTCATATCGGCCAATTTCCTCTATATGGTGTAATCGCCCGCATCACGGAACTGGATCAAAACGGGAAAAGCAGACCCAACAATCTAATGGGGGTAACTGTTTAGGTAGGTGACATGATTCAACATCGCGCGACTATCCAACCAATCCCGAGTGGCCTAGGAATTTCGTCGGATTACTTCAACGCGAATGTGTTTTTTACTGCGCGCAATGGTGGCTGGACGCAGATATTACGGCAACAGCTCGTAAGGGGAAAATTGGTGAAGGCTGAGCAAGTATTAGGTCAGTTTACATCTCTGAAAAAGGAAAAAATCCTTTGTGAAACCGTTGACCAAGATTTTCCTAGAAAGGAAAACGGGGTCATTGACATTGACGGAGATTTTCGAGTGACTGCCGGTTCTAAACCTCCGCGCTGTCAGTGATTCATGCTGCGTCTTGCACTTTGGCGGTCAGGTTTTTGTATTCAAGGTTTGGAGATAGAATCAATTTGATTAGCGTATCGCGGAAAAGGAACTGATTCTTGCGGTTATTGAAGCGGAAGCACATCTCGTCTAGATAGGCCGGGAGATGTTTCGCAGAGACCTTATGCCAAGTGCCCACGATTCCACGTTTGAGAAGGCTGAAGGCAGATTCGATTGTGTTGGTATGAATGTTCCCATGAGCATACTCGCGGGTGTGGTTAATGGTTTCATGGCGCATTGTTTTGCCCATTTTGTTCAGCGCCCACGGATAAATAGCCGATTCATCAGTCATAATGACTTCCACATCTTCGCTGATATGTTCGCCGATAATCTCGCGGATGGTAGAGGCTTTGGCATCCTTAGCTCGGATCAACCGCAAATCCCCATTCCGCTTGCGAATCCCGATAACAACAGCCTTCTCGCTCTTTGGCCGCCAGCGGCGTTTCTTGCCGCCTACATAGGTTTCATCAATTTCAACCGTGCCGTCCAGAGGTTCGGGCGCTACTTCCAACATGGCCGCCCGGATACGATGGCAGAGGTACCATGCCGTCTTGTAGCTAATTCCGAGCGTGCGCTGAATCTGGCAGGCGCTCATACCCTTTTTGGATTCGCAGAGCAGATAGGTTGCGAGGAACCACTTTGTTAGAGGTAGGTGCGTATCGTGGAAGATGGTCCCAGAGGTCGCGCTAAACTGGTAGTGGCAAGCGTCACAATCGTATTGGAAGCGGTTGGCGATAGCCGTGGCGGGCCGGTCACAGCGCGGGCAGGTAACGCCTTTGCGCCAGCGCAGAGCCTCAATGTATCGGCGGCAAGCGTCATCGTTGCCAAACTCTTTGATTAGGTCTATGAGGTTTACGGGCTCGTATTTCATTGGAAGGACTCCATGCCGAAGAAGAAGCATCCGAAGGACATGACTACCGAAGAGGCCATGAAACATATCTTCCACCCCAAAATCGTGAAGCACGTCAAGGCCATCGTTCGGAAGCACAATGCGAAGGTGAAGAAGTAGCTCACATGAAGAGGCTACCAAAAGGCCGTTTTTGTGTCAAGTATATAATCCCGCTTTAAGTACCTTTAGAATGAACACTTACGCAAAACTGCGGTAGGGGGGTCTCAGTAGCGCGGACTTGCGTCTGCGCGTCCGACGACTACTCACTGGCGTGACCAGCACGTCCCAATTCGGACCGAAGCCAAAGCCTGTAGCGCAGGGCGGAGTCCGCGGAGTCCTGCGGCACTTCCGCTGCGTCTCGTCAACTCTGCAGGCCGGCCGCCCCCTCACCGCCAGCCAAAACGCCCGGCCCCGCGTTGACACACCTCCGCGCCTCGCGGCACACTACTCGTTTCCGATTCTCAGGCTGAGGTCCATGTGCGCTATCTGATCACCGGAATCACCGGATTCGTCGGCCCCCATCTGGCTAACCTGCTCATCGAGCGCGGCCACGAGGTTTGGGGATTTGTCCGCGCCGCCAACGGCCGCGAAGATGATATCCGCGACATCGTGCCAGACAGCAATTTCCAGAAGCTGAACTTCGTCTACGGCGATTTCATCGACTACGATTCCTGCGTCACCGCCATGAAAGCCGCCAAGTTCGATGGCGTCTATCACCTCGGCGCCCAGAGCCACCCCCCCACCAGCTTCGCCGACCCCCGCGGCACCTTCCTCGCCAACGCCACCGGCACCGTCAACCTCGCCGAAGCCCTCCGCGCCGTCTCGCCGCAAACCAGAATGCTCTTCTGCTCCACCTCCGAAGTCTACGGTGCCCCGCTCGAATCCGAAGGCCCCATCAACGAGAATTTTCCCATTCGCCCGGTCAATCCCTACGCCGTCAGCAAAGCTGCCGCTGATCTCTACGTCCGCGAGCGCGCCGCTTCCGAAAAGCTCGCCTTCTTCGTCACCCGCGCCTTCTCCCACACCGGTCCCCGCCGCGGCCGCCGCTTTTCCATCGCTTCCGACGTGTATCAAGTCGTGCGCATCTTGAAAGGATTCCAGGAACCGGTCATCAAGGTCGGCACGCTCTCCAGCAAACGCGTGGTTATGGACGTTCGTGATATCGCTCGCGCCTACGATCTCCTCATGAACAAGGGCGTCCCCGGCGAGTCCTACAACATCGGCGGCGATGAAATCTTCACCATGGGCGAGTTGCTCGACCAGCTCATCGAAATGACCGGGCTCAAAGGCAAAGTCCAGAAGGAAATCGATCCCAAGCTCGTTCGCCCCATCGATATCCCCGTGCAAATCTGCGACAGCCGCAAATTCCGCCAGCTTACCGGCTTTCAGCCGCAAATTCCCATCCGCAAGACGCTAGAGGATCTGGTCACCTACTACCAACACAAAATTGTTTGACCAGTAGCACAGGCACTCTTGCCTGTGCAACGTAATGAGCATTCGCTGTGTAATAAGTAAGTGCCCAAACGCAGCAGCCGTAGCAGAATGGAGTAAGCCTTAAGCGCCGGGAAACAAAACATGAGCCTCTTCGACGACAACCGATTTCCCGGCCCCGCGGAACCCGACCCCGAACCCCGTCCGGCCGAACCAGAACCCTGGCCAGCCGATCCCGACCCACGGCCCGGAGAACCGGAGCCCCCCGCCCCGGGGCGAGAACCACTGGCGCCCGAGTCCCTCGCCGGCGATCCCATTTCCTACGCCGCGATCGGCCCGCGCGCAGCAGCCCTCGGCCCGGCCGCGGCCGAGGCATTCGCTCCAGCGGTCTCGTACTCGTCCCTGCCCGCGCTTCCTGAAGACCTGCGCATCTCCTGGTCCTGGCCGCACCTGCTCACTTTTTTGTTTTTCGGTTTCGCCAGCCTGCTGGTTATTCAAATCGGCTTCGTGGTCTACCTCACTGCGGACCTGCACTTGTCGCAGAAGCAAATGCAGAAGATGCTCGAGGCCAATCCCAAATTCATCGTCGGCTCCAACGTTCTGTGGTTCGCGGTGCTGCTTCTTTTCTTGTACGTCACGCTCGCGGTTCTGCGTGATTTGCCGTTCTGGCGCTCGCTCGGCTGGAAACGCCTTAGTGCCAATCCCGCCGCCGGCAAAGGCCGTCCGTGGATGTATTTCGTTGCCGGCTGCGGCCTCTCCATCTTCGTGGCCATTGCCAGTTCGCGCGTAAAGGGCACCGACCACGTGCCCATCCAAGAGCTTTTCAAGAGCCGCAGCGGCGCGTTTCTGCTCATGGCCATGGCGGTGCTGGTCGCGCCGCTGGTCGAAGAAACCGTTTTCCGCGGCTATCTGTATCCGCTCTTCGCCAGCAAATTCTCGCGCTTCGCCGAAAGGTCCGGCATCGATCCTTCACAAGCCGTGCGTTACGGAACCACCGCGGGCATTTTCCTCACCGGTGTTCTTTTCGGCCTGATGCATGGCGCGCAACTCGGCTGGACTTGGGGCCTGGTCAGTCTGCTCATCCTCGTCGGCGTCATCTTTACTTTTGTGCGCGCGTGGACTGGCACGGTCCTCGCCAGTTTTCTCCTCCATCTCGGCTACAACTCCATGATTGCCGTGACTTCCATCATCGCCACCAAGGGTTTCACGCACATGCCCGGTCCGTGACGCCGCGCCGCTATCTCATTCGTTTTCCTTCCCTTCCTTCGTTACAATCAATGTGTGCTGGCCTCCTCCATAAACAGTGAAATGTATGTGGCTCAGCCGATCCAATGGACGAACGCCGGCGTGGTCATGCTCGATCAGCGCCGCCTCCCCGCCGAGGAAATCTCCTACACCTACACCGACTACCGCGAAGTCGCCAAAGCCATTCGCGAAATGGTCATCCGCGGCGCTCCGGCGATCGGCGTCGCCGCAGCGATGGGCGCTGCTCTGGGCGCGCTGCACTCCTCCGCGAGATCCGTCGGCGAGCTGCAATCGGAATTTACCGAGATTTGCGACGTGTTGTCGAAAACGCGGCCGACTGCGGTCGATCTTTTCTGGGCGCTCGACCGCATGAAGCGCCGGTTCGTGCAGCTCAGCGCGGAAACTTCCGATCTTGCCGCGATCAAGCAAGCGCTGGTCGCGGAAGCGCAGCAAGTCCATCTCGAAAAGAAGATCACTGACGAGGCTATCGGGCGCTTCGGCGCGGACCTGATGCCGCGCCAGGGCCGGGTGATGACGCAGTGCAACGCCGGCGCCCTGGCCACTGCCGGTATTGGCACGGCGCTGGGAGTGATTCGCGTGGCCGTCCAGCAGGGCCGCGAGATTCATGTGATCGTTCCGGAAACGCGGCCTTATTTGCAGGGGGCGCGGCTGACGGCGTGGGAACTGCAAAAGGGCGGCATCCCGCTAACGCTGATTACCGACAACATGGTCGGCCACTTTCTGAAGACGGGGAAAGTCAGCGCCATCGTTACGGGCGCAGATCGCGTTGCCGCGAATGGCGACACTGCGAACAAGATCGGCACGTACCAGATCGCCGTGCTCGCCAAGGAAAATGGCGTGCCGTTTTACATCGCCGCGCCCATCTCCACACTCGATCTCACCGTCCCAGATGGCGATCACATCCCCATCGAAGAGCGCTCTGCCGCCGAAGTGACGCACCTGCAAGGCGTGCGCATCGCGCCGGATGTCCATGCCGCTCACCCCGCCTTCGACGTCACCCCCGCCCGCTACATCACCGCGATCATCACGGAACGCGGCGTCGCCCGGGCGCCCTACACCGACTCGCTGAGCGCCCTCTCCGCCTCACAGGTCGCCGCGACGCGATAGACTTATGAGAATAAGCGTTTCGATTCCGGACGATATCTTTCTCAGTGCGGAGCGTCTGGCACGCAAGACGAAAAGATCTCGCAGCCGTCTCTTCAGTGACGCTCTCATGGATTACTTGGCCCGTCATTCCCGGGACGAAGTCACGGAAGCTATGAACAAGGCCTGCGATCAAATCGGCGAAATGCGGGATGATTTTGCTTCGGCCGCAGCTGGCAAAATCCTTTGGCGAAGCGAGTGGTGAGCTCGTGAAGAGAAAACGATGGTTTTCCCACCGGTCAACCAAACGACTGTTCTTGCGTCTGTATCATCATGATTAGAGCGCGCTTTATCCTGGCCCTTGTACTCACCGCCGTGCTGACCGCAGCTTTTTCCGCGGCGGCGCAGGCTCCGTTGCCGGATACGGCTGCGGCGCGGCAGTTCTCCGCGTGGCTAGCGGCTTTCAATAGCGGGGACCGGGCTGCGCTGCTTGCGTATCTGCAGAGGAACGATCCGTCCCATGCTTCGGAGATCGACAATCTAACGGGTTTCCGCACGCAGACAGGTGGGTTCGAGTTCAAGAAGGCGGAAGAATCGACGGCCACGAAATTCACGGGGATTGTGAAGGAGCGCGGTTCCGATCAGTTCGCGCGGTTCACGATGGAAGTTGAAGCTGCTGAACCGCACATCATCAAGGAGCTTGGACTAAGTGCGATTCCGACACCTGCGGAATTCGCGATGCCGCGGCTGAGCCAGGCCGATGCGCTCGCCGCGCTGCGGGCGGAGACCGAAAAGAATGCAGTCGCCGATCGTTTTTCGGGAACGGTTCTGATCGCGAAGAATGGCCAGGCGGTGTTCAGTGGCGCGTATGACTTGGCCGATCGCGAAAAGAAAATACCTAACAAGCTGGGGACGCAGTTCCGCATCGGCTCGATGAATAAAATGTTTACCGCCGTTGCGGTCCTGCAGCTGGTGCAAGCGGGGAAGATCAAGCTGACGGATCCCGTGGGCAAATATCTGACGGACTATCCGAATCAGGAGCTCGCTTCCAAGGTCACCATCCACCATTTGCTGACGCACACCGGCGGGACCGGCGATTTTTTTGGTCCGGAATTTGACGCGCATCGCCTGGAGCTGCGCACTTTGCAGGACTACGTGAAGCTCTACGGCAAGCGCGGGCTGGCCTTTGAGCCTGGCAGCAAGTGGGAGTACAGCAATTATGGTTTTCTGCTTCTCGGCGTGCTGATTGAAAGAGTGAGCGGACAGAATTACTACGATTACGTCGCGGAACACGTTTTTAAACCTGCGGGAATGACTTCCACGGCTTCGCTGGCTGAGGATCAGAATGTTTCCGACCGCTCGGTGGGGTACACGAAATCTGGCAGCGGCGAAACGTGGAAGCCGAATACGGATACGCTGCCGTATCGCGGCACGTCGGCCGGAGGCGGCTATTCTACGGTGGAAGATTTGCTGCGCTTCGCCAACGCGCTGCAGAATCACAAGTTGCTTGACGCGCAGCACACGGATTTGCTGACCACGGGGAAAGTGGATACTCCGATGGGCGGCAAATATGCCTACGGGATGGTCGACCGCTCGGCAGGCGGAGTTCGCTGCTTCGGGCATGGCGGCGGCGCGCCCGGGATGAACGGCGACCTGCAAATCTGCCCGCAGTCCGGGTACGTGATCGCGGTACTCGCCAATCTCGATCCGCCCGCGGCCCAGCGCATCTCGGAATTCATCGCCAATCGCTTGCCCGAGAAATAGCGCTGCATTCCCCCGAATA
Source organism: Candidatus Dormiibacterota bacterium (assembly GCA_035601655.1). GTDB lineage: Bacteria > Acidobacteriota > Terriglobia > Acidiferrales > UBA7541 > Acidiferrum. Next base: position 17,896 of record DATNNV010000027.1, read on the forward strand.
GAGGCGCCCGCGCGAAGCGCGATTTGCGAAACGCACGCAACCAATGGGAAAATGTGCGCATGCGAAAAACACTTACAACCATTACAACCACGCTAGCGCTTAGCGCCCTGTTGCTGCCAGGTACCGCACGCGCGCAGCAAACCGCGCCGGCCACTGCTCAACAGCCTGCGGCGTCCGCACCCGCGAAGCCAGCGGCTCCCAAGACGCCAACTGCTCCCGGGGCAAAAGCCGGGCAAAAGCCGGCAGTCAGAGCTCCTTTGACTTTGAAGACGCAGAAAGACAAAGCCAGCTATGCCATCGGTTTGAGCGTGGGCAAAAGTTTGCAGAAGGATTCTATCGATATCGACACAGCTATCCTGCTCCGCGGGTTGAAAGACGCGCTGGCCGGCGGCAAGACGCTGCTGAGCGACGAGGAAGCCAAGGCAGCGATTGGAGCGCTGCAAGCGGAGATGCGGAAAAAGCAGGAGGAGAAGATGGCCATCGCGGGACAAGCCAACCAGAAAGAAGGCGAAGCGTTTCTGGCTGCCAACAAGACGAAGGACGGCGTGGTTGCGCTGCCGAGCGGCCTGCAGTACAAAATCCTGACGGCAGGGACCGGCCCGACGCCGACTCCAACCGACTCGGTGGTGTGCAACTACCGGGGCACGCTGATCAACAACACGGAATTCGACAGCTCGTACAAGCGCGGGCAGCCGGCCACGTTCCCGGTCACTGGAGTGATCAAGGGCTGGACCGAGGCGCTGCAGCTGATGCCGGTGGGCTCGAAATGGCAACTCTTCGTTCCCGCCGACCTGGCGTACGGCCCACGCGCGGCGGGCCCGGACATCGGCCCCAACTCGACGCTTATTTTCGAAGTTGAACTGCTCTCCATCCAGCCAAAGACGCCTGCCGTCCCGGCCCCGGAACCGCCGAAGCAGTAACTGTAGTTCCTCGGAAGCCAATCGAAACCCACGGCAACCGACCATAACTAAGGGTGTCGCACGATTCAGGGAATATATAATGCCTGCATCATGCTTGAACCCAACTTTTTCCGGACGTCTCTCGACTATGCTCGAGACACGGTCGCCTATTGGTGGCTGTTGTTTCCGGGATTGCTCATGCCTCTCCCGGACCTTACAAGCACTTTCACCCGAAGGGTAAAGAGCTATCGGTACCGAGATGGCTTCGATTGACCCTGGGGGTTAGCTGCCTATCCCTTGCCCAATTCCTACCTTACCGCGATGGGGCCATTAACCTAGCGCGTGTAATCGACGACAAGAAGCAGCTCAGCGCCAAGATCAACGAGCAAGGTGCGCGGCTGCAAGCTTACGAGCAGGAGATCGCGGAGCAAAAGAAGGAAATTGCGCGGTTGCCGGGCCGGGGAGCGATTCTATGCGGGGCGGATGACGAAGCAGTTGCGGCCGCGTTGGCGGAAAGAGGCGAAGAAGTTGAGGAGTTGCTTCCAGGGCCAGTATTTTTTGTTGAGGAGGCGGTCGGCGGATTCGGCTTCGGGGCCGGTGATGATTTCGGCTTGGGCGTCGACCCAGTCGCCGAGGAGGTTGCCGCGCATGTCGCAGGGAGCGATGCGGGCGCGGCCGTTGTTGCGGATGCGCTTTACTTTGCCGGAATTGCCGATGGTGTAGGCGTAGAGCTTGGCTTGGGGACTGGCGAGATCGGTGGAGGGATCGGCGGCGAACCAGACGGGAGTTTTCACGCCTTCGCCGCTTTTCTTGAAGGTCTCGAGGTTCAGATATTTGTGATTGCGAAACGCTGCAAATCCCATCGGATGGCTCCCCGTGGTGCATTTGGCAATTCGATGCGGACCATTCTATATGGGCTATAGGAAATAGCTAAGCGGAGGCTGTGGTGCGGGCGGCGCGGGCGCGGCAGGCCGCCCCCCTACAACGGAGGCGCAGTGGGCGGCTGAAATCGTGCCGAGATGGGGCGCAGCAATGCTGCGCCCCTACCGGTTATGGTGAAGATGCGTGCCTATTGTTTGGGGAAATTGGGGTCGGCTTTTACTTCCAGGATTTGCAGGGTGTGGCGGCGCGAGTGCCCGGAAGTCAGCATGATCCATTGATAGGCATCGAGTGTGCCGATGGCTGGCACCGGATGGTCGAAAAGATGATCACGCAAGTCTTCCTGGGTGGTCTTGACGTAATCGATGGTGTGGGCGCGGTTGTCCAAGAATAGTTTGGTGGACTCTTCGCCGGTCATGGGTTTGTTTTTCGCGGGGTCGATGGGCTCGGGAGCGGTGGCCTTGTGGCTGCGATCCTGCATCATCTTGATGATCAAGTCGTCCTTGCCCTTGGCGGCTTCGCGCTTTTCGGGATTGGCCGGGGCCTTCATGATTTTTTCGGTGATCAGGCCGACGATGAAGCCTTCGGACAGCGCGATGTGCTCGGAGCATTCTGCAACGGACCAGCGGTCCGGCCCAGGCTTGAAGTTCCACTGCGCTGCCGAGAGGCCGCGGGTGGCATCGAGGAAGGCTTTCTTCGAGCCTTCCAGTTCGGCTACGGCTTTGTCGCGTTCTTCCTTGCTTAGTGTTTGCGTGGCGTCGGCCGTGAAGATCAGGGCGAGCGCCAAGAAAATCGCTTTCATGAGTTCCCTCCGTGTGGGTATTTGGTGCAGGTATTGTAGCGCGTTATTTCACGCGGACGTAGGTGACATCTTCGGTGAAGGTGGGCTTCTGGTCTTTCTGGAAAGTCCACTGAGTCTTGAAGTGGTCGTTGTCGAGGAAGGTGTAGACGGCGTGGTGCATGTGGCCGTCGTTGGGGGACTTTAGATTTGTGGCGCTTTCGAAATCGAAGGTAAGGGTTTTGGTTTCGGGGGCGTAGGTGGCGCGCATGGTGGGTTGATTTCCTGCCATGCAGTAGTGGGTTAACTTCAGTTGATCGCCGTCGAGGTAGTAGAGCGTGGTCATCTCGACGGGCTTGCCTTCGTTGACCATGTGAAAGCGTTCGAGGACGGCGGTGCCGCCGGAGGTGAGCTCGAGGTCCAGGGTGGCGTCTTGCATGTTGGCTTTTTCCGTCTTCCAGTGGCCTACGAGCGATTTCAATTGTTCGAATGCTGTGGCACCGCCGCCTGCTGCTGAAGTGGGCTGCGCGCCACACAGCGCCGCGACTAGCACTGCTGCCATGAGAATTGTCGTTACGGATTTCATTGTTTTCTCCTTACGCGAAATTTGCGAACTACTTCGATACGACATGGCCCATTGCGAATATTTCGAATTCAGTGCGCGGCCGGCGCGGTGTTTGGCTGGCGGCCGAAACGCTGCGTGGCAAAACCCACGATTACTCCGAGCAACATGCCCGGGAGCAAGATGTCCCAGAAGAGCGCCATGCCGGCGCGCAAAATCACCAGCAGACTTAGCGCCGCGGCGATGGCCACGCCGGCCAGAATGCCGAGGAACATGGAGTGCAGGCGTTGCGCGACGTAACCGATGGCGATGCCCGCGACCAAGCCCTTCAGCAAGGAGAAGGTGATCACGCTGGTCATCACCGGGGCGAGAGCGGGGTAGAGGAAGCCGCTCAGGCCGTCCAGCAGGCCGAGCGTGCCTCCTACAACCAAGCCGAGAATGGGTTTCGACAAGCTCACATGGCGCTCCGGTGCAGACGCACGTTCCAAAGGTGCTTCACTTCGCGTTCGGGTCCGGTTGCATGACGCCGAAGAGATTGCCTTCGGTGTCTTCGAGGTAGGCGAAGTAGCCGACGGTGGGGATCGGTGTTTTGGGCATGACCAGCTTTCCGCCGGCGCTCTTTACGGTTTCGATGGCTTTGTCGACGGAGTCGACGCCGATGGTGTTGGTGGTCGAGGTTACCGGCGCATTCTTTCTTAGCAAGCCGCCGTTGATTCCGGGTTCGCCGTCGGCGCCAGTGGAGACCATCCAATATTCCATGGGTCCGGGCCATTTCTGGAAGTTCCAGCCGAAGGCTTTTTTGTAGAAGGCGGCAGCGCGTTCCGGATCGGTTGCGGGTATTTCAAAATGAATGACTCGAGACATAGTTTTCTCCTCTGGATTCGTAGTGCGATGAATTTGGTGCTGCGCCAGCGGTTTCAGCGAGCTGGTGCAGGTGTCATGCCGTATCGTTGTGTCGCATAGCCAACGATCATTCCGACGATGCTTCCGGGCAGGATGATCTCGAAGTAGTAGCCGTGCTGCACATAGGCCACCACGAAGGCCAGAACAAAACCAACGCCGAGGCCAAACAGGATTCCGAGCGGTACGGAGTTGACCTTGCGAGCGAAGATGCCGGCTGCCACGCCGGCGATGAGTCCCTTGATGGTCGAACCAATGATGATGCCAGCCATCTGGTTGCGTACCGCAGGCGTAAACCAGGCACTGGCGCCATCGATGGCGCCCAAGAGCGCTCCGAGAAACAACCCGAGCAGAATTTTGTTCATGTTCGCATCCTCCGTTTGCCTCCCGGTTGGGAGTTTCGTTGGCTCTACTGGTCCTTACAACAAAGCTGGAAAAACCTTTAGGCCTAGCGCTGCAAAAAGATCAAGAGGAGCATGCGCATGACCAAGTAGGCCAGAATCAGCAAGATAAAGAAGCGGTAGCGGCGATAGAAGCGCAGTGATTTTTCGAGCAGGGATTCACGATGCGCGGCCACGGCGAGACCGTCGAGATAGCGGGAGACGTCGAGGGCGAGTTCCTGCACGATTTGGTAGCGCTGGGCTGGATCGGGGGCGGCCGCTTTGGCGCAGATGGCTTCGAGAGAGCGGTCCATGCGGGCCGTATCGGCTTGCGAGTTGGCCGGCGTTCTTGTGAGCAAGAATCGCAAGACAGCGCCGAGGGAGAAGATATCGCTGCGAATATCGAGGGCGGCTATGTCGCCCCGGGTTTGCTCGGGAGACATATAGCCAGGCGTGCCCATGATGGTGCCGTGTCCAGTGATCGCGGAGATTTCGGTGGGGCGATCGCCCGGAGTGAGAGTCGGTTTGGTTTGCCAGACGGTGGCTGCGGCGTCGTCTGGTGGCGATTCTCCGGCGCAGGCGAGGATTTTGGCGAGGCCCCAGTCCATGACCAGGACTTCGCCGAAGGGGCCGACCATGACGTTGGAGGGCTTGAGATCGCGATGGAGGACGGCGCGGGCGTGAGCAAAAGCGACGGCTTCGCAAATGCGGAGGAAGATGCGCAAGCGGTCCGGGATGGAGGCGACGGAGGCGATGTATTGGTCGAGGCGCTGGCCCTCGACGAATTTCATGGTGTAAAAAACGCGGCCATCGGCGAGCGTGCCGACGTCGTGGACGGGGACGATACCGGGATGCTCGAGGAGGGCGAGGACGCGGGCTTCGCGAATGAGGCGGTCGGCGAGTTCGCTTTGGTCGCCGGGGACTTCCAGGACTTTTAGCGCGACGCGGCGTTGCAGGGTTTCGTCTTGCGCGGCGTAGACGACGCCCATGCCACCGCGCGCGATCTGGCCGAGCAGGCGGTAGCGCGTGCCGGCGAGGTCGGGGAGTTCGGCACCATCGCGAAGGCGAGTGAGAGCTTTGTCCGAAAGAAATTTCATCGGGATGCTTCCCAGCCGAAGGCGGCTTTGGCTTCGCGCTGGAATTCGTCTTCGCTGGCGCAGATTTCGCGGAGGCGTTCGAGGGCGATTTTGCGGAATTCGCGGCGCGCCCAGGCGAGAGCGTTGGTGACGTCGGTGATGGCGATACCGAATTCACTGGCGAGACGCTCGTAAGAGGCTTCGTCGTCGTCCTGGAGGTCGTAGGATTCGAAGAGGTGGAAAGTGCGTTCGCGCTCGTTGGCGAGGCAGAGCTTGCGCAAGTCTTCGACGGCGAGGGCGAACAAGCTGCGCACCCATTCCTTCTCGAAGAAGTCCTCGAGGGATTCGGGAGAGGCAATCGAGGCGGGATCGAGAGTTGCGGCGCCGAGTTCTTCTTCTGCTGCGGTGAAGTCTAGCGCGAGATGCTGGACGTTGCCGCCGCGCTTCTGTCGGCGCGCGGCTTTGTCTTGGTTCATGACGAAGCTGTCGGCGCAGAGGCGGAGATAGGTGCGGAGGCGGCTTTTGGTTGGATCGAAGCGATTGAGGAGTTCGCGTTCGAGGAGTTCGGCGAAGAATCCCTGGGTGAGGTCCTGCGCGTCCGGCGCGGGGCGATTCCAGCGCAAGCGGATGTATTTGTAGACGGGCTTCCAGTAGGCGGCGCAAAGGGTTTCGAGGGCGCGCTGGCGTTCGGCGCGGTCGGGGCTTTGCGCGGCTTCGATGACGGAGAAGCGGGTGGGCGGAAAGCGGCCTCCGCCGGCGGTTGCGTGGTCTTGGGTCATAGGGCGCGAAGAACGATTCGAATGGATTCTAGGCAGGATGGGTGACGGTGACAAGATATTCGATGGTGATGCACGAAGAAAAGCGGCAGCAAGACTGCCGCACTCCAAAGTTATTCGTAGCGGAGGGCTTCTACGGGATCGAGGCGGGCGGCTTTCCAGGCGGGGTAAACGCCAAAGCCGACGCCGATGAGGGCGCAAAGAATGAGCGCGGCGGCTACCCAGAAGAAGGAGAGCAGAGCGGGCATCTTGAGCGCGTAACGGATGATGAGAGAGATGCCCGAGCCTAGCAGGACGCCGATGACGCCGCCGATGATGCTGAGAGTGACGGCTTCGATGAGGAACTGCGCGAGAATATTGCTGCGTTTGGCGCCGATGGCTTTGCGAATGCCGATTTCGCGGGTGCGCTCGGTGACGCTGACCAGCATGATATTCATGACGCCAATGCCGCCGACGAGCAGACCGACGGCGGAGATGGCGAACATGAGGATGATGATCAAACCGCTGATTTTGTTCCAGAGGTCGAGGAAATAGTCGGAGGTGAAGAGAGCGAAATCGTCGGGCTTGTTGTTGGGGAGGCGGCGTTTGCGGCGGAGGAGATCGCGGATTTCCTCGACCGCTTGGGTGACGTTCGAGGGATCGCTGGCCTTGGCGAAAATTACGTAGTCGCGGTTGTTGGGATAGAGCTTGCGGAGCGTGGTTACCGGCATGATGGCGATGTTGTCTTCGGGATTAGAACCGCCGGAGATGCCCTGGCGGCGCTTTTCGGTGGTACCGATGACGGTGAAGAGCTGGCCGTCGATGGTGACTTCCTGGCCGACGGCTTTTTCGGCGCCTTCGGGGAAGAGGGTGTTGACGGTGTTGAAACCGAGCAGGACTACGGGAGCGCGGTGTTCGAGGTCGGTGTCGTTGAATTCGCGGCCGTGATTGACTTTGATGTCGAAGATCTTGGAAATGGACGGCGTGTTGCCCTGCAGGATGACATTCTTCGCGCGATTGACGCCGCGGCGTACGTCGGCGGTGCCGGAGCCGAACTGCGGCTGGAAGATGCGCATGGAGGGCGAAGCCGCGGCGACGTGGGGGAGCTTGGCCATATCTTCGGCCCATTCGGCTTGCAATTCCTTGCGGGTGAACCATTCGCTGGGCGGGCGGGAGAGCGAGGCCCAGGGAAAGCGATAGGCGATGATGGTATCTGGGCCGAGTTCGCGGATTCCGCCGAGAACGTTTTCGTTGAGGCCGTTGATGACGGAGCTGACGGCGATGACCGTGGTGATGCCGATGACGATGCCGAGAATGGTGAGAGCGGAGCGGAGGGGATTTTTACGCAAGGTATCGAGAGCCAGGAGAAACTCTTCGCGGAATTTGAGGGCGCTTTCGGCGCGCACGAGTCCCCGCAGGCGGTTGGCCCGGGTGTCCGTTAGAGTTTGACCGATGGTTGCCAAGATCATTTGCTCCGGTCGTCCTACTTTAAAGCCTTAGCGTTCGGCCGATTCTTGCCGCCTGTTTGACGATGCACAGGCAAGAGTGCCTGTGCTACTCCGATCACTCCGAGCGAAGGGCCTCGACGGGATCGAGTTTCGAGGCTTTGGACGCGGGATAGGTGCCAAAAAAGAGTCCGACGCTCAAAGCCACAGCGAGGCCGCCGAGAACCGACCACAACTGTACCGCGCTGGGCAGGGGCGAAACCCAGGAAACGATGGTGGCGGCGAGCACACCGAAGAAAACGCCGAGTGCGCCGCCAATAACGGCGATGGTGGAGGACTCGATCAGGAATTGCAGCAGAATGTCGGAGCGGCGCGCGCCGACGGCTTTGCGCATGCCGATCTCGCGAGTGCGCTCGGTTACCGAGACGAGCATGATGTTCATGATGACGATGCCGCCGACGACGAGCGAGATGGAGGCGATGGCGACCGTGACGGCAAAAAAGCTGCTGCTGATGTCTTTCCAGAGCGAGAGGAAGGAGTCGCTGGTTTCGACGGCGAAATCGTCTTTCGCGGCGTAGGGCAAGTGATGGCGGCCGCGCATGATTTGGCGGACCTCGTCGACGCTTTCCTGGATTTTGGCGGCGGAGCCGGCGCGGGTGGTGACGCGGAGGGAGCTTTGCTGGGTGCCAAATTCCTTGGTGTAGGTGCTGAGCGGGAGAATGATCCAGTTGTCCAGCGAAGTGCCGAGCGTGGAGCCTTCTTTCTTGCCGACGCCGATGACTTCGCAGGGCACATTATTCCAGCGAACCTCTTTTCCGACGGGGTCGATGCCGGGCAGCAGATTCTCGACGAGATCCTGGCCAATCACGCAGACAGGCGCGGCGGTACGCAGATCGGTGTCGGTGATATGGCGGCCAGCGACGAGATCGACGTCGTAAAGCTCCGGCATTTGCGGCGTCCAGGCGCGGAGGTTGGTGTCCTTCAGGGAGTTGAGGCCGCTCTTGGCCTCGATACGTCCTCCGAGAGATGCGCCCACTAGCTTGCAGCTCTTGCAGAGATCGCGGACGGCTTCGTAGTCATCGTAAGTGATGCGCTTGCGCTTCTGGAATTCGAGCCAGTCGTCGACATTGGTGATGATGGAAGGCTGCTTCGAAAGGCCGAAGACGTCGGCGCCAAGGCGGAAGACGCGGGTGGCGACGTATTGATTGGCGCCGTTGATGAGGCTGACGACGGTGATGACCGCGGCGACGCCGATGACCACGCCGATCAGTGTGAGCACGCTGCGCAGCTTGTGCGCCCAAAGGCTGGAAACCGAAACAGATACGGCCTCGGAGAAATTCATGGTGGATGGGCGTGGCATGGCGCGATGAGGACTAGTGGCCTCATCCTACCATACGCATCAGGAGCGGGAGGTGTTTCAGGGTAAGGGAAAGCATTTCAATGCTTTGCGGAGACGAAGCGGGAGTTGCAACTGGCCTGCAGGCGCTGGATGTGTGAAGACAAAAAAACAGCGGGCGGCCTGTGGGACCGCCCGCTGGGAGAACAGTAAGCAAACGTCAGAAGCTAACCTTGATGCCCCACTCCATCTGACGCGGAGCGCCCAGTGCGAAGACTCCGGAACCGATAGACGTCAGGTTGGTGCGATCAGCTCTGGTGGTGCCGTTCAATGATCCGACTGACCCATCGAGGATTCCACTGAGAGGCTGGCTTGGTGAATCAAAGTTCTGCCGGTTAAACAGGTTGAAGAACTGGATTTGAGGTTCAACGGTGATGCCCTCTGGCAGAGAGCGGAAGAGCTTGTTCGGGTGGAGCACCCAACCCAAGCGTACGTCAAAGGTGAAGAACTGGCCGAGGGCGACTTGCCCAACGGGAGGCGGAGCAATAGGCTGCGGCGTCGCGCCTAGCGCGAGCAATTGAGCCTGTGTAAACAAGCCAGCGCCGACGAGAGCCTGCCCAGCGGGCGTCAGGGTCTTGCCCGCAATGGTGCTGTTGTAATTGTTGATGAGGTTGGTCAAGCCAGCGACGCTTACATCGCGGCCGAACGATCCTATGTTGGTACCCGGCAGGATGTCGCCCTGGGAGCCTCGCGTGTCGCCCGCGAAGGTGCCGTCACCAGTCAGATCGGAGGTGAAGATGGATCCGGCCGGAACATTGAGGGTCCTGGGAAGGGCACTGTACCAGTGCGTGACGAAGCTGAGGCGCGTGAAGAGCGGAAGATCCATGAAAGCGCCCGCGGAGAGCTGGTGCTTACGGTCGAGGCCGTTTGGTCCGCTGAAGCGGCCGGTGTTGGCGAAGTCCGCGGCGTTGTTGATGAAGTCCTGGTCTTGCGCCTGGGAAACGAAGCGCGAGAGCGAGTAGGCGACCTGATAGTTAAGATGTTTGATTACATGAATCGGACTGGCCACGTTGGAAGTAAGTTTCACGTCCAGGCCGTTGTAGACCGAGCGTCCGATTGGAAACAGCATCTGATTCTGGCCGAGGGTAGAATTAACGCCAGGAAATGCGGCGGCAGTGCAAACATTGGCAACTGTAACAGGGCAAGGAAATCCGCCGTTGACGGAGTTGCCGGAATCGAGACCTTTGGCGGCGAAGTCGTCGATGGTGGCTCCCTTACCGATGGAACAGTCGATGGAGGCCGAGTCGAAGCCGGCTCCGCAACCGAATTTATTGTTGGTTGCGGCGATGGCGGCTTGTGCGTTGCCGACATTCAGGAAGCGCGCGTCACCCACGTGGTTGGTGTCGTAGTCTAGAAGGAAGTGGACGCCGATATTGCGGAGATAGTCGACGGTGAGAACCGTGCCCTGCCAAAGCTGGCGCTGAACGCCGATGTTCATCTGCCAGGAACGAGGCGAGCGGTAGCTCGGGGCAATGAGATTGTTGCCCGTGGAATTTTGTCCGTCGGCCAAGGTATTGCCGATGAAGCTGCCATTGCTTTGCGGACCTGCAGCGAGGGTCGCCTGTTGAAAGAGGGTTTCGAGCGCCGCAGCGTCGGCCAGAGTATTGCCGATCGGGGCTCCGCAATCTTGCTGAATAGGATGGCCGTTGACCGTGGTGACCGTCGTTCCATCGGGAAGTGCCAGCGAAGCAGGGTTGCTTGAGCAGGGAAACGCCAAGGCCAGGAAAAGTCCCTTCTGCAGACGGACCGGTCGATCGAAAAGAACGTTATTCCAGACCGCATTCTCGTAATAGAGGCCGCCGCCAGCGCGGATGACGGTCTTTCCGCTCTTGAAGGGATCCCAGGCGATTCCGACATTAGGGGAGAAGTTCAAGTTGGGCTGATTGACGCGATTGCCAAGGCCCGGGCCAAAGGCGTTGAGCGCTGGAATGGCAGCGAGGTCGGAGTCGGCGCGACCGGTATCGCGAACGTAATGAACGCCGTAGGTTAGCGTCAGATTGGATTTGAGTTTCCAGCTATCGCCGACGTACCAATGGAAGCGGGTATCCTGCTGGCCGCTGCCGGGCAAACCGAACCCCGCCTTTTCGGTAGAGAAGCCCTGGCCATTGCCGAGGGTCAACGTATCCAAAGTATAGTTCAAAGGATTCGAGGCGAAATTAGTTGGATTACTTGGATCGAGCGACGGGAAGGCGTTGCCAAAATTGGCACCGCTCGATGCCGCAATGGCTCCTGATCCGACGAATTCGGCAAAGCCACCGCCGTTGATGCGGTTGACGCCTACGCCAAAGCGGAGAATGTGCGAGTGGAGAGTCTTGCTGCCGTCGTATTTAATCTCTTTGTTGCTCTGAAAGGTTTTCTGCGGCGCCAGAAAATTTGGACCTGAACAGAAGGGATCGAGCCCAGCAGTGAGGCAGAACGGGTCTCCACCGATGGCGATGCCCACGTTTCCACCAGGATTGAAGATGTTCGTTCCGGTCACGGCATCGGTGATGCCGTTGCGGAATTTCATGTAGCCCGCGCGGATGCTGTGCGTAAAGCTGCCCGTAGTAAAGTCCAGGCCGCCGATATGGGCGGGCGTGTTATCCAAATTGGCAAAGGGATTGAATGTATTCGGAACAAAGCCTTTCACGTTGCGATTTTGCTCGTAGTTGAACCGGTAGAAGGCGCGATAGTTCTTGGAAATTTGCCAGTCGACGCGGCCGAAAAGCTCGAGGTCGCGGAACGGCGAATTGAAGTTACCGTCCACGAATCTGAAGTTTCCCGGCAAGGTAACCGGGGCGCTGAGATTTTGCACGGTGCGCTCGAAGTCGCCGAAGAAGAACAATTTGTTCTTGATGATCGGACCGCCAAGATTGGCACCGTACTGATGGCGTGTAAAAACGGATGGGCCGGAGTCGGCGATGCGTGCTGCGTAGGCGTCATCGCGACCATAGAAGAAGCCTTCGCCATGAAATTCGTTTGATCCGTTACGGGTGGCTACGTTAACCGATCCGGATGACGTCAAATCGGTGGAAATGTCGAGCGAAGACTGGCTCACCTGGAACTCTTGAATGGCGCTCGCGGGTATATTCTGCGTGGTGGTTCCCACCGTTTCGTCGCTGATGTCGATGCCGTCGACTTCGATGCGGGCGGTGCGGCCAAATCTGCCGCCGAAGGAAATCGAAGAGAAGCCGTTTTTCGTGGGATCGAAGTTTCCGCCATCCTGAATCTGAACGCCCGGCTCAAGTTGAGCTAGATCGAGGAAGTTTCTTCCGCCGATGGGAAGCTGCTCGATTTGCTGCGTCGTCATCACGCCCTGGACGGTGGCTTGTTCAGTGTTCAACTGCACCGCTGAGGCTTCGACGGTAATGACGGTGGACCCCGAGCCAATTTCAAGTTTGATGCTGCCTGAGCTGACTACACCGACCTGCACGGTAATTGTCTTCTCGATGGCCTTGAAACCTGGGGCTTCGATGCGTACGAGGTAGATTCCGGGCAGCAAACCGCTGGAACTATAATCGCCAGACGACGTAACTTCAGGCGAGGTCACTTGCCCGGTGGCTTTCGAAGTGATGGTTACCTTTGCGTCGCTTACACTTGCGCCGTTGGGGTCCAGGATCGTGCCCTGGATGCTGCCGGAACTGATGGTGGCTTGCGCGCTTGCTTGCGGCGCGGCAAGGAAACAAGATCCGAGTGAAATGGCAAGAACAGCCCAGAGTCCACCCGTCAACGCAGTTCTACGCATGTGTTTGAACCTTTCCGATTTTTTTTCTTCTGGGAAGTAGCTCCGGTTCGACTGGCGTTCTAACGCGTCCGAAGCTTGGAGACGATAGCGCTCCCCGCGCCCGACCTAGTGCCCAGCCCCCGGGCAACAATTACCGCATCCCCAGCTAAATTCTTCTGTTGACCCAGCTTTGCAATTATTGAGCCAAGTTATAGATGCATTTAAGAGTCTTGGATTGTGTTAGTTACAAAGACATGGTCGATTCATAATCGCGTACGGCCAACACTTATCCATATTTACGGAAGTTTGATATGAGAAATGGATTTTTGGCCTGCTGCACTTGGCCGAAGCTGGGCTGGGGGCAAGGACCAAGCCATCTGAAACCAGACTGAGGATTGGTGTGACGAGGATCCGCATCTTAGACCGAACCGACTAGCCTTGGTGGCGGATGCGTTCCGCGAGGTTGCGAGCGCGCTGGCGGGCGATTTCGACGAAGTGGGAGTCGCCGGCGATCTGGTCGAGCATGGGGAGGACGCGCTGCGGTTCGGGGAGCAGGCTGTGGTTGTAGTCGGCTTCGAATTGCAGCAGGGCGTCGTTGACGCCGAGGCGGTCGTAGCGCATGCGGCGCTCCAAGAGCATGACGTGCTCCTGCTGACGGGCCAGGCCTTCGAAGATCTGCAGGAGCTGCGCGGCGGCGGAATTCAGGGTGTAATTGAACTTTGTTTCGTGGCGCTCGCCCGCTTGCTCCCAGCGAAAAGTTTTCTCGCCGAGGTTGGCGATTTTGCGGTGGACGTCGAGATCCTGGCCCTGGAAGTGATTGAGCTGGCCGGCGAGATCGAACATCTTCGCTCGGAGGACGCTGCTGACCTGGAAAACAGGCGCTTCCGGATCTTCGTCTAGCTGGCGGATTTCGTAGGTGCCTTCGTCGGCGTTTTGCTGGACGGAAATTTCGATGAATTCGGGAGAGCTGCCTTTGAAGATGCGGCGGAAGGTGAGTTTAGCGCCGGCAGCTATGGGCGTGGCTGCGGCTGGCGTTGCAGTGCCAAGTGCGGTACGAGATTCGGCGACGGAGCGGGGTGTAGCCTGCGGATGTGTGAGGAACACAAGGAGAAGCGTAGCCAGGAGCGCGTTCATAGGTAAGTGCTTCGCTGCGTGATTACGATGCGCGGGGAGGCGGTTCGCGTTGTGTTGCGGGGCGCGAGGGCAGACGCCACTGCCGGTGTGGCCGCGACGACCGTGTTTACGGTGCGGCGGGCGGACTTAGCTATGGCGGGCAAATTGAACTTACGGCGAGCTTGTTCGGCTTGGAGATGACAGAGCGCGACCGCCAGCGCATCGGCGGCATCGGCAGGCTCGGGGGTCTCGGTCATCGAGAGAAGCGCGCGCACCATCAACTGCATTTGGCGCTTGTCGGCATGGCCGTATCCCGCTACGGAGGCTTTCACTTCGCGGGGCGAATAGCTGTGCACGGCAACACCATGCTGCGCGGCGGCTAACAGGACGACGCCGCGAACTTCGGCGAGGCGCAGCGCGGTTCTGATATTGAGTGCTGCAAATACCGCTTCCACCGCCACGGCATCGGGCGAAAACTTTTCGATGAGCTGGCAAAGAAGTGCATGCACGTCTTGCAAGGCGGCGCCGAGAGATTCCTTGCGGCGCTGCGCGGCTACCTGCAGAGCGCCGTAATGGAGCATGCGGCAATGCCTGCCGTCGCTTTCGACCACGCCGTATCCGGTGGGACCGGCGGCGGCGGGATCGACTCCGAGCACGCGAATCCATTGATTTGTTTTGTTTGCGAGGTCCACGGTCATCGAGATAAGTCTACGGCGATCGATGCGGTCTGACCACTGCTTTTGCGGATTGGCGCACGTAGGTGCAATCCGGTCAAACGGCGCGGCATGCGCGAGGCGGCGATCAGTTGGCGCCGACGGCAGCCTGAATTTCAGATTCGTCGATGTCGAAGTTGGCGTAGACATGCTGGACATCGTCGTGTTCTTCGAGCGCTTCGATCAAGCGCACCATCTGAGTGGCTTGCGCTCCGGTGAGCTTGACGTAGTTCTGGGGAACCATGCTGATTTCGGCGGAAGCCGGCGTCACGCCTGCCTTGGTCATAGCTTCTTTAACGGGTTCGAGAGCTTCGGGAGGCGTGGTGATGTACCAGCTCGAACCATCGTCCTTCAAATCTTCTCCGCCGGCTTCGAGAACGATATCGAGCAGCTTATCTTCGCTGGCGGCTTCTTTCGCTATGGTGATCTCGCCCTTGCGATGGAACATCCAGCCGACGGCACCAGCCTCGGCGAGGTTGCCACCGTTTTTGCTCATGAGGTGGCGAAATTCGCCGACGATGCGGTTGCGATTGGTGGTGACCGCCTGGATGAGGATACCCACACCGCCCGGACCGTAACCTTCGAAAGTGACTTCTTCATATTGCTCGCCTTCGAGTTGGCCAGTGCCGCGCAGGATGGCGCGCTCAATGTTGTCGTTGGGCATGTTTTCGTTCTTGCCCGCCAGGATGGCTGTGCGCAGACGCGGATTAGAGTTAGGGTCGCCGCCGCCGATGCGGGCAGCAATAGTGATTTCGCGGATGACGCGCGTGAAGACGCGGCCGCGCTTGGCGTCAGTGGCCGCCTTCTTGTGCTTGATGGTGGCCCATTTTGAATGCCCGGACATGACACATCCTTCTATGGTTGAATTTCGCCGCTGCGCCTCGTATTCGCGTGCCGGAGCTGCTGCTCCGCCTGGCGGAGCGTAACTCATACTGTAGGGAGACCCGCGGTATGCCGCAGACCCTGCGGAACCCAGCCCCGCGGGGCCCAGCCCTGCGGAATTGGGCCCTGCTGAACCGGCAAAGTTTAGCACACCCGGCGGACGCTGGAAACCGAGTATACTTTTGCGCTGGGGCATCACCTTGCGCTCATTTTTGCGTTTCGCCGCTGCACTCCACAGGTTTCTCCCCAGGTTGCCGCGTGCCTGAACGCCGCTATCGCGTTCTGGCGCTCGCCACGCATCCGGTTCAATACATGTCGCCGATTCTTCGGAAGATGGCTGGCCAGCCGGAGCTGGATTTGCACGTGGCGTACTGCAGCCTGCGAGGAGCGGAAGCGGGCTACGATCCCGAGTTCGGTGCGACGGTACGCTGGGACATGCCGCTGCTCGAAGGGTATCCGTGGACGCATGTGCCCAACCGAGGGTCAGGGAGCGAATCTTTTTTCGGCATCTGCAACCCGGGAGTTTGGAAGCTGATTCGCGAGGGCGAATTTGACGCCGTGCTTTGTTTCACGGGTTATCGCTGCGCGACGTTTTGGATGGCGTTGCTGGCGGCGAAGCTGTCGAAAACGGCGTTATTGTTCGGGACCGATGCGGTGACGCTGACGCCGCGCGACGGTCGCGCCTGGAAAGTCACGCCGAAGAGGATTTTTTGGCCGCGGCTTTTTCGGCTTGCGGACCAGGTGATTGTGCCGTCGTCCGGCTCGCGGGACTTGATGTATTCGCTTCGGCTGCCACCGGACCGCGTGACGCTGACGCCCTATTCGGTGGACAACGACTGGTGGATCGAACAGTCGTCGAAGGTGGACCGGCAGGCGGTGCGCGCGGGCTGGGGCGTTTCGGGGACGGATGCTGTGCTGCTATTTTGCGCGAAGCTGCAGCCGTGGAAGCGGCCGCTCGATGTGTTGCGGGCTTTTGCCAAGGCGGACATCGCCAAGGCGCAACTGGTTTTCGCTGGCGAAGGCCCGCTGCGCGTGCAACTGGAGAGCGAAGCTGCTTCGTTAGGCATCGCCGATCGCGTGCGTTTTCTCGGATTCGTCAATCAAACGCAGTTGCCGGCGATTTACACTGCGGCGGATGTGATGGTGCTTAGTTCGGAATACGATGCGTTCGCGGTGGTGGTGAATGAAGCGATGTGTTGCGGGTGCCCGGTAATTGCCAGTGACAAAGTTGGAGCGGCGCGCGATCTGGTGGCGCCGGTGGCACCGGACTTTGTCTACCCCTGCGGAGACGTTGGGGCGCTTAGCAAAGTGTTGCGCTTGGCGCTATCCGATCGCGCGCGCCTCGCATCTCTTGCGGTGGCGGCTAGCAAGCGCATCGCAGCCTGGTCGCCGAAGCAGAACATCGCCGGGACCATCGAAGCCATTCGCATCGCCGTTTCCCGGCTGGGACGCAAACCGCGGCATTCCTCCGCGGCGCATTCTTCGTCACCGAGTTCCCCTGCGGGGCCGCAAAAGCTTCCGGAATGAAGCTGCTTCTCTACTCACACTTTTTTGTGCCGAGCGTCGGTGGCGTGGAAACCATCGTGCGTTCGCTCGCAGCCGGGCTGGCTGACCTTCGTGTACAAGGCGGCGGCGCCGAGTTTGAGCTGACGCTAATAACGCAAACTCCGCCGGGAGATTTTGACGACGCCTCGCTGGCGTTTCGCGTCATTCGCCGCCCCAGTTTTTCGGAGTTACACCGGCTGATTCGCTCGTCGGATGTGGTGCATGTGGCAGGCGCGGCGATTCCGCCTCTGGCGCTCTCCTTGCTGGCGCGCAAGCCTTTCGTCGTTGAGCATCATGGTTTTCAAACGATTTGCCCGAATGGCCAACTGCTCATCGAGCCGGCGGGCACGCCATGCCCCGGCCACTTCATGGCGGGGCGGCACGCAGAATGCTGGCGCTGCAATTCGGCGCAAGGATGGATGGCTTCGCGGAAGGCTTGGTTGCTGACGTTCATGCGGCGGTTTCTCTGCGCCCGGGCTTCAGCGAACGTCACGCCGACTCGCTGGCTCGGCGGCCTGGTGCAACTTCCGCGCGTGACGCCGATCCCGCACGGCCTCGCGGCGGCCGCTTCGCAAATGCCGCCGGCAACTTCCGCCGATCCGCCGATCATTGTTTTTCAAGGGAGACTCGTCACCACCAAGGGAGTGCGCGTGCTGCTGGAGGCTGCCCGCGCCCTGTATCAGGAAAAGCGTCGCTTCGAATTGATCATCATTGGCGATGGGCCGGAGCGTTCGTCGCTCGAGCAATTCGTTCGCGATGCTCGGCTAGAACCCTGTGTCCGCTTCACCGGCCGGCTCGATGGAGCGGATCTGGAGGCAGCGTTCGCGCGATGCTCGCTAGTGGTGGTTCCCTCGCTGGGCGGCGAAGTGTTTGGGTTGGTCGTTGCGGAAAGCATGCAGCGCGGGCTTCCGGTTATCGCTTCCGATATCGGAGCATTCGCGGAAGTCCTTGGCAACACTGGTGCGACGTTCCGCACCGGCGATGCTGCGGATCTCGCGGCACAAATCGCCCGGCTCCTCGATGATCCTTCCCTTGCCAAGCAGCTCGGCCAGAATGGTGCCAGACGCGCCAACGAGTTCTGCGATCGTAGGCGCATGGTCGAGGACCACGCCGCGGTATATCGGTCTTTGCGCACTCCGGCCAACTGACCGCCTCGCCCGGCTGAGAACTTCCGAGGCTCCTGTGGCACAATGAAAGATTGCAGAGCGAACCCCATGGCACACCGAACCACGTTGCAAGCGGAAGGCCCGAGCAATACACCGAAGCCGGCGAAAAAGCCTGCTGCAGCCGGCGACAATCGCGAGCTGGTTTTTGACGCGTTCCGTCGCTGGGGCTATCTGGAAGCGGATCTCGATCCTCTCGGTTTGTTCGAGCCGCTCAAATATCCCGATCTCGAAGCGTTAACCGGAGAAGCCGCCGACGAAGCCCGCGGCTACTACTGCGGAACCATCGGCGCGGAATTCATGCATTTGCCGGAGCCCGAGCGCCGTCGCTGGATCGCCCAGCGTGTGGAAAGTGCCGCGCCTGAAGCCGATCAACACAAGACCCTCGAGCGCCTGGTGCGCGCCGATCTTTTCGAACAGGTGCTGCAGGCGCGTTACCTCGGCACTAAGCGATTTTCGCTGGAAGGCGTCACCGCGCTGATTCCGCTGCTCGACTCGATTCTGGATACAGCCGGCGAATTCGGAGCCGAGCAATCCGTAATGGCCATGAGTCACCGCGGCCGGCTGAACGTGATGGTGCATGCGGCGTGCCAGAAGCCGCATGAAGTCGTTGCAGGATTTGAAGACGTCGATCCGCGCAGTGTCCTTGGAGCGGGAGATGTGAAGTATCACGTCGGCGCCACCGGCACTTACGTCACGAGCTCAGGAAAAGAGATCGGCATTCACCTGGTCTCGAATCCCAGCCACCTGGAAGCGGTGGATCCCGTTGCCATGGGCCGGGCGCGCGCCAAGCAGACGCGCCTCGGCGCCGACGGCCCTATCGTGGACCGCTCGCGCCCCACGCTGAACAGAATTTGGCCCATCGTGATGCACGGCGACGCCGCATTTGCCGGACAAGGCATTTGGGCGGAGACGCTCAATCTCGCCGATCTCAAAGCCTATACCGTCGGCGGTACCGTCCACATCGTGGTGAACAATCTCATCGGCTTCACCACCGCGCCGGTCCAGGAACATTCTTCGCGTTTTGCTTCCGATATCGCCAAGCGGCAATCCGTGCCGGTCTTTCACGTGAATGCGGAAGATCCGGACGCCGTCGTGCGCGTCGGCAAGCTCGCCGCCGAATACCGCGCCACCTTCGGCAGCGACGTGGTCGTCGACCTCATCGGCTATCGCCGGCACGGCCACAGTGAAGTGGACGATCCCACCATCACGCAGCCCCGCCGGTACGCTCGCATAAAAGATCATCTGCCGCTCTGGAAAATTTACGCGCAAAAAACCGGCATTGATGGCGTGCCGTTCGTCGAAGCCGTAAAAAAGGAATACGAAGAAGAACAACTGAAAGCCGGCCAGCTCACCAAGCAGCCGCATCTGCGCAAGCTGCCAGATTATTGGTCTCCGTACCTGCACGGCAAGTACGATCCCGCCTATGAAGTCGATACCGGCCTTTCGCGCGAAAAGCTCGCGGAGATTACCGATGCCCTCGTGCCCGTTCCCGAGGGCTTCCACGTCCATCCCAAGATCGTCAAGCTTCTTGAGCAACGCGCCGAGATGGGCCACGGCAAGCGCGCCATCGATTATGGCTTTGCGGAAACACTGGCCTACGGGTCCCTCGTTCTGGAAGGAACGCCGGTGCGCCTCACTGGGCAGGACACGGAACGCGGCACCTTCAATCAGCGCCACGCCGTCTTGATTGATACGGAAACCGAGCACAACTACGTCTCGCTTTCTCACCTGTCGCGCCAGCAGGCGTTTTGCGAGATTCACAATTCCTCCCTCTCGGAGGCTGGCTGCGTCGGTTTCGAGTATGGGTTCAGCCGCGACTATCCGGAAGCGCTCGTTTTGTGGGAGGCGCAGTTCGGCGATTTCTCCAACGGCGCGCAGGTGATCATCGACCAGTTCATCAGCGCCGGTGAAGACAAATGGAATCTGCCCGCCGGCATCGTACTGCTCTTGCCGCACGGCTATGAAGGCCAGGGCCCGGAGCATTCCAGCGCGCGGCTCGAGCGCTTCATGCAGCTCGCCGCGGAAGACAACATGCAAATTTGCCAGCCATCCACCGCCGCGCAGTACTTCCATATGCTCCGCCGTCAAGCGCGCCGCCTGTGGCGCAAGCCGCTTATCGTATTCACTCCCAAGAGCATGTTGCGCCATCCCGACGCCAGCTCCAGCATCGAAGACTTCACACAACCGCGTTTTTTGCCGTTAGTAACGGACCGCGAAGTGCGTGACGCCCGGCGCATCCTCATCGCCAGCGGCAAAG
The DNA here is from genome assembly GCA_035601655.1 of Candidatus Dormiibacterota bacterium. Classification (GTDB taxonomy): domain Bacteria; phylum Acidobacteriota; class Terriglobia; order Acidiferrales; family UBA7541; genus Acidiferrum. The sequence goes on from DATNNV010000027.1 coordinate 38,345, forward strand.
TGGGCCACGAACTGCGCGCCGAGCGCCGCCGCCGCAAAGACACAACCACCGCGATTTTCTTTCTCGATCAGCTCTATCCCCTGCCGCGCGCGGAAATCACCGCGGCCCTTGCCGAGCATCCCAACGCGCGCGAAATGGTCTGGGTCCAGGAAGAACCGGCCAACATGGGCGCGCTCTTCTACATCCTGCCGCGCCTCGAACGGCTCGCGCACGCCAGCGGCGGCCTTCGCGTTCGCTCGGTCAAGCGCTCGGCGAGCGCCAGCCCCGCTACTGGCTCGGCCAAGGCTCACGAACTTGAACAAAAGACCTTGCTCACTCTCGCGTTCACCACTACCACGACAAGCGCCTAAGCGTACCCGCCAATCGTTTACAAACCATTCATTTTTTCGTAATGTCTGTGTCACCTGCCGTGCGCAAACTGCCTCCATCCAAAGTGTTACGCCAACAGCCAGGAGAAACCCATCCGTCCCATGCCTTCCGCAAGCTGCCAGCCCACGGTAAGTCGCCTGCGAATCGCCGCGCGCTGCGCTCTCACAGCATGAAACGCGTTCTTATCATCGAAGACGACCGCGACATCGTCGAACTCGTCCGCTACAACCTGGCGAACGAGGGCTTTCAAGTAAGCGCCGCTTTTGACGGCGGCACCGGCTTGAGCACGCTGAAGAAGACCCCGCCCGATCTGCTGCTACTCGATCTCATGCTGCCCAAGCTTTCCGGCCTGGAGATCTGCCGCGAAATTCGCAAGGACGATTCCCTCAATCGTCTTCCTATTCTCATGCTCACCGCGCGCGGCGAAGAAGCCGATCGTGTCGTGGGCCTGGAAATGGGCGCGGATGATTACGTCACCAAGCCCTTTAGCCCGCGTGAGCTTCTCGCCCGTGTCAAGGCTCTCCTGCGCCGTTCCGAGCCGCCCGTGGACGCACCGCGCACCATCGAAATCGGCAAGCTGGCTATTGATCCCGCGTCTTATCGCGTCAGCAATTCCGGCAAGGCGGTGCCGCTCAGCACCCTTGAATTCCGGCTCCTATACTATTTGGCTTCGCGTCCGAATCGTGTCTTCACCAGGGATCAGCTGCTCGACGCCGTCTGGGGCACCGATCGGTTCGTCACTCCGCGCAGCGTGGACGTTTACGTTCGGCGCCTGCGCGAAAAGATCGAGTCCGATCCAGAGAATCCGGCATATCTGAAGACCGTTCGCGGCGCGGGCTACTTGTTCGAAACTCGTGCGGCGTAATCTTTTCTGGAAACTCGCTCTGGCTTTCCTGGCGCTCCTGCTGAGCGTCCTTGTCGCGGTGGATTTTTTTGCCGAGCGCGCCCTGCGCACGGAGTACCTATACAGGGGTTTTGCCGAGCTCTCTGCTGTGGCGCGGGTCGCTCAGACCGAACCGCTGCACCTCCCACCAGCGGTGGCCACTAGCTCCACTGGGCTCGCCTCAATCTCCGACTGGGTAAGCCACATGGCTGCCAGCGGTGTGCGCGTCACCGTTATCGGCGCCGACGGCACCGTGCTTGCCGATTCCGAATCCAATACCGCCACCATGGAGAATCACGCCAGCCGCCCGGAGGTTCGCGACGCTCTCGAGCGCGGGGAAGGCCGCTCCACCCGCCGCAGCGTGACCCTGAACCGCGAGCTCATCTACTACGCGGTGCGCCAGTCGCTGCCCGGTGAAGCTCCGGTGGTCCTGCGGTTTGCCCTTCCTCTCGAAGCCGGCAACCAAGCGCTCGGCTCTTTCCGGCGCAGCTTGTGGCTTGCCTCTCTCGTGATTCTCTTGCTCGCCGGCGCCGTGTCGTTGCTGGTCTCCCGCGGATTCACCGGACGCGTCGAGCGACTCAACGAATTTTCCCGCCGCGTCGCCGAAGGCGATTTTAGGCCCATGCCCTCCGACGGCTCCGGAGATGCTCTCCAGACGCTCTGCAGCTCTTTGAACCAGACCGCGGCCCGGCTCGATCGCACCATTCGCACACTAACCGAAGAGCGCAATCTCTCCTCCGCGATTCTCGGCAGCATGGTCGAAGGCGTCGCCGTCGTGAGTGGTGCCGAGCGTTTGGTCTTCGCCAACCCGGGCTTCGCGGAGATCCTTGGCCTGGATACGCCGCCGGAGCCGGGCAAAGGGCTCGTGGAAATCGTGCGCCAGACCGAACTCATCGAGGCCGTTCGCCGGGTGCTCCACGGCGAACCGCGCGTAGAAGCCGAGATCGTCACCGGCACTCTGCGCCAGCACTTCTTTGCTGCCACCGTCGCCGCCGTTCACGCCGGCGAAACCACTGGCGCCGTCGTGGTGCTCCACGACATCACCGATCTCCGGAAACTCGAGCGCGTCCGCCGCGACTTCGTTGCCAACGTCTCCCATGAATTCAAGACTCCGCTCACCGCCATCCAGGGGTTCGCGGAAACTCTCCTGGGCGGCGCCATCGACGATCCCCAGAATCGCGGCCGTTTTCTCGAGATCATCCTCGAGCACTCTCGCCGCCTCGCCCGCCTTACCGACGATCTTCTCAAGCTTTCCCAGATGGATGCAGACCGCCTCGAGCTGGACGTTCGCGGCGTGGAAGTCGCGCAGCTCGTCGAGAGCTGCGTCGAAACCTCGCAGCACCGCGCGGCCGAAAGAAACCTGCGGATTTCTGTGGAAGTGCCCGGCGGGCTGCCCAACGTCGCCGGAGACCGTCGTCGACTTGCCGAGGTGCTACAGAATCTCGTCGACAACGCTATCCAATACACCCTGCCCGGCGGCCAGATCCGCGTTACCGCGCTGCTCGTCGATGATCACGTCGTCTTCACCGTTTCCGATACCGGCATCGGCATTCCCAAAGCCGACCAGCCCCGCATCTTCGAGCGCTTCTATCGCGTCGACGTCGCTCGCTCCCGCGAAGCCGGTGGCACCGGTCTCGGCCTCGCAATCGCCAAGCATCTCGTCGAAGTCCATGGCGGTCGCCTGTGGGTCGACAGCGAAATCGGCCAGGGCTCCCACTTCCATTTCTCCATCCCCATCTTCGACCCCGAACGCGCTGCCCCTCGCACGCCCGCCTCCTCCGCCCCGTTTACCCGCCCCACCTCCCGCCCCTGATTCACAAAACCTGCGTTTCTTTGGGCCACTGCCTCCCAGCGCATACTCTCGTGTACCCATTTTGGGAACAAGAGTATAATCACGTCATGACGGGTGAGTGCCGGTCGTGAGAATCATTGCCCGCAGGACCCTTAGGCAGTTCGTCGACGAGCTAAGAGGTAGTAAGGACCAAAAAACGCTGAAATCAGCGTTGGATTCCTGGTTTAACGAAGTACAGCAGGCCGATTGGAAGACTCCGGCAGACGTCGTCAAGACCTATGCGAACGCGAGCATCGTCGGTCCGGATCGCGTGGGATTTAATATTAAAGGCAACGACTACAGGCTGGTTGTAGCCATCCACTACCGGCTGCGGATCGTCTTTATCAAATGGATTGGTTCGCACGCCGCTTACGATAGAATCGATATAAAAACGGTGAGATATGAACGTTAAGCCCATAAGAAACGAACACGATTACGACCAAGCGCTGGGGCGAGTAGAAGCGCTCTGGGACTCTCCGAAGGGCTCCCGGGAAAGCGACGAACTGGGTGTCCTTGTTACGCTCATCGAAGCCTACGAGCGCGAGCACTATCCCATCGACCTGCCTGATCCCATCGAAGCCATTAAGTTTCGACTCGCACAACAAGGCAAGGATACTCGCGCCCTGATCGGAGTCATCGGCCAGCGTACCCGCGTCTACGAAGTTCTCAGCAAGAAGCGTCCCTTATCTCTGAACATGATTCGCAACCTCCACGACAAGTTTGGTATCCCCGCCCATGTTCTTATCCAAGCTTCCAGCAAAAGGAAGTCCGCCGCCCGCCCGCGGCGTCTCGGACGCGCGTCCCTGAAAAGGTCCGTCTAAGAAGTGGCGCAGTCCGATTTTCCTGAAACACCGTAGCCCCACACGTTCGTTCGCCGCATTTTCATACTGGCGTCAAGAAATTGTAATGATTCCATGGGCACACTTTGATTTACGAGTGGAATTGCGTCTTCCGCCGTCCGCTCGGCTAGGGGGCCCATGGCCACGAACGCAGCACTCACCGAGACGGTTCTCTACGACACGCTGGTCAACTATCTGGTTTCCATGGCGCGTACCGTCGAGAGCGGTATGAACCGCGCGCTCGACGCCATCGTCAGCCTCCGCAGCGAGCGCACCGCCGCTCTGCCCGGAGAAGTCTTCCTGCTCGAGCCGCGCATCAACGAGATGGAGATCGTCATCGACGAGCACGCCATCCGGCTGCTCCGCCGCGGCTCCTTCAGCGACGACGAGATGCGCCTGATCGTCGCCGCGCTGAAAATCACCAACGATCTCGAACGCATCGGCGACATTGCCGTGAATCTCGCCGAGCGCGTGATCTCGCTGCGCGAGATGCCCGGCGCGGAAATTCCAGAGGAACTCGGACCGATGGCCTCCGCGGTTCGCGCCATGGTCAGCAAGAGCCTGGGCGCGTTGATTTTTCGCAATGTCGAGATGGCCACGCAGGTCCTCGAGAGCGACGATGTGGTGGACCAGTACCGCGACCGCATCTTCGAGCAGTTGCTCCACAAGATGACACACGATACCGCGCTGGTCAGCCCCGGATTGCAATTCATTCTCGCGACACGCCACCTCGAGCGCATCGCCGATCACGCCACGAATATTGCCGAGGACATTATTTTTTGGGTGCGCGGTCTGGATGTGCGCCACGGCAGAGGCTTGGCCGTGCGCCCCGAAGACTCCAGCACCACCGAATCCGTGGCCGGTAAGGTCACGGAGAATTCACATGGCCTTGATGCGCATGTGACTCCGGCCTGCGACGCTGGTCGCGCTTGATCTTCACTAAACGTCCTACCCTGGGGACCGGTGCACCCCTGGCTCCGGTCCCCACTCCCCCCTTCGTCGTTTTTTGTTTTCTTCGCACCGCCGGCGATGCATCCTCTTGACCTCCTCCGTCAGTCCAATTAAGGTCAAGGAATGAACCGGGTGAGTTCCAACTGCGGAGAACGCCAGAAGCCTGCACGCTACGTGTGGCTGTGCGCGCTGCTTACCGCTCTATTTCTCTATAACCCTTTTGTAGTGGCGCCTTCGTCCGGGCTGGGATTGAATCTGCGGCATTCGGCGAGCCACCGCGCTACGGTTGGCGCTTCGGAGTTACAGCAATTCCGCGCCACCGAGCGACACGCGCCTGCGATTCGCGCGGTCGGCGTGATTCGCGAGATTGTGTTAGTTCAGGCTGTGGTGTTCGAACGCTTTGCGACGCCGGATGCGGAAGTACGCACTCCGCTGAATACTTTGCCGGCGAGTTTGTGGTTCCGGCCTCCTCCTTCGCTGTAATTCTGCCTACGATTCTCTGAACAATACGGAACTGTTCCATCTGATTTCGATTTCTCGGGCCCTTCCTTTGGGTACTTCGTGAGATTCCGCAGGAATGGCGGCGCGGGCAGACTTCGACGTTCGCGTTCGCAGCCTGCTTTGGAAAGCGGATATGAACAAAAACAGAGTGTGGATTGTGCTGGGCGCGGTTGGCTTCGCGGGTGTGTTGGCGTGGTGGATCGGCAAAACGTCCGGGAAAGTAAACGGCGAGCTAGGCGCAGAGCAGGTTGCGGCAGTACCGGCTGCCGTGGCGCGCGTGCAGCGCGGCTCGCTGGAAAACTCGCTGACGATCGCGGGAGAGTTCAAGCCGTTCCAGGACGTGGATTTGCATGCGAAAGTGACCGGCTACATTCGAACGATTTACGTGGATGTGGGCGATCACGTGAAAGAAGGGCAAGTGGTGGCGGTGCTGGAGATTCCGGAGTTGGCGGCGGAACTGGCGGGAGCGGACGCCGCGGTACGCCGAGCGCACGAAGAGATCCGGCGCGCTGCAGGGGACGTGCAGCGCGCGGAATCGGCGCACGCGGCGGCACATGGAGCGTACGAGCGGCTGCAGCAAGCGGCGGCCACACGGCCGTGAATCGTGGCCCAGCAGGAGATTGACGATAGCCACGCGAAAGACCTGGAGGGCGAAGCCCAAGTGTCGAGCGT
>DATNNV010000028.1:0-5139 GCA_035601655.1 Candidatus Dormiibacterota bacterium
CCGCGAATTACGAAACCGTAGAGTTTGAGAAGATTACGGTAGCGCAGTGGGATGCGATTTTTGCTTCGAACACGCGCGGACCGTTTCTGGTGTCGCGTGAGGCGCTGCCACATTTGAGAAAGCGCAGAGGGCGCATCGTTAATATGGGTTCGCTGGGTGGGCTGCGTCCGTGGGCGACGCACGCGCACTATTGCTCGTCGAAGGCGGCGCTCCACATGCTGACCAGAGTGATGGCGAAGGCGCTGGCGCCGGAGATTGCGGTGAATGCAGTCGCTCCCGGGATGATCGACTTGGGAGAAAAATCGGCGGCCTCATTCATGAAAAGGACGGCGAAGCAGACTCCGATGCTCCGGAGCGGGACGGCAGCGGACATTGCCGCGGTGGTCATGTTCTTTGCTGCGGCGCCGCAGTTTATTACCGGGCAGGTGCTGGCGGTGGATGGCGGGCTCGGGTTGTAGCGACTGGATTTGTTTCCTGGCGTCGGTTCGCGTATCGTTCGTTGTCGATTCGTTTTCGACTTTGCAGATACTTATGACACGATCCAATCGCGACGCAGCCTCTCTTTTTCTGACACTCTTTCTTACTTTGTTTCTGGCGGCTGCCTTTGCCGTTGCCCAGGATCGCCCGGAGGAAGGCGGTCGCGAGCTCCAGGTCTGGACCGGGGGCGGTCGCTCGGTTCCGGGCGGGACCAAGGATACGAGCGTGTGGAACGCCGGAGTTCGCTATGGGTGGATCCTGACGGCTCCGCACGGGCCGGGTCTTCTCAATGGACGATTCGAAGTTGCGGTGGAAGCGGTGCCGGCGTTTGTTGTGTTCCAGCCTGCTAACACCGCGTACGGAGCAGGAGTGAATCCTCTGGATCTGAAATGGATTTTCGCCACGCGCGGACGTGTCGCACCCTACATCGAGTTGAATGGCGGGACGCTGTTTACGACGCATGAAGTGCCGGCGGGAACTTCGACGATAAACTTCACGTCGGGCGCGGCGTTCGGACTGCACTTCCTGGGAGAGCACACTTGGTCGGTGGATGTACGGTACATGCATATTTCGAATGCGGGGTTAACTTCACCGAATCCAGGGGTGAACACGGTGCAGGTACGGTTGGGATTTGGGAAGTTCTTGGGCAAGAAGTAGCGAGCGTTTTCCCGTAGGGACGCGGCTTGCCGCGTCTCCCAGAGGGGGCAAGCCCCGTCGCCACACAAGAAAAAGCAAAACTAACGTTGCCGGGATAATGCGGCAGAGGTTTGCCCGGATTCGGTGCGACGTTTGCAGCACGGTCCCGGGGGAATCGGAGCGCCGTGGGGGCAGGTGAGCGGGTGGTTGAGGAAGGTGCAGATCTTGTCGGTGGCTTCGGGCGAGAGTATGTGCTCGAACTTACAAGCCTGTTGCTCGATTTCCGTTTCACTGTCCATGGCGAGTGAATCGGTGAAGAGGCGTTCCGCCAGGCGGTGGCGACGGATGATGTCAGCGGCGCGCTGGTGTCCGCGGGGGGTGAGTTCGACGATCGCGGAACCGTCGCCGGTCGAAAAGCCAGCAGGCTTCAGCGCGTCGTGGCAGGGATTAACGAAGGGCTTGTAATCATGCGCTTCAGGCGGGTGCGGACGCGTGGTTACCAGTCCCATGGCGGCCATTTTTTCTACGGCTATGGATACCGGCAGAGCTCCGTGGACTTCCATCCGGCCTATCTCAGCGATTTGGCCGTTCTCTTCCAAAGCAAATAATTCTTCCAGCACTTCGTCGAACTGCTCGTCGTCGGCCATCGCAAAAACTTCCTGCGCCGCGATTGCGCCATGATGCAATTCAATGCGGCGGTCGGCCAGACGCGCTACCACAGGATCATGCGTGACCATGACGATGGTGCGCCCCTGCTGGTGGAGCTCGCGGAGCAGGCGCAGGACGATTTCTTCGTTCGCGGCGTCGAGGTTGCCGGTGGGCTCGTCGGCGAGCACGATTTTAGGATCGTTGATGAGCGCGCGGGCGATGCACACGCGCTGCTGCTCGCCTCCGGAGAGCTGCGAGGGCAGGTGTTCGGCACGGTCTTTAAGGCCGACTCGATCGAGGGCTTCGAGGGCTTCCCGTTCGTCGGTCATGCTGTGGAAGTACTGGGCGAGCATGACATTCTCGACAGCGGTGAGATACGGAATCATGTGGAAGTGCTGGAAGACGAAGCCGATGGTTTCGGCGCGGACATGGTTAAGTTCAGAGGCGCTGAGGTTCGCGATGTTTTGCCCGTCAAGCCGGATTTCGCCGCTGGTGGGGCGGTCGAGGCATCCGATGAGATTGACCAGGGTGCTCTTGCCGGAACCGGAGGGGCCCATCACCGCGACCCACTCACCGGGCGCGATGGAGAGCGAGATGTCGTCCAGCGCATTAATCAGAGTGTGTCCGCCATTATTTTCTTCCGCTCTGGCGGGATAACTCCTGGTGACATTCTTAAGCTGGATCATCCTAATCTTTCCCTTTAACTTCTCCAATGTTACTCGTGGAGCGCCGGGCGTCCCCGCCCGGCAGGACGGGCGAGACGCCCGTCGCTCCACCGCATAACTCATCACGCGCTCGCCATACTACTCCCCTCTCAGAATCATAGCCGGTTGGACGCGTCGCAGCATAGTGATCGGCAGGATGGCCGATATCAGAGCCACGGCAACGCTGCCGGCGAACACGTAGGGGAATACGCTGAAGCGCGGCACCACCGGCGCGTGAAAGTTGACTCGTCCGATCCAGACGGCGACGCCGATGCCGATGAAGAAGCCTAGAATCGCGCCGACCGCGCCCAGGGCTGCCGCTTCGGCCGCGAAGAATCCGTTGACCAGACGTTCAGAAGCGCCCAGGGCTTTCATAATGGCGAAGTCGCGGCGGCGATCGAAGACCCATCCCATCAGCGTGGCAAGGACGCACAAAGCGGAGGTCAAAACGACCAGTGTGGCGGAGGCGTAGAGGGTGGCGCGCGTTTTGTTCAGTACGTTGGCTTCGGCCTCCATGATCTGGCGGACAGGGCGGACGTCGGCCGAGGGCAGAAGCTGCGCGAGTTGACGCATGAGGCTCTCAACTTCCGCGGCGGTTCCGTTGACTGCGCCTTCGATGGTGGAGGGCGAGACGCCGGTCCAGTTCTGAAATTCAGATTGATCGAGATAGATGCGGCTATCTTCGCCGGCTCCAGTCTGCAGCATGCCGGCGGGAGTAAGTTCGATCGCCTTATCCTGGAAAGTGAGTTCGAAGGGCTGGCGATTGGGGCTGACTACATTCGCGGCTCGCATGCCGATGAGGGCCTGGTTGGGTTCGTCGGGCCAATGGCTCACCTTCCACCAGTGGTTCAGTTGGCGCGCGCGGGCAAAGTCGGTGCCGACGACGACTACGGATTGTCCCTCCTTTGTGCGGGCGATGGCATAGGAAAAAGGAACAGCCAGCATTTTTGAGCCGGGGCCGGCTGTGGATTCGACTTTGGCCAGCGCGCCGGCAGGCAGGGACTGGCCGTCTTTTCCGACGACGACTACGTTGGCGCCGTAATTCCGGAACTCGGTGCGGAGCTTGGCCTGCACATCGACGTAGAGGTTCATCATCGCGGTGGCGACCGCCGCGGCAACGATCATGGCGAGCAATGCGGCGGCGGCGCGTCTGCGACGGAGGACGGCGGCGCGGAGAAGCATGCGCGTAAACATGGAAGTGTGCGGAGCCGGAGCACGGCGATCGGCGACCTGCTTCGGCGTGTGGAGCGTGCCGGGAATGGCGTTCATCCTTCACCTCGCAGCGCGAAAACTGGATCGAACTTTACGGCGCGGCGGATCGCGGCGGCGCTTCCGGCGAAGGTCACGAAGACGGCGATGGCGATGATGACAGGAAAGAGCACGGGCTCGATGGAAATCTGCGAATTGAAAATGGAGCGGCCGATCTGGCCAGCGAGAAGGGCTCCGGCAGAGAATCCTGCAATGCCGCCGACGAGCGCGAGGAGCAGCGCCTCCGCAAAGAAGATCGAGGAGACCGCAAGATTGCCCGCGCCGAGAGCTTTCATCAGACCGACTTCGACGCGGCGCTCAAAAATGGCTGTCGCCATCGCGGCCGAAACGGCGAGCGCGGATGCGAAAAGCGCGGCAAGCGTCACCAGCAGCATGAGTCCCTTGATGCGCGAGAGCACCGTGCCTTCGTTCTGCGCGACCTGTCGGATCTGCTCGGCGTGCGAATGCGGGATCACTTCCTGCAACTGGTACGCGATCGACTGCACGTATGGCGAGCAGTACCAGCGGTCACGGACCTCGGGAGTCATCGTATTTGGATCCTGGGTGGCGAACGCATCCTGGGGCTTGGTCAGAGCGCTGACGTAGACGCGGCGTACGGCGCCGGGTTTGCCTAGAATCTGCTGCGCGAGAGCTAGCGGCGCGATGATCTCGTCATCCTCGGCCGCGCCGGTGGAGAGGATGCCGAAGACGGTGAGTTGGTGGCCGGCGACATTGAGCGTGTCACCGGGCTTCTTGGCTAGTTTTGGTGCTAGGCGTTCGCCTATGAGAATGTTTTGAGAGTCGTCATCCGGCCAACCGCAAGCCGCGAGCGAGTCTTCGACTCCCCCTGGACGGGGCAAAGCCCCGTCACCACACGGGCTTTCTACTCTCCACCAGGGATGCGTGATCCGTACGCCAGTGGTGAAGTCCTGCTTGCCGAAGTGCAGCGGCTTATTGAAGTAGGTGCCTACCAGCGTGACCTGTTTCGCGCCGCCGCCGCTGCCGATTCTTACCGTGACGGGCAGCATGGGCGAGAAGCCGACAATGTTGTTATGCCAGAAGGTGCCGCGAATTTTCGGGAGGTCAGCTTCGTTCAGGAACGCGCCATCGCTTGGAGGCTTCAAGTTGACGCCGCCGACCTCCACGTCGAGAGTGTCTTCCTGCGGAGTGACGACCAAGTTCGCGCCGTAGCTACGCAGTTCGCGGTTGATTTTGTCGCCGATGTCAGTCGCTACGGCGATCATCGCGGTGGCGACCGCTACGCCCAGCGTGATCGCGATGCCGGCAAGCAGCTTGCGGCGTGCCTGGTGGCGAAACGATTCGTATACGATGCGCGGAAACATTTTTATTATTTCTGCTCGAAGTAGTGTCTGCCGGCTGCGATGTCGGCCTCGGAGACGATGACGGCGTCGGCGGTGACCTCGGC
>DATNNV010000029.1:0-31007 GCA_035601655.1 Candidatus Dormiibacterota bacterium
CGCCCCAGTACCTCCACTCGCTGCAATTCCTTATCGCTCATCGCTGTCCTCGCCACCGCGGCCTCCTCAACTGGCCGCAGTCTAGGGGACATTTCTAATGTGCACGCAAGGGGACATTTTCAACGAGGCACAACAGGGAAATCTTGCAGGCCGGATTGGACTGGCGCTGCTAGCAGCGCCACTACAGGGAGGGAGACAGCTTGGTAAGGTGGAAGAGCGGCCCGCCTCAGAACGCGGGCCCTACGAGGATTGCGGGCAAGCACGGGAGGTTATGCCGATGATGTGGTTAGTGGCCGGAAGAAAGCGGCGTCGGGCCGCCGCAGTCCAAAGTTAGCGGAGGTTGCCGATTAGGTTGGGTTGCAGGATGAATTTGAGGATTTGGTTGGGGGCCAGGCCGAAGTAGAGGGTGGCGATGGCGGTGATGGCGAGGACGATGTTGACGGTGATGGGGAAGCGGAGGGTGGCGGCGGATTCGGGTTCGGATTGCGGGTCGCGCATGTACATGACGACGATGACGCGGAGGTAGTAATAAGAGGCGATGACGCTGTTGATGGCCATGAGGACGGCGAGCCAGATGAGATTGGAATTGACGGCGGCTTTGAAGATGTAGAACTTGCCGAAAAAGCCGGCGGTGACGGGCAAGCCGAGCAGCGAAAGGAGATAGAGGCTGAGGGCGGCGGCGGCTACGGGATGGCGCTGCGAGAGGCCGGCGTAGTCGTCGAGCGAGAGGTGCTTTTCGCCAGCGCCGCCGAGCTGCGAAACGACGGTGAAGGCGCCGACTTTTACGACCGCGTAGCTCAACAGATAGAAAAGGATGGCGGCGTACGCGGGCCCGGCGTTTGCGGCTCCGCCTTCGGACATGGCGGTGATGGCGGCGAAGGCCACGAGAATGTAGCCGGCGTGGGCGATGGAGCTATAGGCGAGCAGGCGCTTGACGTTGGTCTGGACCAGGGCGCCGAGGTTGCCGGCAAACATGGTGAGGATGGCAAGCAGCCAGAAGGCCCAGAACCAGAAATGGGTGGCGGCGGGAACGGTGGCAAAGATGCGGAGGAGCAGGGCGAAGGTTGCGGCTTTGGGGCCGGCAGAGAAAAGGGCGGTGACTGGAGTGGGAGCGCCTTCGTAGACGTCGGGGGTCCAGATCTGGAAGGGAGCGAGGGCGACCTTGAAGCCGAGGCCGATGAGAATGAGCGAGAGGCCGAGCTTGAGCATGTTGCTGCCGGGATCCGCGGAGAACATGTGGTCGACGCGGGTTGTTCCGGTGGCGCCGTAGACGAGCGCTATGCCGTAGAGGAAAAAGGCTGTTGCGAAGGAGCCGAGGAGGAAATACTTCATCGACGATTCGCTGGACTTGAGGGATTCGCGGCGGTAGCCGGCGAGGATGTAGCTGGAGATGGAACTGAGCTCGAGGCCGATAAAGGCGGTGAGGAGTTCCTGGGCACCGGCTAGGACGCCCATTCCCGCGGTGGCGAAGAGGAGTAGCGCGTAGAATTCGGCGGATTCGAGGCGTTCGCGCGCGAGATAGGGGCCGGCGGCTAGAACGACGAGGAAGGCGACTCCGCCTACGAGGAGGTGGAAGAATTCGCTGAAGGCGTCCATTTCGATGAGGCCGTTAAAGCCGGCGCCGTAAAAGGTGCTGGCGATGACGGAGAAGGCGGCGCCTAGCGAAGTGCCGAGCAGCGCGAGGAAGCTGAGGAAGGGGCGGTTCTTGGTGAACGGCTGAACGAGCATCAGAATGACGCCGAAGCCGCACCAGATCATCTCTGGCAGGACGCGGTAGAGGTCGACGGTGGTGGGGAACGCTCCGTTCATTTAGCGTGTGCCAGGCCTTTCAGAAATGTGCTGTAGGGGCGGGTTTATCCCGCCTTCGATGGGCGCGGCGGCGGATGGCGCGGACGGCACACAGCCTGCCGCCGCAGATCCAGGCGGGGTAAAGCCGCCCCTACAAGGAGGGTTCGCGGCTTCGTAGGGGCGGTTGCGCTTCATTTGGTCGAGGACGGTGGCGACGGCGGCATCGGTGCGGCGGGTGATGTAGGCGGAGCCGATGCCCATCCAGAGGATGACGACCGCCATGGAGACGAGGATCCAGCGCTCGCGCGCGGAAGTGTCGGGCAGCTCTTTATTTTTCGGGCGGGTGATTTCGCCGAAGAAGACGCGCTGGTAGGACCACAGGAGATAGCAGGCGGAGAGAATCACGCCGGAGGCGGCCCAAGTGGCCCATTGCCAGTGGGTTACGTAGGTGCCGAGAAGGATTAAGTATTCGCCGATGAAGCCGTTGAGCATGGGCAGGCCCATGGAAGAGAGCGCGGCGAAAAGGAAGAACGCGGCGAGGTGGGGCATCGGGGTGGCCAGGCCGCCGTATTCGGAGATTTCGAAAGTGTGGCGGCGGTCGTAGAGCATACCGACTAGCAAGAATAAGGCGCCGGTGGAAATGCCGTGGGCGAGCATCTGGTAGACCGCGCCCTGCATGCTGATGTTCTGGAAGGCGAAAATACCGAGGACGACGAAGCCGAGGTGGCTGACGGAAGAATAGGCCACGAGTTTTTTGAGGTTGGGCTGGACGAGGGCGACGAGCGCGCCGTAGATGATGCCGATGATGGCCAGCACCGCGATGGGGCGCGCGAAATGGTGCGAAGCGTCCGGGAAAAGCGGCAAGCAGAAGCGGATCATGCCGTAGGTGCCCATTTTGAGCAGGACGCCGGCGAGGATGACGGAGCCGGCGGTGGGCGCTTCGACGTGGGCGTCTGGCAGCCAGGTGTGCAGCGGGAAGAGCGGGACTTTGATGGCGAAAGCGACGAAGAAGGCGAGGAAGAGCAAACGCTCGGTGGTCTGCGAGCCGAGCAGCAGCGGATTCTCTTGCAACGCCTGCTGAATACGCGGGAGATCGAAGGTGCCGGTGACGTTGTAGAGCCAGATGATGCCCACCAGCATGAGAATCGAACCGGCCATGGTGTAGAGCACGAATTTGACGGCGGCGTAGATGCGGCGGTCGTGGCCCCAGATGCCGATGAGGAAGGCCATGGGAATGAGCATGACTTCCCAGAAGAGAAAGAAGAGGAAGAGATCCAGGGAGAGGAAGACGCCGATGACGCCGACCTGCAGCATCAGCAGCACGACGAAGAATTCTTTTACGCGCTTCTGGATGCTGACCCAGGAGGCAAGCACGGAAATCGCGGTGAGGAAGGTGGTGAGGATGACCAGGAAGAGGCTGATGCCGTCGACGCCGACGTGGTAGTTGATCGGGGGATTGTTGATCCAGCGGCCGAATTCTTCGAGCTGATAGCCTTTTACGCCGACGGCAACTTTGGGGAGCATCAGCAACGAGAAGGCGAATTCAGCTACGGAGATTACGAGAGCGAGGCGGCGAATCCAGACGTGGTCGTCGGCGCGGAGGAAGAGCAGCGTGAGCGCGCCGAGGGCCGGGAAGAAGATGACGACGCTGAGGAGGTGGCCGCCGGGAATCATGGGCGCACCATTTTAGTCAGGGTTTGCAAATGCAAATCGTAAAGCCCGCCGATCACGGTTTTGGCGCCGGGCCAGAAGAAGATTACGGCGATGACTACGATGGCGCCGACTACGACCCAGACGGCGTAGCTGCGGGTGTTGCCGGATTGCGTGTGGCGGACGCCGTCGCCGACGCCGGTGAGGGTGTGCGCGACGCCGTTGACGGTGCCGTCGATGACAGTGACGTCGACGGCTTGCCAGAGAACTTGCCGGGAAATCCAGACCAGGGGCTTGACGATGACAGCGGCGTAAAGCTCATCGACGTAGTATTTGTTGAGCAGCGTGGTGTAGATGGGCTTGAGCGATTTTGCCAATTGTTCCGGTTTGCCGGGCTGCTTTAGATAAAGCCAGAAGGCCACCGCAAGGCCGAGAAGCGCCGAGACCACGGCGACACCCGCGAGGATCAGCTCGATCTGGTGCGCTGCCACTTCGCTGATGGCTGTGGCCGCTTCCGGCGCGCCGAAGACTGGCGCCAGGAAATTGCTGAAATAGTCCGGGCCGCCCCAGAGCGCGGGGGCTGCGAGCCATCCGCCAATGATGGAAAGCAGGGCGAGGGTGACGAGCGGGCCGAGCATGGTCCACGGCGATTCGTGGACATGAACGTGATGCTCGTCGTAGCGCGGCTGGCCGTTAAAGGTGAGGAAGATCAGGCGGAACATATAAAAGGAAGTGAGCAGCGCCGTCAGCAGGCCAAATACGTAGAGTAAATGCTGGCCGCCGCTGTTTTGGAAGGCGCTGAAGAGGATGGCGTCTTTGCTGAAGAATCCGGCGAGGGGCGGGATTCCTGTAATCGCCAGAGTGGCGATGAGCATGGTGGCGTAGGTGTATTTGATTTTTTTGCTGAGACCGCCCATTTTGCGCATGTCTTGCTCTCCGCCTATGGCGTGAATGACGGACCCGGCCGCGAGGAAGAGCAGGGCTTTGAAGAAGGCATGGGTCATCAGGTGGAAGATGCCGGCGGAGAATGCGCCTACGCCGCAGGCCAGGAACATGTAGCCAAGCTGGCTGACGGTGGAATAGGCGAGGACGCGCTTGATGTCGGTTTGCACCAGGCCGATGGTGGCGGCGAAGAAGGCGGTGGCGCAGCCGACCACGGCGACGACTACCATGGCGGTTTTAGAGTGGGTGAAAAGGATATTCGAGCGCGCGACGACGTAGACGCCCGCCGTGACCATGGTGGCCGCGTGAATCAGCGCGCTGACTGGCGTGGGGCCTTCCATGGCGTCGGGAAGCCAAACGTAGAGAGGAAGCTGCGCCGATTTTCCGCAGGCGCCCATGAACAGGAGCAGGCAGGCGACGGTGAACGTGCCGAACTGTCCCCAGCTTTCATGACCCCAGGCGGGATTTGCTGCCGCGCTGAACAGCGTGTTGAAATCCAGCGTTTGGAAGGTGCGGAAGAGCAGGAACATGCCGAGCATGAAGCCGAAATCGCCGATGCGATTGACGATGAAGGCTTTCTTGCCCGCGTCTGATGCAGATTTCTTGAGGAAATAGAAACCGATGAGCAAATAGCTGGAGAGGCCGACGCCTTCCCATCCGACGAAGAGGAGCACGTAGTTCGCGGCGAGCACCAGAATCAGCATGAAAAACATGAACAGATTCAGATAGGAGAAGAATCGGTAGTAGCCGCCTTCGTGGGCCATGTATCCGGTGGAATAAATGTGAATGAGCCAGCCGACGCCGGTGACGACGAGGAGCATGACCACGGTGAGTTGATCCATTTGCAGATCGAAGCCCGCGCGGAAATCCCCGGCGAGGATCCAGTCGAAATATTCTTTGCGCACCAATTGCTGGCCCTGGGCAAAAAACTCGCGTACGGCTTCGAGCGCGACCAGAAAGGAGAGCCCAGTGGAACCGACGGCGACGGTATTGACGATTTTGTTCGGCCAGTTCTTGCCGAAAAGGCCGTTGATCGCGCTGCCGAGGAGCGGCAGCAGCGGAATGATCCAGAGGTAGTCGAGTATGGGCGTGTGCATCAGAGTTTGAGAAGGTCGACGCGCTCGACGTTGAGGGACTGCCGGTTGCGCGCAATCAGAATAATAATGCCCAGGCCTACGGCAGCTTCCGCCGCGGCCACGATAATCACGAAGAGCACAAAGATTTGGCCGTCGAGATTGCCTTGCGACTGGCTGAAAGCCACAAAGGCGAGATTCACGGCGTTGAGCATGAGCTCGATGGACATGAAAATCGAAATGATATTGCGCTTGAAAATGAACGCGATTACGCCCAGGCCAAAGAGGATCGCGCTCAATATTACGTAGTAGTTTGCCGGGACCATGTTCATTTCTCCCGCTGCGCCAGGACCAGCGCGCCCATAATCGCTACCAGAATCAAAAACGAAGTCAGCTCGAAGGGATACACGAATTCCTTGAAGAGCATGCGGGAAATGTCGCCAGTGGATGCGATGTTCGCGCCCGGCGCGGACGCTTGCACGCTAACGGTCGAGCGGGCAATCGCCGCGGCGATGAAGCCGGTGAGCGCGATGCCCAGCGGCACTCCGGCATAGCCCGCGAGCTTCGAAAAATTGGTGTGCTCTTCGACGCCAGCGTTCAGGAGCATGATCACGAGGACGAACAGGACCATGATCGCGCCACCGTAAACGATAATCTGCACCGCGGCAACAAACTCTGCGCCCATCAGGAGATACAATCCGGCGAGCGCGACCATAACAACGATGAGCGAAAGGGCGCTGTGAATGGGATGTTTTTGCAGGATGAGGCTGAGCGAGCCGATCACTGCGAGGGCCGCGAGCACGAAGAAGATGAGCAGTTGCGGGGTCATTTCGGGCTCCGCAGCAAAATGATGAAGCTGGTTACGATTACGTTGGCAATGGAAAGCGGCAGGAGCAGTTTCCAGCCGAAGGACATCAGCTGGTCATAGCGCAGACGCGGAAGCGTTCCGCGCATCCAGACGTACACAAAGAGGAAGACGAAGACTTTGGCCAGAAACCAGAAGGGCGCCTGGATGTAAGCGTTCACTTGTGGAAAGGCCAGCAGCGCAATACCCATCAGGGCAATGGCTGTGCCGATTCCCGGGAGAATGAGGCGGCCCCAAATCGTTTCGTAGCGGATGCCGTCCCAGATGACCCACAGGCCGAAGGGAATCAGGATCAGCGACGGGAGATAAAAAGTGAAGTGCCAGGACGCGGGGAACGGAGAGAGCCAGCCGCCGAAGAACATGATGGTGCACAGGCAAGACACGGTGATCATGCTGGTGTATTCGGCGATGAAAAACATGGCGAACTTGAAGCTGGCGTATTCGGTGTGAAAGCCCGCGACGAGTTCGGATTCCGCTTCGGGCAAATCGAAGGGCACGCGATTGGTTTCCGCAACGGCGGCGGTGAAAAAGCAGAAGAAGCCGATCAGTTGCGGCCAGATGTTCCAGCCGAAGATGCCGCGTTCGGGATGCGCCGCCTGAGCCATGATAATTTTGCTGAGGTTGAAACTGTTGGCCATGAGGAGGACGCCGACGACGGAAAGAGTCATGGATAGTTCGTAGCTGATCATCTGCGCGGAACTGCGCAGGCCACCGAGCAATGGATACTTGCTGTTGGAGGACCAGCCGGCCAGCGCCACGCCGTAAACGCTGAGCGCGGTGATAGCGAAGAGCACCAGCAGGCCGATATTCAGGTCCGGCGGAGTGATGCTGAGATAAATGTCGTGCCCGAAGACGCGGATGGGGTCCGGGCCGAAGGGAATTACGGCGAGCGAAGTGAGCGCCAGCGTGAGCGCGAGCAAGGGCGCGAGGTAGTACACGAATTTGTCGACGCCGGCGGGCGTCGGATCTTCTTTCAGTAGAAATTTCGCGCCATCGGCGAGCGGCTGCAGCAAGCCGTGCGGGCCGACGCGGTGCGGTCCCCAGCGCGATTGAATGTGCGCCACCATTTTGCGCTCGAACCAGGTGAGATATGCGTTCACGGTGAGCACGATGAAGAGCAGCAGCGCGATCTTCACGATGGTGATCACCAGGAAGGCGTGCGCGTTCAGGAAATTGGCGAGGGAATCGATCACGGCTTGGCTTTCGCCTCCGGAACGGTGCGCATCATGGTGCAGAAGCGGCCGAGCGTGCCGCTGGTGAAGAGCGTGTCTTGCGCGGAGCGAATCAGGCCCGCGGGAACATCGTAGGGTACGTGGCCGTTGCGGGTGACGCGCGCGTGCGTGGCTTCCGCGGTGCCCAGCAGGAGGCCGGCGGATTGCACATCGTAGCCGGGGACGGCTTTGCGAATTTCTTCGAAGACCGCGGCGGGGGTTTTGTAATGAAAGGCTTTGCCGAGGCCGAGCTTTTCGAGTTGATGCGAGAGGATGCGCAGCAAATCGAAATCGCTGCGCGGGCCCATTTGTTCCGCGCCTTTGCGGAGGAGCTGGACTTCGCCGGAAGTGTTGGTGACGGTGCCGTCTTTTTCGTAAGACGCGGCGGCGGGGAAGACCACGTCGGCGACTTTTGCCGTTTCGGTCAAAAACATTTCGTGCACGATCAGCAAGCTGAGTTTGTTGCGGCCGTAGCCGAGGGTTCCGAAATGATCGAAGGGATTCGCGCCCATGACGTACAGCGCTTTCAGCTTGCCGTCTTGCGCTGCGGCGACCATTTGCGGGGCGGTCATCCCAGGTTTCGAAGGCAGCGGGCCGGTGCTCCAGACTTTTTCGAAGGCTTCGCGCGTTCGCGCGCTATCCACGTGGCCGTAGCCGGGAAAGCGATCGGGGAGCACGCCCATGTCGGAGGCGCCGCGGGAATTGGCGTAATCGCCTAGCGCCATGTAGCGCGTTTTGCCGGGGAGCTTCGAGCCGAGGGCCGCGAGCGTGGCGATGGCTGCGCCGGCAATTTCCGCGCCAAAGACGATGGCGATATCCGATTCGGCTTCGAGTGCGGCCTTTAGCTGCACCAGCTCTTCGACGAGACTTGGCTGGAGGTCGCCTTTTTCGTGGGCCATCCATTCGAGGGCGCCGGCTTCTTTTCCGGCGCTCACTTTCACAAATTGCTTGGCCAGATGCGCGAGCTTGATGTCTTTGGCGTTCAGGACGAAAAGCTTGGTGCCGTGATGGCGGATGCCGGAGCGAATCTGCCAGGCCACCAGCGGGTTCTGATCGGTCGGATCGTTGCCGATGAGGAGCACGGCGCGCGATTGGTAGAGCTGCTCCATGGTGAGCAGGGAATCGGCGGCTTGCTCGCCTAGAGCGGTGATGAGGCCGGCGTAGTCCGCGGTGCGGTGGTGATCGATGTTGTTGGTGCCAAAGGTGGCGCGGGCCAGGCGCTGGAACAAATAATTCTCTTCGTTCGAAGTGCGATTCGAGCCGATGAATCCGATGGCGTCGCCGCCGCTTGATTCATGCACCGCTTTCAGCTTGGCCGCGGCTGTCTGCGCCGCTTCTTCCCACGATGCGGGATAGAGCTTGTCGCCTTTGCGCACCATGGGCTGCTTGATGCGCTCGGGATGCTGGGTGAAGTCGTAGCCGAAGCGGCCTTTGACGCAGAGAAAATCCTTGTTGATGCCGGACATATCGCGGTTATTGGCGCGCAGGATTTCGTGGTTTCGGACGCTCAGTGTGGTTTTGCAGCCGTTCGAGCAATGCGCGCACACCGTGGGCACGTATTGCATTTCCCAGGGCCGCGTCTTGTAACGATACGTGCCGCTGGTCAGCGCGCCCACCGGGCAAATATCGATGCACATGCCGCACTCTTCGCATTCGAGATGATCTTCGCGGTTGGGGATGATGATGGAGTTGGCGCCGCGCATGCCTACACCGAGCGCTTTCACGTCCATGCCTTCGTCGCAGACGCGGACGCACCGGAAGCACAGGATGCAGCGCGGGGCATCGTAATAAACCAGATTCGACCACTTTTCTTCCGGGCGGTGGATTTTTTCTTCGACGAAGCGCGAAGTGTCCGCGCCGTAGCGGAAGACCATGTCTTGCAGTTCGCACTCGCCGCCTTTATCGCACACCGGGCAATCCAGCGGATGGTTGGTCAGCAAGAATTCGAGCATGTATTTGCGCGCGTTGCGCACTTGCTCGCTGTCTGTCTTTACTACCATGCCGTCCGTGGCCACCAGCGTGCACGCAGTCTGCAGCTTGGGCATTTTTTCCACTTCCACCAGGCACATCCGGCACGCCGCTTGCAGCGACAGCCCAGGGTAGTAGCAGAACGACGGCACTTCCGTCGCGATAGTCTTGGCCGCTTCAATCACCAGTGTTCCCACCGGTGCCTGCACTTCGCGGTCGTTAATCTTGAACGTGACGAGCTTCTGTTCAGCCATATTCCTTCGCTATCGCGAACCCACCATCGCCGCCGCCGGTTTGAAAGGGCAGCGCCCGTTCAAATGCGCTTCGAATTCGTTGCGCCATTTCTGCACGATGCTGATGGTCGGCAGCGCTGCTGCATCGCCCAGCGGACAGAACGTGCGGCCGAGCATGTTTTTTGCCAGGTCGCCCACCAGCGTGATGTCTTCCGGCTGGCCGTGCCCGGCGTGGAAGCGATCCAGCATTTTCTTCAGCCACGAAGTTCCTTCGCGGCAGGGAATGCACCATCCGCATGATTCATGGGCGTAGAAATGCATGATGCGCCGGGCCATATCAACCATGCAGGTATCTTCGTCCATCACCACCATGCCGCCCGAGCCGAGCATGGACCCGGCTTTGGCCACCGAATCGTAGTCCATCGGAATATCGATCTCATCGGCGGTGAGCAGTGGGCACGAACTGCCGCCCGGAATCACCGCTTTCAGTTTTTTCCCATTCGGAATGCCGCCGGCCATTTCGTAGATGAACTTCTTCATGTTCATGCCCAGCGGAATTTCGTAAATGCCCGGCTTGTTGATATGTCCGGCCACGCACAGCAGACGCGTTCCGCCGTTTTTCGGCGTGCCGCGGTTCGCGTACGCTTCGCCGCCTTCTAGCAGAATTGCCGGAACCGCGCTCAGCGTCTCGACGTTGTTGATGATGGTGGGGCAGCCGTACAAGCCGACCACGGCAGGGAAGGGAGGCTTGATGCGCGGGTAGCCGCGCTTGCCCTCGAGCGATTCCATCAACGCCGATTCTTCGCCGCACTCATACGCGCCCGCGCCGGTATGAATGAGCAAGTCGTAATCGAAACCCGAACCCAGGATATTTTTTCCAAGATATCCGGCTGCGTAGGCTTCCTCAATAGCTTTCTCGACGATTTCCATCACGTAGCGGTATTCGCCGCGAATATAAATAAAGCCCAGGTGCGCCCCGATCGCGCGTCCGGCAATGACCATGCCTTCGATCATCTGATGCGGGTCCATCTCCATCAGCGGGCGGTCTTTGCAGGTGCCTGGCTCGGATTCGTCAGCATTACAGATAACGTAGCGCGCTTTCGGCGAATCCTTGGGCACAAACGACCACTTCATCCCGGTGGGAAATCCTGCGCCGCCGCGCCCGCGCAAACCGCTTTTCTTTACTTCGTCGATGATCGATTCGGGCGTCATCTCTTTCAGGGCTTTTTCCAGCGCCTGATAGCCCTGATGGTTCTTGTAGACCTCGATCTTGTGCGCGTCTTTAATGCCCCAGCGTTTGCTGATCAGCGGAGTTTCGCCCGGTCGCCGCTCGTGCAGGGCTCCAGAGATGACCGGTTCGGGCGCCGGATGCTTGCCGGCGTCGAGATCCTCGATGATGCGGTCGAAACGCAGCGGCGTCACGTTCTCGTAGAAGTCATAATTGACCTGGATGGCCGGAGCGCCGGTGCAAGCTCCGATGCATTCGACTTCTTCCAGCGAAAACACACCGTCCTGGGTGACTTCTTTGTGGCCGATTTCCAGGCGCTTTTTGGCGCGCTCCAGCAATTCGGTGCCGCCCTTGAGCATGCACGCGACGTTCGTGCACACCTGCACGTGATGCTTGCCCCACGGCTTACGGTGCAGCATCGAGTAGTACGCCAGGGTCTCTTCGACTTCCACGGTGCGCAGCTCGAGGCGCTTGGCAATTTCCGCGATCATGGGATCGCTGATTTGGCCGTGCTCATCCTGTGCGAAGAGCAGCATGGGAATCAGCGCGCTGCGCTTTTTCGGATAGGCGTTCTGCAGCTTCTCGAATTTAGCCGCAAGTTGTGGCGAAAGATCCATAGTCCTTTATCGGTTTCTTTCCGACATCACCGCTCCACACGACGCTAGCCTCATCTTTGGGCTGGCGCAGTATGCTGCGCCAGTCCAAAGGCAGGGGTTCAACGGTCGACTTCTCCCAGCACGATGTCGATCGTTCCGATGCACGCTATCACGTCGGAAATCAATTGCCCTTCGATCAGTTTCGGCAGCGCCTGCAGATTGATATAGCTGGGCGCGCGGAAATGCACGCGCAGAGGCTTCGGCGAGCCGTCGCTGGCTACAAAACAGCCCAGCTCTCCGCGCGGCGATTCGACGGCCACAAAGGCCTCGCCCGGCGCCGGCGAAAACCCTTCGGTATAAATCTTGAAGTGGTAGATGAGCGCTTCCATCTCCGTTTTCATTTTTTCGCGTTCTGGCGGCACGATTCCCGGCGCATCCGTGCGGACGGCGCCTTCATTCGGAATTTTGTCGTAGGCCTGCTTCACGATTTTCAGGCTTTCGCGCATCTCCGCCACGCGGATCATGTACCGCCCGAAGCAATCGGAATCCGTGCGCGTGGGCACGGCGAAATCGAATTCCTCGTAGCTCGAGTATGGGAACAGCTTGCGGTTGTCGTAGTTGATTCCCGCGGCGCGCAGTGTCGGGCCGGTCATGCTTAGCGCCACGGCATCTTCCGCCGAAATGTAGCCGATGCCTTGGGTGCGCCCCATCCAAATTCGATTTTCAGTGAGCAGCAATTCGTACTCGTCCACGCGGCTGGGCATCATCTTGAGAAACCGGTCGACGGCCTGCCGCCAGCCCGCCGGAGGCTCGAGAGCCAGCCCGCCGATGCGGAAATAGCTGGTCATCATGCGCTGTCCGGCAAAGAGCTCGAAGATTTTGAGGATTTCTTCGCGCTCGCGGAAGCAGTACAAGAAAACGGACATCGCGCCCAGGTCGATCGCATGCGTCCCCAGCCACACCAGGTGCGAAGAAATGCGCTGCAGCTCGGTCAGCATCACGCGTACATATTGCGCGCGCTTCGGAATTTCCAGCCCCAGCAGCTTTTCCACCGCCAGGCAGTAGACCAGGTTGTTTCCCAGCGGATTCAGATAGTCGATGCGGTCGGTCAGCGTAATGGCTTGCGAATAGGTCTTGTCTTCGCAGGATTTCTCGATACCAGTGTGCAGGTAGCCGCAATCGGGGATCGCTTTCACCACGGTTTCGCCGTCCAGCTCGAGAAGAATGCGCAGCACTCCATGCGTCGAAGGGTGCTGCGGCCCCATGTTGAGGACCATGGTCTTGGACTGGCCGAGGGCTGTTTCCACGGTGGTCATCAGAGGTTCTTCCTGATCCCGAAAGATGCCGCGGGAACATCGCGATAGCCGTGCACAGGAAAGTCTCTCCGCAGCGGGTGCCCTTCGAAATCATCGGGCAGCAGAATACGCCGCAGGTCCGGATGCCCGGTGAAGCGAATGCCGAATAAATCGAAAATTTCGCGTTCCAGCCAGTTCGCTCCCGGCCACACCGGAACCAGCGAATCCACGACTGGATCGGAACCGGGCACACGGACGCGCAGCGTGATGCGCCTGCGGTGCGGAATCGAAACCAACTGATAGTTCAATTCGAACCGCGGTTCGGTGGGAAAGCGGTCCACGCACGTGGCGTCCGAAAGCAAATTGAATTGCAGCTCGCCATCAGTGCGCGCCTGCTCGCAGAGGCCGCGCAGGTATTCGCGCGGCACCACGATGGTCGTGTCCCCGCGGAATTCGATTACTTCCGCCACGGCTTGCGCTTTCCATGCACGAAGCCTCGCGACGACAACTTCAGCATTCTGGCTGGCGTTCCCGGTCACTTTTTCCTTTTGCGCGAACTGGGCCTATTTGTGCCAGTCGAGCGCGCCCTTTTTCCAGAGATAAATGTATCCGACCAGCAGAATGGCGATGTACAGCATCATCTCCACGAAGCCGTACATCTTCAATTCGCGAAACACGAACGCCCAGGGATACAGGAAGATGGCTTCTACGTCGAACAGAATGAAAACCATGGCCACCAGGTAAAACTTCACGGAAAACGGCTCGCGCGCGTCCCCGGTCGGCTCCATCCCGCATTCATAGGCCTGCTGCTTCGCCCGGTTGGGCCTCCGCCACCCCACCAGCGCGGAAAGGCTGACCAAAAGCGTGGCGAGTACCCCTGCGATCAGCAGTTGTAGAACTAGCGGAGCGTATGCTTGTAAGCCAGAACCACTCATAGGCGAAGCGGTATAATAACGATTCGAATGCGAGCGGTCAAATCGAGCGCGGCAAATTCTTTTTGGCCCAGCGCCGGTTTGCGCCATCCGGGAGCGGACGCAATGCTGTTCGGACACAACACCAACGTTACCGTCGGCGAAATCACCTACCACGTGCAGACCGAAGACCGCGGCGACGGCCCCGCGCTGATCGATACCACGGTGTACTGCCGCGGCCGCGTGATGCACCGCCGCACGAATAATTACATAGACCTGCTCCCGCTCGACACCGACCGCGAGCAGGCGCTGAAACTCCGGCTCAGCGAGCAGCACCGCGTGGTGATCGAAGAGATCCGCTCCGGCAGCCTGCACCTGCCGCCGCTGCCGCCGGAACCAAAGCCGCGCCAAGCCGCGGCCGCTGCGCCTGCGGCAAGCGCTGCCCCGCCGCAGCCAGCGCCGCTCAAACTCGAGCTGCTTAACGCCAAGACCTGGCTTGCCGGCAAGCACGCGGTTCTGCAGGTTCTCGTGCAGGATGCGTCCAGGAGTCCGCTGGCGGGCGCGCGGGTGGTCGCTCGTGTCGAAGGCGCTGCTTCTCCTGCAGAATTCATCGCGCATACCGGCTCGCACGGCCAAACCCAACTCGAATTCGAGATGCCCAAACTGGCGGGTGGCGATGTTGCGCTAGTGATCGAGGCGGCTTACGGCGCGGTGCGCGGACAACTGCGTTTTTCGCTGCGCGCCAAGGCCAAAGTTCCAGCGGGGAGCTGAACCATGCTAAACGAACCCCGGCCAAGCGAAACTCGCAGTAACGAAGCGCACGCGAACGAGATACAAATCGTGGTGAACGGCGAGAGCCGCAGCATGGCGGGCGGCGCTACCGTGGCCGACCTGCTGGTTGCGCTGGCGCTGCCGCCAGGACGCGTGGCGATCGAGCGCAACCTGGAAATTCTGCCGCGTCCGCAATGGGCGGAGACCCGCATTCAGCCCCAGGACCGCTACGAAATCGTGCAATTCGTCGGCGGTGGCTAAGCCCGGCCACCTGATAGTCGCGTCAAAGAACCCAGAACGAACTCCTCAAAAAACACGAATCGTACCCCGCAGGGCAGTGCGGGCGGCAGCCGAGCCTCGCCTACGGTGGTCTGTCGGGCTAGGGGTGTGTTGGCGGTGACGAACCCGGCGCTGCGTGGAAGGGGATGGATTTTTGCTGCAGGAGAGTTATTGCATGGCTGATGGGAATAGCGGCGCCGGGGATGACGGCGGCACTAGAGGCGGTGGCTGAAAGGTGGGCGGAGGTGGTAAGGGCGAGGGCGGAGGTGCGGAGCCAGCGGCCTTCGATCAGGCCTACTACGCCGGAAGGTGTGGCGTGGGTGTCGAGGGCCAGGACTGGGGAGCCGCTTTGGCCGCGGGTGACAGAATGGCTCAGTAGGAAGATGTCGGTGGCTGGGGCGGACTTGTCGAGTTGCGTGGATTCGTAGGAGAGGACTTCGCCTTCGGAGCGGTCTTCGAGAGGAAGGTCGAAGGTGTGAGCGTTTTGGAGCTTGGGAGGGTGGAGGGATAGAGCGACGACGGACTGGCCGGGGACGACTCGATCGGAGGCGAGGGGCAGGAAAGCGACTTGATAGTTGGAGGCGAATGGGTTGGGCGTGGCGCGGAGGACGGCTACGTCGTGAGCGGAGTCGGTGGCGATTACGGTGACTTGCAGGAGGCGGGGCGGGCTATTGGGGCGGTTCACGAGGATAAAGGGCTGGCCGCCGTCGCGGAAGGTTTCAAGGACGTGGGCGGCGGTGAGCAGGTAGCCTTGCTCGTTGATAAAAAAGGCGTTACCGAAGAAGACGTAGTGGTAGCCATGGGCGGAGGGGGACTCATCGAGACGGTACACGATGGGGCAGACGGCGGAAATGGGGTCGGGCTCCGAAACGGTGACGGTGGCCGAGGCTGCGACCAGGAGGCACAGGGTTATCGCGATGCGGGCGACGGCCATGGGGGACAGGTAACGCGGGGCGAGGCGCGAGGGAAGGGCGGAAAAGGTACAGGTGTGACGGTTCGAGCCGCGGGGCTTCCGGGTCCGCGCCCTAATACAGGTTCCCTTAGGTTCGGGCGGCCTTAGCGGCTGGGCTGGCCGTCTTGGTTTCCCAGGTTTTGCGCAACGCTTCTCGCTGCGCGAGGACATAATTCTTGGCTTCGTCGAAGCTGGCGTAGACGCGTTTGCCCTTGATCATGTTGCAGGGGCGGCAGCACGCTACCAGATTGTTCGGGTCCTTCTTGCCCTTACGGGCTCGCGGCATCACGAAATCCACGGACATCACGAGGGCGTTTTCAAAGCTGGCGCGACCGTCCAAGCCGCAATAGCGGCATCGATAGTCGTCGCGGTCGAGGATGCTGATGCCTTCTTGCAGGGTGACGGGGGCGGCTACGAAGTGCAGCGTGGTGGGGAGCAGCGGCATGAGTACCTCCGGAGCGGAAATCTTCACGAGCGGGAGGGGTTGCGACTTCCACTTCGTCGGGCAGGACGATAGGGCAGAGGATGGTGAGTGTCAAGGGGTGAAGGGCGAGGGTGGGAGTGCATCAGGGCGGCTTGACAGTCCGCTGTGCTTATGGTATTTTCTGAATAGACAGAAAATACCGACACAACCGGCATGACGGGAAAATTGGTCGAGAGCATAAATGTCTGAAGGACCTGAGCGGCTGGCGAAATCCGGGAACAGCGGGCACGGAGCAGCAGAGAGTCCGGGAAAAGGAGCGATGGCGGCGATGAGCGAGATCACTGGAAAAGAGGCGAAGAAGGCGGAGAGCGGGCTTAGCGCGGTGGCGCAGAAGTTTATTTTGCATTGGGGAGAGATGGGGACGCGGTGGGGGATCAACCGGACGGTGGCGCAGGTGCACGCGTTGCTGTTTCTGTCGCCGGGGCCGGTTCCGGCGGATGAGATTTCGACGACTTTGGCTGTGGCGCGGTCGAATGTGAGCACGAGTCTGCGGGAGTTGCAGGGGTGGGGCATCGTGCGGATGGTGCATGTGTTGGGGGATCGGCGCGAACATTTTGAGTCGATCAAGGATGTTTGGGAGATTTTCCGGATTGTGAGCGAAGAGCGGAAGCGGCGGGAGATTGATCCGACGTTGCGCGTGATCGGGGAGTGCGTGGCGGAGTTGAAAGGGAATCCGCAGGGGGATGCTTATACGCGGGAGCGGCTGGAATCGATGCTGGAGTTTTTGACGGTGATGAGCGGGTTGTTTGAGGAAGTGATGCGCATGCCCGCGCCGGCGTTGAAGGGCATGGGGAAGTTGCGGGGGAAGGTGATTACGTTGTTTGGGAGCGAGAAGAAGAAGGTGGGATAGAACGAAGTAACGAAGCAGGGACGTAACGACGCAAAGACAGAGCGGAAGAGGCCAGGACATGATTTCGCTGGTTAGTGAATATACGGATGGGAAGGGGCGGCATGCGCGGGGATGGCTGTTTTTTGATGCGGAGTGCGGGTTTTGTACGCGGATTGCGCGGTGGGTGGCTCCGGCGCTGGAGAAGCGGGGATTTGCGTTGGCGCCGTTGCAGGATCCGAGAGTTGGGGCGTTGTTGGGATTGTCGCGCATTGAATTGATGCGGGAGATGCGGTTTTTGCTTACGGATGGGACGCAGGTTGGCGGGGCGGATGCTTGCGTGGCGCTGGGGCGGGAGATTTGGTGGGGGCGGCCGGTGGTTTGGTTGGCGCGGGTGCCGGGGATGATGGAGCTTTTGCGGAGGGGGTATCGGTGGGTGGCTGGGCGGAGGAGTTGTGCGGCGGAGGGGTGCGAGGTTCGAGGAAGCAAACAGGTAGGGAAGTAAAGAGGTAGGGACCAGGAGAAAACCAAAGAAAAGAATTAACACAGAGGGCACCGAGGTCGGAGCACAGAGGACACGGAGAGAGGCGATCCAATGACGACGGGATTTGCGGATCTTTGGTATTGGCGGGGGACAATTTCGCGTGGGAGGTATGCGGCAGTTGGCATCAGCGCGCTGGTGGTGAAGTTTTTGGTGGATTGGTCGGTGGCGCTGGGAGTGTTTCACCGGGCTTGGATGCCTTGGAGTTATTGGTTGTTTCCTATGCGGTCGCAGATGGCGGCGATGGCGCCTAGGGCTGTGGGCGACAGCGACGCAGTGTTTGCGGTGACGATGCTGGCGATTGCGATTCCGTTTATCTGGCTGGGGGTGACGCTTACGGTGCAGCGGCTGCGCGATGCGGGGCAGCCGTTGTGGTTGGTGGTGCTGTTCTTTGTGCCGATTATCAATACGTTGTTTTTCCTGCTTTTGTGCGTGGTGGAGGCGCATCCGCGAGCGGAGGTAGCGCAGGCGGCGCCTTGGCCGGAGACGCGGGCGCTGGATAGCTGGATTCCTCGGAGCAAGCTGGGAGCGGGGTTGGTGGCGATTTTGGTGACGGCGGCGGTGGGGCTGGTGTTTACGCTGCTGAGCACGCAGGCGCTGAAGACGTATGGGGCTGGGTTGTTTGTGGCGCTGCCGTTTTGTTTGGGATTGTTTTCGGTGCTGGTGTACAGCTATCACGAGCCGCGGAGTTATTTCAGTTGCTTGACGGTGTCGCTGGTACCGGTGGCGGTGGTGGGCGCTTTGCTGCTGGTGGTGGCGATCGAAGGGCTGATCTGTATTTTGATGGCGGCGCCGTTTGCGACGGCGCTATCGGCATTGGGCGGGGCGCTGGGATACGCGATTCAGGTGGGATATTGGCGGGCGCGGCAGGCTCCGGCGATGCTCTCGATTGTGCTGTTGTTTGCGCCGGGGTTTAGCGGCGTGGAACGCGTGGCGCATTTGCAGCCGCAGACGTTTGTGGTGAAGTCGGCTATTGAGGTGAACGCGGCGCCGGAAAAAGTGTGGAAGGAGGTGGTGTCGTTCGGGGAGATTGCGCCGCCGAAGGAGATGATTTTTCGGGCGGGGATTGCGTATCCGATTCGCGCCGAAATGATTGGAAGCGGGGCCGGAGCGGTGCGGCATTGCGTATTCTCGACGGGACAGTTTGTCGAGCCGATCTACGTGTGGGATGCGCCGCGGCTATTGAAATTCGGCGTGAGCGAGAATCCTCCGCCGATGCGGGAGATTACGCCGTACGCGAGCATCGAGCCGGCGCATTTGCATGGATATTTTGTGTCCCACCAGGGGCAGTTTTTGTTGACAGCGCTGCCGGGAGGGCGGACGCGGCTAGAAGGGACGACATGGTATAGCCACACGATTTGGCCGGAGGCGTATTGGCATTTGTGGTCGGATTACATTGTGCATCGGATTCATATGAGAGTGCTGGAGCATATAAAGAGCGAAGTAGAGAGGTGACTAGTGATTGGTGACTGGCACTCTCTATGTATCTTGACATATCATGATGTGTCAAGATATGATAGCCGGGCTGGAGGAGCTTTTTTATGGCCCAGACGCGGGAGAAATTCGCAACGCAGGTGAATTCCAAGATTTTGCGGAATGTGCGTGCGCTGGCGGACGAGGAAGGCCGGCAACTGCAGGCGCTGGTGGACGAGGCGCTGGCTGACCTGATCGAAAAGCACAAGAATGCGAAACCGCGGCCGCACGTGATCGGCGCTTATCTGGCGAGCAACGAAAAATACGGGCCGCTGTATAAGAAACTCGCGCAATGACCGACTATCTGACGGTGGCTGAAGTGCTGGCCATCCACGCGGATCAGATCGGACGCTATGGCGGGGCGCACGGTGTGCGGGATCAGGGGTTGTTGGAAGCGGCGCTGTATCGCCCGCAGACCGGATACTATGCCGACTTGCTCGAGGAAGCTGCTGCGTTGTGGGAGAGCCTGGCGCAGAATCACTGCTTTATCGACGGAAACAAGCGGACGGCTTTCGCGGCGATGTATACGTTCCTGGCGATCAACGGGCTGAGTTTGAAGGCGGATGCCGAAGAGACCTACGAATTTATTGCCGAGCTTTACAGGGCCAACCAGTTTCGATTCGAGAAGCTTGTTGCGTGGTTGCAGGGGCAGGTGGGGAAGACGAGTTAGTTGCGGGTGACTGGTGAAACCCCCACACGCAAGGCCAGCGTGTTGGGCACCCCGTGTTCTAACGGCAGCGGAAGATGGCCCACAGATGACAGTCTGCGTGAATTTCGTCGGGGTACTGCCGGCGTAAGTCAGCTTGAACTTGTCGTCCGCGATCGTGCGACACCAAGAGACCATTTGGTGACAGCTCGTCATTGGAAAAGGCGCCCGGGAAGCCGCCGCAATTGGTGAGAGCGCTCGCCGTCGACTTAACATCCACGAGGTCGTAGCCGACGAACTCAAATTCACTCGGAACTCCCGCGACGGGATGCGCTGAAGGGTTGCGGAAGACGCAGAGAAGGTTAATTCGAGGAATGTTTGCTATCTCGGTGCGCAAGTAATCCAGGTTCATGAAGTACTGCAACATAAAATCTTCGTTTACAATTCGACTCCAATAGTCAGGCTTGATCGTTGGGAGAACGGTTGGACAAAGGCTCCCATCCAGCGAAACTACTTCATCGAGTTGCTCGAGTTTGGACCACGCGATGTACTTTGCCCAGCCGCGGTGCAATTTATCAAATTTCTCGGTGGCGATAAACCAAGGGGTCATCGCGGCTTTCGATCTGCGGACACGAATTTAAGCGTAAGTCGCAAGAAACATATCACATTCAACCGAAGGACCGCCTCAGAAGGCGGTCCCTACAACGGCGGGAACCGCGTCAGGATTCGGCGAGGATGCGGCGGTAGTAGGATTCGTAGGCGGGGATGACGTCTTTGGCGCAATAGTCGCGTTTGGCGTGGATGCGGGCGAGTTGGCCGACGGAGCGGCCGCGGTCGGCGCGGGAGAGCAGGTCGATGGCGTAGTTGGCGGCGGCTTTTACGTCGCCGGGTTCGACGAGAAATCCATCCACATTGTGTTCGATGACTTCGGGAACGCCGCCAACGTTGGTGGCGATGACTGGAACTTCGCAGGCCATGGCTTCAAGTGCGGCCAGGCCGAAAGATTCGAGTTGTGAGGGAAGCAGGAAAAGATCAGCGCAGGAGAGGAATTTGTAGACTTGGTCCTGCTTGCCGAGGAAGAAGACGTCTTTCTGAAGTTTTTTCTTGCGGACGAGGTATTCGGCGGCGCCGCGGTCTGGCCCGTCGCCGATTAACACGAGCTTGGCGGGCATCTTGGCGCGGACCAGGGCGAAGATTTCGATGGCGTCGGTGATGCGCTTGACGGGGCGGAAATTGGAGAGATGCATGAGGATCGGCTCGCTATTGGGAGCCCACTGAGCGCGGAGAGCTGGGTCGGGTGTGCGGGTGTAGAGATCGCAGTTGACGAAATTGGGGATGACTTCGATGGGGCGCTTGATGTCGAACTCTTTGAGCGTTTGGTTGAGGAGATAGGTGGAGATGGCGGTGACGCCGTCGCTTTGCTCGATGGAAAAGCGCGTGATGGGGAGGAAGCTGCGGTTGCTGCCGACGAGCGTGATGTCCGTCCCGTGGAGCGTGGTGATGAACGGGAGGCGGCGAGGAGCGGCCATGGAGCGAGCGAGATGCGCGCTGACAGAATGCGGAATGGCGTAGTGGACATGCAGAAGATCGAGAGCTTCGGATTCGAAGACTTCGAGCATTTTGGTCGCTAGGGTCAGGGTGTAAGGGGAATGGTCGAAGAGGGGGTAGGAGGATACATCGACTTCATGGAAGTGGATGTGCGGGTCGTTCTGGTTCATGCGGATGGGCGGTGCGTAGCTGATGAAGTGAATGTCGTGGCCGCGAGCGGCTAGTTCCTGGCCGAGCTCGGTGGCCACGACGCCGGAGCCGCCGTAAGTGGGGTAGCAGGTGATGCCGATGCGCATTGAGTGGCCTGGGTCTCCGGAGCGGTAGAGAAATCCCCCCGAGAAGCTTACCTCGGTTGGTCGAGCATCGCAGTACTGCGGCACTTTGCCGGGGCCGACGCGGCACAGGCAGGAGTGCCTGTGCTACTGTACCGCAGGCTTTCGGTTAGACGCGGGAAGGGCGGATATCGTGACACGGCTGGCGGGGACAAGACTGGCGGGCAAAGTCGCGTTGGTTACCGGAGGCGGAAGCGGGATCGGGAAGGCCGTTGCCCTGGCCTTTGCGGCGGAGGGTGCGAAGGTAGCGGTCATGGGACGCCGCCTCGAGAAAGTGCAAGAAGTGGCGGCGGAAGTGAAGAAACGCGGGGGCGATGCCGTCGCGATAGCCGGCGACGTGGCCAAAGCGGCGGATGCCGAGCGGGCGGTGCGCGAAACGGTCGAGAAGCTGGGCGGGCTGAATGTGCTGGTGAACAATGCGGGGATGCTCAGCGTGGCGACGGTGGAGACGGTTCCGGAAGAGGAATGGGACCGGGTGATGACGGTGAATGTGAAAGGACCATTTTTGATGTCGCGAGCGGCGCTGCCGGCGCTGCGTAAGGCCGGCGGGGGCGCGATTGTGAATATCGGGTCGATTGTCGGGCTGATTGCCATCAAGAATCGCGCGGCGTACAGCACGTCGAAAGGTGCGGTGACGATGCTGACGAAGGCAATGGCGCTGGATCATGCGCACGAAAACATTCGGGTAAATTGTATTTGTCCAGCGCTGGTGGAGACCGAGTTGGTGCAGCGATTGTTCGCCTCGGCGGACGGAGAAGCGGTGAAGCGCGAGCGTATTGCCGGATTTCCGGTGGGGAGAATGGGGCAGCCGCAGGATGTGGCGGGAATGGCGGTGTTTTTGGCATCGGAGGAGTCGTCTTGGGTGACTGGGACGGCTATTCCGCTGGATGGCGGGCTATCGGCGTATTGAGGGGATGCGAGTGACGGACAGGAAAAGCAAGGCAGCGGCGAAGATGACCAGTGTGGCGGAGATGGTGCGCGCGCGCTTGCAGGAGAGCGAGGCCACTGCGCATTTGGGAATTCAAGTGCAGAGCGTGAGCGCGGGGCGAGCGGTTTTCGTCATGGACGTGAAAGCCAAGCACAAGCAGATGCATGGCGTGGTGCACGGCGGGATTTTGGCGATGCTGGCGGACACGACGGCAGCTATCGCGGCGTATTCGACGGTGCCCAAGGGCACGGCGATCGCGACGGTGGAGCTGAAAATCAATTTCCTGGAGCCGGTGCCGGGCGGACGGATCAAAGCGGATGCACGGGTGCTGCGAACCGGGCGAAATTTCGTGGTTACGGAATGCGAGATATATAACCAGCGCGGCGTGATGGCCGCGAAAGCGCTGCTAACCTTTGGAGCGACCGCAGGGCACTCCATCGAGAAATAGAACTACTCGTCGCCGCCGTGCGAGGATTCCTCGCCATCCTTGTAGACGTACTTGATGACGCGCTTGAAGAGCATCAGATTCGGCTCGCCCGTACGGGTGAGCTTGATGCAATCGCGGTCGTACCACTCGATGATGCCACGCAGCGACTCGCCGCTTTCCAGCACCACGACCATGGCCGTGCGAGACTGCATCTGCTTGACCCAATAGAAATTCTCGGCGTGCGTGACTTCCGGAGGAGCGGGCTTCTTGCTGGGAGCTGGTCCGTTATGCTGAGGCGGGCGGGAACTGTTCGGCTCTTTTAGATCCGGAAACGCCGGGCGAAACATGCGGCGATTGACCATGACTGCTCCTTTGGCAGATTGCAAGGATGGTACCAACGTGTTGGATGCGCTGTTGGAGCGCTGGGTTACAGTAGCGGCGGATTTTTTCGTCTGGGCGGGCCGAAGCAGCTTTAGCTCGAGGCTTGGCAGACCGAGCTGGCCGCCAGCGACGCGGCCAGCGCATCAAGACCGAGCTGACGATTGAGATTGCGGCGCGCCCCGGCGGAGAGCTCGTCGAATCCGGCGATAGCGCGCATGACCCAGGCAGTGTCGACGGACTTGCTGAGCGCTTCGAGTTCCTTGGTGAGAGGGACGTTACGAAGGGAAACGGCTTGGGAGCCGCTGGTGAGTTCGAAAAGGTCCGTCAAAAGACTATAAAAAATCGATAATTGTTCTTCAAATGATGAATCGCGATCCTTAGCGATGGCATTGGTGTCCGCGAAGAGTTGCGCGAAGCCCTGGCCGCGGGCGGCGCGCTCGAGGATGCGCAGTGCTTCGCGGCGGCGCTGTTGCGCGGCATCGACGTCGAGTTCCAGGGCCAGGCCGGGCCGGCCTTCGGAAAGCTGCGCGGCGAGCTTGATTTCGGCGGGCTTGCGGCTGGATTTCTCGCGCAGGATTTGCTCGACGTCGGCGAGCGGCAGCGGCGCAAAGTGAAATTGCATGCAGCGGGAGACGATCGTCGGCAGGAGGGCAAAAGGCGACGGCGCCGTGAGAATCAAAGTGGCAGAGCCAGGAGGCTCTTCGAGAAGCTTCAGAAAGACATTGGCGACGTCCCAGCGCATGGTTTCGGCGCCATCGAGAATAAAAACGCGGCGGCGGCCCATGGGCTGAAAGTACGCGGCACGCTGGACCGCGCGGAGCTGGCCGACGCGCAGCATCGGACGCGCGACGGGAGTTTTGAGGCGCACGGGATCAGGGACGAGAGCCCACACGTCCGGGTGAGTTTGCAGGATGAGCGGGATGCGCTCGACCGTAGCGGCGTCAGCGCTTTCGCCGCGCTCGGCGAGACCCTGCTCGATTAGCGTTTGCGGATCGGCGAGAGCGCTGATGCGTTTGCAGGTGTCGCATTCGCCGCAGAAATCATCGGTGAGCCGTTCGCAATTGGCGGCTTGCGCGAACATCCGCGCCAGAGTGAACTTGCCAACACCCTTCGGCCCGCTGAAGAGCAGAGCGTGCGGCACGCGTCCGGAGCGCAGCGCGCCACTAAGCGCCGCGACGATGCGCTGGTTGCCGAGAAATTCAGAGAAGCTCATAGCGCGAATTCTCCGGAAGCAGCCTGCGGTAGCAGGACCGGCTCGACAGCCGCAAAAACCTCGGCGGCGATTTCATCGGCGGGGCGCATGGCGTTCGCGGTGCTGTCGAAGCATCGGATAGTGGCCCAGGGGGCGCGCCGGGCGAGTTCATCGTACATTTCGGAGGCGTCTTCGAGATGGCGCAGACTGGCTTCCTGCAAATCTTGTTTCGCGGAAGTGTAGGAGCGCGAGGATTTTTGTTGCACGAGAGTTTGCGCGCGCATCGGCGGCACCCGAAGATACAGGATGAGAGCCTCGCGCGGGAGGCCGTAGATGTTGTACTCGAGATGTTCGATCCAGGAAAGGAATTCGGCGCGGCGGTCGGCCGGGGCGCGAGCGGTTTGATGCGCGAGATTCGAAGCAATGTAACGGTCGGCGAGCACGATTTGGCCCGCCTCCAGCGCGGCTTCGAGCTTAGGCTTGGCTTCGAAGCGATCCCCGGCGTAGAGCAGGGCAGTGAAGTGCGGATCGACGCTTTCGAGCGGGCCGAGTTCGCCATTGAGGAAGCGGCCGACCATGCCCCCGAACCACGAGTCGTATTGCGGGAAACCGGTGGAGTAAACGGAATAGCCGCGCAGCGCGAGAGACTTGGCGAGCAGGTCGACCTGCGTGCGCTTGCCGCTGCCGTCGATGCCTTCGATGGCGATGAGTTTTCCGCGAGTGGGCATGGATCGCAAGCCAGTCTAACCGGAGACGCCCGGCACTGCAAAGAGACGCGTGTTAGGATTTTGGTGCGGGTGCGCGGGGCCGCGGGTCTTCGATGAATTGGGATCACGTTAGAGAGAATCTCGGAGTAGTACAGGAGCGCATCGCGGCGGCGGCGCGGCGGGCAGGACGCCGCGCGGAAGAAATCACCCTGATCGCGGTGTCGAAGACGCACCCGGCGGAAGCCATTCGCGCCGCGTATGAAGCGGGGGCGCGGCATTTTGGCGAGAATCGCGTGCAGGAGTGGGAAGGAAAGCTCGGCGGAGTGGCGGAGATTGGCGCGACGTGGCACTTGATTGGACACTTGCAGAGCAACAAGGCCACCCGCGCGGCGAAAGCATTTGCTTGCGTGGATTCGGTGGACGATTTCGGCTTGGCGGAGCGCCTGGACCGCGCCCGGGCGGAATTGGGAGCGGCTCAGAAATTGCGCGTACTGCTCGAAGTGCGCGTGGCGCAGGAGGAGACGAAGAACGGTGTCGAGCCGGACGGGCTTCCGCGCCTCATCGAGGAAATCGGGACTCTGCCGCATTTGGAACTGGCTGGTCTAATGTGCATTCCGCCATTCTTCGAAAATCCCGAGCAGGTGCGGCCGTATTTCCGAAGACTTCACGAATTGCGTGAAGACTTGCGGAGCCGGACGGGCTATGGATTACCTGTGCTGTCGATGGGAATGTCCCACGATTTCGAAGTGGCCATCGAGGAAGGCGCAAGTGAAATCCGGCTAGGGACGGTGTTGTTCGGAGCGCGACCCAGGTAGACGGCGGTGAACGGATGCTGCAGATTACCGAGCGAGAGGGTGCGATCGTCTTTGCCGTGCGCGTGCAACCGCGAGCCAGCCGCGATGAGGTCGCCGGCGAAATGGATGGTGCGCTGAAGGTGCGGCTGCAAGCCCCGGCAATCGAAGGGCGCGCCAATGAAGCGCTCATCGAATTCCTGTCCAGCGTTTTGAAAAGGCCGAAGGCGGCTGTTAGAATTTCCAGCGGCGAACGAAGCCGGGTGAAGCGCGTCGAAGTAACCGGCGTGACCAAGAACGACATTCTGGGCTTGTTGACGCAGGAAGCGTGATTCCGATCTCGCGTCCGCGCGGCGGCCCGGCAGGTGAAACCGCATGGCGGCAGACATTGCAGCAATTCAAAGCGACTTGAAAGCATCCAAGCTGGACGGCTGGCTGTTCTACGATTTTCGCGGCCGTGATCCGATCGCACAGCGGATTCTACAATTGCCGCCCGGAATGCGGACGCGGCGCTGGTATTACTTTGTTCCCGCGAAAGGCACGCCGAAGAAGCTGGTGCACAGGATTGAGACGGAGTCTCTTGCAGCGCTGCCGGGCGATACGCTCTATTACGCCGGCCAGGAAGAGATGAGAAAGAACCTGAGCAGGATGCTCGGACGCGCCAAGAAAGTGGCCATGCAGTATTCGCCGAAGAATGAAATTCCTTACGTGGCCATGGTGGATGCGGGAACCATCGAGCTTGTGCGCGCAGCCGGAGCGAAGGTGCTCAGTTCCGCGGACCTGGTCCAGAAATATGAAGCCTGCTGGACCGCCGAGCAGCTGGAGTCGCATCGGCAAGCGGGCGCGGCCATCGATCGCATCGTGCGCGAGGCTTTCGAGCATGTGGCGAATAGCGTGCGCCAGAAAAAGGCGATCACCGAATACGATCTGCAGCAATGGATTCGCCGCGAATTTGAAGAAGCCGGCATCGGCACCGATCAGGGGCCCGACGTGGCGGTAGGTCCGCACGCCAGCGACCCGCATTACGGTCCGAAGGCGGAAGGCTCATCGCCCATTCGTGAGGACCATCTGTTGCTACTGGACGTGTGGGGCAAGACCAAGGCCAAAGGCAGCGTGTATTACGACATAACGTGGGTCGGCTTCCTGGGCGCGAAGGTGCCGGACAAAATGGCAAAAGTTTTTGGCATCGTCCGGGAAGCACGTGACAAAGCCGTTGAGTTGATTCGCTCGAACATCGCCGCCGGGAAGCCGCTGCAGGGCTGGCAAGTCGACCACGCCGCCCGCGCGGTGATCGACAAGGCAGGCTACGGCAGATTCTTCTTTCACCGCACCGGTCACAACATCGGAGAGTCCGTGCATGGCAATGGTGCGAACATGGATGGGCTCGAGACGCGCGACGTCCGCCACTTGATTCCGCGGACCTGCACCTCCATCGAGCCGGGAATCTACCTGCCGGAGTTTGGCATTCGCAGCGAAGTAAACGTGTACATCGACGAGCACGAAGCACGCGTAACGGGAGCAGTACAGCAGGAGATTCTGGCGCTGCTGGCATAGAAATCTTTCCCGGAGAGGCTGAATCGGTGACGGAAGAAGCCATCGCCAAGACCGAAGCGCCGCCGCGGCCGCAAGCTGCGCCTTGGGCTGTGGTCGTGGCGATCGCGGGCCTGCTGGTGCCCGGCCTGGGGCATGCTCTGCTGCGCATGTGGGGACGCGCCCTGGCGTGCTTTCTCAGCGTGGGCGCGCTGGTCTACGCCGGAGCGGCCATGCGCGGAAACATCTTCAGTTGGGAAGGCGCCGATGCCTTCTCGCGCCTCGGCTTTGTGGCCGACGCGGCTTCGGGAGTATTTTACTTAATCGCGAGATCGCTGGAGGCACTTGGTCCCGATGTATCGCATTCCTACGGCGACTATGGCACGCGATTCCTGGCCACGGCCGGCGTTCTGAACCTGCTGGCAGCGCTGCACGCCTACGAAGCAGCAAGAGGGCGCAAGGCGTGAGTGCAGGACTTCATCTGAGCCACTTCCAGGCGCTGCTGCTCTTTGCGCTAGTGGTGTCCGTTGCCCTGGGTTTCTTGAGCCGCCGCGCGCCCATTGAGCGATTCAAGTACATGGCCCGCTCGCTGTTTTGGTTTCTGCTCATTGGCGTGGGCATCGGCTGGGCGCTGTATCCGTTCTCGCGGTGAAACCCGCCCCCGCGGTTCAATTGACGAGAATTTTCGCCGGATGCTATTCTGCTGAAGTCGCGCCGAGGTAGCTCAGTGGTAGAGCAGCCGATTCGTAATCGGCAGGTCGCGAGTTCAACTCTCGCCCTCGGCTCCATCTTTTCAGCAAGTTACGCATTTATTGAATCCTTCCCGTTGCACTCTCATTGCACTTTGGCGTTGCATAGGTTGAATTTTTCAGACAGCGAATCGAGCGCGGTCGTCTGCGATTCGCTCACGCTCTTAACGTAGATATTCATGGTCAGCGCGAGCGTGCTGTGCCGCAAAATGGCTTGAATCGTTTTCCCGTCAACACCCAGGGTATACAGGTTCGTTGCGAGGCCACGGCGGAAGGCGTGCCATCCATGCCAGAGCGGTAACGATTTGTCACGCTCGAACAGATGCGCTTCCGGTTTGTGTTCGTCCTCTCGTTTTTTGCAGACTGCGCAAGGGGAAAGCGCGGGAGTGATAACCCTGCGAGCAAGGTTGTCGAGGTTCAACGGCTGCCCATTCCCCGCTTGAAAGATCGGCAAATCCGACTGCGCGAGTTTATCGGCGCGGCGCTTGTACGCATCGAGCGCATCGGCCAATTGCTTGACTATCGGAATCGGCGAACGGCTACGGCGCGTCTTAGGCTCGGCAACGGTGCTATTCCACACGGACCTTCGGACGGTCAACGTCTCGCCGTCAAAATCTCCCCAGGTCAAACCGCGAAGCTCAGACTTGCGCAACCCAGTAAATGCCGCCGTGAGTACAACCGTGTGGGCTGGCTCAGGCAGCACAGCCAACATGGATTTAATTTCCGCGAGGCCGTAAGCGTAGGTGTCTTGCTCTGCCTCTGGAACGCGGGGAATGCTCACGTCTTGAATAGGGTTGATACCGTCGAGGATGCCCAGGCGCTTCGCTTGTTTGAAACAGCCAGAGAGGAACGCCTTGCAATGACGGAGAGAAGATCGGCCTAGCTTCGCTTGCTCGGCAATCTTCGCGAGCATCGTTTCGCCGTGGACGGTGCGGAAGGCGCGAAGGGTGAGCCTGCCCATGCGCGGCTTTAGATGATTGTTCCACACGTCGCGATATTGCTTGAGACTCGCGGCCCGCAGATTCTTTTCGACGTACTCAGGCAGGTAGATTTTTTCGACAAACTCAACCACGGTTTGCGTGCTCTCCGGGTTGAGCGTCCCGCTATTGATGGGGCGGAGAATTTTTTCGACGAAATCTTTGACGCTCGCTCGCGTGCGGTATTCTCCGCCATATTCCACGTCGAGTTTTTTGCACACTTGGACGCGCTTATACGTTCCGTCCGGTTGCTTCACATTGTCGCGGAATTGCACAAACCAGCTAGGACCCTTGTGGAACGTTCGCCCCTTTTGTTCTCGCATTTGAGCCTCCTATCTGATACATACCTATATCGCATTAAAGAGGGCGCGTCAACCATTATTTTTTGAGCGCAGCCAGGCGCAAACATCCGGCCAGCTAAACCGCAAGAATCCGTCACAGCGAAGTACGGGCAAGCGGTTGGCGCGGCTATTGTCGGTATGCTTATAGACCCACGAGACGGGGACTTGCAGGCGGTTCGCTAGCTGCTTGGGGGTGAGAATGTCCCCAGGCTCCAGTCTTGAGCTGATCGGCACGCTTGCGAGTTTTGGAGCGGTTGCCATTTCTAGGCCGTTGCCTCTTTCCGAATAGCGATAACCTGCCCAGGCTGTTCCTTTGGCGGGTACTTCCGTTGCATCTCTTCACTTTGCCTTAAAAGGAGCCTTCGCCTTTCGTCTAAACTGGCTTGGCTCATCCGTCGAGGGGGTTGCAGTTTTCTTGCGGTTTTTCTCAGAAGGGAAGACACGCTCGCTTGTGTGTTGTAATTAAGAAGATGTTTAGGAGTAAGAGTATTACTGGTTGGCGTATCTATTTGATTCTCAATGCAGTTATTGGCGTAGGTCCGTCCATTCTTGGGCGGTACCCCGTCCAAGTTTGGGCGGACTTGCTCGCCAGGTCCGTCCAAGTTTGGGCGGACTTGCGAGGCCGTAACTTTGTCTGTCATCTTGGCGGACATTCGCCTGTAATCTCCGTTTGGCTGTAGTTCTGCGGGGAAGTACCGCGTGTGCGGTTTGGGATTCTTGGCCTTGGACTTGGCCTTGTGAATGAAGAAGATCAGCCCCAGATTGCCGACTCTTTGTGTGTGTATGTAGCCTGTCCGTCCCAACCTATCGGACCACTTGCGTAGCGTGCTGATCGGAAATCCGGTATCGTCGGCAATCTCCGCGAACGTCAGCGGGTTTCCGTAGTGCGGGAGTCCTTCGCCGGATTCGTTGATTTGACTCTGCCTCATGCACAGCCAGCCGAACAGCCAGACCGCTTCCCCCATCGCCTTACGGTGCTTTGCCTCAAATAGTCCGCCCTTTAGCCCGCTCCAAAATATTTCCTTGGGCTTCATGGCACCACCAGGTCGGTGGGGCGTGGTTTGGCAAATTGACCCTCATACCGAGACATCGCCTGCCACCAGGAACGAAGATCGGGCATCGCAGAACGCTCTAGCGGGCGGCTGCGCTGCGAATGGGCATAACGGGCGGGCTCGCCGTATTTCGTGCGGCACGGTTTGCCGGGTTGCGCGTGGCAGGCCGGACAAGGACGGGAATAGGTGGCGGACGCGTACCTCATAGCGAACTCGCAGGTGTCAGGTTGAACGGTTCGGCTAGCTTGGCGTCGCGCTCGCGCACGATTTCATCCCAAGTCTTGAGAGGCTTAGAGTTGGCTGGCGTGATGCCGAGAACG
>DATNNV010000030.1:0-33247 GCA_035601655.1 Candidatus Dormiibacterota bacterium
GCCACCACAAACTGCACGCGTTGTTCGTGAATATCCACAGTTTTCCATGCCATCGAACTCACTCCGGCGCGCACTTCGCGCGCGCCGGAGTGTAAAGGATGTCCCGGGACAATCTGTTAAGGATGTCATGAGGCTGAACACAAAAACCGCAAACCGTAGGCTACCCCGGCAGGTACTTACTGGCTTAAGTGTGCTCCGCGCAGAAGAGAGCTACGGAAGTATGGATAGTGCTAGCGATTTACACATTATCCACCACGCCTGCGGAGATGCGGGCTGAAAGGCAACTCGACGTGCGGCTGGGCCTATCGCGGATCGCGGTTTTCCTTCAGCCAGATGACGGCCTGCCCATCTGCGGTAAATGACCGCTTCTTGTTCACGGACTCCATTTGCCCCAAGCAGCGCGGCATAACGATGCACGACCTTGAGCATGCTTCGACAATCCCGATCAATATCGCTATTGGAGAGTGATCCCGGCCAACGGACATAAGTAGCAAGTGGCTCGGGTACGAGGTAGACATCTGTCGACGCAACCAGTCTGATCCAGAGATCACGATCCTCGGCCGTCTCCAAGCCCGAATCGAAGCGTTGATCGCCCAAGGCATTCCGCCGCACGAGCGTAACACTCGTAAAGAGGTTCACAGCGACGCGGAATGCTTCGGAGCCCCGTGGCTTGAACATTCTGCCGAAGAATTCAGGGTCCTCAATCTTTGCCAGGCAACGCGGCTTACCGGGGTCTTGCGTATACCACCCACTCCCAACCAATCCCACGCCTTCTGAAGACGCGAGTTGGCGTTCAAGCTTTCCTGTTTCCCAGTAATCATCGGCATCGAGAAATGCGATCCACTCACCCTGCACTTGCTCAATCCCCAGATTCCGTGCACTTGCCGCTCCGCCGTGGGGCTTGCGGATCAGGGTTACGGAGGAACCGAACTCTCTTGTCGCGCTAGCCGCGTCATCAGGGCTTCCGTCGTCAACGACGAGGATTTCGTGCGGGCGAACCGTTTGTCCTAATGCGCTCTCCACGGCACGAGCGATGGTCTGACGCGCTCGATAGTAAGGAATTATTACGCTGACCGTTTTCCGGTCCATATTATTCCTTTATCGTTATCCCGCTTGCCTTATCGCCAACTCCAGCACGGGTTCACGGTCCTTTCGTTGAAACGCCTCTAAGACATCATATGGGTTTCATTGGACTACGATCTAAGCAAAATGGCACTAGAATTCTTGTTTTCGTCGAACGCAACGCTCTTGGTTGAGACTCCTGCGAGTCGACTGCGAGCGAGTGTTGCGTAAATCCATTGAACCCGCACGACTTATCAGGAGTTAGGCTGGCCAGAGCCGACCTCAAAGGTTCGAACCACAGGAAGAATTATCGGGAAACCGGGAACAGACGCGACTCTTTCCCATTAGTGAGAAAATTGTGTCGCCAAGGGGACGATAGAACTTTCCTTGGGGGATTCGTGCCAAGTTTGTCGTAAGTCGAACTTGCCGTTGGAATGGTCTTGTAGAATGGCTCGGGAGATGATCTAAACTATGATTGCCAGAAATTCATTCCATAAGAAGAGCCCCTTGTAACACGCTTTTTACTGCTTCGCTTAAGGGAAAATGAGGCTTTTGAGGGGTCATAGTACGTCTATCGATACGCAATCTCGTAAACCGCGCACGCTTATTTTCTCGTTGCGCAATATCTTCCGCAACGATCTGTTTCGCTGCGCTCTCTACGAGTTTGAAGATATCATCAACGAGATTGACCATGCGGAGATCCTCGCC
The DNA here is from genome assembly GCA_035601655.1 of Candidatus Dormiibacterota bacterium. Lineage (GTDB taxonomy): Bacteria > Acidobacteriota > Terriglobia > Acidiferrales > UBA7541 > Acidiferrum. The sequence continues at coordinate 1,771 of DATNNV010000030.1, forward strand.
CCAAGGGGCGATGCAACTAGTAGGCGCAATCAGCTTGCCAGACGTCTCGCATTCCATGCTCCGATCACTCTGAAGGCCGACCTTCAAAAGCCGAAGGTCGATAAGCACTATGATCTTTTTTTGGCCATGTGTGGTGGTCCAAGGGACCTGCTGATGATCGACGCAGTCAGCTATTTAAGAGATGCGTGCACGATTAAAGTTTGTCTGGTGGAAGAGATTTGGGCCAAACAAATGCACCAACATCGCTATTTCATAAACGTTCTAAGAAAATTCGATCTCATCGCCCTCTATTCCAGCCAGAGCGTTAAGGCTCTGAGCGACCAAATCGGGTGCAGGTGTATCTTTGTTCCGCCGGGTATTGATAGCATTCGTTTCTGTCCCTATCCAGGGAACCCGGAGAGAGTGGTAGATGTCTATAGCATCGGGCGCAGATCACAGGCAACACATCAGGCGATCCTCAAGATGGTCGACGAGCGCGGAATATTTTATGTGCACGATGAAGGCAGCGAGGCCATTGGTCCCATTAATCCTAAGGAACACCGTTCTGTATTTGCAAATATCGCTAAGAGAAGTAAATACTTCATCGTAAATCCAGGATTAATCGATCGGCCGGACATACGGGGCAGCCAGATTGAAATCGGAAGCAGATACTTTGAAGGTGTTGCGGCCGGTGTGATTATGGTCGGAGAGATTCCGAACAATGGGGAATTTGAGCATCTATTTGACTGGCCCGACGCTGTCGTCCACCTTCCATATGGTTCAGACAGAATAGTTGCACTTATCGATGAGTTGGAAGGACAGCCAGAAAAGCAAGAAAGAATCCGGAGAACGAATGTTGTTCAAGCGCTCGCAAGACATGATTGGGCGTATCGTTGGGAGAACATTCTCAAAAATGTTGGCCTTGGGCCAATGCCGGAACTGTTGCAACGAAAAGAACGCCTCGCTAATCTCGCTGAATTGGCCACCCCCCAGGGCTTTGCTAGCGGGAGCGGAACGTAATCGCCTGCGATCCTCCCGTAGAGTTCCACAAGTTTAGAACGCCGCCTTCGTCATTCGTAAAAGTGTGTTTGCCTTGCCCATCCTCTGGACTAGCAGTCCCAACTACTGACTAACGCGCTTACCGAAAAGTGAAATCGGACCAATCCTCAATGACCGACTATCGGACTTTACGTCCACTTGGGCACCCTGCACCCCAGCAGGTTCTAACCGACTTAAGGGTGCTCCACCCGCCAGGCATGATAGATTCTGCGGCGAAGGGCGCGGGGCAAACGGATGGTTGGAATTTTCAGGGGATGGATGGGGCGGGTGGGGTTGGCGGTGGTTGTGCTGGCTGGGGCCGGGAGCGGCGGGGCGGCGCAGCGGGTTAGCTACCGGGCGGTTCCGCGCGAAAATGTGGAAGGGCGGCTCAAGCAATACGTGGGGACGAACCAGCAGCGAGAGGCGACGCTCAAGAAGATGTTTGCGGAGGCGGGGTGCGACGGGGAGCACCTTTCGGAGCAGCCGGTGAAGGGGTCGAAACTGCCGAACGTGGTGTGCGTGCTGCCGGGGAGTTCGGAGAAAACGATCATCGTGGGTGCGCACTTCGACCATGTGGTGGAGGGCGATGGAGTGGTCGACAACTGGAGCGGCGCATCAATGTTGCCCTCGCTGTATGAAGCGGTGAAGTTCGCGCCGCGAAAGCACACGTACATCTTTATTGGCTTTACGGATGAAGAGCGGGGCGAAATTGGATCGCGCTACTACGCGCACCAAATGACGAAAGAACAGGTGGCTGGGACCGCAGCGATGGTGAATATGGACACGCTGGGACTGGGGCCGACGGAGGTGTGGGCGGGGCACTCGGACAAGTATCTGATGGGACTTTTCGCGGCGGTGGCGAAGCAGTTGAGCGTGACCGTGACCGGCATGAATGTGGATAAGGTTGGGAGCACGGATTCGGAACAGTTTCGAGAACGGAAGATTCCGAGCATCACGATTCATTCACTCACGCAAGAAACCTGGGACGCGCGCATCTTGCACACCAAGAAAGACCAACTCTCGGCGATGCGGTTGGACGAGTACTACCAGACGTATCGGGTGATTGCAGCGTATGTGGCGTTGCTGGATGAGCGGGCGGAAGCAAGCGAAGAGAAAGTCAGATGATTATCGCAGAGGGCGGAGGGGAAGAAGGGAGGGCGAATGCTACGCGGACACTGGCTGGTGAACCGGTGTGATGGTTTGTGATTTGGGGAGAGTTGAGTAGTATGGCGTGGTTGGGCTGAGCTTGGGGCTGGGAGGAATTTTATGAGGAAGCGGATTTGGGGATTGGCTTGGAGTGCGGTGGTGGCCGGTGCAGTGGTGGCGGTTGCGGCTAGCGGCGTTATTTCGGTGGGCTTGGCGGGTTCGCAGGTGCCGGCGGCGTTGCAGGTGCCGGCTGGGGAGGCGCTGCTGGTGCAGGTGCATGCTAAGGGGGAGCAGGTGTACACGTGCAAGGGGGAGGGGGCGACGTTCACGTGGACGCTGAAGGGGCCGGAGGCGCAGCTATTTGATAAGGATGGGAAAGAGTTTGGGAAGCATTTTGCGGGGCCATCGTGGGAAGCGAAAGATGGCAGCCGGGTGACGGGAAAAGCGGTGGCGAATGCGGCTTCGCCGGATGCGGAGGCGATTCCGTGGCTGCTGGTGAATATCGTGAGCCATGAAGGCAGCGGAGTGCTGTCGCGGGCGACAACGATTCAGCGGATCAATACCAAGGGCGGGAAAGCGCCGGCGGCGGGGTGCGATGCCGGGCGCGCGGGGCAGGAAGCGCGGGTGGCGTATTCGGCGGATTACTTGTTCTATGCGCCGAAGTGAGACAAGTGCTTGATGAATAGCTCCATAAAATTCCATTGGGTGCGTGTCTTAATCGGCGGATTTCTGTCTGAAGTTTCTGTTATTGTGCTGGTCATTCCCATCTCTTTGTTATTCGGCCAGCACGTTTTGCTTTACGTTGCGCCGCTGGCATCTCTGGTGACCTGCTTTTTGTTTGCGCTGTGGGTCGGACGACGGATCGATTCGCGCTTCGTATGGCACGGAATTCTGGTCGGAGTCGTTGCTACGCTTTTGTACGTCGGTTTGACTCTGGGGCGTCCTGAACCTTGGCCCTATCTGGTGGCACATGCGTTGAAAATCTTCGGCGGTGCGGCAGGAGGGCTCGTCGCGGGGAGCCGACGAAAGGCGCTGGGTGGTGCGACGGCAGATGCGGGGTAACGAGCTCCCTGGACGCAGCCATCGACACCGAAGTGGAAAATCTTAAGCGCAGCGCCACGCTGCGGCTATCCTGGCGAGCTTGGCGGGGTTGCAGCGAGCCGGGCGAGGCCGGCCCCTACGATCGTGTCGAGCGGGTGTAGCGCGGTAGAAGAGTGGCGCTAGGTTGCCTGGGCGAAACGGCGTTCGCCGTTGAAGAGGCGCAGACGCGAGGCTACGACCTGTTTTACGGAATCGACGGCGGGGGGCAAAATCTTGTAGGGGACGACTTCGTTTGGGTGCTTGGCCAAGCCTTGTTCTAGACCGTGTCTCCAGGCGACGCGAAGTTCGGTATTGATGTGGACGATGTTGATTCCCGCGGCGATGGCGTTGCGGAAGTCTTCGTCGTCGGTTCCTGATCCGCCGTGGAGGGTCAGGAAAGCGCGTGTGGCTTGCTTGATGGCGGCTATTCTCTCGAGATCCAGACGCTTCTTGGTTTCTCCCTCGACCATGCTTCTGAGCATGCCGTGCATGTTGCCCACCGCGGGAGCGAGAATGTCCACTCCGGTGCTGTCTACAAAGTGTTTGGCTTCTTCCGGGGTGGAAAGCCCCTTGGAGAGGTCTGGGGAGGATTCGTGGATTTCAGAGCCGGTTCCGATGTCGCCGATTTCTCCCTCGACGAGCATGGAAGGATTGATGGCTTTGAGGGCTTCCACGGCTTGCCTGGTTTGGCGCACATTTTCTTCGAAGGGCAAGGCCGAAAGATCAAAGACAATAGCGTCAAACCCGGCTTTGGCAGCCTCGATCCCCTTCGCGAGCGAATGGGTATGATCGGCGTTGAGAAAAATCGGGAAGTCAAATTCCTCGCGCAAACTGCGGACGAAGGCGGCGATCTGACGAGTGCCGACAAAGTCTCGCTCGCCCTCGGACAAACCAACCAAGACGGGAACGTTGAGTTCGCGGGCAGCGACGAACACTGCTTTCAAGAGAACTAGGTCAGAAATATTGAAATGGCCGATGGCCGTGCCGCTTTGTTGCGCTTGCTGCAAGAGATCGCGTAAGGAATGCATGTGATGGACATCCTCTCGTCCACGGGGTGGCGTGGTCCCGGCGCCGATCTGCGCCACCGGTGAACAAAATGAGAAAACAGGTACAACGCCAGCTTCACAGAGGAGACGAGTATACCGCTCCATGAAGCGAAGGAAACGGTTCCTCCTGGTTTCGAGAGCGCCGTGCAGGCCGCTTGTTTTGCAGTAAGATGAAATCCGATTCGCGGCGGAAAATACGCCGGAGCGGGAACCTCAAGCGACGGTTGTGCAGCCGCAGCGCGATGGCGTCCAGGCACAAACGGAATAGCGGCGACCGCCGGAGAGACGCTGAAAAGAGGAACGCGTGTTGAAGATAGTGATTTTGGGGGGCGGGTTCGCTGCTGTCGAAGCCGCAAGGTATCTTGACCGGGGCGTCGCCAGCAGAAGCGACGTCGAAGTAACGCTGGTCAGCAGAGAAAACTTCACCATTTTTACGCCGATGCTTCATGAGGTAGCCGCAGGCGATCTGGAGCCCGCGCATATTTGCAGTCCGCTTCGTAGATTGCTGCGACGCGTGACCATCCTGACGGGAAACGTTGAAGCGATCGATCTGGCAACGAGGAGCGTAACGATCGCGTACGGAATCGAAGAGCTTCGCCGGGAGTTGCCGTACGACCATCTGGTGCTGGCGCTGGGTTCGGAGACGAACTATTCCGCGATCCCGGGCGTGGCAGAACATGCGATGGGCATCAAGAGCCTCGGCGACGCGATTATGCTGCGCGCCGCGGTAATCGCCATGTTGGAAAGCGCCAGCGTCGAGAGTGACCCCGAGCGCAGGAAGAGAATGCTGACTTTGGTGGTTGTGGGCGGGGGCTTCGCAGGCGTGGAAACCATCGGAGCCCTCAACGATCTCGCGCGGGAAAGCCTGCCACACTACGGGCGGATTGATCCGCAAGAAGTGCGGGTGGTGTTGATCCACAGCGGAAAAGTGATACTGCCAGAACTCGGCGAAGCTCTGGGAGTCTACGCTGAGGAAAAGCTTCGGGCGCGGCGCGTGGAGATCAAACTCGGAACAAAAGTGACCTCTTACGCAGGCGGGGTGGTGCACTGTACGGACGGAGAAACCATACCGGCGGGGACACTCGTTTGGGCAGCCGGTGTTTCGCCGAGTCCGATATTAAAGAGATTGCCGTTCGAACTGTCAAAGGACAAAGTGGTCGTGGATTCCACTCTCGAAGTACCGGGTTATCCCAATGTGTGGGCTGCTGGTGATTGCGCGGCGGTTGCAGATCCCGAGTCCAAGGCGACGTATCCTCCAACCGCACAGCATGCTCTCCGGGAGGGCAAAGTGATTGGCAGAAATATCCAGTTGCGGCTGAACGGCGAAAAGTGCAAAGCGTTCCAGTACAAGGCACCGGGTCAGCTTGCGGCCATCGGCAGGCGCACGGGCGTGGCGCGAATCCTTGGATTGAAGTTTTCGGGGATTGTGGGATGGATCCTTTGGCGGAGCGTGTACCTGATGAAGCTGCCGAGGCTGGAGAAGAAGCTGCGAGTGATGTTGCAATGGACGCTGGACGTGATTTTCGAACGGGACCTCGGCCAATATGTGACCATGCGGGACGTTGCGTCGCTTAATCGACTGCTGGAAGCGGCGAGGAACGCAGGCAGTAGCCGCTGATCTTGAGTGGACCTATCGGGAGTTAGCCTGCGACACGTTCAGATCTATTGCGGGCAACGGGCGAGGAGTTGCGATGACGGTATCGGTGTTTGTCGGGACGAGCCTGGATGGGTTTATTGCACGAGCGAACGGCGATTTCGATTTTCTGCCGACGGGCGGGGGCGAGCCGCACGGCTACGAAGAGTTCATGGCCAGCGTGGATGCGCTGGTGATCGGGCGCAATACGTTCGAGATCGTGCTGAAGTTGGCGGAGTGGCCGTACGGCCGCAAGCGGGTGGTGGTGCTGAGCAGCCGGCCGGTGGACTTATCCGCGGTGCGGGGAGGCGTCGTGGAACAGATGGCCGGGCCTCCGGCGGAGATTGTGGCGAAACTCGCCGCCAGTGGCGCGCAGCACTTGTACATCGACGGAGGGATCACCATTCAAAGGTTCCTGCGCGCGGGCCTGGTGCAGCGGCTGATCATCACGCGAGTGCCGGTGCTGATTGGCGAAGGACTTCCTCTGTTCGGCGCGCTGCCGGGCGACGTGCGGCTGCTTCACGTGGCGACGCAGCAGTATGCGAGCGGGCTGGTAAAGAGCGAATACCTGGTTACAGCCTAACGATGGCCTATATTAGGGACCCTATATCAAAGCGGTCGGCTGTTGCCCTTATGTAGGAGTGCAAGCGCCAGGAGGCTGCTCATGAAGGTCGATAAAATGTTCATTATGCTGGTGTTAGCGGGCTGCGGGGCGATGCTTGGCCAGGCTAAGGAGCACAGCGACTATCAGAAGGGGACGCTTCTGCAGATGGATTCGTCCTCGTGCGGCTACGCCGAAAAGGATGGGAAAACGCTGGTGGGCCAGATTGTGGGCACCGACGGGCAGCATAAGAAGACGCAAGAAGTGCTGTGCCAGGAATATGTGCTGCAGAGCGAGCGCATCGTGTACCGCATTCGGCCAAAGGACGACAAGCACCCGGCGCTGCTGCCGGTCGGAGAAACGGCGCAATTCCGAATTCACAAGGACAAGATGATCCTGCGGGTTCCGGAAAGCGATGGTAAAGAGCGGGAATACCTGGTGATTTCGATGACGCCGAGGGGGGAAGCACGGGACACCCAGTTGGCTAAGAGCAATCCATAGGCAGTCGCAAGGCGGGCGGGTATTCTACTTTCAGCCGGGCCGGGCCTTCGCGTGACGTACTCGACGGACTACTTTTTTTTTGCGCGCCGAAGTGATGCTGGATCCAGGCTTCGGGGACTACAACGTACTCATCGGACATCTCTTTTCAATAGACCGACCAGGTGCCGGGCGTGGCTAGTTCGATCAAATGGCGGTCGGGGTCTCGAAAGTAGAGGCTCGAGCCGCCCAACTCCCAGGTGCGCTTCTCTTCGACGGCGATTCCTCTGGTTTGGAGCCAGGACTCCCAGTTGGGCAATTCGGCGGATGGGACGGCGAAGGCGAGGTGTAATTCGCCGTCCCCGTCGTGAGGCGATTGGGTCGCGCGCGAAGCACCCTTCTTGAAAAGCAGCAGTACCTGGCGTGCGCCTGCGTGCATGGCGCAACCACGCTCGCCGAACTCCTTGATGACGCGGAAACCAAAGGTCTCCTGGTAAAAGCGCACGGAACGAGGCACATCGCTCACGTACAAAGAGGATTCAAGAATGCCATCGATTTTCGGACGCATGGATGCCTCCGGGCTGAGCATCCGACCGTAACACAAGCGTGGTGATAGCTGATGAACGGGCTTGCCCTACGAGTGGAATTTCCTCCCGGGAGTCAGGGGCCATGGTCCGGTAATGCGACTGGCCGTGAGATCCATCCTGCTGGGCGTCGCTGAATAACTCCGGCTGGGAACTCCCGCTACTGCTTGTCGTAGACGGCGGTGCCGCTGACCTTTTTGCCCTTCGAGTCGGTTACAGTGGTGGTGACGGTACGGGTTTTGCCGTCAGCCGACAGGACGATGCGACCGGTCGTAGTAACCTTGCCGCCCTTCTTCACGACAAACGTCAGCGTGTGAGCAGTGAGTTTCTTGAGGGAGCGCGAATCTGAACTCGCATCTCCGGTGACCGGGTAGTCTTTGCCATCGAACTTGCCGGTCCACTCGTTATGCGACGGCTTGCCATCGCTGTCGGTGCCATCTATGGTGACCTTCACGTTGTCGCCCGCAGCTTCGTATACAACCGTGGAGTTTTTCGGTATTCCTGGGCCGAGCTTGGACTTGGCCTCGTTCAACTTCCAGGTGCCCGTAAATCCGTCGGCGGCAAAGCACACTGCCGCTCCGACGAAGCACAGTGCCAGAGTAAGTAGGGTCGCTCTTGCTTTCATATCCCCTCCTTGAGTGTGAAATAGCTGGTGGGCCCAATTGGCGGGGATTGTAACGCCGGAGAGTGCTTTCCGCAATTCGTAATGCGCACCCGCCGAAATCCCCTGACGGAGGTTTGAAGCTCCCAGGCCCTTGCGGCCAATCACGAGGGTGTCTGCGATGCCGCCAAGGCAACGCGTTCATACGCGCAGAGCGAAGACGGGATGATCTGATGGCCGAGCCGCGTATGGCTTGCAGGGGGCTACGCGTTCGAGTGCAACTCTTGGGGCGGTTCCGGGTTTGATGAGGTGTAGGGCGCTTCCCCAGGCAAAGTGCCGGGAGGCTTTTTGGCCGCCCTGCGGCGTAGAGTGCGAGTTTCAGGCCGGAAATGGGGAAAGATGATGCGATATCTCAAGTACGCAGCATTGCTGGGGGTTCTTCTTTTTGCCGCGGGAAATGCGCGGGCCCAGGTTTCTGTGGGTGTTGGAATCGGTCCGGGATATGCAGGAGGGCCGGTTTGCACGTACGGTTACTACGGGTATGCTCCGTATGCGTGCGCGCCGTACGGCTTCTACGGGCCGGACTACTTTGTGGGCGGTGTGTTTATCGGGGCTGGGCCGTGGTATCACGGATATGGCGGCTACTACGGACGCGGGTTTTATGGACGCCCGGGATTCGGCAATAGGGGATTTGGGTTCCGAGGCGGTTCGCGCGGGTTCGGCGGGGGCGGCTTCCGCGGCAACAGCGGGGGCTTTCGCGGTAACGGGGGCGGCTTTCGTGGGAACAGCGGACGCGGATTCAGCGGCGGCGGTGGTTTCCGCGGCGGTAGTGGCGGCAGCTTTCACGGCGGTGGCGGATTCCATGGCGGTGGATCGCATGGTGGCGGACACCGGTAACCTACTGGACTGATTGCAAGCGATTCTGACTTCAGAAAAGGGCGGCTCTTGATCGAGCCGCCCTCTTCATTTAGTTCCCTTCCGTTTAGGCCCTTTCCATTTACACCCTTTTTGACTTACGAAGACCGTCGTGCGGACGGCGGCTGATGTGCAGGCGTTTTGCGAGGATGGCAATTGGGCGTAGAGTAAGGGGACCGTTTCCCGAGAATGTTTGGAGCAGGCATGACTGGGGTTTTGATCGGACTTTTGGTGGTGGTGGCGGGGCTGGTGTTGTGGCTGGTGATGCAATCGTCGAAAGGCCAGCAGAAAAACCAGATGTTGGAAACGCAGCTGAGCGAGCTGCGGCGGGACTTGCAGGGATTCGTCTCAGCGCAGGCGCAGAGCACGGGGCAGATCGCGGCGATCGGGCAGACGGTGGGGCAGCGGCTGGATGCGGTGACGAAAACGCTAGGCGACAACGTGGCGGCGGCTGCGAACATCGCGGCGCAATCGCAAAACTCGATGCAAGGAGAGCTTCGGAATACGCGCGAGCAGATCCTGGCGATGCAAAGGCAGTTGGGCGAGGTGCAACAAGCCAGCCGCGAGCTTTCCGGCGCGACGCAAACGTTGCAGGGCATTCTCGGTGGCGCAAAGACGCGCGGGTCGCTGGGGGAAATTACTCTGGAAGGCTTGCTGGAAGATGCGCTGCCGGCGGCGCACTACAAAATCCAGCACCGCTTCTCGACGGGCGAAGTCGTCGACGCGGTCATCCTACTGCGGGACAAAAAGCTACTGGCGGTGGACTCGAAATTTCCGCTGGAGGCTTTCCGGCGCATTACTACGGAAGGCGACGACGCACGGAAAGCTTTCGTGAGCGCGGTGAAGGGGCATGCGGACTCGATCGCCAGAAAATACATCCTTCCGGAAGAGAATACGCTGGACCTGGCGCTGATGTTCGTGCCGTCGGAATCGGTGTACTACGAACTGCTGATGACCTCGGACGGGAAAGGGCAGGCGCTGGATGTGTATTGCCGGGACCTTAGAATTTTTCCGGTTTCGCCGAATACATTGTACGCGCAGCTTTGCGTGATCTCGATGGGACTGCGTGGGATGCAGATCGAAGAAAATGCGCGGCGGCTGTACGCGACGCTTTCCGGAGTGCAGAAACAATTGGAGACGCTCGCGGATGTTTTTTCGCGGCTGGGCAATCACGTCAAGAATGCCCAGGCGAGCTTCACGGATGCAGACAAACGGCTGGAGAAAGCACAAAACACTCTCGAGAATCTGCTGAGTGCGAGTTCGCCGGACAGTCCGCTGGAAAATCCGCAAGCAACACTGGCGCTTAGCGATTCCGACTCGTAGGGCGCGGCGCCATGCCGGATTGATCTTTCCGGGGCTGAAGCCCGATGCACACTGGCGGTGCGAGCACCGCCGCTACAAAGAGCGATGACCGCGCTCGTACTACAACGGGCGCTCAAAGAGCCCGACCTGGAGAGCCGAACCCTGGCTGCTAGTGGCGCGGAGGTTCGTTTCCAGAGACGAGGCGAATGGAAATCAAGAAGCTGCCCTGCTTTTTGCCGATGACTTCAAACTTGGCTTGATTGTCCGCGCCGCCGGTGCTGGCGTGACGCGTGAGCGGGCCGCCGCTCAGTTCTGCTACGTCCGGTGCAAGGTTCCTCGCTTCCAGTACGACATTGCCTGCAGTACCGCGGATGTGCACGGTCAGCGTGCGATGATCGGCGGGCTTGATCGGTGAGGCGTCGGCTTCCAACTGCAGTCCCACCAACAAAAGAGAGAAGGGCGCAGCTGCGCGCTTGGCGCATGCGACTTGCACGCTGGCGACGCCGGGACCGGCGTCTTCTGGAGGCAGGACTACGAGGGAGGCGGGAGAGGAGGCAAGCACTAGCGCAGGCTTGCCGGCGATGGTTACGCGATTGGAATCGGCGTCGCCGCAGAAGCCGCGGCCGGCGAGCTCGAAACGGTCCGACACCGAGGCTACTTTCGGGGCGGCGAGAATTTCGAGGGAGTCGGCGGCGGCTTCGGCAGGAGTGAGCACGGCGGTGGGGACGCGGCCTGCGCGGCCGGCGATGGAGGCGAAGAGGATTCCGGAACTGAGCGGGGCAACGAAGAGCGCGCGGCCGGTGGTGTCGGTGGTGAGGCGGTCGCCGTTAGAAAAAGCCACGGTGACGCCGGGAGTCAGGCGTCCGTTGACGTCGAGCACGGCTAAGGTGGCGCGCTCGCCGGAGACGACCTGGCGCGGGAGGAGCAAAATGCGCGCGGCGGAGGGGGGCGGAGGGTCTTGCGCGTGCGCGGAGTATGGGAGCGCGGCGGCGGCGGCCGGGAGGATGGTCAAAGCGGCGAGTTGCGAAAGTAGGCGGCGGGGCAGCATGGAAGGATTGTAGTTGAGGTGGGCGAAAGGAAAAAGGAAACGCGGGAGTTGTCTCGGCGAGTCAGGAGGCGGCGTCCGCGCGGCTTGGGGGGCGCTGGGCTATTAGGCGGTAGATTTGGGCTTCGATGAAGACGCGGAAGAGTTCGGGATCGACTTCGTGGTCGCGGACGCAGAGTTTCAGGATGTCGAGGGCGCGGTCGGCGGGGACAGCACGTTTGTAGGGGCGGTCGGAGGCGGAGAGGGCGTCGTAGATGTCGCAGATGGTCATCATCTTGGCTTGTACGGGAATTTCGTCGGCGGTAAGGCCGTAGGGATAGCCGCTGCCGTTCAATTTTTCGTGATGGGCGCGGGCGATTTCGGGGATGCCGCTGAAGTCGGTGGTCCAGGGAATTTGCGAGAGAAAATTGAAACTGTGCACGACGTGGGACTCGATCTGGCGGCGCTCGTCGGTATCGAGGCTGCCGCGGGGGATGGAGAGAGAGCGAACTTCCTCGGAGGTGAGGTAGGGACGCTCGGCGCCGTGGGCGTCGCGATAGACATTTTTGGCGATGTCAGTGAGCAGGTCAAAATCGCTGGAGGGGAGAATGGTGGGCTCGTTGGCTTTGGAGATGAATTCGGCGAAGCGGCCGAGTTCGGCGATGAGTTGCGTTGCTTCCTGATCGAGAATGCGCATGCGGGCTTGCGCGTCTTTTTTGGAGAGAGTGAGGAAGGCGTCGAGCTTTTGCTGGGCGACGCGGGCTTCGGTGTCGCGGCGAATGTAGTCGAAGCGGTCGAACAGGCGGCCCATCTGCGAGGGATAAAGTTTTTTGGCTTTGACGAGGACTTCTTCGCGGACGCCGACTTTGCCGAAATCGTGGAGCAAAGCGGCGTACTTTAACTCTTTCATCTGCTGACGGGAGAAGCGGAGATGGGAATACGGGCCTTGGGTCTCGCGGTCAACGGCTTCGGCGAGGGCGACGGTCATATCGCAGACGCGCTGAGAATGCCCGGAGGTGGTGGGATCGCGCTGCTCGATGGCTTTGACGGCGGCGTTGACGAAGCCGTCGAAGAGATTTTCGATGTCGCGATAGAGCTTGGAGTTTTCGAAAGCGACGGCGGCTTGCGAGGCGAGAGACAAAGCCAGGCGGATGGCACGTTCGGGAAAAGGGTGGACGTTTTTACGGACGGCAGCCGCGTTGGCGAGGCTGGCCTTTGGGTTTTTCTTGCAATTGATGAGCTGGAGGACGCCGAGGACTTCGCCGCGACCGTTCTTCATGGGGAGAGTGATCAGAGAGCGGGTGCGATAACCGGTTTGCTCGTCGAATGAGGAGTTGAAACTAAAGGGCCATGATTTGGGAATGCGATAGGCGTCAGCGAGTTCGATGACTTGGCCGCGGAGAGCGCAGTGGCCGGCCATGGAAGTGTCGGTGAGCGGCAGGGTTTGCTCGGCGAAGGGAAACTGGACGCTATCGTTCTGGGTGAGTTTGAAGCGGAGACGGACGGGCGCGCCGTGGGGCTGTTCGTTTGTGGTGGAGGTTTCGCGTTCGACGAGGTAGAGGGAACCGGCGTCGGCGGCGGTGATGTCGCGGGCTTTCTGGAGAATGAGGGAAAGTAGTTGGTCGACGTCGCGGGTTTCGGAGAGAGCGATGCCGATGCGATTGAGCTCTTCGAGTTCGTGGGTGGCTTGTGCGGCGGTCAACACCGAGGCGCTCCGCTTGGGAATGCGGCGCTTGGAGGCGGGGCGCGATGGCGCTGGTCTGATGGATCGAGGCGTGGCCATTGAGCAATGTAGGCTAGCGGGACGGGGTTCCGCTGGTGAAGAAGTATAGCGGAATCGGAGGCTGGAAGGGACGGCGAGAGCGACGGGAAAGGTGCGCCGCCCATGGCTTACCAAAGCAGCTTGAGGCCGAATTGGACCTGGCGCGAGGTGGTGGAGGTGCTGGTGATGGCGCCCGCGGTTGGGTTGGGGCCCGAGGGCGTGAAGACGATGCCGTTGGGGGTGTTGAAGTTGGCGCGGTTGAGGAGATTGAAAATTTCGGCGCGGAACTGGAGGGTGAGGCGCTCGCGAAGGCGGGTGTCCTTGAAAGTGGAAAAGTCCCAAGTGGCGAGGCCGGGGCCGATTAGCGTGTTGCGGCCGACGTTGCCGTAGAAGCCGATGTTGGCGGGAGTATTGGCCGGGGCTTCGAAGGCTGCCGGATTGAACCATTGACCCGGCTTGCCGAGGATGATCGGGCCGGTGAAATTGGGGTTGAGGAAGGGGCGAACCGGATTGCGGGTGTCGCCGTTGCCGGAGGGGTTGTAGCTGAGCTGCGGTGAGAAGGGGAAGCCGCCTTGCAGCGTGACGATGGAGTTGATGGACCAGCCGCTGACGAAGCCGTTGACGAAACCACCGTAATTGTTCGCGTAGCGCTTGCCGTTGCCGATCGGCAAAGCATAAGTGCCGGAGATGACGGCAACGTGGCGAACGTCGAAGGTGCCGAGTCCCCAATCGGAACGGAGATTGAAGGGATTCGAGGCGAGAGCGGGACCGCCGCCGGAAGTGGTGGCGTTGAGCGAATCGCCGTCGTCGAGGACTTTCGAGTAGGTATAGACGCCGCGGAGAGTTAAGCCGGCGCTGAAGCGGCGGTTGACGTCCAGTTGCAGCGCGTTGTAGGAGCTGTCGCCGCGGGAGAACCAGGTCCAGGTGTTGTTGAGCGTGGGATTGGCTTTGCTGGTGGTCGGGATGAAGTATGTGCCGGCGGGAATAGGCTTTCCGGCGTAGTCTGCCGGGAAGCCGCTTGGGTTGAGTGAGGTGCCCGGATAGGTTGCGGGACACTGCGCGGCTGGGCAAATCACGGGGAACGGTTCGTTGGCGTCGATGCCGATCATTTCGTGGTAGCCGTGAGAGCCGATGTAGCCAACGCTAATGGAAGTGTTGGGCGAGATTTCGCGCTGGAGGCGCAACGAATAGGAGATGAGAGTGGGCGTCTTCATATTGGGATCGATGCCGCCTGGGACGAGCTTCGCGGCCGCCGGGATAGTTCCCGCTGGATCGAGAGGTAGCGCTGAAACCTTGGTGGCCAGGCTGTAGGTGGGATTGAAGGGCGCGTTCTGGTCGGTGCGATAGCCGAGGGCGTCCTGCAAATCGTTGTACATGCCGAAGGCGGCGCGGACGACGGTCTTGGGGCCGAGGGGGCTCCAAGCCACGCCGATGCGCGGTTGCGCGAGGAACTTGGCGTGGTTGTTCTGGAAGATGGAATCGCCGATGTGCGGAGTGCTGTTGATGATGCCGTTGGTGAAGAAGTAGTTGGCGGCGCGGCCGCGCGCTTCGTTCCATCCGGTGGAGGATTCGCCGCGGAAGCCCAGAGAAAGAGTTAGGCGAGGGCTGAGGCGGATGACGTCCTGCGCGTACCAAGCGCCGAAGAGGGAGCGCCAGTTCATTTCGGTTGGCGAAGGATCGAAGAGGAAGCTGGAGATGGTGCCCTGCAGGAAAGTCTGCAGGCTGGTGAAAGTGGCCTGGCCAAATTGGCTGAGCGCGATGGTTTCGTTGGACTTTAAGCGCTGGAGCCAAACGCCGAAGTCGAGTTGATGGCGGCCATGGGTGTGGGTGACGCGATCCTCGAAGGTGTAAAGGTTGCGCGCGATGGTGAGGTTGCTGCCATTGTTGCTGCCGGCGAGGCCGAGCTGCGCTTGCGGATTCGAAGCGGCGCTTCCGCCTACCACTACGGCACCGACGGGATGACCCTTGAGAAATCCGGGGACATTGACCGCGGGAGTGCCGGGAGCGGGCTCGCCGGTGAAGAAATAGCCGGCGCGGGAGTAGCCGAAGCGCGCGGTGTTGACGAGCGAGGGAGAGAAGACGTGCGTTTCCTCGAGGGTGGCGACTTGCGAGCGCAAGGTGAGGATGTCGGCGCTGAAAGGGTCGAGGGGAGTGACGGTGAAGTCGTTGCCGTCATCGATGGTGTAGATGCCGGAGAGCGTGTCACGGGAGGAGAAAATGTGATCGACGCGGACGGTGCCGAAGTCTTCGCGGATGGTTTGCAGAGGGCTGCTGAAGACTTCGGCGATGCCTCCGAAATCCGGGGCGGAAGGGCCGGCGACAGGCCAGAGTTGCAGCAGCGGCGCGACACCAGCGCCCAGACCGACATTTACGAGGGGGGTGGAAGGCGTACAGGGATTGGGCTTGGGGGTAACTACCTGGCAGGGCAAGAAGCCGTTGCGGGCGTTGTTGTCGGGGGCGAAAGCAGCGGAAGTCTGGTGGAGATGTTGGCGGAAGCCTTCGTAGTTGGTGAAGAGGAAGGTTTTGTCGCGCTGGATGGGCCCGCCGCCGGCTATTCCGAATTGATTGCGCTGAAAGGGCGGGGCGTCGCCCTGATCGAAGAAGTTGGGAGCATCGAGCGCGTTGTTGCGGAGGAATTCGAAAATGGAGCCGTGCCACTGATTGGTGCCGGACTGCGTGACGATGGCGACCTGGCCGCCGGGGCGCTTGCCGTACTCGGCGCCGTAGGAATCGCGCTGCACGTTGAATTCGCGGACGGCTTCGACGCCGAGAAGCTGGCCGCTGGGGCCGCCGGGCTGCATATTGTTTTCTGCGGCGCCGGTGTATTCGACGCCGTTGAGCAAGAAGAGATTTTGCTGCGGGCGCTGACCGCTGACGGCAAAATTGTTGCCGGTGGTTGAGTTGGAGATCCCCGTGCCGCCGGTTTTTTCCCAGGTGAAGTTGACGATTCCGGGATTGAGAGCGAGCAGGAGGTCGAAGCTGCGGCCGTTGAGGGGCAGATCTTTTACTTGTTGCTCGCCGACGAGGCCGGAGATGTCTTTCGTCGTCGCGGAAACGATGGGCGCGTCTCCGGTTACCCGCACTTCGGCTTTGACCGCGTTGACCTGTAATTTCAGATCGACGGCAGCATCCTGGCCGACGACCAGACGGATTCCGCTGCGAATGGCGTCCTGGAAGCCTGCTTTGGCGGCTCTGACTTCGTATTGGCCGACCGCCAGCCAGACAATCTGATACCGCCCGACGTTGTCGCTAATCGCACTTCGTTCTGCTCCAGTTTCCGTGTTCTTCGCGGTCACCGTGGCCGCGGGAACGGGGGCGCCGGAAGGGTCGGTGACAATGCCTTGAATGCTGGCCGAGACTTGCGCGCGAGCTGAGGACAAACAGGAAAGCATCAGGAAGAGCGCTAGTGAAGCGAGACCAAGCCGTCGCCCCTTATCTACAAGATGCGCAGCAAAAGCGTTCAATCCCACCGCGGAAAGCCGATACAAATTCATTGGAACCCCCCGGAGAAACGGATCGTCGGCCCGCAGGCTGCTCGGGCCGATGGCGGTTACGCTTCGCACAATTCAATACGGTTGGCATCGCTATGTCAAACCGACTTAATCCGACTACGAGATGGGTGAATTTACGCGAATCGCGGAGGCGCATTCGACCGAAGGTCGCGATGGCAGGGCCGTACCGGGACTGGACTGTAGCCAATCTGCTGGTAATCAGTTAGCGGCATCGCCTTTTACAGCGCTTGGGCGTTTGCTAGCGTTAAATCTAGAGTTTGCCGTGGTCTGCGTGGGCGAGGTGTAGGTATCCTGCAATCGCCCGAGGAGCCGGTGTGCGCATTGCAAGCGGGGGCGCGACGGATGTGGGTCGCGTTCGGGCGAACAACGAAGACTGCTTCGGGATTGTCGCTCCCATGGGGCTGTTCGTTCTTTCGGACGGCATGGGCGGCGCAGCGCATGGCGAAGTGGCAAGCGCACTGGCGGTTGAAACGGTGATCAAGCATTGCCAGGAAGCGGAGAACAATCCTGCCGCGCCGGTGTATGGCGAGACGCGGGCGGGCTGGAACGATCGAACGAAACGGCTTTTCAGCGCAGTATATCTGGCCAACAAAAGAATCTTCGAGTCCGCCGAAGCGCACCCCGAGCAGAAGGGCATGGGCGCGACGCTGACGGCTGCATGGATCAATGGCCCGAGGCTGAGCATCGCGCATGTGGGCGACAGCCGGGCGTACCTGCTGCGCGGCGGAAATCTTCAGCAACTGACCAGCGACCACTCCATGGTGGCGGAACAGGTGCGGCGCGGGATCATGACGTTGGCCGAAGCCGAACAGAGCGAGATCCAATCCGTGCTGCTGCGGGCTCTGGGTTCGGAGCCGCAAGTGGAGATCGATACCGAAGAGCAGGAGCTGTTTGCGCGCGATGTTCTGCTTCTGTGTTCGGACGGATTGACGCGCATGGTGACGGAGCCGGAAATTGCGGGGGCGCTGCAGTCCGAGCCCGATGCTGAGAAGGCGGCTGCAAAGCTGGTGGAGCGGGCGAACGATGCGGGCGGCGCGGACAATATAACGGTGCTGGTGATTCGCATGGAATCCGAATATCAAGGTTGGTTCTCGTGGCTGCGCCGGTGGCGCAAAAGCGCAAATGGCAACGGTTTGGCTGGAGGCGATTGAGATGGCGAAACTTAGCTTGATGTTTGAAGACAAGCTGGTGAAAGAAGTGCCGGTGGGCGGACGGCCGGTCGGAATCGGGCGCTCTCCGGACAACGATTTGCCGGTGGACAATCTGGCGGTGTCCAATTACCACGCACGGGTTTATTTCGAGGCGGGTCGGCTGGTGGTGGAAGACCTGGCGAGTCTCAATGGAACTTTTGTGAATGACCTGCGGATCGAGCGTGCGACACTGCACGACGGCGATTCGATTCATATCGGCAAACACCACATCAAGGTGGACGCGACGGGCGACGCGCCGGTGCCGTGGGATTCCGGGCGCAAAGCGAGCGCGCCGCGCATTAACGAGACCATGGTGCTGGACACGAAAGTGCGCCGCGACATGCTGCAGCAAGCCGCAGCCATGGGAGAGCGCACGCAATTCGCGGCAGGGCGTATGAAGGTCCCGACGCTGATCGTGCTGGGCGGCAAAGTGGTACAAAAGGAATACATGCTGACCAACAAGCTGACCACTATCGGCAAATCCAGCATGGCCAGTGTGCGGCTGAAAGGCTGGTTCAAGCCGCCAATGGCTGCGCAGATCAATCAGCGGGATGATGGGTACTATCTGGCGCCGGGCGACAAGATTCCGACCATTAATGGCACACCGATTGCCGGTCCGGTGCGGCTTAATGATGGCGACGTGATCGAAGTGGCGGGCGTACGCTTGAATTTTATTTACCGCGACTAGCGTGCCGGAGGCGAACCCACCCTCGAACAGGCAACGGTGGCTCCGCCGGTTCGGCTTTAGTCTGTATACCCTTTTTCTTTCGTGGTGGCGCCACCGCGTTTCTTTCGTCATCAGTGTCGGCATCACGCTTGCCGCGCTCACGCTTTACTACTTCACATTTCTGGGCGAAAAGCCAACTCCTATTCTTGGATTCCTGCAACGCCTGGAATTCGTTTCGCTGGATGCCCGGTTTCGCTACCGCCCGGCTGAGGCTACGCCCAGTGACACTCCCATCGTTATCGTTGATATTGACCAGCATTCGCAAGAAGTTCTGGGCAGATGGCCTTTTGCGCGCAGCCGCTTCGCTGATCTTTTGGATGCGTTGCGAACGGACGGCGCCAAAGTCGCTGCGTTCGACATCACGTTCAGCAAGCCCGACCAAAGCGGAGCTGCCGTTGAGAATCTCTGGAAGGAACTCGAAGCGCGGGAAAAGCGCGGTGAGCGCATCGATCCAAAGCTTAGGGCACAGGTCAGGGAGATCGCCAACCAATATGACGGCGATGCTCAGTTCGCCTCCGCTATCAGGAGATTTGGAGCCGTCATACTCGGCAGCTATTTTCTGTATACCGATGCAGACATGCGTGGCATGGATGAAGCCTCTTTAAATGCTTACGCGGAGCAACTCGCTTTCTTTTCCTTTCCGAAGGTGAAAGTCGTCGAACGTCGCGCGGCGTTCGGCCAACAGGATCGCATCCATCTAATAGAAGCTTTCGGCAATGAACATCCGAGTCTCCTGCCCCCGGGAGCCGAAGCGAATCTCCCGATCCTGACATCCGCGCTCTCCGGGGACATTTCAGGGACAGGCTTCTTTAATGCGCCGTCGGATCAAGACGGCGTGGTGCGCCGCGCAACAACCGTCTTGCCCTACGGGCGTTCCAAGGACCTCAAGGATTGGGACATCTTCGGTTCGCTGGACGTAATGTCAGCGGCGTCCTTCTTGAGGTTGCGGTCCGGGGAGCTGGCGCTCTATTACAACGACACCGGCGTCGTCTCGATCGATTTTGGCCCGAATTTGAGAATCGTTCCCAACCCTGTGGGCATGCTCACGATCAACTACCGTGGCCCTGCCGGCACTTTCGATCACCGTTCCATGGCGGATGTGGTCGGAGGCAAAGTCCCCGCGGGCACGTTTCGCGACAAATTAGTGTTGATTGGCGCGACGGCGACCGGCATCGGCGACCTGAAAACCACGCCGTACGGTGGAACCGATTACCCGGGAATCGAGATTCACGCAAATGTCATCGACAACATACTGAATCAAAGATTTCTCAAGCGTGGCCAGAATCAGTTCAAATTAGATGTGCTTTTCATTCTCCTTTTCGGTATTCCGCTTGGGACCTTTCTCGCTCTCGTGTCTCCCCGCTGGATGTGGTTCGGCGTTGCGCTAATGGGGCCGCTTGTTGGCGTTGATTACTACGCGTTTCTTCACGGGTGGTGGTTGAACTTCACGGTTCCCGCCATGACCTTGGCGTCGAACGTCCTGCTGGTGTCATTGTATCGGGCGCTGATTGAGGAAAAGGAGAAGCGGCGGGTACGCACCGCGTTCGGGCAGTATCTGAGTCCGGAAGTGATCCGGCGGCTGCTGCTGAATCCGCGGCTGGTCGACCCGAAGAAGACCGAAATCTCGGTGATGTTCAGCGACATCCGCGGCTTCACGACGATTTCCGAAAAGCTGGATGCGCAGGACCTGGCGGTCTTCCTGAATCAATATCTGTCCGACATGACCCGGCTGGTCTTCGAGCACCACGGCACGCTGGATAAATATATCGGTGACGCGGTGATGGCGTTCTGGGGCGCGCCGTTTGAAGAGCCCGGGCACGCGACGCGCGCTTGCAACACCGCGCTGAAAATGATGGAGCGCGTGCGGGAGATGCAGAAAAAGTGGGAGGCGGAAGGCAAGCCGCATCTGGACATCGGAATTGGGCTGAACACCGGAGTGGCCAGCGTCGGCAACATGGGATCGGCGCTGCGTTACGGTTACACGGCGCTGGGCGATTCCGTCAACCTGTCGTCGCGCCTGGAAGGTCTGAACAAGGAATACGGCACGCACATCCTGGCGAACGAAACCACCTTCGAGTATGTCAAAGCGGATGGCTTCGTTTTCCGCGAGCTCGATCTCATGCGCGTCAAAGGCAAGCTTCAGCCGGTCACGCTTTACGAACTGATCGGCCGAGCAGGCGAAGGTTCGGTGTACGGCTCGCCGGAAGAAGTGCAAGTACGCGTCGAGCTTTTCGCCAAGGCACGCGAGATGTACCGCCACCGGCAGTGGGAAGAAGCGCAGCGAGCATTCCAGGCCATGCTCGACAAATGGCCTGACGACGGGCCCTCGCGCATGTATTGGAAGCGCTGCCAGGAGTATTTGTTCGATGAGCCGCCCTCCGGCTGGGACGGCGTTTTCACGATGACGCACAAGTAGCGGTGACCGGTGACTAGTAACTGGTGAACCCGACTCGGGATAGTTCTCACGCTGGCGGAGCCCCGGCCCTGACAAAGAGCGTCTGCCAAGGCGCAATGTGCCAGCCATCGAATAATCTGCATCAAATCTTTTGATGACTGAGTGCGTCGCCAAGCGCTTCCCGCGGGAACGATATTTCGCCTACAATCAAGAACTTAGCAGCGGCGGAAGCTCCGCGATCGCCTGTTGCCGAAGGCGCGTACCCAAAGATTTGGCTTCGCGAATCTAAGTTCAGGTACAGGTCAAACGGGGCGCACGGCGGGAACGGCCAGCCGCGCGAACAATGCCGTAGGTGCTCCGCTAGAGGATAGTACAAGAGACATATGTGGATCGTTCGTTTAGCTCTGGCCCGGCCCTACACCTTTATCGTGATGGCGCTGGTGATTGTTCTTTTGACGCCGGTGGCGCTGCTGCGCACACCCACGGACATTTTTCCGGACATCAATATCCCGGTGATCAGCCTGGTCTGGACGTACACCGGCTTGCAGCCACAAGAGATGGAACTGCGCATCACGTCGAACGTGGAGCGCGGCATCTCGACGCTGGTCAGCGACGTCGAGCACGTGGAATCGCAGTCTTTGCCGGGCATCGCGGTGATCAAGGTCTTCTTCCAGCCCGGAGCGAACATTCAAACCGCGCTGGCCCAGAGCGCCGCCATTTCGCAAACCTTTCTGCGCTTCCTGCCGCCGGGGACCACGCCGCCGCTGGTGATTATTTATTCGGCGTCCACGGTGCCGGTGCTGCAGATCGGGCTGACCAGCGACACCCTGAGCGAACAACAACTCTTCGACTTCGGCAATAATTTCATCCGCACGCAACTCGCGACCGTGCAAGGCGCGGCGACTCCGTTTCCGTATGGCGGCAAGCAGCGGTACGTGTCGGTGGATATCGATTCGGCTTCGCTGCAGGCGAAGGGTTTGTCGGCGGTTGATATCGTCAACGCGGTCAACGCGCAGAATCTGATTCTGCCGACCGGAACAGCCAAGATCGGCTCGCTCGAATACAACGTGGAGATGAACGGGAGCCCGCAGACGATCGCGGAACTCAACGATCTGCCCGTCAAGACGGAGAACGGCGCGACGATTTACATGAAGGACGTGGCGCACGTGCGCGACGGTTTTGCGCCGCAGACCAACGTGGTGCTGGCCAATGGGCAGCGTGGCGTGCTGATGAGCATCTACAAAACGGGAAATGCTTCGACGCTGAGTATCGTGGATCGCGTCAAGGAAATGCTGGCATCGTATTCCTCGTCGCTTCCGGAGGGATTGAAGCTTACTCTGTTCTTCGATCAATCGCTGTTTGTTCGCGCCGCCATTCAGGGCGTGTTGCGCGAAGCTTTGATCGCGGCGTGCCTGACCGCGGCGATGATCCTGCTCTTCCTCGGGAATTGGAAGAGCACGGTGATCATCGCCGTGTCGATCCCGCTTTCGATTCTGGTGAGCGTGCTTTGCCTGAGTGCGCTGGGCGAAACCATCAATATCATGACCCTTGGCGGGCTGGCGCTCGCTGTCGGCATTCTGGTGGACGACGCCACCGTCGAAATCGAGAACATCAATCGCAACCTGGCAATGGGCAAAGAGACGGTCCAGGCCATTCTCGACGGCGCGCAACAGATTGCGGTGCCTGCTTTTGTGTCCACGCTGTGCATCTGCATCGTGTTTATTCCGATGTTTTTCCTGTCGGGCGTGGCAAAGTTTCTCTTCGTGCCGCTGGCCGAAGCGGTGATCTTCGCGATGCTGGCTTCTTATATGTGGTCGCGAACGATCGTTCCGACCATGGCCATGTATCTGCTCAGTTCCGAGGATGAGTACAAGGCCGACGAGCACGCGGGCAAAAAACAGGGCTTCTTTCGCCGCTATCAGCAGGCTTTCGAGCACCGCTTTGAAAGATTCCGTGAGTCTTACCGCAACGCGCTGGATTCGACCCTAACGCGCCCGGTGATATTCGCTGCGGGCTTTTTGGCTTTTTGCGTGCTGTCCGCGGGACTTGTTTTCCTTCTCGGACGCGACTTTTTCCCCAAGGTGGACGCAGGCCAGATTCGCCTGCACATGCGCGCGCGCACCGGGCTGCGCATCGAGGAAACGGCGCGCCTCACCGATCAAGTCAACCAAGTCATCGCCGAAACCATCCCGAAGAAAGAACTGGTGACCGTTCTTGACAACATCGGACTGCCGTACAGCGGAATCAATCTCAGCTATAGCAATGCAGGCACCATCGGCACTTCCGACGCCGAAATCCTGGTCCAGCTCAATGAAGCGCGCGGAAAGCCCACGAGCGTTTACATCGCGGAATTGCGGCAGAAGCTTCCCGAGCAATTCCCGGGCGTGCAATTCTTCTTTCAGCCGGCTGATATCGTTACGCAAATTCTGAATTTCGGCACGCCTGCCCCCATCGACGTGCAGGTCACCGGTGCCAACCAGCGCGGAAACTACGTCGTAGCCGAAAAACTTGCCAACGAGATTCGCCACATTCCCGGCGCCGTGGACGTACACGTCCAGCAAGCATTTGACGCACCCACTCTGCACATGGATATCGACCGCACGCGCGCGCAGTACGTCGGCTTGCAAACGAAGGACGTCGCGCAAAATGTGCTGGTCTCCTTGAGTTCCAGCTTTCAGACAGCCCCGGCATTCTGGCTCGACCCGAAGAACGGCGTGCAATACCAGATCGCGGTGCAGACCCCGCAATACCGCATGGACACCTACCAGGCGCTCCAGAACACACCGATCACCGCCAGCCAAGCGAGTGCAACGCCGCAGATTCTCGGCAACCTGGTGCAAACGACCACTGCCGCGCGCCCCGCTGAAATCTCGCACTACAATGTCCAGCCCATGATCAATATCTATGCATCCGTGGATGGCCGCGATCTGGGCGCAGTTTCCGACGAAGTGTTCAAGCAGGTAAGCGGCGTTCAGAAAGACTTGCCCAAAGGCAGCCACATCGTGGTACGCGGGCAAGTGCAAACCATGATCAGTTCTTTTAAGGGTTTGGGGTTCGGCTTGGTCGGCGCCATCGTGCTCGCTTATCTGCTGATCGTGGTGAATTTCCAGTCCTGGCTCGATCCGTTCATTATCATCACGGCGCTGCCCGGCGCACTTGCGGGCATTTGCTGGATGCTTCTGATTACGCACACCACCTTGAGCGTGCCTTCGTTGACGGGCGCGATCATGTGCATGGGCGTGGCCACCGCCAACAGCATCTTGATGGTCTCGTTCGCTCGCGAGCAGATGGATGAAGGCAAAACGGCACGCGAAGCGGCGCTGCAAGCGGGTTTTGTGCGCATGCGCCCGGTGATTATGACGGCGCTGGCGATGATCATCGGCATGGTCCCGATGGCCATGGGGCTCGGCGAAGGCGGCGAGCAGAATGCGCCTTTGGGCCGCGCGGTAATTGGCGGATTGCTCTTCGCCACGTTCGCAACGCTCTTTTTTGTTCCGTGCGTTTTCTCGATGATTCACGGACGGCGCGAGCGAAAACGCGAGCCGCAGCCCGAGGCCGCATAGGTCTAAAAGAACCAATCGGGCCCAAAAAGGATTAAGCTTGTGGCTTCGATGGAAGGCAGAACCTGAATGCAAGAGGAACAGAAAAGCAGGACGCGACAGCGCAGCGGCCTTTTCCCGCTGCTGATTGGTGTCGTAATCGTCCTCGTAATTGTGGGCGCCTTTACGCTGCTTCAGCGCAAGTCGCAGTATGCGGCGCTCGCCAACGAAACCGAGAAAATGTCCGTACCGACAGTTACCGTCATGCATCCCACTGTCGAGGCGCCGCAGGAAGATCTCGTGCTTCCCGGAACGCTGCAGGCTTACGTCGAATCGCCCATCTACGCGCGCACTAACGGCTATCTGAAAAAGTGGTATCACGACATCGGAACCCGCGTGCGCCAGGGAGAACTGCTCGCGGACATCGATACCCCGGAAGTGGACCAGCAACTCGCGCAATCCCGCGCGGACCTGAACACTTCGCAAGCGAACGCCAATCTTTCCAGGATCACCGCCGGGCGTTACGAAGAATTGATCAAGACCGACGGCGTGTCCAAGCAGGAAGTCGACAACGCCGCCGGCGACTATGCCGCCAAGCAAGCCACGGTGCAATCATCGCAGGCCAACGTCCGCCGGCTCGAAGAGCTGGAATCCTTCAAGCACATCTACGCACCGTTCAGCGGCGTGATCACGCGCCGCAACGTTGACATCGGCAACCTCATCAATGCCGGAAATGGCGGCGCCGCGCAGCAATTGTTCTTCCTGGCGCAGACCGATCCGATTCGCGTCTACGTCAGCGTTCCGGAAATGTATGCTCCGTCCATCAAGCGCGGCCTTTCCGCTCACCTCGAGTTGACGCAATATCCCGGCCAGCGATTCCAGGGCAATGTGGTGCGCACCGCTGACGCCATCGACCCGGGCACGCGCACGCTGCTTACCGAAGTCGACGTGCCCAATCACACCGGCGAACTTCTTCCGGGCGGCTATGCGCAAGTCCACCTCGGCGTTAACGTGGATAACGTGCGGCTACAAGTGCCCGTCAATGCGCTGCTTTTCCGCTCCGAAGGATTGCGCGCCGCGGTCGTCGACTCCAATCACAAAGTGCATTTGCGCGCTCTGGTGATCGGACGCGACTACGGCACTTCGCTCGAAGTTCTGCAGGGGCTCGAGCCGGGCGATTGGATCATCGTCAATCCCGCGGATTCCATTGACGAAGGCCAGGTGGTCAACGTGAAGGAGACTGCGCAGGCCCCGGCCTTTGGCCAGCCGACCGGAGCACCCGGCAACCCGGGCACGAATCCGCAAAGTGCGCCGCCCGGCGAGAAAAAGCAATAATGTCGCGCCAACATAAATTCCTCAGCGCCAGCGCGCTGCTGGCCATACTTTTCGCTGCCGGTTGCACGGTGGGTCCGAACTATCATCGCCCGTCGGCAACAGTCCCCGCAAAATGGGACGTTGCCGAGCCCTTCCGCGAAGCTGCACCGAAAGACGGAATCTCGAAGGGCCAATGGTGGTCCGTTTTCGATGATGAAGAGCTGGACGCGCTCGAAAAACAAGCGCTCGACGCCAATCAAACCCTCAAAGTCTCTGTCGCGCGTCTCGCGCAATCTCGCGCCCAGGCGGCTCTGCAAGTCTCCACTATCTTTCCCACGCTCGGCACTTCGCCCAGCGCTGAGCGCCAGCGTCTTTCCGGCAACCGGCCTACCAGCAGCCAGTTTCCCCCGTCGGGTCCCGTGTCCCAGAACAACTTCGTGCTGCCTTTCACGGTCAGCTACGAAGTCGATCTCTTCGGCAAGCGCCGCCGCAGCATCGAGTCCGCGCAAGCGCAGTATCAAGCCAGCGCAGCCGACCTCGAAAATGTGCGCCTGCTCATCACCTCTCAGCTTGCGGGAGATTACTTCACGCTCCGCCAAGTCGATGCCGAACTCCGCATCCTGAACCGCACCGTGGAAACTCTGCAAAAGGGCCTGCAGTTGGTCGATTCGCGCCACAAGGGCGGCGTCGCTTCCGGCCTCGATGTAGCCGAGGAAGAAACGCTGCTGAATACCACCCGCACGCAAGCCACGCTTCTGCTGCAACAGCGCAAGCAAACGGAAGATGCCATCGCCACTCTGATCGGCAGACCCGCGCCCGATTTTCACCTGCCCGAGAGGGAACTGCACGTCGAGCCGCCGCCCATCAACGCCGGTCTGCCCTCCGATCTGCTCGAACGCCGTCCCGATATCGCCGAAGCGGAGCGCTTCATGGCCGCGCAGAACGCGCAAATCGGCGTCGCCAAGGCCGCTTACTATCCTTCGCTGAATTTATTCGGACAAGGCGGCTGG
Source organism: Candidatus Dormiibacterota bacterium (assembly GCA_035601655.1). Taxonomy (GTDB): domain Bacteria; phylum Acidobacteriota; class Terriglobia; order Acidiferrales; family UBA7541; genus Acidiferrum. The sequence goes on from DATNNV010000030.1 coordinate 28,646, forward strand.
CAGGCCTCGAATATCGCCAAGCTCGCCAACGTCAACAGCACTCTCTGGGCCGTAGGCGCCAACGTTGCCGAAAGCATTTTCACGGGCGGCGCGCGGCGCGCTCAACTGCAATTTGCGCAAGCGGGCTACGACGCCGATGTCGCGCAATATCGCCAGACCGTCCTCTCAGCGTTTCAGGAAGTGCAGGACGATCTCACCGGGCTGCTCGTTCTCGATCAGGCCGTAAAGTCGCAGCAGCTGGCGGTCGATTCCGCGCGCCGCACCCTCGATATCTCCACCAGCCGTTACACCGGCGGCCTGGTCAGTTATCTCGACGTCGTCACGGCGCAGCAGAACCTCTTAACCAGCGAACAGCAACTCGCCATCATTCAGGGGCAGCGGCTGGTCACCAGCGTACTCCTTGTCAAAGCGCTGGGCGGCGGCTGGGATGCGTCGAGCCTCGCAGCCGTGCAGGTAAAACCGAAAGCAAAGGATATCGTCGCTCCGTAATTTCCGCGTGAAAGTGATACCATCACCAACCGGATTCAGCGGGCGCACTTAATTTCAGGAAACCACACCAGCCATGCGCATTCTTCTTCTCAATCTGAATCCCCAGTCCGTCGCGGAAGTGAACCACGCACTGAGCGGACAAGGTTACGAGCTCTTCACCGAGTCCGGCATCAGCGTGGACGAAATTCTGACGCTGGCGCCAGGCGTGGTCATCACCGAGGCAACGCCTTCCGACCTGAGCTGCTGCGGCATCATCATGCAGCTCAACGCGGCTGGCTCTTCGCAGACTCTGCGTATCGTCATGATCGTCCATGGCGGCGCGCTCGAACGCGCTCGCGCTCTGGACTTGGGCGCCGACGACGTCATCTCCTCGCCATTTGACCCGCAAGAGTTCACTGCGCGCATCCGCACGCAGTTCCGCGAACGTCAGCCAGAAGAGCAACTCAAAGCCAAACTGAAGGACTCGCTGGAAAAAGAAAAGCTTGCGACCACCGCCGTTTCCGTCCTCGCTGGCGGCCCGGCCAGCTCCCGGCGCGTCTGGCTGATTCCGCTGCTCCTAGCCATAAGCGCCGCTGCCGTCATTGCCACCGCGCTCACCTTCGTCACCGGCACCAAGAGCCGCAAGGATACGCTGCAGCTCAAAGCCGAACTCGCACGCCTGAATCGCGGCATCCTGCAGCAATCCGAGCTACTGCAGCGCGCCGGTCAGTCACGCGACGCGCAAAACCAGCAGGCCGCCCTGCGTGATTCCTTACAGGCGCAGTATCACGACCTCCAGAAACAGATCAGCAGCGCCGACCCGGGCAGCACTGAAGCGCTCCGCGGCCAGCTCAAGGAAACGCAAACGCGCCTGGCGCAGCTCGAGAGCGAAGGCAAAGTCGCCGAGAAAATCGTCAGCACCTACGGCTCCAGCGTTTGCTTGCTCCACGTCGTCGTCGAATTTCTCGACAAAAATACCGGCCGCCCGATTCAGATTGCAGTGGATTCGCTCGGCAAACCGGTCGTTGACGACAAAGGAATGGTGCAACTCGACGTCGGCGGCGCTGGACCTCATCTGCAGGTCGATGTCTTCGGCACCGGCTTTCTCGTGCGCCACGATGGCCGTCTACTCACAAACCATCACGTTGCCGAGCCTTGGTGGAACAACGAAGAGCTCAAGCCGCTCGTCGATCGTGGCGCTTCCGCTTACGCTCTTTCCTACACTGCGTATTTCCCAGGCACAGCGGACGGCATTCGCGCGCAACTCGACCGCATCTCCTCCGCCGCCGATGTCGCCACGCTGCGCCTTCAGGCCGCAGCGCCTTCCCGCGCCACACTGCTGCAGCTCGACGATCGCAGCGAAGCCAGCGTCACCGGCGATCCCGTTCTGCTCATGGGTTATCCCACCGGCATCGACGGCATTCTCGCGCGCGCCGGCCCCGATATCGCCAAGCAGATCACCGCCGACGCTACCGACGTCAGCCGCATCGTCAGCAAGTTGGCCTCGACGCAGCTCATTCGTCCAACCACCACGCAAGGCCACATCGGCGACGTGCTCAAGGACAAAATCGTCTACGATGCCGCCACTACTTCCGGTGGCTCCGGCGGGCCGCTGTTCAACCGCAGCGGAAAAGTGATCGGCGTGAATTTCGCGATTCTTAGCGGCTTCGGCGGCTCGAACCTCGCGGTGCCTGCGCGCTACGCCAACGAATTGCTGAAAGACAAATAGCCCCAACCGCGCCGCTTGTTCGCGAATTTCACTTGCCGTCGTGGAAAATGATTCCCAGCATGTAGCGCTCGCCGCTTACAACCTTGCTCACGCCGTGCCGCAAGTTGGCCCGATAGTGGCCCCGTGAACCACGCACCGGCCGGTACCGCGTCGTAATCACCACGCCTTCGCCTTGCTGCAGCGTGATCGCATGGCCCAAGCTTTGCGCGCGCGGCCGCTGCTCCACGAGCAGCAATTCCCCGCCGTCAAATTCCTCCCCGGGCCGGCTCAAGCAGAAAATCACCTGGAATGGGAACACCACCTCGCCGTAAACGTCCTGATGCAAGCAGTTGTAGTCGCCCTTGCGATAACGCAGCAATAGCGGCGTAGGCCGCGTCTGGCCGTGCTTCGCGCACTGCTTCAAGAAAGCATCATGCTCCGCCGGAAATTTTCCCGCCAACCCCAGCGCGCCCATCCACGCATTAGCCGGGCCCGCCAGACGGCCATAAAGCACTTCGCGAAGTTCCGCGACCAGCTCCGGAAGCGGATACGCGAAATACTGATACTCGCCCAAGCCAAACCGATACCGCGCCATATCGATCCGGCTGCGAAAGCGTGACGCATCCGAATACAAGCCACGAAGCAGGTCGCATTCTTCCCGAGAAAGCAAAACACCTGTCTGCGCGAATCCCCACTCCCACAAACTCTGCTCGATTTCGCCCACGGCAACTCGCCAACACGTGTCTGCGCCGCATTCCGCCCAACCGCTGCTGTCGCCATCGTCTTCGCCTCGTCCGCCGATTCTGCCCTCGCGGCGCGTACAAATCTATCCGGAAGAGTCGCGCAAACTCGTCCGCGGCTCAGATGTGGCATCGAAATCGAGCAGAAGGTTGGCAGTCTTGAGCAACAGTTAGGTCGGCAACGGCGGCGAGCCGGCGCTAAATTCCTTCCACGACAATCATTTCCGTGCGCGACGCGCTCTGCCGTATCGCTTTCGGATTGGCATATTCGGCGGAAGCCCACCACGCCTTCGCCGTCGCGACATCAGGAAACTCGACAATCACCAGACGCTTGGGTGACCACGAGCCTTCAAGCACGTCCACCTTCCCGCCACGCACCAGAAATCTCCCGCCGTACGCCGCTAAAGTTGGCGCTACAGTTTTCCGGTATTCCTCGTAGCGAACAGGATCTTTTACCTCAACCTCGACTACCACATACGCAGCCATCTCCGAGACTCCTCCGCCCAATACGGCGACACGTTTTCGCCGAAAGTTGCACCGCGTCGCCGTCAACGCTGAACTACGATTTGTGCAGCATCGGCTTCGTATCCTTCATCCGACACCGTTTGCTGCCCGGCGGACCGCAGTGCCTGCTCGTCCGCATTCTTGTCGAGTTTCAACGGACGGCGAATAACCTCGTCGCCGGCCTGGATTCTCACGAACCACTTCGATTTGCTGGCATCCCAGGAAACTTCCGCGCGATCTGCGCGCATGGTTCACCTCCGTCGCGATCCAGCGCGGATTCTAGTCCAGATCAGCCCGTTTGGGAATCAATGCGCAAGAAAAAGCACGGCGCTGCTGTTATTCAGGTTTACGTGTCCCGTCTCCAGCACACGCCCGTACCAAGGACCAAAACTTGGTCGGGAAATTCGCAGCTTCAGCCAGAAGCCTGAAATCAGGTCTCGAATTACTGAGTACGTTAGGTAGAGACATTCATTTTGTCAGCAATTCTGCTGGGGCCGTGCATCCGCCCTCACAGATTGTCCAGAAAGAACTGCGTCACCCGCTTCATCATCACCCGCCTCGCCGCAGGGTCGCTGATTCCGTGCCCGCGCCCCGGAAACGGCATCACCTCGACGTACTTCCCCGCCTCAATCAGATCGTCCACCAGCCCCAGTGTATTCGCGAAGTGCACGTTGTCGTCGCCCGTTCCGTGCGCGATCAGCAGCTTGCCTTTAAGTTTTGCCGCGTTTTCGATCGGAGAAGACTCCCGGTAGCTCTGCAAATTCTGCGGCAGCAAACCCAGATACCGCTCCGTATAAATCGAATCGTAGTACCGCCAGTCCGTCACCGGCGCCGCCGCAAATCCCGCCTTGAAGTCCTGCGGATCTTCGAACATCGCGTGCAACGTCATGTGCCCGCCATAGCTCCCGCCCCAAATGCCAATGCGGCTCGCATCCACAAACGCCTGCTGCTTCAGCCACGCCACTCCATCGCGCTGGTCGGAAAGCTCCTGCGCGCCAAACCGGAAGTGAATCGGCTCTTCAAACAAATGTCCGCGTCCAGCTGAGCCCCGATTGTCCAGCGAAAAAATGATGTAGCCCTTCTGCGCCATCATCTGGTGCCACAGGAAAGTAGCGGAGCGAGACCAGGCGTTCAAAACAACCTGGGCGTGCGGGCCGCCGTAGGTGAACGTAATAACCGGGT
>DATNNV010000031.1:0-66515 GCA_035601655.1 Candidatus Dormiibacterota bacterium
TGGTCTGCGCAAATGTATACGGCCTTTGTTGGAGTGAATCACTCCTGGCCAGGATGGAATGCGCTGCGCTCTTTTCCCCATTAGTTATTCAGTCTTAAGAGACTTCTTCCGGTTACGGGTTTAAAGAGCGCCGGGTTCGACCGTTTGTGCCATCTCCTCATTCGCCAGCAGACCTGGTAAGAAATCATGTTCTCCGCAGTCGTCGCTAAGCTGCAGCTATATCGGCCACCACTGCGGGTCGATATTGTTCATTCTTCGCGAGCACGGCCAAGGCGATTCGGGCGAGTTTGTTAGCTAACGCTACGGCGGCGACGTTGCGGTGCTCTTTACTTCCTTCAGTCATCCGCCCCACTCAACCCCACCGCCCGCGTCGAATCCCTTATCACCAATTCCGGATTCATCTTCTGGTTCGCCGTATTCCAATCCCGCTTCTCAATCCCTGCATTGATTCCTTCCATCACCATATTCACCGCCAGGTTTCCCATCGCTTCCAGCGGCTGTCTCACCGTCGTCAACGATGGCGCCGCCAGCGCCGATAGCGGTACATCGTCAAATCCAATCACTGAACACTGATCCGGCACTTTCACTCCGCCCTTGCTCAGCGCGCGTATCGCTCCCAAAGCCGTCAAATCGTCGAACGCCAGCACCGCAGTAAACTTTTTCTTCCGCTGCAGCCATTCTTCCGTGAACCGGTAGCCGCCCTCGAATCCCGAATTAGGATCCAGCGATTCCGGCAACTGCGCCACCAGCGCCGGGTCGATCTCCAGCCCCGCCGAATGCGCGTATTTCTGAATCCCGCGCCACCGTGGCCCGCTGTCGATCAGCATCTTCGGCCCGCGAATGAACGCGATCTTGCGATGCCCCAGTTGATGCAAGTGCTCCAGCGCCAGCCGCCCGCCCGTTTCGTTGTCCACCATCACCGAGTTCACCGTATCGCCCGGTAGCTCCCACCCGATCGTCGCCGCCGGTATATTCCGCTTGGTCAAGTCCGCCAGCAGGTGAATGTCCACGAACAGCCAGTTGGCCACCAGGATCAGCGCTTCCACGTGATGCTCCAGCAGCATCTCCAGGTACCGCTCGAACCGGTTTCTCAGATTGTGCGCGTCCGCGAAAATCGGCACGTACGAAACCGAATACAGCGCATTCTCGATGCCCCGGAGAATCGGCGTGCAAAACGGATCGGTAATGTCGAAGAACATCACTCCCACGCTATGGCTCCGCTTGCTCCGCAGAAACCGCGCCATCGCGTTCGGCCGGTACCCCAGCTTCTTCGCCGCCTCCTCAATCCGCTTCTTCGTTGCCGGAGCGATGTACCGCGCCAGCGGCGCGTTGTTCAGCACGATCGAAACCGTCGCCGACGAAAACCCGCTCGCCGTCGCCACGTCCCGCATCGTAACCGCCGCGCCCTTCTCGCTGCTCTTCCGCATCGGCCCCGTCCCGCCTACAAGTTCGCTCATCCTACTCTATCCCGCCCCCAACCGTCGTCGTAAGGCCGGTGGGCCTGCGCCCCTACTCCGCCGGCACTTCAAACGTCAACGCCTTCCGGAACCACGACGTCTTCCACACTCCATACAAAATCCCCAGCGCCATCCAGATCGACCCCACAATAATCGCCGGCCGGCTCAAGTTCAGCCACAGCGCCAGACAAATCAGAAAGCCCAGCACCGGCGGCACCAGGTTCGTCAGCTTCTTCTCCGTCGCCCGCACGTAATAACGCAGGAACGCCGCCGCATTCACCCCCATGAACGCGATCAACGCCCCAAAATTCAGCATCTCCGCTCCCAGCCCGTACGCCTCGCCGCCATTCAAAATCTTCATGAACGTCCCAAACGTCAGCGGCGAACTCCCCAAAGCGTACGTCTTGTACCCAGCCACCAGCTCCAGCACGAAAGCGCCTCCCAGCGCAAAAGCCCCAACAACAAACACATTATTGCGCGGCACGCGACTCTTCTCGTCTACCGCGCCAAAAAACGATTTCGGCAGCGCGTTGCTGCGTCCCATCCCATAGAGCAGCCGCGCCGCCCCAATCTGCGCTCCCAGCCCGGACCCGAAATTCGCCAGCAGCAGCGTCAGATTCACCACCGTAAAGAGCGGCCCCCACATTCTTCCCGCCACATACGAATACGCGGTATTCACATCCGGAAAAGCCTGTGAAGCCGGCCACACCAGCTGCGCCACGTACGCCTCCGCCGCCGAAAGCACCCCGATCACTACGCACGTCAGCACCGTCGCCAGCAAAATGTTCCGCCGCGGATTCTCTGCCTCTTCCGACAGCGTCGAGATGCCGTCAAACCCGATATACGTCAGCACCGCGATCGACGTGCATCCAAACAACCCCCCCCAGCTGAACGTCTGCGCATCATAGAACGGCCGCGTGAAATATAGCCCCTCGTGCGCGGGCTGCCCGAAGATGTAGCGCGCCGCGGCCACGAAAATCCCCACCACCACTATGCCCATCACGATGGCCATGCCGGTATTGATCCGTGCCGAAGTCTTGATGCCGCGAATGTTCAGCAGCGTGAATACCACCGCAAAGAAAACCTTCCAGGTCCATGCCGGCACTCCCGGAGCAAACTGGTGCGCCGCGCCGGCGCACCACACCGTGCAAATCAGCGGGTTCAGCATGTAGTCCATCACCATGCTCCATCCGGTGATATACCCCGCCGCCGGTGTGACCTCCTGAGCGACATACGTGAACGCGGACCCCGCGCTGGGGTACGCGCGCGCCATGCGCCCGTAGCTGATTCCGGTGAAGAGCATCGCCACCATGGCGATCAAAATCGCGGTGACCACGTGCCCGCGCCCGCGGTCGCTCAGCACGCCGAAAATGGACATCGGCGCGACCGGCTGAATCACGATGATTCCGTACAGAATCAGATCCCACAGCGTCAGCGTGCGCCGGAGCCGCGGCGCCGCGCCCGGCGCGTCTGTGCTCGCTTCCTTGGTCACGCGCTTCTCCGATCTCCTGCCTTCATTAAATCGTTTCAATCGGCGTATTCTGCGGGAACCCGGCCCTTCCCGCAAGCGCAACATTTCAGCCGCACTCGCCGCACGTCCCTGCTACAGGTCCGCCGTGCACCTGTCCTTTCGTTCAGGTCCGGCAAATCCTTTAGACCTTTGGTCTGAGTATCTCTTGGTTCACGGCTTTGTCGAATCGCGGCAACGTCTTCGCCGCTCCCGTAGTCTAATTAATTGAGTTCCCAGCCAGAACTCTATCTAAGGGCCATCTCTTGGGCGAAACCTCTCGTTTCCGTAGTCGCAGCGCCACGACCGTCGTGCTCTGGAACGCGACGATCTTTCTGCTTATCTTTGTCGGTGCGTTTTGGCTCCGCCGCACTCCGCTCAGTCCGGACGCCGTCCTGCAAGGCTATCTGCAGGCCATCACCGGCCTCATTTCCTTCGTTTTCGCCGCCGTCACTCTGGTCCGCTTCCAGGGCACCCAGGACCGCATCTCGCTGATCCTTGGTTCAGGTTTCTTGCTTTCTGGCGCGGTGCTCAGCGCTTCCAGTGTGCTGTTCTTCCAGTTTTCGCAAGAAACGCCGGTCTCGTTTCTATGGGCGCCGGTGGCGTGGTGGGCCAGCCGGATGGTCCTCGCGCTATTGCTGGTCGTCGCTCTGGTGGTCGAGCGCGTGCTGCCGCGGTCCCGCCATCCGCGCATGGAAATCGTAGGAGGGCTGCTCACCGTCGTCGGCCTCACGTATCTGATCACCGCGGCATTGCGCCACGCGCCGCCGGAGGAATCGCTGCATCCGGCTTCCTTGATTCCGAGTGCGCACCAGTTAATTCCTGCGGCGATTTTTGCGGTGAGCCTGGTGTGGTTTCGCCGCCGCTTGCATCTCGGGAATTCCGGGTTCGACAGTGCGCTGTACACTGCCGCTTGGCTCAATGTGGCCGCGCAGCTCTGCGCTTCGCAATCGGAGCGCATGCTCGATGCGCCCTTCGTCCTTGCGCAAGGTCTTACCGTGCTTAGCTACACCATCGCGCTCGGCGGCGCGCTGCTCGATAACGCGCGCCTTTTCGAGCAGGTCCGCCACCTTTCGGTAAGTGACCCGCTCACCGGCCTGGCCAACTACCGCCGCCTGCTCGACGTTCTTGAGAATGAAACCGAGCGCACCAACCGCAATGCGCGCCCCTTCGCGCTTATCCTGCTCGACCTCGATGGCCTGAAGAAAATCAACGATACCTTCGGCCATCTCGTGGGCAGCCGTGCGATCAGCCGCACCGCGGATATCCTGCGCATTCATTGCCGCACCATCGACACCGCGGCGCGCTACGGCGGCGATGAATTTGCTCTCGTCTTGCCGGAAACGGAAGAAGAAGAAGCGCGCAAAGTCGCCGACCGCATTCGCGAAGTGATGGCCAAAGATGAGGAAAAGCCGCCGCTTTCCGCCAGCATCGGTATTTCGATTTATCGCGGCAGCGGCGAGCGCACCGAAAAACTCATCTCCGAAGCCGACGCCAAACTCTACGAAGAAAAAGGGCGCCGCGGCCACCGCCAGCCATTGCAACCGCAGCCCCGCGGACGCACTCACAAAGCCTGAGCCGTCCCGGGTCCCAACGCGGTCAGAAGGCTAATATACGGCGCGCTGCTGCGCGGTCGCTTTGGTGGCGAGGGAGAAGCGCGGTTCCGCGGGCGTGGCGCCGAGCAGTTGCGCCGTAACGTATTCACCCATTGCCGGGCCGTGCTTGAAGCCGTGGCCGGAGCCGCCGCCCACGAGCCATACGTTGTCCATTTGCGGATGACGGTCGATTAGGAAATCGCCGTTGGAGGTGTTTTCGTACTGGCAGACGCGGGTTTCCACGATGGGAGCGTCCGCGAGAGCAGGGAAGCGGCGCGCCACGTACTTGCGGGTTTTCTCCGTCATCGCCGGGCTGACGATGCGCGATTGTGTATCCGGATCGACGGCTTCGCCGTGATGGTCCCAAGCGATCTTGAAGCCGCGCGCTTCCAGGTCCGGCATGCCGTAGAATTCGTCTTCCTGGAAAAGCCAGGTGGGCATGGTGGGCGGGGCAAAGCGCAAATCACCCGCGGGAACGCCGAAGAAAAAAACTTCCTGGCGCGTGGGGAAAATACGCTGGCCGAGAATGTCCGGAAATACTTTCGCGAGCCACGAACCGCAAGCGAAGACAAATTTTCCGGCGCTGATGATTTCGCCGGAACTGCTTTTCACGCTGGCCACGCGGCCTTCGACTTGCGGCGCCGCGATTTGCGCGATGCGGTAGTCCACGCCGTGCGCGATACCATTGGCGACCACCGCGGCCACGGCGCGCCGCGCCAGCAACGCGCCGCTGTGCGTCTCGAGGATGCCGCGGGTTATGCCCTCGAAACGAATCTGCGGGTAGCTGTTCACCAGCGTGTCGTGGTCCATCTCCTGAAACGGCACATGCAAATTCGTCAGCGTGGTTTGCGTTTCGCGCAGACGCGTGTCGTCGCTGCTGGCCAGCCACAGCACTCCGGTTTCGTGAAACAGCGGCTGCCGCGTCGCGGCGAAGAGCGCTTTCCATTGATCGAGTGAACGCATGGACCAGCGCGTATAGATTTGGTCCGAGCCGTAGCCCATGCGGATAATGCGCGATTCGCCGCCGGAGCTGGCGCGCGCATTTGCCGCGCCGTAAGCGTCCAGCAGCACCACGCGCTGCCCGCGTTTGGCGAGATGCCACGCGGTCCATGCGCCAAAGACTCCGGCGCCGATGACCGCGACATCGAACGTATTGTGGCCAGCCGCCATAGGCACAAATCCTACCGCACTACGTGCCCAAGTCTAAACCACTTCCCTCGGCGCTTGCCGCGCTGTTACCATTTCGCGGCTCCTATTTTCTGGTCACTCTTTCCGCTCATTATTTCTGGAGGTTGTTCTGATGCTTCGTCCGGCCGTCCGCACTCTTTCGATTCTCGTGATGCTCGCGCTCAGTCTCGCAAGCATTTCTCTAGCGCAGCAAGTCGATCCGAAATCCTACGGAGGGATGAAGTGGCGATTGATCGGGCCGTTCCGCGGAGGCCGCGCGCTGGCGGTAACCGGTGTGCCCGGCCAGCCGCACACGTATTACTTCGGCGCGGTGTCCGGCGGCGTCTGGAAAACCACGGACGGCGGCATCACGTGGGATCCGATTTCGGACAAGCAGACGATTTCCTCGATTGGCGCGATCGCGGTTTCTGATTCCGATCCCAACATTCTTTATGCGGGCAGCGGAGAAGCGTGCATTCGCGGCAACATCTCGTATGGCGACGGCGTTTACAAATCGACAGACGCCGGAAAAACGTGGGCGAACGTCGGCCTCAAAGATTCGCAGCATATCGGCAAAGTCATCATTCATCCGGCGAATCCGGACATCGTGTTTGTCGCGGCGCTGGGCCACGCTTACGGCGCGAACACCGAGCGCGGCATTTTCCGCACGCGCGACGGTGGCAAGAGCTGGGAGAAAGTTCTGTATGTCAACGACCGCACCGGCGGAATCGACATCGTTTTCGATCCCAGTAATCCGCACGTGCTCTTCGCCGCGATGTGGGAAGGCTATCGCACGCCGTGGACGCTGAACAGCGGCGGCGACAAGAGCGGCTTGTACCGCTCCGGCGATGACGGCGCGACCTGGAAGCGCCTCGAAGGCAACGGCTTACCGGAAGGGCCGCTGGGCCGCATTGGCGTGGGCGTTTCCGGCGGGGATTCCAATGTGGTGTACGCGCTGATCGAAGCGAAGAAGGGCGGGCTGTATCGCAGCGACGATGGCGGCACGAAATGGACGCTCATCAATCCGGATCACCGCTTCCGGCAGCGCGCCTGGTATTTCACGCATGTGTGGGCCGATCCGAAGAACGCCAATACCGTTTACATCGCCAATACCGGATTGTTTCGCTCGATCGATGGCGGCAAGAGCTTCGAGCGCCTCAACGCGCCGCACGGCGATCATCACGGATTGTGGGTCGATCCGCATGACACCAATCGCATGATCAATGGCAACGATGGCGGCGCGACCATTTCCGTGGATGGCGGAAAGAACTGGACCACGCAGAACAATCAGCCCACCGCGCAGTTCTATCACGTCGTGGCCGACAACGATTTTCTCTACCGCGTCTACGGCTCGCAGCAGGACAACAGCAACGTGGCCATTCGCACGCGCAGCGACCACGGCTTCATCGATCGCGGTGATTGGGACGCGGTGGGCGGCGGCGAAAGCGGATACATTGCGCCTGATCCGCGCGACTCCAACATTGTTTATGCCGATGACGAAGGTCCGTTCCTGACGCGTTTCGACCGCACCACTGGCCAGGCGCAGAGCATTCAGCAATATCCGGACGATTTGAGCGGGCATCCCGCGTCCAGCCAGAAGTACCGCTATACCTGGACCATGCCGCTGATCGTTTCGTCGCACAATCCGGACGTCATCTATCACACCTCGCAGTATGTGCTGCGCTCGGCGGATGCTGGACGCACGTGGACGGAAATCAGCCCGGACCTGACGCGCAACGACAAATCGAAACAAGGCGATTCGGGCGGGCCGATCACCAAGGATCAGTACACCGTCGAATACTACGACGTGGTTTTTGCGCTGGCGGAATCGCCGAAGCAGGATGGCGTGTTGTGGGCGGGAACGGACGATGGACTGATTCACGTTACGCGGGACGCTGGGAAAAGCTGGTCGAAGGTTACGCCCAAGGATTTGCCAGAGTGGGGCATGGTCAGCCTGATCGACGCGTCGCCGTTCGATGCGGCGACGGCGTATGTGGCCGTCGATGCGCACAAGCTGGACAATTTCAAGCCGTACATTTTCAAGACCGGCGATTTTGGGAAATCGTGGTCGAAAATCGTTGGCGGGCTTCCGGAGAATGATTACGTGCACGCAGTGCGCGAAGATCCGGCGCGCAAAGGCTTGCTGTATGCGGGGACGGAAACGGGTGTGTGGGTTTCCTTCGATGACGGGGGACATTGGCAGGCGCTGCAACTGAATCTGCCGAATACGCCGATTCACGATTTGGTGGTTCATGGCAACGATTTGACCGTGGCCACACATGGTCGCTCGTTCTGGGTGCTGGACGATCTCGCGCCTCTGCGGCAGATGAGCGCGGCGATTGCGAGTGAAGACGCGCATCTGTTTGCGCCTTCTACTGCGACGCGCACGCGCATCGGACACGTCGAGCCGCGGCGTTATCCGATTGGCGAGAATCCGCCGAATGGCGCGATCCTCTATTACTGGCTGAAGGAAGCGCCGAAAGAAGCTGCGAAACTCGAAGTGCTGGACGCGCAGGGGAAAGTGATTCGCGCGTTCACCAGCGAGCAGAAAAAAACGGCAGAAGCCCCCGACGAGGGCGAACACGACGAGCCGGCGGAGAACATTCCTGCTCTTGCCGGGCTGAACCGCTTTGCGTGGGACTTGCGCTACGAAGTACCGGCGAAAATTCCCGCGGCAATCTATGATGGCGGCAATGAACCGGCGGGCCCGCACGCCACGCCTGGGAAATACTCGGTGCGCTTGACGGTGGCTGGGAAAAGCTCGACGCAGCCGCTCGAAATTGCCATGGATCCGCGGGTGAAGACTTCCGCGGCGGATTTGCAGAAGCAGTTCGATCTGCTGCTGAAGCTGCGGGACCGTCAGGAGGAGCTGAACAAAGCGGTGATGGGCATTCGCGATCTGCGCGGGCAGTTGCTGGGCATCGAGAAGCGCTTTGCAGTCAGCGACAGCGCGAAATCCGTGATCGCGTCAGCGGCTGACTTGCGCAAAAAGCTTACGGCGATTGAAGAGGAATTGATTCAGGCCAATGCCACGGCTTCGGAGGACGAAGCGAATTATCCGACCAGGCTGAACAGCAAGCTCAGCTATCTCAATGGCGTCACGGACAGCGCGGATGCCGCCCCCACGGCCGCCGAGGAAGCGGTTTTCGCCGATCTGAATCAGCAACTGGAAAAGCAGTTGGGGCAGTGGCGCGAAGTGCTGGCCAAAGATTTGCCCGCGCTCAATGAAGCCATGCAGAAAAACAATGTGCCGCTGATCGCCGTAACGCCGGAAACCAAGCACTGAGCATTCGCGATCGCTGTGATCCCGGCGTAGGGGCGCAGCACTGCTGCGCCCCTACTCGGCAAGGTCGTAGCGGTGCTCAGCGGCGAAACGCGGCGGCGAGCGCCTTCCCCCAATGCGAAAGATGATTCAGCGATTCCGTGTGCGTGGGATCGAGATGCAGCGGCGTGACGGACACCGCTCCGGCAAAAATCGCGGCGTAGTCGGTGTCCGGCTCGACGTCGCGATCGATTTTCTGTTCGAAGAGCCAGAAATAGCTGCGCCCGCGCGGGTCTTTGCCTTCGCTTAGCTGATTGCGCGTGATTTTTTTCGATTGCCGTGTGAATTTCACTTCGCCGGTCCACGGTTGCGGCACATTGATGCTCAGGAGCACCTGATCCGGCAAGCCTTCTTTCAGAATCATTTCCGCGGTGGAGCGCGCGATGCGCGCCGAGTCTTCAAAATTGGCGCCGCGTGCTTTCGAGCACAGCGAAATCGCCACTGCCGGCAAATGATGCAGCGCCGCTTCCCGCGCCGCGCCTACGGTTCCGGAGTAGTAGACGTTCTCACCCAAATTCGCGCCAAAATTGATTCCGGAAATTACGAGATCCGGCTTGTCCGGTAAGAGCCTGTGCAGCGCCACGATCACGCAATCCGCCGGCGTTCCGTCCACCGACCAGTGCCGCTCCGCCACTTGCTGCGCCACGATCGGTTGCCGCAGTGTCAGCGATTGCGCCGCCCCGCTCTTCTCCGAGCTCGGCGCCACGATGCTAACCTCCGCAAAATCCGCGAGCACCTCCGCCAGCGCACACAACCCCGGCGCCCCGTACCCATCATCATTCGTCAAAAGTATTTTCGGCATGTTTTATTGAGAGCGGAGAGAAAATGGTCGGGGCGCCCGGATTTGAACCGGGGACCTCACGCACCCCAAGCGTGCGCGCTACCAGACTGCGCTACGCCCCGACGGGCCAGCCGCGCCAGCCAACAGCGCCGCACGCAGCAATCTCAAGGCTATCACCCGCGTTCGAGAAGCGTCAAGAAAGCGCGCAGGGAATCGCGCAAATCGAGCAGCATTTTGCGGTTCAGGAGTTGCGGAGCGCTTTCGGCGTGCGCCAACTCGTGCGCGGCTCTGCCGAGGCCGATGCCTGCGGCGCTGATGCTCGCGCTACTGCCGGCCGTTTCTGAATCGCTCTTGCCCGCGTGGTCGCGCAAAAGCCGCCGCGCCCCGGCAATCGTAAAGCCTTCGTCGTAGAGCAGCCGCTTGATCTTGAGCACCAAGTCGACATCTTCCTGGCGGTACAACCGGTGCCCGATCGAGCTTTTCACTGGCTCGAGCATCGGGAATTCCGTCTCCCAGTAGCGCAGCACAAACGGTTTCAGGTCGGTGAGACGGCTCACTTCTCTTATGCCGTAAAGGCCTTTCTCGATTGCGATTTGCGCGGCGGCGCCGTTGTTCGGCATCGATTTCAGTCCTGTCGAAAGAATACGGAGGGGACTTCGCTATCCTACCAGCTTGCGCGGTTTTCCTGTAGATGTAGTGGCGCCCGCCGCGGGGGGGCTGCGCCAGCGTCACTGATCGCAGCTATTCGTCGCCGTCGCTGCCGCCACGATTGCGCTCGCTACTGCCGCGTTCACGCTCGCTGCCGGCGCGGTCACGCTCACGCTCGCCGCGCTTCTTCATGCGCTGCACAAAGCGCACCGGCGTGCCGATAAACGCAAATTTATCGCGCAACTGATTTTCGAGAAAACGCTGGAAGCTGAAATGCAGCGGCTTCTGCTGATTGGTAAAAAGCAGAAAGGTCGGCGGCGCGATCTTCGCCTGCGTGATGTAGTAGATCCGTACCGGCCGCGCTTTCGGCGTCGTGCCGCGCTGCAAGTCCACGTCTTCCTTGAGCCAGCGATTCAGCTCCGGAGTGGCGATGCGCCGCCGCCGCGCCAGCGCCACCTGATCGATCAGCGAAAAAAGTTTGTCGGTGCGGTCGCCCGTTTTCGCGGAAAGAAAAATGATCGGCGCATAGCTCAGAAATCGCAGCTTCCCGCGAATCAGCTTTTCGTACTCAATCAGCAGCGTGCCTTTATCGAGGTCGCCGGGATTGCGCCCGCCCGCGCCTCCCGCTGCAACGCGCTTGGCTTTTCCTTTTGCGGTCGCCGCGTCACGCTGCGAAGCTTTTCGCGCCGCTTGCACCGCCAGATCCCATTTATTAATGACGATAATCACGGACCGCCCGGACTGCTCCGCATACATCGCAATCGTCGCGTCGCCCTGCGTCACGCCCAGCTCGCCGTCGACAATCAGCAGCGCCACGTCCGCGCGCTCCAGCCCGCGCCGCGCCATCACCACGCTCAGCTTTTCCGCCACCAGCACGGTTTTTCCCTTGCGCCGGATTCCCGCCGTGTCCACGAAGCGATAAGTCTTGCCATCGCGCGTCACTTCCGTGTCCACGTTATCCATCGTGGTGCCGGGAATCGGTGAAACGATCGACCGCTCCTCCCCCGCCATGCGATTCAGCAAAGTGGACTTGCCCACATTCGGCCGCCCGATAATCGCGACCTCGACAATCTCCGGCTCAGCCTCGCCGTCCGCCTCCGCGCCAGCCTCGCCCGCGCCAATTTCTTCGAGCGCCGCGTCCAGCAAATCATCCACGCCAGTCCCATGCTCCGCCGCAATCGGAAATACCGGCGCGCCAAACGTGTGGAACGCCGCCGCATTCGCTTCCTGCGAAGTGGCGTCCACTTTGTTCGCCGCCACAAAAAAAGTTTTCCCGGTCCCGCGCAAAAGCTGCGCCAGCTCTTCATCCAGCGGCGTAACGCCCGCGTGCGAGTCCACCACCATCACCAGCAGCGCCGCTTTTTCAATCGCCACGCGTGCCTGGCGCAGAATTTCGCGCGGGATCAGCTCTTTATCGCGCGGAACAATCCCGCCGGTGTCCACGATCTCCAGTTCCCGCCCGCGCCACTCCGCCTTGCCGTAGATGCGGTCGCGTGTAATTCCCGGCTCGTCGGTCACGATGGCGCGCCGCGTCCCTGTGAGCCTATTAAACAAGGTGGACTTGCCCACATTCGGCCGTCCGACAATCACCAGCGATGGCAGTTGTTGAGACATGAAAGTTTTCGCCCGGCATTCGCACAAGGAAGGAAGCGCGCTGCAGAAGCAACACTCCAATGTAGCCTATGCCGCCGCCGAAGTCGAAAGCCACGCCCTGCCGCGAGCCCAGCCAGGCGCTCCGCAAGAGGTTACCGACTCGCATACCCATCTCTGCCAGCCGCATCATTTCTCTCGCGCGGTGATAGCGTGGAAACATACAAGTTGCAAGGTTCGTTGCGGTGCGCCTGCGGAGCCAGTTCCCCGCGGGCCAGGACAAATAGCGACAAAAGCGTAAGGGGGAATTTTCCGTGAAGACTCTTTCCATGTGCCGGGCAGCCGCGATGTTCGCTGTATGTCTCGCTCCTGCAATCGCAGGTGCGCAAGGCTTCGGCACAAACGGCTCCTCCGTCGTTTCGCGCACCACCAAGGCCATCAACTACCGCAAGACCAGCGGCTCCACGAAAATTATCTTCCGCGGCACCGAACTGATGCAGCAGGCCAGTGGCGAAGCCAAAGTCGAAAACAAGAACGGCCGCATCGGCATCGAAGCCAAATTCGAAGGCTTCGAAGACGCCACCAAGTTCGGCCTCGAATACCTCACTTACGTTCTTTGGGCCATTTCTCCCCAAGGCCGTGCCGTCAATCTCGGCGAACTCGAGCTGAAAAACGGCGCCGGCAGAGTGAAAGCCATCACCGAGCTGCAAACCTTCGGCATGGTGGTCACTGCCGAGCCGTATTTCGGCGTCACGCAGCCCGGCAACATGGTCGTCCTCGAAAACGATCCCGCGCAAGGCGCCGCCAATGTCGAAAACATCGACGCCAAGTACGAACTCCTCGCGCGCGGCGTCTATTCTTCCTCGAACACCAAAATCGAAGGCGCCATCTTCGGCATTGACCGCAACACGCCGCTCGAACTTTTCGAAGCGCGCAACGCCGTGCGCATCGCGCGCAACGCTGGAGCCGACAAGTACGCCGCGTCTGCGCTCGCCAAAGCCGATCAGCAGCTCAAAGGCGCCGAGGACGTGTACCGCCAGAAGCGCGACCACAAGACTGTGGAATCCGCCGCGCGCGAGACCGTGCAGACCGCCGAAGAAGCCCGCGTCATGGCCGTAAAACAAAGAGCCGAAGAAGAAGCCAACGCCAAAGCCGCCGCGGACAAACGCGCCGCCGAAGACCGCGAAGCCCAAGCCCGCGCCGACGCGCAAGCCGAATCCCAGCGCCGTCAGGAAGCCGAGCAAGCCCGCCGCGACGCGGAAGCCGCCAAAGCTGATGCCGAACGCATGAAAGCGGAAGCCCAGCAGGCCGCCGCCGAAGCCGCCCGCCAGAAGCAGGAAGCCGAGCAAGCCCGCGCCGCCGCCGTCGCCGAGCAGCAAACCGCAGTGGAAATGAAGCGCGCCGCGGAGGCAGACGCTCAGAAAGCGCGCGATGCCGCTGCGCAAGCCGAAGCAGAAAAAGCCCAGCTTCGCGCGCAGTTGCTGGACCAGCTCAATTCCATCCTGCAAACCCGCGATTCCGCCCGCGGCCTCATCGTCAATATGTCCGACGTGCTTTTCGACACTGGCAGCTACACGCTGAAGCCCGGCGCCCGTGAAAAGCTCGCCAAGATTTCAGGAATTGTCCTCGCGCATCCCGGCCTCACCCTGCAAATCGAAGGGCATACCGACAGCGTCGGCTCCGACGACTTCAACCAGCAGCTTTCCGAACGCCGCGCCGATTCCGTCCGCGATTTCCTCGCCGAACAAGGCGTCCCCGCTTCTTCCATCACCGCCCACGGCTTCGGCAAAACCCAGCCCGTCGCCTCCAACGACACCGCCGAAGGCCGCCAGCGCAACCGTCGCGTCGAACTCGTAGTCAACGGCGCCGCCATCGGCTCCAACACTGCCTCCAAGTAGGGCCCGCCTTCTGAGGCGGGCCGCGCTGTAGCGCACGCGCGCCTTGTGCGCGGGTGCCTTTGGAGTGCGGCAGCTTGATGCCGCTTTTCCTACGGCCGACCAACCCAATCACCGCACCTTGTTCGGTGCTTGGCATCGCCCGTGCCAACGCTTCCGCGGGCAGCGCCAGCTTTCATCAGCTGGCGTTCCTGCTTTTCTAGCGGCCGCGCGTCTTTCGCGCGGACCCGGGCGCCTACCCCCTCCCCGACCCACTCTTAACAATAAGCGCAACTTATGCGCACTTTTCTTGACGCTTTCTGGAACCCGCGGGTACTGTACTCGTATTCGCAGGAGTGGTGTCGCTCGGTTCTCCGGGGAGAGCCGAAGAACGATTTGCCGGGGGGCGTCATGATTTCACAAGAATTCAAGGAGAATTCGATGAACAGGTCTATCCGCAGACTGGGCGGCGTGGTGTGCATATTTCTAGCGGCGCTGATGATCGCTGCGTCGGGCGGCGCGGTGCACGCGCAAACATTTCGTGGCACGATTTTGGGCACGGTGACGGACTCCACAGGCTTGGCCGTTTCCGGCGCCACCGTCACCATCAAGAACACCGGTACCGGCCTGACCCGCACTGTCAGCACCGGCGACGGCGGCGAGTATTCTGTACCGGAGTTGCCCATCGGCGTTTATAGCGTCACTGTCGAAAAAAGCGGCTTCAAGACCGGCGTAGTCAACGATATTCAAGTGGAAGTGGGCAGCGACCGCCGCGCCGATGTCAGCCTGCAGACCGGCGCCATCACCCAGAGAATCGAAGTCAGCGGCGACGAACTGCCCCAAGTCGAAGCCACCAATAACGTCCTCGGCGGAATCATCGAATCCAGAATCGTCACCTCGCTGCCGGTAAACGGGCGCGACTACCAGAAACTGATCTTCCTGGTTCCCGGCGTCACCGGCTCGCCCGACCAAATCACGGACTCGCCGGGCTCCTTCGGCGTCTTCTCGGTCAACGGTGCGCGCGGCCGCGCCAACAACTTCCTGCTCGACGGCACGGATATGAATGACGGCTACCGCAACGATCCGGCGATCAACGAAGCGGGCGTCTTCGGCACCCCCGCGACCATCCTGCCTGTCGAAGCCATAGCAGAACTGCGCGTTTCCTCAAATTTTGAGGCCGAATATGGCCGTAGCGCCGGCGCCGTCATCAATATCGTCACCAAAAGCGGCACTAACGCCTTCCACGGTTCAGGACTCGAGTTTTTCCGCAATACCAAGTTGAACGCCCGCAACTACTTCAACCCGGTTTCCGACGCCAAACAGCCGTTCCACGACAACCAATTCGGCGGTTCCCTAGGCGGACCGATCGTTCACGACAAGACTTTCTTCTTCGTCGACTACGAGGCCATGCGCGAGAGCGGCAAGGAAGCCAGCCCCGCTTGCGTACCCACGGCGGCCGATATCTCGAACCACGCGCCGACAAAGGGTGACCTCACCAGCATCAATCCGGTGATACAGAACCTGCTGGCGCTGAACCCATGGCCCACCGCTACTAGCAACAACGACTGCTACGAGAATGGCGGCATCCCTAACGCCGCGCTCGCCACGCCCTTTACCAATCGCGTTGACAGCGCCATCGTTAAAATCGATCACGCCATCAACAAGGACAATCTGCTCACCGGCCGCTACTACATTGGCGACAGCCTGCAGAGCTTTCCGCTCGCTCTCGTTGGCGGTGGATTGCTGCCCAACTACAACACCATAACCCCCACCCGCGTGCAGCTCATTTCTCTCTCGTACGTGACTACCGTCACGCCTTCGGTTGTCAGCGAAGTGCGCCTCGGCTGGAATCGTTTCGCCGAGGGTTTTTTCCCGCAGGATCGCTCCTTTGATCCCGCTTCGATCGGGCTCAACACCGGCGTAACCAAGGCCGATTTTGGCCTTCCGGTCATCAACGTGGGCAGCATCAACGGCAGTTCCCTCGCGCAACTCGGCGCGGATAAAGGCGACCCGCGGCAGCGCGTCGACTCCAATTGGCACTTTGTCGACAATATCTCCTGGAAATTTGGACCCAACGACATCAGATTCGGCTACGAATTCCGCCGCACTTCCGTCTCCCAGACCTTCGACCGGCGCTTCCGCGGCGTGCTTAAATTCGACAATCTTGACACCTTCCTGCAGGGCCTTCCGAATGGCAGCAGCGTGCAATTCGCCGGCGATACGGATCGCAATACCTTCGAGAACTCCCATGCCATCTACATTCAAGACAGCTCGCGCATTACCAGGCGCTTCACCCTCAATCTCGGCCTGCGCTACGACTACTACGGAATCATCAGCGAGAAAAAACATCAGTTCAGTAACATCGATCCGGTTACCGGAGCCCTCATTCACCCGCAAGGGCACCTGTATGCTCCCGATTACAACAACTGGAGCCCCCGCGTCAGCTTTGCCTGGGACCTAACCGGCAAAGGCAAAACCATCCTGCGTGCCGGATACGGCCTCTTTTACGATGCATTTTCCCAGGATCTTTTCATGGGTCACATTCCGTTCGGAAGCTTCTTTGCTCCCGGCCCGGCATACAGCGGTTTTGACAACATCTCCCAATTGAGCCCCCGAAGCACGCCATTCAATCCCAACGTGCCTGTCTTTGCGTTTCCCACCCCCCTCCAGGACGCTTTCGGCGTCGACCAAAACCTGCGGACGCCGTATATGCAGAATTTCAACTTGAACCTGCAGCAGGAACTCGGCAAGCACACGGTTTTCCAAATCGGCTATGTCGGCTCCAACGGCCACAAACTCTTCCGCTTCCGCGACATCAATCAGCCTTCGCAGGACAGAATCGATCAAATCGATCTGGGCTGTTCCTGCATTAGTTCTATCAACTCAAATCGCAACTTCTTCAATGGTTTGACGTACATCTACTTGCAGGAATCTTCCGGAAACTCCACCTACAATTCCTTGCAGACCAGCCTGCGTGTCAACAATTGGCACGGCCTGACCTCCACCGTGAACTACAACTGGTCGCATTCCATCGACGATTCCAGCGACGGCGAAGACTTCGTGCAAAACGCCGCGCAGCCCACCGACAGCACCCAGCCGTCCAGCAATCGCGGCAATTCCAATTTCGACGTCCGCAACCGCTTTACCTGGAATTTCATCTACGAATTCCCCAACCGCAAGGGCAACTGGCAGCGCCTCACCAACGGTTGGGGCCTCAACGGCATCCTCACCGTGCAGTCCGGCCAACCCTTCCACTTGATCTTTTCGGAAGATGATTTCGATGGCTCCGGCCAGTTTTTCCCCAAGCCCGACGTGGTCGGCCCCATCGTTTACCATCCGCGCGACCCGAACAATTTCCTGGACCTCACCGCCTTCGCCGTCCCTTGCACTCCAGTCGCATCGGGGTTTGATGGAACGGCTGGTAGCTGCACTCCCGGCACCCGCCACTTCGGGAATCTGGGCCGCAACTCGTTGATCGGGCCAAACTTCCGCCAGTTTGACTTCTCCGTCTTCAAGATCACCAACATCACCGAGAAACTCAAACTCGAACTGCGCCTCGAAGCCTACAACCTTCTGAACCGCCCCAACTTTGCGAATCCCTACCTGCCCAACTTCCTCGCCGACGGCGGCGGGAACGGCTTTGACGCGGCTGGCCGGGCTCAGGGCTCTCTAGCCTTGGGTGTCACCGGTGACGTAGGCGTAGGCTACCCGTACCTCGGCAGCGGCGGCCCGCGTTCGCTGCAACTCGCAGCCAAGTTCACCTTCTAATTTAGCCCGATTTAGCGAAAAAGCCCGGCAGCGATGCCGGGCTTTTTCATTTTCGGGCCCGTAACGTGCCGTCAGTCGCGATGCCAGCCCAATCCGCTCCGCTTAGGCTGTATTCCTCCATTTCTGGTACAGTGCTGCCTAACGTGTCGGTATTCGAACCAAACTGCCCGGCCCTGCGCTGGGCGACTTTGCAATGTGTAATTTTGGGGCGGGTGGCTGCGTACTAGTCCATGGAAGCGCTGAGACCAGTCCGGATGAGTGCGCCGGGAATTTCGGAGCCTACAGAGGCGATCGCCAAGGCTCGGGCAGGGGATGCCGAGGCCTGGGGTACCCTCTTTCACGACTACGCGCCGGCGATGTTCCGGTTTTGCCGGAGGGCGCTGCCCACCCGGGAGGACGCCGAAGACGCCACCATGGAAATCTTCATCAAGCTGCGCCGGAACCTGGGGCAGTACGACAGTACGCGGTCGTTCTCGGCCTGGCTCTATAAGGTTGCCGCCAACCACTGCTGGGACATCCTGCGGCGGCGCAAAGTCCGGCAAGACAAAGAGACCGAAGATGTGGAAAATGTGCCGCTGGAGCATCCGGACCCCAGTGCGCTGGACAAGATGATCGAAGAGCGTTCCAGCGAGGAAGTGCGCAAAGCGCTCGAGAAACTGGGCGCGCGGGCGCGCATGGCGCTGGTGATGCGCTATTACTCGGACATGAGTTACGACGAAATTGCGGACGAGTTGGGTGTGCGGCGGCAGTTTGTGGGCGTAGTACTGCTGCGCGCCCGGCACGAGCTGCGGAAGGCGCTGGAAGGCAATGCTGCGCTGACCGCGGGGGGAAGAGCATGAGCGAACCCGAAGACGAAGTGAAATTGCCGGCGCGGCATCTCGACGAGATGACCTGCCTGCTGTATATCGACCGGCAACTGGAGCGCGCGCGGGGCCTCGAAGTTTCCGCGCACGCGGCGGACTGTGCCAACTGCCGCACGCTGCTGCGCGCTCTCGAGCGCGAATCGCGGCTGATGACGCGATCCATGCTGGAAGAAGACGAGCCGCTGCCATCGCGCCTGGCCGCATTCCAAGAGCAGGCGCGCAAGTCCATGCAGTGGATTTGGGGACTAGTGTTTGGCCTGGCGGCGACGGGAATTTATGCGCTGTATGAAGGGTACGTTCAGCCGTGGCAACAGAAGTTGGACGAGGCAGGATTTGGCGGATCGAATCTGCTGAGCCTGATGATCTTTCAAGGGGCCTTCTGGAAAGGGTGGCAGTCAATGCTTACGTTGATCGAAGTGCTGGCGTTAGTGACCGTCGGATTGTTTTGCGCGGCGTATTTCCGGCGGCGCATCCGGCGAGGGTCGGCGCTGGCGCTGGTGGTCGCGGGGCTGTGCGGCGTGATGGCGGTGCCCAGGCCGGTGGCGGCCACGGAGATGCGCCACGCGGACACCATAACGATCGGGAAGAGTGAAAAGATCAAGAGCGACTTGTTCCTGACGGCAGGGCGCTGCCGCATCGATGGCGACGTGGACGGCGATGTGTTTGCGTTTTGCCAGTCGGTGGACGTGAATGGGCACGTGACCGGGGATGTGATTGGGTTTGCGCAGAGTATTCACGTGAACGGCGTGGTGGACGGCAATATTCGCGTGGGCTGCAACAATCTGACGCTTAGCGGCACGGTCGGGAAGAATGTGCTGGCCTTCGGCGATTCCTTGCGCATCGATTCTGACGCCAAAGCCGGCGGGAGCGCGACGGTGTTTGGCGGGACGACTTCGATCGATGGAACGGTAGGGCGCGATATTTTGTCGTTTGCGGGGCTGCTCAGTATCAATGGAACAGTAGGCGGCAACCTGAAGGCCAAGGGCGAGACGCTGGCCATTGGCTCGACGGCGAAAATCCAGGGGAGCTCGGAATTTGAGGGGAAGAAGGCGCCGGAGGTGGCGGCGGAGGCGAAGCTGGGATCGCCGGTGAAATTTACGAAGACGGAGCGGAAGCCGGAGTACCGCTCGGGGCACTATTATGTGTGGCAGGTGATTTGGGGGGCGGCGTTCGTGCTATTTGGGCTGGTTTTGTTTGTGCTGATGCCGGAATTTTCGAGGCAGGCGACGCGGTCTGCGGAGCGGATTGGGGCTTCGCTGGGATTGGGAGTGCTGGTGGGATGCGGACTGCCGATCGCGGCGGTGATTGCGTGCATCACGGTAGTGGGATTGTTCCTGGGCCTGAGCACGTTTTTCCTCTGGTATGCTTCACTTTATTTCGCGCAGATTATTGTGGGGGCGCTGCTCGGGCAGTGGCTGATGGGACGGACGGATGAGCTTTGGCCACGGATTGGGCGGATGATCGTGGGACTGCTGGTGGTACGGCTGTGCTTCCTGATTCCGCATGTGGGCGGCTGGCTGAAGCTCGGAGTGATCATTTGGGGAATTGGAGCCATATCCTTGGCGCTGTACCGGAGAATGCAGCCGGTGGTGGCGGCGGGAATGCCGCCGATGGCGAGTCCGATGCCGCCTGCGGCACCGATTGGCGGAATGCAGCCGGCGTAAGAGCCGTTGACCGTGATCCGTTATCCGTGTCTCGTGATCCGTGTTTCGTACTCGTGTTCGGGATGGCCTTCTCTCGCCGGGTAGCACCGCTGCGCCGTACACATTGCGGCTGCCCCGCCCCCCCGCGTTTTGCGTAAGTGTTGATTCTAAAGGTAGTTAAAGTCCTTTGTTTTGACATACTTTTGTAAGTGTTCATGAAGGGGTTACGTGTGGTGCAGAGACGGCTAGGGCTGGGCCCGCAAAGGCCGCAGGGCTGCGCGGACTCCGCCCTGCGCTACAGAGGCAAGGCTGCCGCCCTAAAAGGACGGCGCCTACAGTTGGTTACCGGCTTCAAGTAATACTTTAGAGCCCGGTGGAAAATGCGGGGTACACCCCCCATGTTTTTGCAAAGAGTGCGGAAACTATAGATTCCAAGAGACTTAGCTTGCACTCTGGTGCACAAGAGCGCAGCAAGAGTGCGCAACGCCTTGATTTTTAAGGGGTTAAGTTTTGCGATTTTTTGCAGGAAGAGCGAAGGAGAGTGGGACTGCGTGCCCTCGCAGTATTACCCAGAAGTAAGTGTACCACAGAACGGGAAAAAGTCAAGGAAAATCGGAAGAGTGGGGGGCGGGTGGCGTGAGGGTGGTTGGTCGGTGGTAAGAAAAGCGGCGGCGAGCCGCCGCACTCCCAAAAAAGACGGGCCGGGCACTTGCGTGCGCCGGCCCGTTTGCCTTTTGCGGAGGCGGGGAAAGTCGTTAGTGTTTGCGGACGGTGGCCGCGAGAAAGGGTTGCGAGACTTTAGTGGGGTTCAGGAAGAGAGCGCGAATGGAAACAGAGTCGCCAACGGAGAGGCCGCCGATGTTGCCGCCGGTGACGTTGTCGAAGTTGGTCTGCGGAACGAAGGTCTGCACCTGGGGCGGGACGTTGGGGGTCCCAAAGAAGCTCTGGAAATTCTGGATGGTCAAGACATTGCCGGAGATAGTGGCGACGGTGCCGGTCAGGCGGCTGAAACGCAAGACCATGCGGTCAGCCAGGACGTTCACGAGGACGCCCGCGGCGGCCGGGGTCGCGGACTTCACGTGCACGAGCACGTTCTGGCCGTCGCTAATGTCGGTTGCGTCCAAGAAACCGGCGGGATTGGTAATGCCCAGGTTACTGGTGTCTACTGCGAAAGTGGCGGCAGGGTCGAGAGTAACATTCAGAGTGAATCCCGGGCCCACAGGAGTAAGTACGGCGTTGGCGCTGGTCTGGATTTTGTCATTTACGATGAGGAGAAATTTGCCGGCCGTCGTGGTGTGGAAGATGGTGCCCTGGAGTTCGTCGGAAGCGGGAATATCGAGGAAATCGACGTTGGTGAGGGCCACGGTACCGTCTGCGGCAACATTCCCGTCAACGCTTAGAGTTTGCCCGACAGCGACGCAGGCAAGGTTGAAATTGCCGCCGCATGGCGCGGGGGTGGGCGGAAGGGGAGGCGGATCGAAGGTGGTGGTTGTGGAAGATGCCGTGCCGATGAAAGTGAGGCCAGCATTGTTTTGCAGGGTGATTTTGCCGCCGCTGACGGCGGTGACTTTTCCGAGGAAGTCCTGGAGGGTGTCGATGGTGCCGGAAGGCTGGCCGGTTCTCGGAAGGGTGATGGCGGTGAGGGCGCCGGTTTGTTTGAGGTCGAAGCTGAGGCCGCCGGTGGCAGTAAGGGCCTTGTTGAGATTGAGCTCGATGCCGAGCGAGGTGTTTTCGCCGCTGGTAAGGACGAGACCCTGACCGGAGAGGCCTGCCACCTTGGTAAGGTCAATCGAGAGTTGGCCTTGCGCACCGCCCGCAAAATTGCAGATCGTAAGGGTGTTGCAGCCGATGATGGTGGATCCGGAACCGTTGAACCAAACCCCGGACGGCGAATTGGTTACAAAGATGTTGAGCTTTGTGAAGGTGCCAGCGGGCACCTGGAACGTGCCGATGCCGGTAGAATCGCTTTGCAGACGAGTGAGCTCAAAGGTGGTGGAGGTGGAGAGCAGGTTCACGTCCGCGCCGGTGGTGGGCGTTAGGCTGATGAGGCTGATCGGCATGTTGAGAGTTATGAAGGAGACGCCAGCCGGGGGTGCATCGAAGAGAGTGAGGGTGACGTTGGCGTTGCCGGCGACGTTGCAGTTGACGGTGCAGACCTGTTGCTTTATGCCGCTGCAGGAAGACAGCGAGAGAGCTACGAGCGCTAGGAGCGCGAAGAGAAAAGAGTTCTTGCGGTTCATTGGATACCCCATGGCGGAATTGATTTTGTTTGCCCACGTCCCATGGACACACGGATTCCCCGAATTAATGTAGCGCGGGAGGAGTGAAGGAGGCGGGGGTAAAAGGGAGCGGGTGTTCAAGTGTTAAATCAGGGAGGGGTGATGGGGAGTGGCGAGATGGGAGCTATGTGGGGGCGAATGGTGCGGCCAGGGTAAAGCCTGCGATACATAAGGCGGAATGGCGGCGACGGCTGGGTTGCGAATCTAAAGACTCGCCACTACGTGGGCTTGCTGTTTATGGTGGGAGGGTGGGAACGATTGGCGCTGCGGGATCGGGTTTCGGCGGACGGAAAAGCGGAGGCTAGCCTCCGCACTCCAAAGGGGTGTGTTATGGTTGCGGATTCGATGGGATTGGGAAGGCTGGACATTGGCTAAGCGTGGGAATGGCAAGGGTGTGGTGGTGACGGGCGGCGCGGCGGGGGCGCGGGTGGAGCGGCGGTATGTGCCGTTAGAGGATGATCCGACGGTGGTTGGGGAGGGGATCGCGGATGGCGCCGGGGCAAACGGAAGCGCTGAGGATAACGGATCGCGGAGCACAGGCAAGAGTGCCTGTGCTACCGGGGCGGACCCTGCAAAGGCGGGCGGCGGGGCGGGGGCGGTTACGATGCGGGAGGTGTTTGGGCCGGGGGGGTTGTTGGAGCGGTGCATGATGGGGGGGTATGAGCACCGGGCTGGGCAGTTGGAGATGGCGGAGGCGGTGCATGATGCATTTGAGGGGCATCATCACGCGATTGTGGAGGCGGGAACGGGGACGGGGAAGACGCTGGCGTATTTGCTGCCGGCGATATGCAGCGGGCGGCGGGTGGTGATTTCGACGGCTACGAAATCGCTGCAGGAGCAGCTTTTTCAGAAGGATATTCCGTTTTTGCAGAAGCATTTTGCGCCGAACCTGAAAGTGGCGGTGATGAAGGGGCGGGCGAATTTCTTGTGCGTCGAGAAATTGAATCACATGCAGGACCAGGCTTTGCTGAAGGGCATGGACGAGATGGATGCGTTTCAGCAGATCAAAGGATGGTCGAAGCTGACGGAGACGGGAGACCGGGCGGAACTGACGTTTTTGCCGGATGATTCGGAGTTGTGGTCGCGCCTCGATGCGCGCCGGGATACGTGCATGGGGCAGAAGTGTCCTTCGTTTGGGCCGTGTTTTGTGACGGGGATGCATCAACGGGCCAAGGAAGCGGATTTGATTATCGTGAATCATCATTTGTTTTTCGCGGATCTAGCGCTGAAGCAGGACGATTTTGGGAGCATTTTGCCGGAGTATTCGGCGGTGGTGTTTGACGAAGCGCATGAGATGGAAGATGTGGCGAGCGATTATTTTGGGCGGCAGATTTCGAATTACCGGTTTGAGGAATTGGCGCGGGATGCGGACATTGCGCTGCGATTGCTGAAATTGGGGACGCCGTCGTTGCTGCGTCGTACGCAGAAGATTCGGGAGAAGAGCCGGGCGTTTTTCGAGCTGTTTCCGGCGCGGGATGGGCGGTTTCCGTTTTCGCGGCAGGAACGCGAAGCGTTCTTGGAGCAGCATCGCGAGGGGTATGACGGGTTGGCATCGGCGCTGAAATCGGTGGAGACGGAATTTGCGGCCATGACGCAGAAGCCGGAGGAATTGCTGCGGCTGGGGCGGCGAAGCTTTGAGATGCGGCAGGAACTGGGGTTCTTGTTTGAATCGAATGAGAAGAATTATGTGTATTGGTACGAGCGGAGGAATAAGGGCGTGTTTCTGGCGGCGACGCCGATTGACGTGAGCCAGATTTTGCGGCAGCGGCTGTTCGAGCAGTTCGATACCGTGGTGCTGACATCGGCGACGCTGACGGTGGGAGGGCGATTTGAATTTATTCGGCAACGGCTGGGCATCGATCATGTGAAAGAGAATGCGTTGCCGCCGGAATTCGATTATCCGAAGCAGGCGCTGCTGTATTTGCCGCGGAATATGCCGGATGTGCGGAGTCCGGGATTTGCGGGTGGGGCGGCGGACGAAATTGTGAAGCTGCTGGAATTGAGCGAAGGGCGGGCGTTTTGTTTGTTCACGAGTTATTCGCAGATGAATGATTTGTACGAGCGGGTGCGCGGGCGGGTGAAGTTTCCGATGCTGCTGCAGGGGACGGCGCCGCGGTCGGCGCTGCTGGAACGGTTCAAGAATACAGATGGGGCGGTGTTGTTTGCCACGGCGAGCTTTTGGCAGGGAGTGGATGTGCCGGGGGAACAGCTTTCTTGCGTGATCGTGGACCGACTGCCGTTCGCGGTGCCCAGCGATCCGATCGTGGCGGCGCGAGTGGCGGCGTTGCAAGAGGAAGGGCGGAACGCGTTTGCGGAGTTTCAGGTGCCGGCGGCGGTGTTGGCGTTGAAGCAGGGATTTGGGCGGTTGATCCGGACGAAGACGGATCGCGGGGTGTTGGCGTTGCTCGATACGCGGATTCAGCGGATGCCGTATGGTAAAATTTTCTTGGCGTCGTTGCCGGGGTATCGGGTGACGTCGGAGTTGGAGGATGTGGAGAGGTTTTTTGGGGTGGCTGGGCGCGGCTAGTGTCGCGTTGAGCTTCAGGGGCTAAAGCCCAGTTTGGTGGCTGGTTTAATGTCGGACCTAAAGGTCCGACCCCCTAAAGAGAACTGCGGCGGAGTTTCGATAGGAGAGAAATGTTTCAGGTTAGCGTGGAAGAGACGTTTTCGGCGGGGCATGCGCTGCGGGGGTATCGCGGGAAGTGCGAGAACGTGCATGGACATAATTATCGTGTGCGGGTGACGCTGGAAGGGCCGGAGCTGGATGGGATCGGCTTGCTGGTGGATTTTACGCGGGTGAAGCAGGTGGTGCGGGGGATTATGGGGGAGCTGGATCATCAGTTTATGAATGATCTGGAACCGTTCAAGACGGTGAATCCATCGGCGGAAAATGTGGCGAAGTATTTTTATGATGAGATTACGAGGCAGTTGACGGATTTGCCGGTGGGGGCGCGGGTGCGGGATGTGATTTTGTGGGAGACGGATACGAGCCGGGCGCAGTATCGGCCGGCGGTTTAGAAGCGCGCAGAACGGACGACGGCCGGGCGTCGGAAAAGCGGCGGCGAGCCGCCGCAGCCCAAAATGTTTATAACGGAAATATTTAAGTCGATTCAGGGGGAGGGGACGCGGGCTGGGTTGCCGTGTGTGTTCGTGCGTTTGACGGGATGCAATTTGCGGTGTACGTGGTGCGATACGGCGTATGCGTTTCATGGCGGGAAGAAGATGACGGTGGAAGAGGTGGTGGGGCGGGTGGGGGAGTTGGCGGGGCGCGATACGAGAGTGGTGCCGTTGGTGGAGTTGACTGGGGGGGAGCCGCTTTTGCAGGAGGGGATTTATCCGCTGGCGGAGCGGCTGGTGGCGGCGGGATATACGGTGATGATGGAGACTAGCGGGGAACGGTTTGTGGGGCGGTTGCCGCGGGCGGTGATCAAGATTGTGGATGTGAAGTGTCCGGACTCGGGGGAGGCGGATACTTTTGAGTTGAAGAATCTCGCGGAGTTGAGCGGCGAGGATGAAGTTAAATTTGTGATTTCTTCGCGGCGGGATTATGAGTTTGCGCGGGAGTTTACGCGGGAGCATGGGTTGGCGGAGAAGGTAAAGGCGGTTTTGTTTTCGCCGGTGTTTGATGATCCGGAAGGGAAATGGAAAGGGTTGGAGGCGCGGACTTTGGTGGAATGGATTCTGGAGGATGGGTTGGCGGTGCGGCTGGGATTGCAGTTGCATAAGTTTGTTTGGGATCCGGCGACGAAAGGCGTGTGAAGTAAAGGAAGTACAGGATGTAAAGGAAATACAGGAACAGAGGGAATTGTGAGTAGCGGGAACGATCAGAGAAAAGCGGTGGTGCTGTTGAGCGGGGGGATGGATTCGTGTGTTTGCGCGGGGATGGCGATTGAGCGGCATAGGGCGGGGAATGTGGCGCTGGTGCATGCGAGCTATGGGCAGAGGACGGAAGCGCGGGAGCGGCGGGCGTTTAGCGAGATTGCGGATTTTTATGGCGTGGGGGAACGCGAGCGGCTAGTGGTGCGGCTGGAGCATTTTCGAGCGATTGGCGGGTCGGCGTTGACGGATGAACGGATTGAGGTGCCGGAGAATGAGTTGGGCGCGGCGGCGGTGCGCGCGGATGGCGGCGGAGCGGCGAGCGCTGGTGCTATTCCGGTGACGTATGTGCCGTTTCGCAATGCGCATTTTCTTTCGGTGGCGGTGAGTTGGGCGGAAGCGATTGGGGCGGGGGCGATTTATATTGGAGCGGTGGAAGAAGATAGTTCGGGATATCCGGATTGCCGGCCGGAATATTACCGGGTGTTTCAGGAATTGATACGGGTGGGAACGAAGCCGGAGACGGAGATTGAGATAGTGACGCCGGTGATCGGGATGAGGAAGAGCGAGATCGTGCGGTGCGGGGTGGCGCTGGGTGCGCCGCTGCATCTGACGTGGTCGTGCTATCAGAGCCAAGGTTGCCAAGGGGGCCAAGGTGGCCAAGGTGGCGAGGATTTGGCGTGCGGAGTGTGCGATAGTTGCGCGCTGCGGCTGCGCGCTTTTGCGGAAGCTGGAGTGGCGGACGCGATTTCGTACCGGCGGGCGATGGCGGCAGAGGGCTAGGCTTGGAATTCGGGCAGGATGAGAGATAATAGGGCACACGCCAGCCGGAAGACGGGCAGGGGCTCCCCCAGCGAAAAGGAGAATCAGGCATGAAGCGAATGGTGAAAACTTGGGTGCTCGCGGTGGCCGCGATTGCGGCGATCGCGTGTGCGTTTGCGCCGCGCGCGGCGGCACAGGGTGATGGATCGATCGCGGGACAAGTGATTGATGTGGCCGGAAAGCCGTGGGCGAATATCGGCATGCAAGCGGTGAGCGAGCAAGGCGTTAAGCAAGAAACGAAGACGGACAAAGATGGGAACTACGCGTTTCGCAGTTTGCGGAGCGGCGTTTATACGGTGATGGTGATTTTGCCGGCGCCGAACCCGCCGTTTGAGATCAAGTGCCGGGTGCAGGGCGGTCAAGAGACGAAAGTGAGCCCGAACTTCAAAGAGATCGTGGGCAAACAGGGAGCGGAAGCTGCGGAGCAGGTGAAGAAGCAGGAAGAGGAAAAGCAAAAGTTTGAGGGGATGAAAGGGCACTTCAGCGCGGGGACGGCGCTGTTAGAGCAGGAAAAGGCGGCGAAGGCGGAGTTGCAGAAAGCGGCGCCGGATCAACGGGATGCGGCGAAGCAGAAGTTGACGGAGCTTTCGAATCAGGCGTCGGCGGAATTTTCCGCGGCGCAGAAGGCGGCGCCGGAGAAAGACACGAACCAGCATTTGTTGTGGGCGAAGCTGGGGGAAAGCTACGACGTGGCGGGGCGGAATGACGAAGCGGCGCAAGCGTACCAGCAAGCGGTGACGGCGGCGGAAGCGATACCGAGCTTGAAGGGGCCGCAACTGGCGGGGTATTACAACAATTTGGGCAATGTGCTGGCGCGGGCTGGGAAGGTGGATGAAGCCAAAGTGGCGTACACGAAGAGCGCGGAAGTGGATCCGGCGAATGCGGCGACGGCGTGGCGGAACTTCGGGATCAGCTTGTACAACGCGAACCGGCTGGCGGATGCGATCGAGCCGTTGCAGAAGGCGACGGAGATTGATCCGAAAAATGCGCAAGCGTGGTACTTGCTGGGAGCGTCGTTGCTGATGAAGATGACGACGAAGCGAGTGGGAGACAAGGATCAGGTGCAACTAGCGCCGGGAACGATCGAGGCGTACCAGAAGGCGGTGGACCTGGATCCGAGCGGACCTTGGGGAGCCCAGGCGAAGCAAGGTCTGACGGACTTGCAAGCGATGGGCGCGGGCATCGACGTGAAAGTGAATATGAAAAAGAAAAAGTCGTAAGAGAAAAGAGAAGTTCGAACGAGGCCGGCTTGCGGGAATGGAGCCGGCCTTTTCTTTTTGGGATGGACGGCGGTTGCGGGCTATTTGTGGGTGAGGGTGCCGGTTGTTTTGGTGCGGCGGACGGCCCAAGCGAAAGCGCTCATGGATAGGGGAAGAAGAATCGCGGCGAAGAGGAGGAGAGCGACGAGCGGGCGCCAGAGTGAGGCGAGGGTGGCGCCTGTCAGCAGGGCGGCGCGCATGGCGTCGAGCGCGTAGGTGACGGGGTTGAGACGCGCGATTACTTGAAGCCACGCAGGAAGAATGGAAACGGGAAAGAGCGTGCCTCCTACGATGCCGGTGATTCCGAGCACGAACCACTTCGCGGGATTGCCGCGCTTGAAGACGAGCAGGTAGCTGGAGGAGAGAATGCCGAGTCCGGAGAAGGCCAGCAGGGAAGCGAGAAGGACGGCGAAGACGGAAAGCCAATTCGCGGAACGCAGCGGGAAACCGAAGAGAATGGCGGACCAGAAGAAATAGACGGCGATGCGGAGAGTGGTGGCGACGAAAGGATAGAGCGCGGAACCGGCCACGAAAATGGGCAGGGAAGTTTGCGTGATGAGCAGGTGCTCGAGGGTGCCGGAATCGCGGGCTTCTTCGAGGCTATGATCGAAAGTGTCGAGGGCGGCGTTGAGATAGTCCAGAAAGACGAAACCGATAAGGGAGAAGGTGAAGTAGCTGCCGCCTTGCGGGAGAGCTTGCTGGAGTCCGGGGCTGTCGACGAAGCGCGCGACGTAATAGAAGGTGGCGGCACCGAAAAGGGCCTCGACGGCTTCGACGATAAACACGGTGCGATAGGAGCGCGCAATGGTTAGATCGCGCCAAAAGAACAGCCACATCTGGCGGAGTGCGGCGATCATTCGACGGAAGCCTCGGTGTGAGGTTCGCCGCCGCGGCCGGTGAGGCGGAGAAAGACTTCTTCGAGCGTGGGCGCTGATGTGCGTCGCTGCAAAGCAGAGAGCGAGTCGCAGGCGAGCAAACGGCCGTGATCGATGATGGCAATGCGATCGGCGAGGCTTTCGACTTCGGGGAGGGTGTGGGAGGCGAAGAGAATGGAAGTGGCGCCGGGCTGAAGTACTTGCGTTTTGAGAAAGCGGCGGAACTCGGCGGCGGCGATGACGTCGATGCTGCGGGTGGGCTCGTCCAAGAGGAGTACGCGAGGACGATGGAGGAGAGCGCGGGCGAGGCTGAGGCGCTGAACGGTGCCGGAAGAAAGGGTGCGGACCTGGCGATCGAGGAATTCGCCAAGGGCGAACTGGGTGGCCAGCGTAGCGATGCGCTCTCGAGCCATGGAAAGGGAAAGGCCATTGAGCTGGCCGAAGAAAAGGAGATTTTGGCGAGCGGAGAGGCGCGGATAGAGGCCATGATCGGTGCCGGCGTGATAGCCGAGCTGGCGGCGGACGTCCCGCGAATGCGTGAGAGTGTCGTAGCCGGCGACGCGCGCGCGGCCGGCGGTGGGAAGGAGCAGGGTGGCGATAATGCGCAGGAGCGTGGACTTGCCTGCACCGTTGGCTCCGAGGAGGGCGACGGACTCGCCTTCGCGGACTTGCAGGGACACCTCCGCCAAGGCGGCGACGCTGGCTTTTTCAAAGGGCTGAAGGAAGGCGCGCCAACCGCTGCGCGCTGGCGGGAAGGACTTGTCGAGCGATTCGACGGAAATGGCGGGTGAAGTCACCAGGAGACTTATAGCGTGAGTGACGGGCACAAGACAATGCGGTTAGGGATGCGAAGTGGTGCGTGCCGGGGCGGACGGATGGCGCGTAGCGGAGCGCGCGAAACATGGATAGAATAGAGAACCGGACATCGCAAACCCCAGCCCCTGCAATGTCTTCGACCGCGGAGTGCCCGCGCAGGAGCCGAGACATGGTTTCATTTACAGATCGTGCCAAAGTGCCCTCGCATGTGCTGATACGTTTCCTCGAGGAAGAGTCGGTGCTGCTGAACCTGGACACGGAGCGTTATTTCGGGCTGGACGGGACGGGAACGCGGATGTGGCAGGCGGTCACCGCGGCGCCCAATATCTCCGTGGCTTACGGGGAGTTGCTCCAGGAGTTTGATGTCGAGCCGGAATTGCTGCGCACGAATTTGACGGATTTGCTCGGGCGGCTGCTGGACAACGGACTGCTCGAGGTGCGTCCTGGGGATGTGGGAACGGCTGCGGCGGTTTAGCGCGCTGGATGGACAAGCGCAAAGGATGTTTCTGTGGGCGATGTTCGCGTTGCCACTGGTGTCGCAGAGCCTGAGGTGGCGCGGGCTTCGCGCGACGCAAGAAAGCCTGCAGCGGCGCCAAGCGCCGGGCAGGAAGCCTACTAAGTCCGAAAGCCAAAAGTTGGAAGTGACTGTGCGGATGGTGAAGGCCGCGGTGCGCCACGGCCTGGGTCATCCCACGTGTCTGGAAGAATCCTTGACGCTTTGGTGGCTGCTGGCGAGTCAGGGGATTCCCTCGGAAGTACGGATCGGCATCCGCAAACAGGCGGAGAATTTTGAGGCGCACGCGTGGGTGGAGCGCGATGGCATCGCGTTGAACGAGCCCGAAGCAAAGCACCGGCATTACGAGGCCTTTGCATCAGAATTTCCCCCGGCTGGAGGAGAGATACGATGAGCGGGTTCGCGGGCGTGGTCAGCAGCGATGGCGCACCCGTGGACGCGGGCCTATTGGGGCGGATGGCGGAGCAGCTGGCGTTTCGCGGACCGGACGCAAGCGCCGTACGAATACTGGATGGCGCGGGGTTCTGCTTTACATTGATGCGCACCGGTCCCGCGCCGCAAGAGGAAGTGCAGCCACTCAGTCTTGACGGACGGCAGTGGCTGATCGGGGACATCCGTTTGGACGGGCGCGAGGATCTGCGTAAAGCGCTGAGCCAAGCCGGCCAAGAAACTCCTGCGACGATGGCGACGGATGAAGAGCTGACGCTGCGGGCCTGGCAGTTGCGCGGCGCAGAATCCGGCGAGCTGCTGATGGGGGACTACGCGTTCGCCGTATGGGAGCCGGGTGTCCGGCGGCTGGTCTGCGTGCGCGATGTGATTGGAGTGCGGCCGTTCTTTTATGGCCAGGTGGGCAACACGCTGTGCTTCAGCAACACGCTGGAGGTGTTGCGGATGGTGCCGGGCATGGATCTGCGGGTGGATGCGCATTTTGTCGGCGACTTTCTGCTGGAGGGCTGGTGCTTGGACCCGGAACGGACGGTGCATCGAGGCATCCGGCGGCTGAAGGCCGGACACCTGGTGCAATTTGAGAATGGAGTTGCGGCAACGCGGCGCTTTGCCGAGTTGCCGATGAGAGCGCCGCTGACGTACCGGCGGGCTGAGGACTACGTCGAACAGTTTCAATCGCTCTTGCAAGCTGCGGTGCGCGAACGGATGCCGCGAGCCCCTGCTGCTTTCTTCATGAGCGGAGGGTTGGACTCCACGAGCGTGGCTGCGACGGCGGCGCAGACCGCGGAGGGCGCTGGTGCGAAAGGAAGTTTTCGCGCGTATACGGTCGATTTTCGTCCGATCCTGGAGGACGACGAGGCACGGTTTGCAATAAAGGCGGCCGGGTATATTGAAATGTCCATCGAGATCGTGCGGGTAGGCGACGAGCGGCCGTTCGGCTGTTGGACTGATAACAGTCTTCGATGGCCTGAGCCGCTGCATGAACCGTTTCAATCGCGACACGTGCAGATGTGCCGGGAAGTGAGTGGGTTTGCCCGAGTGAGTATGTCGGGCGACGGAGGCGACGACATTCTTTCGGGAACGGCGACACCATATGCCCGCTATTTAGCGAGGGACGGGCAGTTCCTGAAGTTGGCGACGGCCTTCACCGGATTCCTGTGGCGCCAAAAACGGCTGCCGACAATGGGTACCGGACTAAGAGCCCGCTTGCGGAAATGGAGAACCGCAGAGCGGGAGGAGGGCTCGCTACCGCAGTGGCTGCAACCCGAATTCGCCAGGAAGCTGGGCCTCCGGGAGAGGCAGAAAGAGCTGAGGCGCGGGTTGCGATACACGCATGCGTTTCATCCCGGAGGATACGCTGCGTTGTCGCAGGGGTACTGGGCAGGGGTTTTGGAAGATGAGGACGCCGCGTGGACCGGGGTGCCGCTAGAACGGAGAGCGCCGTTTCTGGACCGGCGGCTGGTGGAATTTCTGCTGCAAGTGCCGCCAGTGCCCTGGTGCATGGATAAAGAGCTTCTGCGCGAGGCCATGCGAGGATTACTGCCCGAGGAAGTGCGTACCCGGCCGAAGACGCCGCTCCGGCAGGAGCCGTTTGCGGCTCAGGCAGAGCGGTTGAAGTGGAGCCCGTTGCCGCTGGAGCGGAATCATCCCATTCTGGACGAATTTGTGGACTGGAAAAAACTGGAAGCAACTTTGCAAAGGGTCCCGGGTTCGCAATTATGGGACGAATTGACGCCGGTCTCGCTGCACCACTGGGCGAAAGCCGTTGAAAATGACGGGGTAATTCTGTAGAGTCGAGGCAGGGAGAACCGAATGAGTCGGCCGGCAGAGGCTTCTGCGAAGAAACCATACCAGGCGCCGAAATTGCTCGTTTACGGCAACTTGACAGAGATAACCCAGGCACGCTCCACCAAGCCGAGTTCAAAAGACGGAGCGACCATGGGTGTGAAGCGCAAGACAGGCCGATAGAGTTCCCCAGCCAACTTGTCCAGCGTCTTACTACGCTTCCCGTGAGTTATCGCTATCGCTTATACGGATTGAGCCTTGAGGCAGAAGAAAGCCTGCCGGGACTCGAAGACAATAGCGCAGCTCGCGAGGAAAGCTTTGTCCGTTTGCAGCTTGGCGCGGAGCCGGACTGGGTCCGGCACGCGCGCAGCCTTGCCTCTCGCCGCGTCCATCAGCTGGAGGCCAAGGCCGAAAGCGACGATCCCGCCCTTGTTATAACCTCGTACGGAGAAGACCGTTTTTTTGGGTTGGCGTATACGGACGGAACCCAATTTTTGACCGATGCGGATGGCGGGCGCCTGTGGGGTGCATGGGCGGAGCCGTGGACCAAGGAAGATTTCGCAACGTATCTGTTGGGGCCGGTATTGGGCTTCGTGCTCCGGCGGAGAGGTGTGACGCCGCTGCACGCGAGCGCCGTTTGTGTTGCGGGGAAGGCCGTCGTTTTCTGCGGCGATGCGCAAGCGGGTAAATCAACGACAGCGGCGGCACTGGGACTGCGCGGCGTGCTGGTCCTATGCGAAGATATCGCGGCGCTGAGGTTGGCCGACAATCGCTACTGGGTGGAGCCGGGTTATCCGCGCGTTTGCCTGTGGCCCGACAGCGTGGAAAAGCTGCTGGGACGCGGCGATGCGCTGCCGCTCTTGACGCCGAATTGGGAGAAGCGCTACTTGCCGCTGGACGGAGTGCTGGCGGGCTTCCAACGGGAAAGATGCCCGGTGGGCGCGGTTTATATGCTGGCTGAGCGAGCGGCGGAGGGGCGCGCGCCCCGCGTCGAAAAGATGACTCCGAAAGAGGCGCTGCTGGAATTAGTGCAGAATACGTACATGAATTGGCTGCCGGATCGCGAACAGCGGGCGCGGGAGTTCGAGGCGCTGGCGAAATTGGTTGCGCAGGTACCGGTGCGACGGATGGTGGCGCACTGCGATGCGAGGCGCATGGACGATCTGTGCCGCGTCATCCTGGCGGATGCCGCGAGCTTGCTCACGGGCCGGATCGCAGCTTCTGAGCCGGTGCAGCGCTGAAATGTACGATCTCGATCAATACGGCGCAATGATCGTGGACGGCACGCGAACTTCCGCGTACATGCAAGCGATCGCGCGGGCGGTGCGGCCGGGCGACGTGGTCGTGGATCTGGGATGCGGTCCTGGGCTGCTTGCGTTGCTGGCATGCCGCGCGGGAGCGAAGCGGGTGTACGCGATTGAAGGCAACGAAAGTGTGGCGTTCGCGAGAGAGCTGGCAGCGGCCAACGGCTATGCCGACCGGATCGAAATCCTACACGGGTCGTCGCGGCGGATGGAATTGCCGGAGCGCGCGAACGTAATCGTTTCTGATTTGCGCGGCGTGCTGCCGCTTCTTGGCGATGCCATCGCTTCTATCGATGATGCGCGGGAGCGGTTTCTTGCTCCCGGTGGCGCGATGATCCCGGCGTCGGATCGTTTGCATGGAGCGCTGGCGGGCGCGGCGGAGTTCTACGCGCAAATCGTCTCACCGTGGAAGGACTCGCTGGACGGCGTGCGGCTATCGCCGATGCGGGAACGCGCGCTCAACACAACGTACAGCGTGCGCTTCGACGCCGGAAAGATGATGAGCGAAGCTCAGGAATGGGGCCGGTTTGAGTATCCGTTGGGCGCGAAAGGGCGAGCAGCCGCGAACTTGAGATTTGAGGCATTGCGCGATGGCACGGTGCATGGGATTTGCTTGTGGTTCGATACGGTCCTGTTTCAGGAGATCGGCTATTCGAGTGCGCCGGCCGCGCCTGGCGCGCCGGAAACCGTCTACGGACAATTGTTTCTGCCGTGGATCGAGCCCGTGAAGGTTGAGGCAGGCCAGGAGATTTTGGTTGATTTACACGCGGACCCGGTCGGGGACGGCTACATCTGGCGGTGGGACACGACGATTCCGGGAGAAGAGAATGCGCGAACACTTCGGCAGTCCACGATGGAAGGCGTGCCGTTTTCGCTCGAGGTGCTGCGAAGGCGCGCCACGGAATTTGTGCCGAAGGCGTCGCCGTTCGGTCAGGCGGAAGCGTGGGTGCTGCAGAGCATGAATGGAACGACCTCGCTGCAAGAAATTGCGGACGGAGCGGCAGCGCGGTTTCCGAAAGTGTTCCGCAATTCGCAGGAAGCGCTGCAGCTGGTTTCCAGGCTTTCGGACGAGTTTGCGCTGTAATCTGAAGTGGCCCAAGACGGACGGCAGCTTGCGAACGACATCGCCATTAAGCGAACTCGGAGCTTCCGCGGAGTGGCAGATTCTGCTGGAGTGCGCTGCGACGCGCGGTGATCCGGCTGGCTTGAACGAACTGCTGCGGAAGGCGAATTGGGATTTTCTGATCGAGCTTGCCGAAGAGCACGGCGTTATTGGCATGGTTGCGGCGCGGCTCCGCGAGTGCGACGAGACGATCGTGCCGGCGGCGTTTCGCGGGCAATTACTGGAACGACAGCGATCTCACGTGCTTTCCGCATTGAGCTTGATCGCGGAAATGATTCGCATCCTGAACCGCTTCGGCGAGGCGGGCATTCAGGCGCTGGTGCTGAAAGGGCCGGCGCTTTCGCTGCAGGCCTACGGCGATGCGACGGCGCGGCAATATGGCGACGTGGATCTGCTGGTGAGGCAAAAAGACATTTATCGGGCCACGGAGATCATGACGCTGGCTGGATTTGACGCGGACGTGCCGCTAGCGGCTGTTGCTGCCGGCAAGATTCCCGGCGAGTACCTATTCTTGCGGACGAATACCAAAGTGATCGTGGAGTTGCACACCGAAAAAACGCTGCGCTACTTTCCGAATACCCTGGCGATGGAAAGATTGTTCGACCAGCATACGACGTTGGATTTTAACGGGCATGCGGTGCCGACGCTGTCGAGCGAAGATGCGCTGGTGGCGATGTGCACGCATGGAGCGAAGCATTGTTGGGAGCGGCTGATGTGGATCGCGGATGTTTCGGCAATGTTGAGGCGGCAGACGGGAATGGATTGGGAAGGTGTCGCGCGGATCGCGGAGAGTTTGGGTGCGCAGCGCATTGTTTACACGGGGTTGTTGCTGTCGCGCGAGCTTTTGCGTGCGCCGGTGCCTGCTGCTGTGGAAGAGCAGGCGCGTGCGGACCGGTGGGCGTGCAAGTTGGCGAGGAGGATCGAGGCGTGGCTGCCGGCTGCTGGAGAGGCATCGCCGGGATTGCTGCGCCGCGCTGTCTTTCGGGCGCAGATGCGCGGCGGGTTTTTGCACGGGATCGGCTACCTCGCGAGACTTTTGTTTTCACCGACTGAAGAGGATTGGAGAGAGGGTCACGAGCACAAGAGTTCGCGGCTTCTGGAAACGGGGCGGCGGCTGGTTCGTCTGGCCGGAAAATACGGACGAGATCCCAATTAGCAGCGGGACGACGGCAGGAAGGACAAAAGGAAAAGGCCCGGAGCATTTGTTCCGGGCCTTTTTTGTTGTGATGGATGGAAATTAGATGTTAGTGCGGTGCATAATCGTGCGCTTCGCTCTGGGAGCAGGCGCCGGGAGTTCGACGGTCAGCGAAATCTCGCTCTTGTTGCGCAGGACGCCCAGCCTGACGGTGGCGCCTTTCTCATTGCGCTTGGCAGAGAGCTTTTCGCGAAGCTCGCCGATGGTGCGGAGACGTTCGCCGTTGAGCGAAGTGATGACGTCGCCCGCTTTCAGGCCGGCTTTCTCGGCTGGCGAGCCGGAATTGACGCCGCGCACTAGTATTCCTTCCCCATCCGGCACGCCGAAGAAAGTGCCAAGCTGGCCGCTCAGATCTTCCGCGTCGATGCCGAGGCGCGGCTGGCCGCCCAGGAGCAGGCCGTTGCCCCATTCGACGCGCGGGAGCTCTGCGACTTCGGGCATGTCCGGCACTTCGGGTATGCGAAATGCGAAAGCGCCGGGCGTCGCGGGTGCGGACCACACGCGCTGACCTTGTTCTGTGTTGCCCAAGGTGACGCTGAGGGTCTGCGCGCGGCCGTCGCGCACGACCGTGAGTTGCACGGTGCGGCCGGCGGGAATCTCGCGGATCATGCGCCGGAACTGTGCGGTGCCTTCCACGCGCTGGCCGTTGATTTCCGTGACGACGTCATTTTCCTTCAGCCCGCCTTTTGCGGCGGGGCTGTCCGAAATGATCTTGCCGAGAACCACGCCGCGTTCCGCGGATAGTTTGTGTTCTTTGGCGAAATCGGAATCGACTTCGTGGGTTTCCACGCCGAGCCAGCTGGCGCCCTCGTCGCCCAGCATAACCGTAAAGTCTCGGACCTCCGGCTCCTGCACGCGCACCAGCGTTCGCGCGGACTCTTGAAGTTCGCGGTCGCTGATCGCGGAATCGGCTTGAGATTGCACCTTTTGAAGTTTTTCCTCGAGCTTCGCTTTGTCTTCTTGTCCGGGGGAGCGCGTAGCCGAAGGACTGGGTAAGGCGATCAAGCCGACGCTGAGCGCCGCGATGCCCGCACCGATTGTAAGGATTTGTTTGTTCATTTTGTTTGCAATACCTCCCTCGATGCCTTAGACGCGGCAAAACTCAAACCGTCGACCGGAGAATGGTCACGCGTATGCCGCCGTTGATGGTGCGCAGATGGATGGGAGTCCCGCCGCGGCCGATTTTGCCGCGCTGTTCGCGAGGCCGCAGGGTGCTCTCCATGCGCACTGGGAGTTCCGAGTAGAAGTTGCCGTTCATGCAGCGCGTTTCCAGGTCGGCCTGGGTGTCAGATGGCAGCGCGAGGACCACGGAGCCGTTGGTCGTCTCGGCGGTCACGCCGTCCTTGTCGCGAATGTGCGCCACTTCCATTTGCACGTTGCCGTTGGTGGTGTGTGCGTGGAGCGCGCCGCCGCCTTCAAAGACTTCAATGTTGCCGTTGACGGTGTGCAACTCCTCGATGTTGTCCACGCTGGCGATGCGCAGCGAGCCATTGACGGTACCAATGTGCTCGACGTGAGCGCCGCGCGGCACGTGGATTGTGTATTCCACGGAGACTTCCACGCCTTCGTCCTGCGGATAATGGGTGGCCACTGAGACGGCGTTGGGTTTGGCGTCGACCTCGATGGAGACGCGCTCGAGGTCAGACTCGCGGTGTTTGGCGATCTTGACGGCGTGGACTTCCACGACGTCGCGGTCCCAACCTTGCACCTCGACGGTGCCGTTTACATTTTGCAACTCGAAGGTTCCGCCGGGAGCCAGCGGATAGTTTTTGTCGAACTCCTTGCTGATGCCGTAGCTGGGCGCGGCCCAGATGGCGGCCAGAGTTAGAACGGCGAGAGCAGTCGTGCGCAGAGCGTTGCGGAGCATGGGCTACCTCCCCTTCGAGTTGCACTAGACCTTATACACGTACGCGAATTTCGGACCCGAACTACACCCAAGAACTGAGCTGTGACCCGAACAAGTGACCTGAACTGCAAAATCGTGCTAAACGCGGCTCGACGCGCCCAATCTCAATGCAACTGAAAGTTAAACGTCACAACCGAAATCACTTCGACCGGTTTGCCGTTGATCCAAATGGGCTGCGCGCGCCAATTCTTCACCGTCGTGATCGCGGCATCTGCGAGCGACGGTTCGCCTTCCAACATTTTCTGCACTTCGACGCGGCCGTCCTTGAGCACGCGGACTTGCAGCTTGACGATGCCATGGACCCCCGCGCGTTGCGACAGCGACGGATAGGAAGGGGGCGGGCAATACGTGAGCCGCTTGCGAAAATCGATTGGATTTTCGCGCAAGCCGCCTGTGACCGCTACTTCCAACGAGTTGATCCAGCTTTCCAGCCAGTCGCTCTTGGCATCGGGCGACTCCGGCGCCACTAATGGCGGTGGCGGCGGTTGTGGTGTGACCGAGGCCGCCGAAACGGGGACCACATTCTGTAGTCTCAACTGCTGCTCGTGTATCAGCGATTCGCGCAGTGCCGTTTGCGAATCCAAAAACTGCAAACGAATCTTGCCGCCGGTGGTCCGCAGCCGCAGCGGCGCGCCCCCGCCGTTCAGCGTTCCCACGGCACGAACCGCGGGTGAGCCGTTTGGCTGAACCGGCTGCATCGCCATATGCAAGGAAGGATCCGCCTCAATCCTGTGTATGTCGCCGGAGGTCACCACCGCTTCGATCGTAGCGGCGAGATTGCGCGGGAGGAAAACGATCAAGTCGCCGTTGCCCGAGGAGAGCTGCGAAGCCCCGGCAAGCTGCACATTTCCACCGGAGGACGGCGAATCTGGGTTGATCCACGCGGTGATCGTGCCTTCCCGCGTTGACGCTTGCACCGTGCCGGCGACTTTCGTGAGACAAATACTCCCGCTGCTCGATTCCACCTGCATGGGGCCCGAGACGTACAGCACGCGGATGCCACCGCCGCCCGTTTGCGCGCGTACTGAGCCGCGCACTTCGCCGAAATCAATCTGTCCGCCGCCGGTGCGCACGCTGACAAAACTGTTCGCGCCGCCCACCGTGATGTTGCCGCCTGCGGTATCGAGATCTGCGCGCCCGCCGATTTGTCCGGCAACACGAATGTGGCCGCCGCCCGTGCGCAATGACGCGTCGCCGGCGACGTTTCCGATGATGATGTGTCCGCCCGCGGTAAACGCTGTCAGATCGCCCGCCACGTCCTGCACTTGGATATGTCCACCGTCTGTCTCCAGGCGCGCCACCTGGTGTCCCGCTGAGCCGGTGCGTGCCCAGTTCACACCGATACTTCCCGCGTGGATGGTACCTCCCTGCGTGGAAAGCACCGCGGTGCCGCCGATATCCGACGTGTCGATGTCGCCCCCTTCAGTCTTGATCTCGACGCTGAAGGTTGCAGGCACCGCCACCTCATATTGCACCCAGAATTGCGCGCCCGAAGCGGCGTTGCGCAGCGCAGGGGAAGGCAGCGCTCCGACAATTTCAATTCCCGTAGGAGTGGTTTTCGCGCGCAGCGAATAGGCCTGCAGCAAACGCTGCGCCAGTGGAGCGCGCGCGTCCGTTTCGATGTGTACGGAGTACCGCACGGTTGGAGGGGCGCCCGGATCGAGCGGCACGATGCGCACCGAGCCGAGGTCCGTGGTGAGCCGCAGCGTAAGCTTGTCTTTTGTTTCGAGAACGCCGGTGCGGTCTGCCGCA
Source organism: Candidatus Dormiibacterota bacterium (assembly GCA_035601655.1). Classification (GTDB taxonomy): domain Bacteria; phylum Acidobacteriota; class Terriglobia; order Acidiferrales; family UBA7541; genus Acidiferrum. The sequence continues at coordinate 40,109 of DATNNV010000031.1, forward strand.
AAGTGCGCCGGACCCGGCTGCGGGTCCCTCACCGGAGCAACCTCCGCCGTACGCTCGCCCGGGCCAGCCAGCGCGATTCCTGCGCCACAGAGCCACGCTGCAGCCGCGCCGCAAAGCACCATGCCCCGCGCCATACGAACTGATTCGTTGATGAACAGTCTCTTCATTTCAAGCAAGCGTTTTCGGTCCGCCCGGTTACTGCAATTCCCGTGGGCCGATCTGGCGCAAAGCCGCGGCACTGCGCAGGCGGACATAGCGGCTGGGGTCCTGCCGCTGCAATCTCTCGAGCGCGCGAAGGGTGCGGTCGACCGAGGCATCTTCCGCAAGAGCGGCGGCATTTGCGTTCTCAGGGGCCACCATCGCCGCACCGGGCAGCGGCCCACCCGCAGAATCGTGTCCCAGCGAGCGAACCAGTAGATTCACGGCCTCCACGCGTACGCCCGGATTCGCATCGCGTTGCAAGACATCGAGCAGCACTTCGCGCACCGGCTCATCGGCCACCGAATCGCGCAGCGCTTCAAGGGCCTTCATGCGCACCGCGGGATTGGAATCTTTTTGCGCCGCCGTCAGCAGCGCCGTCCGTACTTCGCGTTCGCGTGCCACCGCTTTCAGCGCGTCCAGGCAATCGAGGCGCACACCCGGATCGAAGCGCTCGCCATTTTCCACTACGTAGGTCAGCACGCGCCGCACGCCCAAATCTTCCAGATTACCGGACATCTCCAGCGGTTCCGCGGCGCTCAACTGCAGCCGCACCGTTGCCGACGCCGGGTCACTCGAAGGCAGCACATTCACGCGCGCCACTGCCATATTCGCGAGTTGATCGTTGCTGAGCTTTGGCGCGGCCATCACTTTCACAGCCTGCCCGTTGGCATCATCCGAATCGCCGGAGTGAATCCACGGAACCACCTGCGTGCCGACCATCACGCCGAAGATGACCAAAAATGCGCCGCTCCACGCGGGGCGCAGCGCCATCCAGCGCCGCAGCCAGCCTAGCGGCTCCCAGCGCGGTCGCGCAGCTGCCACGGCCATATCATCCAGCTTTTCCGCAAATTCGCTGCGGCATTGCGCCAGCAAAATTCCTGTCGCGTCGATCTCATCCGCCGCCTGCGCCGCCGCGCCTACAACTTCCGTCAGGCTCTGCTCTTCCGCCAACTGCTTCGAGCAAGCGGCGCAAGCCGCCAAATGCGTTGCAATCTGTTGGCGTTCCGATTCCGAAACTTCCTGGCAGACGTAGAAAACCAGTAGCTCCGCCACTTCCCGGCAGTTTGCGCCGCTCTTTGGCGCCGGGTTCGGACTCATCGCAGCTCTCCCAGCTCGCTGCGGAGCTTCCGAGTCGCGCGAAACAGCGAATTCTTAACCGTCTCCTCGGTCGTCCCCAGTGCGTCCCCGATCGCCCGCAGCTTCAGCCCTTGATAGTGCTTCATCTCAAACACGATGCGCTCGCGCGGCGACAGCCGCTCCATGGCCCGGGCGATGCGCACGCGAATCTCGTTGCCCATCAGCCGCCGTTCCGGATCCTGCGTGGCACGATACTCTCGCTGCCGCTCGAAAAAGTCCGTGATGCCGTCCTCATGCGCGGAGTGTACCTCGGGAGCCTGATCTTCGGGGCGGGCTTGCCGGCGACGCAGTTGGTCCAGGCAAACGTTGGTGACGATGCGGTACAGCCAGGTATAAAAGCTGCACTCGAAACGGAACCGGTGGAGATTGCGGTAAACCTTCAGGAAGGCTTCCTGATAAACGTCTCGGGCGTCCTCTGGCCGCTTCATCAGGTTCAGCGCCAGCCGCAGGACGTCGCGGTCGTAGCGGCGCACCAATTCCTCAAACGCAGCGCGGCTACCCGCCTGCGCCTCTGCCACCAGCGCCCGTTCCTCGAGGTGCGGCAAAGAGGTCACCGCGGCCAAGGCTGCGTCAGTACCGCCCGAACGGCCTGATTCATTAGCCAAAGCCAGAGCCCACTGAGGGAGCGGCATGTTTCGCTTTCTCTTCGTGCGTGGCAGTCTTACTGCTTGTACAGCAGCCTCTTAGCCTCGCATGTGCCTTCAGGCTAAGAGCCGGACGAAACGTCCTCCAATTTGGACGCACGACCAGACCCCTGGGTGAGCACCGCTTCCCTAACCCTATTAACGTTTCGCCTGTGGAATTGTTTCCGTCAAGCTTGGACACTGCGATGCACAGGGGTAGGTCGGGGATGCCCTTGACCTACGCAGTAGTCTCCGCTGGCGCCCGCAGCCAGCCTGCCAGTGGCCACAACAGCACAAGGACTAGCGCAGCCACAACCGCATACCCGTTTGTCCGATAAAAGCCATCTGGCTGGCGCAGCAATTCGCCCGCTCCGGCCACTAGGGAAAGCAACATCAGAATCAGGAAGGAGCCCATTAGATTGAACCGGGCGACGTAGCGCACACCGAACACCACAACCGCCAGGAAAAGGATCTGTGCCGCCAGTTGCTTGGCAAAGTCGGCGGGATCTCCCCAATGCCCTCCGACCAGAGAAACTGCACCTAGCGCGAAGGCAAGGTAGCGCAGCCATTTCTGCCGCAGCGTGTTGGCCACGAAACTCGCCGCCAGCGCCACCAAACCTGACGTCACCAGGCTGTGCTGTAACGCCGCTCCGAGAATCGCTATCGCCGGAACCTTCGCACCGAAGTCCGCCCCAAATACAGCTTCGGCTGTGCGGTGCGCTGTCGGCCAGTGCTGGGACAGGATTTGCAGCGCGGTTTCGAGTCCTAGCAGTCCCGCAGCGCCGCCGAGCCCGATCATCAGCGCATCCCGATAGTACGCAGGCGGCATTCGCGTCCAACCGGGCAAGCGCTCCTGCCCAAAGGCGCGCACTGCGAAATACCACGCCATGCCGAAAACCAGCAGCGCATAGCCGAACACGAACGGTGCTCCCAGCAGCGCGCCAATTCCCAACACTCCGAACATCGTCTTCAAGGGAATGGCAGTGTTGTATTGGTTGAGCGCCGTCGCCACCCGATCGCCGAATGCAAACACCATGGCGAACGCCCCCAGGCTCCACAGCGCCCAGCGCGACAAACGCTTCCATGGAATCGACCGCGCTGCATCCGAACGCAAGTCCTTCAGAAACAAAATGAGGGCTGTGAGTCCAAAGGCACCGGCAAAACCGACGGGAATTCCGTAGTTCGCGAGGGTCCGGCCAAACGTGAGTTCCTGCCGTTTGCGCCGCCACTCGTCGGGAATTTTTACGAACGTCCAGAACGAGCCGCCCTCTTTTTCTTCCGCTTGTTCCCGATCCAGGGGTTTCGGGTAGTACGACGAGCGGTATTCCGTCACTTCATCGCCGATCACCGCCATCTTCAAACGCACATACGCTGGGCTCGAGGGTTCCATCGACTTGGTATATTCCGTGTAACCATCCAGCGGCGCATTTTGTTGCCACGTCAATTCATGGTCCACGCGGTGCGCCCGCTTGTCCGAGTCTGCCTCCACCAGCGTCCACTGGTTTAAGTCCATCTTTTTTTGGTTCCGGAGATAAGCCTCCGCTTTGGCCTGGGCTTCTTCTTTGCTCAGCGAAGCGCCCGGCGTTTCTTCCGCCAATTTGTGGCTGAACGCTAGAAACTCTCCGTCTGGCCCCAGCTTGACGGAATACTCTTCCGGTTGGCTGTCTCGGAAGTAGCGTACCTGCCACACTGCTCCGGGGACTTCCTTTGCATAGATTTGATTCGTGCGGGCAATGCCCACGCTCTCACGCAGACATTCGTTGACGATTGGATCCGTGAGATTCGCGAAAATGGTTACCCGGCGATACCGACTCGGGTCCACTCCGCGGGCTCGCATCACTTCATCCGCTTTCGCTTCCGCGGTCTTGGCGTCCACCGAAAGCTTCAGGTAGTCTCCGATGGCTTCCGGCTTCAGTCGCCACGCGACCGTACCGCCAACCACGACGCACAGCGCCAGAAATCCGATCATCGCCGGTCGCAGCGCTTCATATCGGCCGGTCGCAACAACAGCCTGGGCTGCAGGTCCCGTCTGCAAGGAAATCTCCGGCTTCGGCGCGGCTGCATTTAGGAGATCTGCATCGGCTTCGAAACGTCGCCGGGTGAGGTACGAAACCGCCGCGAACAGCAACGGCGCCACCGCCGCTGCTGCCACGAGCCCACCGGAGATCCTGAAGTACCAGCTGTGCGACCGAATCAGAAACAATCCGACCAGCGAGGCATCTACGGTGTAATGCCAGATCAGTGTCGCCAGAATTCCCCAGCGCAACATCACGATACCCGCCACCACGCCGAAAAGGCCAATCTCAATCCCGCGGATGTAGGCCGGCTCCTGCGGATAATTGCTGTGCAGAAAACTCCACAGAAACGCCGGAACAATCACCGCAATCCATCGCGATCCCGTAAGCCTCTTCAAGAAGGGAATTGCGAACAGGCGAAACGTAAATTCTTCGTTCGTCGAAGCCACCAGTCCGATCGCTGCTCCTGAAATCCAGGGGAACAGCGTATTTATGGAATCTTCATAGTTCAGTTCCTGCGGAGCCCAGGCGCCAAGCCTGCTGGCGATGATGTAAAACCCCACGACGTAACCGATATGCACCGCTGCGAGCGATAGTCCCACGATGGCCGCGGAGAAAAATTCCTTCGACCGCAGCCCCCGCAGCGTGAAAGCCTTGTACAGTTGCAGCCGCTCCGGCTGCGATTCGCGATACAGCGGCTCCGCTGCCGGAAGCACCAGAGTGATCGTGATGGCAGTCACCACCGCGAGCCCCAGCGCTCCGGCAATCCGCAGCGCCAGGAAAGCTGCGTAGGAACTGTTCGTGTCATAGGTCGCGGCCCAAAGCGGCCAGGTGTTCAGGCCCTGCAAGAACAGTACGACCGCGACAACCAGCCCCAGGATGATCGCGGTGCGCCACTTCGTCTGCCCCTGCTTGCTCAGCCGAATGCCAAGCCGGACAGCCAACACCAGCAGCAGCAGGTACGGCAGTACGAACGCCAGCGCCAGCGTGTCGTTGCCCGAACGCATTCGCGCGAAGCCGCGATTCCATTCCTCGGGAACCCGCAGATAGTGCTTCGCCAGGCCAATCCGATCGCCAAGCACCGTCACCTGCAGCCGGTACGGCGCATCCTTCGCGTGGAAGCCGCGCTTTTCGTAAGTGAACGACCAGTCCGTTCGCTTGGTACGCTTGGTCGAGTTCGCTTCTTCCGGCAGCAGCTCCCAGGTATTCAAATCGTCGGCCAGCTTCGCCGCCGCGAACGCCTGCGCAATTCGCAGCGCGGCATCGCGGTCCAGAGTCGCGCCCGCGCGTGCCTCTTCCAGCCGATGCTCGTAACCCACCACTTGCCCGGCCGGATTCACTCGAACCCGAAATTCTTCTTCCTGCAACGGGCGAAAAAACCGCACGTCCCAATACCAGACGTTCAGCGTCGAAGACATCAGTTGGTTGGCTTGCTGCAGACCCAGTTCGCGTTCCAGGTACGTCTTCGCGTTCTCGTCCACGTCGAAAACGATCGCGGACCGGTAGCCCTCGACGTTCTCGCCCAGCCCGGCAATAAATTGTTGCGCCCGCGCTTGCGCTTCGCTCCGCGAAATCTGGAAATTCACCGAGGCTTCCGGAAACGCCTGAAAATAAAATTTGTACGCGAACAGCGCGCCCAGCACGCCGGCCACCACCCACAACACTAGCGCGCGCTTATCTGAACCTGTTAAGCGGTCTCCAGCCACAAATCCCTCCCGGAAGATGGCACCAGAAGAGTCACTCTAATGCTACGCGGCGAACCGGTGCAAGTATCGCCTTAGCAAGGACTTCCGTGCGCCAAATGATATAAAGGAAAGCTCATGCCGATGGGTCTCACTTCGGAAGTTCGCATGATCAAGGGCGTCGGCCCGCAGCGCGCCGAGCTCCTGGCCAAGCGTGGCATTCACACCCTCGAAGATTTGCTCGCCTATCTTCCGTTCCGCTACGAAGATCGCATCCATTTCACCAACATCAAGGACGTTCAGCCCAACGATACGTACACCGTTCGCGCCCGTGTCATGAGCGGCCAGGCTGTTCGCAGCATGCGCGGACGCGATGCCATCTACCATCTGCTCGTGCAGGATGAAACCGGCTCGCTCCCGGTCAAATTCTTTCACGGCGGTTATCTCGAAGGACGCCTCAAGCCCGGCCAGTTGCTCGTCCTGCACGGCAAGGTTGAAATCGACAAGCTTCGCCCGGCGCGCCGCGAAATGATCAACCCGCAGATGGAGCTGCTGAGCACGGAAGGACTGGACTCGACTGAAGTCGGCCGCATTGTTCCCATCTACGAAGCCATCGGCACTTTCGGCTCGCGCTCGATTCGCCGCGCCATGTATGCGGCCGTTCAACTAATTGATTCTAGCCTGCCGGAAGTTCTTACGCCCGAGCTGCGCGCCCGACTCCATTTTCCCTCGCGCCGCGATGCCGTGATTTACACCCATTTTCCGCCGCCCGGCACATCGCTCGATGCGCTCAATGCTTTCCGTTCTCCCGCGCAGCAGCGGCTCATTTTCGAGGAATTCTTCCTCTACCAGCTCAGTATGGCGCTCGATCGCAAACAAACCCGCAAGGAAAACGCCATCGCCTTCCGCATTCGCGAAGATTCCATCCGCGAAGCTCTCAAGCGCATGTTGCCCTTTAAGCCCACCGGGGCGCAAAAGCGCGTGCTCGCGGAAATCGCCGCCGACCTCGAAAAACCAACGCCCATGAATCGCCTGCTGCAAGGCGACGTCGGCAGCGGCAAAACCATCATCGCGCTGCAAGCCGCGGTCATCGCCATCGAGAACAAGACGCAAGCCGCGCTCATGGCGCCTACCGAAATTCTCGGCGTGCAGCATTTCCTCGGCGCGCGCCGCATTCTCGAACGCTCCGGCTACCGCCTCGAGCTACTCATCAGTGGCATGAAGCACGCCGAGAAATCCGCGGCCCTTGCGCGCATCGCCTCCGGCGAAGCGCAGCTCGTCATCGGCACACACGCGCTGATCGAAGACAACGTCGCCTTCGCCCGCCTCGGCTTCGTGGCTATCGACGAGCAGCACCGCTTCGGTGTCCTCCAGCGCAAGCGCCTGATGGACAAAGCCGCATCGCACGGCCATGCACCCCATGTCCTGGTGCTAACTGCTACGCCAATTCCGCGCACTCTCTCACTGACGCTCTACGGCGATCTCGACGTCTCCGTTCTCGACGAGCTTCCGCCCGGCCGCACTCCCATTGTCACTCGCACCACCACCGAGCCGCATCTCCCCGGCGTCTGGGAAGCGCTCCGGCGCGAAGTCGCCGCCGGCCATCAGGGCTACATCGTGTATCCGGTCATCGAAGAATCGAAACTGGAGCTCAAAGCCGCCATCGACGAATTTGAGCGTCTCTCGAGACAAGTTTTCCCCAATCTCAAGCTCGGCCTTCTTCACGGCCGGCTTTCCAGCGAAGAAAAAGAAGACGTCATGCAGCGCTTCCGAAAAAACGAAGTGCAAATCCTCGTCTCCACTACGGTAGTAGAAGTAGGCGTCGACGTTCCCAACGCCACAGTAATGATCATCGAGCACGCCGAGCGTTTCGGCCTCTCTCAATTGCACCAGCTCCGTGGACGCATCGGCCGCGGCGCTGAAAAATCCCACTGCGTCCTCGTCGCTCCCATCCGCACCACCGAGGAAGCCCGCGCCCGCCTCGACACCATGGTCCGCACCAACAATGGATTCGAAATCGCCGAAACCGATCTGCAGCTGCGCGGCCCGGGCGAATTCTTCGGCACCCGCCAATCCGGCGACCTCGGCTTCCAGGTAGCCAACCCGCTCCGCGACCGCGAATTCCTCGAGCAAGCCCGCCGCGAAGCCTTCGCCCTGGCCGAAAACTCCGACCAAGCCGCTACCCTCCAGCGCACTTTGCACACCCTCCCCCCACACTGGCAGCGCCGTTACCATCTCGCGAGAGTAGGCTGATCAAATGACCATTTCCCTTATGCTCTGGATTCGTCTCGCGGACGTCTCGCAACCATCTCTGCCGCGCCTCGCCCGCCTAGCTGTGCTATGTCTTCTTCTTGCGACAGGCGTGTGGTCCCTCGTTTCCGCTGTCCGTGAGAAGAGTTTTCACTGGCGGGGTGGAGGGCCAATGCCCACCTGGCTCGGCCGCACTATGTCGATCCTCTTCGGTCTCTTCCTGATCTGCGTCATTTTCGCGCTTTGGAATAAATAGCCCCTCATGCGCTCACAGCTTCGACTCGCCGTGAACCTGGCCCCGTATTTCCGCTCACCAGATCGGTCAGAACTTCGCGAAGGCGGTACCGCGCACGCGATAGACTCGACATCACCGTGCCTACCGGCATGCCCATGATGGCTGCGATTTGTTTGTAGGACATGCCCTCGAGTTCGCGAAGGACGAGTACTTCCCGATAATTCGGCGGCAGCTTCTCCAGCGCCTTGTGCACCAGAATCCCGCTGTCGTTTTGCAGTAAAACGTCTTCGGCATTGGCAGCCTCGGAGTCAGGATGGAAAACGTTCTCGTCAAATTCCGTGGCATCCTGCAGTGGCCGGTTGGTGTGCAACCATGTATAGCAAGTATTGCGGACAATTCTCAGCAGCCATGCGCGCGCATCACCGCCGCGGAAGCCCGGAAAGAATCGGAAAGCGCGCAAGGAAGCTTCCTGTACCACGTCTTCGGCGTCCTGCGCGTTGTGTGTCAACCATCGGGCGAGGTTGTAGGCGGTATCAAGATGCGGTAAGACCGCCTGCTCAAAGTTCAAAAGGTCCTTGTGCTCGAGCATTGGAAGCCCCTCTACGAGCGCTACCGCCTCCGGCCCGCGTCGCTTCAGCGTCTCACTATGGTTCGCACCGCAGACTGCTGCAATGGACGGCCAGTTCTTTCCCGCTGGAACGCGGGTCCCCTGCTAACCGCCGGTCAATAAAAGACTTACTTAAAACTATCCCCGCCTTTGTTTCCGCAAGCTCGGGTCCGGTGGTAGACTGCCCCTTCCGACTGAAGTTGCCTGTCCATGCCAGAAGACCATCAGCTTCGCGACCGGTTCCGTTTCGGGGTTTTCGAGCTGGATCTCTGCACCGGCGAACTGCGCAAACACGGCCTCCGTATTCGCCTTCAGGAACAGCCGTTCCAAGTGCTGGCGACGCTCCTTGAGCACCCCGGCGAAGTCGTAACCCGCGAGGAACTCCAGAAGAAACTCTGGCCTGCAGACACGTTCGTGGATTTCGATCACGGGCTCAACAAAGCGATCAACAAAATCCGCGACGCTCTCGGCGATTCCGCCGACAGTCCTCGTTTTGTGGAAACGATCGCACGTCGCGGGTACCGCTTCCTTGCGGAGGTTAAAATCACCGAAGGACCAGCGGTTCGCAGTCCGGAATCCGCTATGCAGTCTCATCCAGCGACAGAAGGCGCCGATCCCCGGGATGTCTCTGAAAAATTTGCAACGCCCAAGAATCTGCGCCCATCGTATGCGTGGAAAATATCGGCGTTCGTGCTGCTCCTACTGGTGGTATCTCTCGTCGCCTGGCAGTTCCATTCTCGGAAGCGCGCATCCACTGTCATTCGCTCCTTAGCTGTTCTTCCCCTCGAAAGTCTCTCCAGCGACGCCTCTCAGGAGTACTTCGCCGATGGCATGACCGACGAGTTGATTTCGGACCTCGGCCAGATCAGCGCGTTGCGGGTCATCTCGCGTACCTCCGTCATGGCTTACAAACACGCGCGCAAGCCTCTGCCGCAGATTGCTCGTGAACTCGACGTCGACGCCGTGGTGGAAGGCACCGTGCTCCGTTCCGGCGATCGGGTCCGCATCACCGCGCAGTTGATCGAAGCCTCTTCGGACAAACACTTATGGTCTCAGAGCTATGAGGGTGAATTGCGGGATACCTTGGCGCTCCAGAACAAAGTAGCGAAAGCCATCGCCGATCAAATTCGCATCAATTTGAATCCACACGAACAGGCTGCGTTGAAAACCGCCAGAGTTGTCAATCCGGAAGCTTACGAGTCCCTCCTCAAAGGCCGCTACTTCTGGAATAAGCGCACGGCAAACGGTTTGCAGGTGGCCCTGGCTTATTTCCATCAGGCCATCGACGAAGACCCGAAATACGCCCAAGCTTATTCTGGCTTAGCCGACACTTATGCTTTGTTGGGAGACTGGCAGTATGCGGTGATGACTCCCAAGGAGGCACTCCCCAAAGCGAAGGCCGCGGCGATCAAAGCTCTAGAATTGGACAACACGCTCGGCGAAGCCCACAACTCGCTTGCATTCTGCTTGGATGGCTTCGACTGGGATTTTGACTCGGCCGGGAAGGAATTCCGGCGGGCCATTGAACTGAACCCAGGCTACGCAACCGCTCACCATTGGTATGCCTGGCATTTGAGTCTCTTGGGTCGGTACGACGAAGCCATCGCGGAAATGAGAAAAGCGCAAAACCTGGATCCGCTCTCTCTTATCATTAACGCCGATTTGGCCGAGGTTCTTCTCTTGGCGCATTCTTATGACGACTCGATTCGCCAGAGCCGCAAGACCATCGAAATGGACGCTAATTTTGCTCTCGCTCACACGCAGCTGGGTCAGGCCTACCTCCAAAAAAACATGCCTGCCGAAGCGGTCGCGGAATTGCAAAAAGCCGTCCAGCTTTCAGGCAGCAGCACGGCGTGCATAGCCAATCTCGCTCGCGCCTACGTCGCCTCCGGTAAACGCGCGGAAGCACTGAAACTGCTGAGCGATCTGAAGAAGCGCTCCAATTCTGGTTATTCCGATGCCGCGGACATGGCCGTCATTTATGTGGCTCTTGGAGATATCGATGAAGCCATGCGTTGGCTCGAAAAGGGCTACGAAGAACGGCTTAACCCGGGCGTCCTGCTGCGGCCGGGCTTCGATGCTCTTCGCGCCGACCCGCGCTTTGCAGACTTTCTGCGCCGCGTTGGCCTGCCGCACTGAATCACCAAACGGACATTCAGAATGATGCGTGCGGCGGAGCCGCGGAGTGCCTCCCACGCTCGCTTATTCAGTTGCTGGCGCTAATCTTTAGATCGGCTGCGATAGGCCGCGCGGCCCTGCATTCGAATTTCGCTAGTTATGCGCACTTGTCTGCGCGGCGAAAAGACGACAGCGCTGTTACCACTAATCCTTCACTTAGAAGACCTCCCGAGCGGCAATTTTATTCGCGACTCGGGCCTCTTTTTTTTGAGTACCAGCGAAAACAACGCAACGCAATAAATGTGGAATACGGCAGGCACCGCGGCGGTCGAGATAAATGTGAGCACGCTAGTCAAGAGCGCGTAGAGATACTCAAGAAAGAGAAAAACGATGAAACTGTTCTGTGCAGTGATGGCCCTGGCCTGCGTGCCGGCGGCGCTGGCAAAGAATGATGCGCCTTATCCCAAGGAAAAGGTCGCGGAGTTTGTGGTCGCGAAGCTGGATGTCACGACGCTCCCGGCTGCGATGCAGCCGAAACGCGACAAGGGCAAGAAGACCTTCGGCGATTATGGCTACGTGACGCGGCAACTGGACGAGAACGAAGCGCTTGTCGAGGCGGCATCCGGCGGTTCGCAAATCAACATCAAGATCCTCGAGCAAAAATCAGCTGGAATTTACGTTTGCATCGCCGGGCCTGGGAAGGGTGCGCGCGAGGGCCAGATCCAGCGCGTGTACCTACTCAAGCTGAAAAGTGCCAGCGGACTTCTCAAGGGCACGGAGTCCTGGAAGGAATTCGAAGGCTGCCCGGTGAGCGGCGGTGATTCTGGCGGTGGCTCGTACGGCGGTTGATCCGCTGGCACAATCTTGCCGATCCATCTGCTCTGATGTTCGTCACGCTGAGGGAGCCTCAGAGGCTTCCTTGGCGTGTCCTCTTTCATTCGGCACTCTCTGCTAATTTCCTTCAGCATCGTCTGAAGCGCATCCTGCTGTTTTGTGCTGCAGCGCCGGAAAGTCCTGCAACGCTCGTTCCTGCAACTTATATTTCTGCAGCTTGCCGCTGGCAGTTTGCGGAAACTCGGAAACGAACTGAATGTATTTCGGAATCTTGAACGACGCAATCTGTCCCTTGCAGAACGCGGCAATCTCCTCCGGCGTAGAGGATGCACCTTGTTTCAGCCGAATCGCGGCCGCCACCTCCTCTCCAAATTTCCGATGCGGCACGCCGTACACCGCCACGTCGCTGATTTTTGGGTGGCTTCGCAGGAATTCCTCGACCTCCCTCGGATAAATATTCTCGCCCCCGCGAATCATCATCTCCTTCTTGCGTCCGCGAATCTTCAGATATCCGTCCGCATCTTGGGAAGCCAGGTCTCCGGTGCGCAGCCAACCGTCATCGGTGATCGCTTCTCGCGTGGCTTCCGGCTTGTTGTAGTAGCCCTTCATCACCAGATATCCGCGCACCCACAATTCGCCGGTTTCGCCGCAAGGCATGGGCTCGCCGGTGTCCCGATCGACGATTTTCACTTCAGCGCCACGAAGAGGCTTGCCGACCGTCTGTGTCCGGCGCGTCATGTCGTCGTCAATCTCCGTCATGGTCACCACCGGCGACGCTTCCGTAAGCCCGTAAGCGATGGTGATTTCCGGCAGATGCATGTCGTGAATCACTCGGCGCATCAGCGATTCCGGACACGGAGCGCCGGACATGATTCCCGTGCGCAAGCTGCTCAAGTCGTACTTGCCGAACGACGGATGCTCGAGTTCCGCGATGTACATCGTGGGCACTCCATAGAGAGCAGTGCAGCGCGCGCTAGCCACGGCGTGCAAGACCGTTTCCGGATCGAACGAAGTGAGCGGAACGATAGCCGCGCCCCAGGTGTAGGCTCCCAGAATCCCCAGCACGCAGCCGAAGCAATGAAAAAACGGAACAGGCAGGCAGACGCGATCTTCGGCAGAGAATCGCTGCGTATGTCCGATCCAGTGTCCGTTGTGGACGATATTGTGGTGGGAGAGCATCGCTCCTTTCGGGAATCCCGTCGTGCCAGAGGTGTACTGGATATTGATTACATCATGGACGTCGAGCGCGATGCCGCTAAGCAAATCATCCGGCGCTTCCTTTCCCAACGTCTGAACCTGTTTGTAAGTGATCATTCCGCCCGGAGCTTCTTCTCCCAGAAAAACGACGTGGCGCAGGCTAGGCAGCTTGGCGCTATGCAGTTGGGCTTCGGGATTGTGGTTGCGCAATTCCGGAACGATCTCATAAAGGGTCTCCGCATAATCCACATCGCGAAATCCGGCACTGAGAATCAGAGTGCACGACTCCGATTGCGAAAGCAGGTACTCCACCTCATGTTTCCGCAACAAAGTGTTGACAGTAACCATCACCGCGCCGATCTTCGCCAGGCCGAAAAACAGCATCACCCATTCCGGAAGATTCGTGGACCACAGCGCGACTCGCTCCCCCTTACGAATACCCAGGCTCGCCAGCCCTCGCGCGCACGTTTGCGCCAACTCTTCCAATTGCCGGAACGTCCAGCGCAATCCCAGTTCCGGGTAAATCAAGGCGTCTCTATCCGGATACTGCGCCGCCTGCCGCGCAAGAACATCGCCCAGCAAACTGGATGAGATGGGTTGCGGCCCTGCCGTAGCCATTGCTGCCTCAAAAAATCAGTCGTGCAATTTTGTCAATGCAAATCCGCGTCAGGCTCTGCGTCGCGTCTGATGTTTATCAGCGCAGCCGCCAGTCTGTCGTTTCCTCAAAAGCTTTGGCGGCGCTGATCAACGTCGTCTCGTCGAAATGCTTCCCTACCAGCATCATCCCGATTGGCAGTCCATCCACTTTGCCGCAGGGAATGGTGAACGCCGGATGGCCGGAAACATCGAAAGGACAGGTGTTCTGCTGCATGTTGAGCGCGGCATCCACGTAGACTTCTCGAGAAGCGTCTGCCGGAGGAATGCGCGTCGCCGGAAAAGGAATCGTCGGCATCGCGATAAAGTCATAATTCTTGAGCACCGCGTCGTAGGCATCGCGCAGAAGCACGCGCAGATTCTGCGCCTTGGCGTGATAGCGATTGTGGTAGACGCGATGCATGTATTCGCCCAGCAGCAGCACCAGTTTTACGGTCTCGGACACGTCGTCCGGTCTGGAAGTCCACCCCTTGGCAAATGCTTCCTGAAGCGACGTCGTGTAGTAGCCCATCCAATTGTTGCCCATTGCGTAGCCTTTTATCATCATCTCGGCAGCGCCTTCGAGAATCACCCCAGCCCAGATGTGCGGTCCGTCGTAGTGCAGTGGCACGGAGACTTCTTCCACCGTCGCACCCAGGCCTTTGAATTCGTCGATCGCCGCGCGAACCTTCGCGTCCGTCGCGGCACTGCGCGGATCAGTCGTGGGATGGCCGAATCCTTCGCGCAGCACCGCAACCTTCAGTCCTCTAGCGCCTTTGCTAAGCGCGCCCATGTAATCGCCAGTCCGCGCGCTGATCGTCCGCGGGTCCAGCGCATCGGCTCCCGCAATCGCGGTCAGAAGCCGCGCCACATTTTCCACGCTGTTGCAGATAGGCCCGCAGTGATCCACGGAATAGGAAATCGGCATGCCACCCGTCATCGGCACCAATCCCCAAGTCGGTTTCAATCCATAAACGCCGCACCATGCGGAAGGTGTGCGGATCGAGCCGCCCTGATCTCCGCCAAGCGCCATCTCCACATCGCCCGCAGCCACCACCGCCGCACTTCCGCCCGATGATCCGCCTGTGCTGTACTCCGGACTATGCGGATTGCGGATCGGCCCGGTCGCGCAGGTGTGGCTTCCCGCGGAGAAACACAAATCCTCGCAAGCCGCTTTCCCCGCGACAATTCCGCCATTATCCAGAATGCGTGTCACGACCGTGGCGTCCACGTCCGGCACGTAGCCTTCCAGCACCCGCGAGCCGTTCATCATCGGCACTCCGGCCACGCAAATGTTGTCCTTGATCGCCACCTTCTTCCCAGCCAGCACGCCGCTGGCAGAACCGCGAATGTCCGTCTTCCAGTACCATGCGTTCCAAGGATTTTCCTCCTTGCTCGGACGATAACCCGCAGACCGTGGGTACTTCACCGGCAGCTTCGGCTCGGTCAGCTCATCCAATCGGTCATACGACGCAATGGTTCCCGCCATCAATCCCCGAAAACTCGCGGCGTCTTCTGACGTGAGCGTCATGCCAAAGGATCCGGCAATTTCCAGAAGCTGCTTTACTGTGGGAGGACGCACAGGCATCGGATCTCCTTACGTGAATCGGCGCTCAGACGAAAAGCGCGTCAGTGTACGCGACACCACCGCAAAAACCAATTCGTGCCGCTGCAGTCGCTTTACTCAACACTCTACCGCCCGCTGTGCTAATTTCATCCATCCATGCGTGTTATCGCAGGCCAATACCGCTCCCGCATTCTCAAATCGCTTAAGGGCTTAGCCCTCCGTCCCACCAGCGACAAGCTTCGCGAAACCCTCTTCAACGTCCTCGCTCAGGAAATCGCCGGCTCGCATTTCGTCGACCTCTTCGCCGGCACCGGCGCCGTCGGCATCGAAGCCCTCAGCCGTGGCGCCGCGGAAGTCGTCTTCATCGAAAACCACGCGCCCGCCGCCGCCCTCATCCGCAAAAATCTCGAATCCCTCGCCATCCGCTCCGGCGCAACGGTTCTTTCCTCCGACGCCCTTCGCGGCCTGCAAACCATGGCCTCTCGCTACGCCACTCAGCCAACGTTCGGCTACGTCTTCCTCGACCCGCCCTACGCCGCCGCCGATGACTATCTCCGCGTGCTCCGCTACCTCGGCTCCGCCGAATTTCTCACCCCCAACGCCATTGTCATCGCCGAACACCGCAAGACCTTCCCCCTCCCAGACCAAATCGAAAACCTCCACCAAGTCCGCCTCCTGAAACAAGGTGACGCCGCCCTGACTTTCTACCGCCGCACTCCCGCAACTTCTTTGTAGTGGCGCCCGCCGCGGCGGGCTGCGCCAGAATCGCCGCTCGCACGATTCCGCCTTCGCTAGGTTCCCATGCGTCCTTCCGCGGACCTCGTGTCCTCCGCTGCAACCTCCGCAACCCCAAACGCGGCAATCCGCATCCCATTCAAGTCCCGCCGTTCCCTCGCGTATACTGGTGCTATCGATGTCGTCGAATCAGGTCATCAACGCCTTCGACCTCCTGGGTCAGGCCGAAGCTCCCAAGGATCTCGTCCGCCTCCACGGCGCGCAAGAACCCAATCTCCGCGTCGGCTGGGGCGAATTCCGCCAAAGCCTCGGCAGCAGCATCCGCGCACTCGTTGCCGGTCCCTCCGCTCCAAGAAGATTTCTCAGCGGCGGCTTTTTCAAGGATTGCTGGGTCGAGCGCCGCATTCCCCGCCGCGCCGTTGTCGCCGCATGCCTCTGGCATATCGTTTTCCTCGCCATGCCATTTCCCAACCTACCCGCCGCCCCGCGCACGAATTCTGCTTTCGAAAACACCCAACTCACCTGGTCCGGCCTCATCAACGATCTTCCTCTCGTCGAACTCCGCGCCGAAAAGCCCAAGCCCAGTCCGCGCGGCGAGCCCAACAAGCCTCTTCCCGCCCAAGGTGCCGACGCTTTCCATCCGCGCCAGCGTATTTTCACCGATCCCGCCCATCCCACGCATCCGCGACAAACGCTTATCAACTCCGCCGCGCCCCCTGAACCGCCGAAAATCCTCCCCACTCTCCCCAACATGGTCCAGCTGGCGCCAACTCTCGCTCCCCCGCGCCCGCATCTCGAAATCAGCGAAAAGACTCTCGCCAAACTCCGCCCACGCGAACGCCGCCGCGCCACCGTAACCGAAGCTCCCGCGCCCGATCTCCCAACCTTCGAGCAGAAACCCGGCGAAATCGTCCTCGCCACTCCCGCGAACGCACCCGCGCGCCCCAAGCTCGAGCTCAACGCCGGTGCCGCCCCTCGCCAAGCCGACCGCAAACAAACCGGCGATGTAGGTCCCGCACCCGAACTCTCGCAATCCCAATCCGCCGCCAACGGCAATTCCGCCACGTTCATCGCGCTCTCCGCTACCCCCGGCCCCGCGGCTCCCGTACAACTCCCCCAAGGCAATCTCTCCGCCCGCATCTCCATCTCGCCGGAAGGTAAGCAACCCGGCGTTCCCGGAGGCGTGCCGGCAAATCCGACCGCTAACAACGGCGGCAGCGGCGGCGATCCCGAAAGCCATGGCGGAAACAATGGTGGCGCGGGGAAAAATGTCACGGGTGTGAGCATCAGCGGCGGGAATCCGCCGGCAAAGAATGGCATCTCCGGCCTCGGCGGCGGCACGCCCAAGGTCACTGCTCCTTCGCTGCGCCTATCCATCGCGCGGCCCGACCCGCGCGCCCGTCCCGACGACGAGCCGCAGCGCACCGGCCCGCCGAATTTTGCAGCGCTTCCGCCTGGCGCAAAACCGGAAGCGGCGCTCATCGGCAAGAAGGTTTACACGCTGTACGTCAACATGCCGAATCTGAACAGCGCGACAGGTAGCTGGATTCTGAATTTTTCCGAATTGCGCGCGAATGCCGATGCTCCACACGTCACTTCAGCCGATTTGGCTGCGCCTTCGCCGCTGAAGAAAGTCGACCCCAAGTATCCGCCCACGCTCATCAGCGATCACGTCGAGGGCGAAGTAGTTCTGTACGCGGTAATTCGCCGCGACGGTTCCGTCGACAGCATTCAGCTTGTTCGCGGCATCGACGAGCAGCTCGACAACAACGCCATGCTAGCCCTCAGCCAGTGGAAATTCCGCCCTGCCGAAAAAGCCGGCGCCACCATCGATCTCGAAGCCATCGTGCATATCCCCTTCCACGCTCCGCCCGATCGCTACTAGCCGCGTTCACACATTCTCAGGCGCTCGTCTTTTTCTGCGCCGCCGCGGTGGATTCGGCCGCCGCTTCCGCAAGTTTTACCAGCGCCCACAACGTATGGTTGGCCGGCGCCGGAATACCCAAAGCCATGCCCCGCCGCGCGATGAATCCGTTCAACGAATCAATCTCCGTACGCTTGCCGCGCATCAGGTCCTGCCCGGTAGAAGAAATCGCCTCCGGCAGTTGCGCGGCGATTTTCCGCGCCAGCTCAAACGCTTTCTCAGCGTCCGCCAGCGGTCCCAAATCCACCTGGCAAGCTCTCGCCACATCCAAAACCTCGACAACCGCGCCTTCTACGAGCTTCCAGGTCTCCGCGTCGCCCGCGATCTGCCCATACTTCGCGCGGCTCAGTGCCGAGATCGCATTCAGCGCGCAATTCGCGATGAATTTCGTCCACAGCTCACCCTCGATGTTTGACGAAACCCGCACCGGAACTCCCGCGCGCGTAAACAAATCTGCCAGCTTCTTCGTCTGCTCGCTCTCCGGACCAAAAACCAGATCCCCGCGCCCGGTATGCTTCACGCGCCCCGGCTCCGGCACAAACGCTCCGATGTACACCACCGACGGCAGCGCATTCGCGATTCCCGCCGCGCGAATCTGCTCCACATTGTCCACGCCGTTCTGCATGCTCACAACCATTGCGCCAGGCGCGAGCAGCGGCCCCAGCGCCGCCGCCGTCGCCGCATTGTCCGTAGTCTTCACGCAAAAAAGCACAATTTCCGCTCCGCGCGCCGCGCTCAAATCTGCCGACGCCTCCACTTTCACCCGCTCCTGGAATTGCAGCGCATCCAGAAACAATCCCCCGCGTTTCACCGCTTCCACAAACGCCGTCCGTCCGATCATCACCACCGGCGCGCCCGCGCGCGCCAGCATTCCGCCAAAATAGCCGCCTACCGCTCCTGCGCCCACCACCGCAACTTTCGGCCAATCTGCCGGAGCGGTCATGCCGTAACCACCGCAATCAGACGGTCGATATCTTGCTCCGTGTTGTAAAGATACGGCGACACGCGAATATTCCCGTCGCGCAAACTCACGATCACATTTTCTTTTCGCAGTTTGTCATACAGTCCCGCAGTCTTTTCTGGCGACCGTGCCGCGAAGCAGCCGTACGGCCCGCGGTGCGTCGCGTCCAGCGGGCTCGCAATCACGCAACGATCCTTCGGCAGCCGCGCAAAAAGCAAATCGATCAATTTGCGATTGTGCGCCGCCACGGTTTCCGCGCCAACACTCGCCGCAAAATCCACTGAAGTGTCCATGGCCACCAGATTGAAATTGAAATAGCTCGCCCATTCCGCCGCATCCCAACGCTTGGCGCTGGCCGCAGGCTTCGGATCGGCAAAGTTCAGCGCCGCAAAATTGTCCGAGCCTTCCACCGCCATCCAGTAATAAGGGTCCGGCCGCACCATGGCCAGATGCTCCTGCTTGACCCAGAAAAATCCCGTGCCAAACGGCCCGAGCAGCCATTTATATCCCGCACAAATCAGAAAATCCGCGCCCAGTTCATTCACGTCCATCGGCACCGCGCCGCAGCTCTGGCTCACGTCCAGCAGCAGCAGCGCCCCTTGCGCATGGCACGCCTTCGCCACCCGCGCCGCATCCAGCATCGATCCATCGTTGTAGCGCACATGGCTCACCGAAACCACCCGCGTCCTCGGCGTCATCGCCGCAATCAAGTCCTCCGCCGTAATAAACCGCTCACGCGCCGCCACCACTTTCAGTTTCAAGCCTTCCCGCTCTTCCATCGGCTTCCACGTCGTGTACTGCAGCGGAAACTCACTCTTCGCGGTGATCACTTCGTCGCCCGGCTTCCATTGCAGCGCATGCGCCACCGCCGCCGCGCCGCTGCTCGCCCCGCTGGTGACCGCAATCTCCTCAGCCTTCGCGCCGATAATCTTTGCAATGCCCGCGCGAATCCGCGCCGGCACCTCGAAGAACGTCTCATCTGCCTTGTGATGCGGGAACTTCTTCGCCTCCAGCGCCGCCTGCACCGCTTTCAGCGACACCTTCGGCATCGGCGACTGCCCCGCCAGATTCAAATACGTCGCGTCCTCAAACTCAAACCACTCCTGCCGCCAATCCGTACGAACCGTAGCCGACGCTGTGCTCATCTCCAGCCTCCTGCTCATTCCCGAACACACATAGATTCCCGCCCATACTACCGGTTACAACGGCCAATTTGGAAAATTACCAGCGCGTAAGGAGATGTGGGGAGCGCTACGGGAGACCTTCATTCTCTTTAGGAGGCGGGGGCTTTCAGCCCCCCACAAAGCCGCGCCCACTCCAGGGTCATTCCGAACGGAGCAGGCCGACGTTTTTTCTTGCGACTTCGCTCCTGCGAAGTCGTCGGCCAGCGCAGTGAGGAATCTCTCCGGTCTTGGCTCTTGTGTGACAGCCGGTCGCCTAAAAATGCCCGCGCAGTTCGCGGAACGCCGGCAAGATCACCAGCTTGCCGGAACCGGACATGACCGGTTCATGTTCCAGGTGCCACGTGTGCTGGTGCGGGATGTACACGGCGTTCAGCCCGATCTTCATCGCGGGATTGATATCGCTTCGCGGGCTGTTCCCGATCATCCACCCTTGCGCCTTCACGATCTTGTGCTTATGCACCAGCGCGCCGTAAGTCTGCGGATCTTTTTCCATTACGATTTCGATGGATTCGAAAAAGCCTTGCAAGCCCGAGCGTTCCACCTTTGCCGCCTGCTCTGCGGGCTCGCCCTTCGTGAAGAGAATCAGCCGGTGCCGTTCCGTGAGATAAGCAAGCGTTTCCGGCACGCCATCCAGAATTTTCGGCGGCGTGCGCTCCAGGTCGACCACCCGTTCATGAATCAGCGCAAGAGTCTCCCTCTTGGCCATGTGCTCCGCGAGCTTCAAGTAAGTCTCTTCGAGCGAGCGGCCGAAGCTCCGCGCCCCATAACCGTATTGCCGAATATTTTTGCGTTCGGTTTCATTGAGCACGTGCCGGATGTACGTCCGTGTGTAGCCGCACGGCTCCACCACGCTGATGAAATCCTCGATCAGCTTCTCAAAGAAGACGTTGTTCTCCCACAGCGTGTCGTCCGCATCGATCAGCAGCGTGTGGCGTCGCATCGTCCTCGCTTTCGTACTCTGGTTTTTTCCTTTGTAGTGGCGCCCGCCGCTGCGGGCTGCGCCAGAATCGCTACGTCGCCGATCCGAACCGTCAGTCTACCAGCCCCAGCGCATCTCCCGCGATCTCAGCCGCCGCTTTGGGCCGTCCCATAGCTCGCGCAGCGTCTCGCATCCTCGCTAGCCGCGGCAAATCATCAAGCAACTTCGCGATCTTCCAAGCCGCCGCAGGAAAATTGTTGCACCGGATCGCCGCCCCCTCCTCCAACAAATGGTCCGCATTACGCTCTTCCTGCCCAGGAATCGGCTCGATCAACGCCATCGGCAGCCCCCGCGCCAGCGCCTCCGAAGTCGTCAGACCGCCCGCTTTTCCCACCAGCAAATCAGCCGCCGCCATATAACGATCCATTTCCTGCGTAAAGCCCACCGGAATTAGACGCTGCCCACCGCCCGGCAGCGCCCCAGCACTTTCCGCAAGCTTCGTCATGCGCAGCCGCAACTTCTCCGCCTTCCCGGCAATGGCCACAATCTGCCACCCTCGCTTCAGATTCAGCAGCGCACCCACGAGTTGTTCCATTGGCCCAACGCCATACCCGCCCGCCGCGACGAGCAGCACCGTGGCCGCAGGATCCAGCCCGAATTTGCGCCGCACTTCCGCGCGATCCAAAACCGTCGCGAAGACTGGATCGACCGGAATGCCGGTCACGCGAATGATTTCGCGCGGCACTCCGACCTGCGCCAGGTATTCCACCGATTCGTCCAACGCCACGTAGTAGCGGTCCACCGCCTTGCATAACCACATGGCGTGCACATCGTAGTCGGTAACGACAATGGCACTCCGCGCGCTTAGTTGTTTCTTCGCGGTCAGCCACGCAATAATCTCCGCCGGAAGAAAATGCGTCGCGACGCACAGGTCCGGCTGCACGCGCTTCAGCAGGCGCACCATCGGCGCCGTATTCAAGCGGTCGAACGCCAGCCGCCGCTTCATGCTTTGCCAGGGCTGATCCGTGCGGTCGTAGAGTACGCCCATCAGGTTCGGCGCGCGGCGCACCATCGAAATGTAAGCTTTGTCGTAAATGCGCTGGAAGAGTTTGCTCGCGTATTCCATCGCGTCGATGTGCTCGACAACGCAATCCCCGCGCGCCGTGAAAGCCTTCTCCAGCGCTTGCGCCGCTCGCACGTGCCCGGCTCCGGAAGACGCCGAGAGCAGCAGCACGCGAGGCTTCCACTTCACCGCGCGCCCCGCCGTTTCACCCAATGGCAGGCTGCGCAATCAGGACGCCTTGCGCTTGCTCGACGCCAGCTGCTCGAGAATAGCGCGGCCAAGTTTCTGCAGATCGCCGAAGCGCGTCAGATAATCCTGAAACTCCTGGTTAAGGATTTGCGCTTCCTTCGGTCCCAGTTGCGTGCGCAGAATCATGTCGCGCAGCTTCACCGGGTGCGGCAGCAGCGCTTCTTCCTGCAGTTCTTCGAGCGCGGTTTTTGCGTCGTAGTGATACATGGCGTCCCCCGAAGCGAACGATGCTCTTAGTGGATTGTACTCGGAGAACCACAAGAAGAAAGAAAGGAATCCGCTCGTGCCGGCAACGCTGCCGCCGTCGCTCCCAGCCTCAGGCCGCGGACGCGGCGGGAACAAATTCGTATCGGTTGATTTTTGCCGCGACCCCAATGCGTCCGTTGCCCGTGGGTTCCACGCGGATGATCTGGCCCTGGCACCGGATGTTGACGTCGCCGTTGGGCGAAACCTGCTGCGGAAGCGTCAGTACAAAATCGATTTCCGTGCCCGGCTCGAATTTGGCGTCGGAAAGAAAATACAGGCCCCGGTAGCTGACGTCGCGGGTCTGCCCTTGCAGCTCCTGCTCGTGGCGTTGCCGTGGCAGCACACGCATCGGAAGCGTCATGTTGAAGCGCCGCGCTTCCCGGCGTTCGGATCCGTCAGACATCAAGCCTCCGCGTCTTTGCCAACTGGCGCAAAACTATCATCCGCGCACCGCGCTCGCAACGCGAAAATACAACAATTTAGACCTAGTACGAGGTTTTGGCAGTTTCAGTACTCGCCCCCTATACTGCACAGGTACTATCCGTTTGCTTGCCGTGGCCTGGCCCACACTGGCCCCGTGCTGGCCACGTACTGACAACGTGGTGCCCCAAAATATTGGGAGTTAACTTCACCACGAGCGCAACGATGAGCGCAGGACACGATTCGCGCAGCTTGCGGTTGCAGGGCCCGGCAGGGCCGCTGGAGGCGATTCTGTGGACGCCCGCCGGCGGCGCGCTGCCGCCAAAGGCAGCGGTGGTCTGCCATCCGCATCCGCTCTTTGGCGGCACCATGCATAACAAGGTGGTGTACCAGGCGGCGAAATCGCTGGACTCGCTCGGGCTCGCGGTGCTGCGCTTCAATTTTCGCGGCGTGGGAAAAAGCGCCGGCACCCACGATCGCGGAGTGGGCGAGCGAGATGACGTCAGCGCGGCGCTGGATTTTTTGGCGGCGGAATTTGCGGGGGTGCCGCTGCTAGTGGCGGGATTCAGTTTTGGTTCTGTAACCGGCTTGCTCGTCGGCGGCGTGGATGCGCGCGTTACGGAATTGATCGGACTGGGAATTCCGGTGAACGGCACCGATTTTTCTTTCCTGGCGGAGTGCACTAAACCGAAGCTTTTTGTGCAGGGCGGGAACGACCAGTACGGTGCGATTGAGAAAACCAGAGAAGTAGTGGCAGGTTTTCCGGAGCCGAAGCGGCTGGTTGAAATTCCGGACGCGGATCATTTTTTTGCCGGCAAGCTCGACCAAGTGAACACGGCCATCGTCTCGTGGATGCGCGAACGCGTTTGACGCACCGAGCGGAATGCGGAATCACGCGGATTCGCCCCGCGCGAACAGCTTGCTGAATTGATCGACGCTGGCTGGCGCGATGTTGACGAGACGCGCGTTGGCGCGCACGTGGTCGACGCGGGACATTCCCACCAGCGCCGTGGTGATTCCCGGAGACGAGCGCACGAATTGCAGCGCGCGTTCGGCGTCATCTTCGAGTCCGAAAGCTTCGGCGACGAAGGCCGGAAGATTGCGCGCCACCTGCCCTTGCAGCAGGGAAGCGCTGGCGATCAGCGTGATGTCCAGCTCGCTGGCCGCTTCCATCACCGTTTTCAATTGTCCTTTGACCGATTGATTGCCCAGGGTCAGCGCTTCCGTCATCCCAAGATTGAAAGGAAGCTGCACGAAGCGGAAACGATGCGTGCCTCCGGCTAGCTGGTGCGCAATCTCTTCAATTTCCGCGAGCTGCATGGAGTCGCGGGCATGCGCGTCCTGGCGGAAACCGTTCCAGGTGGCCATGCCGTAGAACTGGATTTTGCCTCGCAGCGCGGCGGATTCAAGAAACTCGAAGGCGTCGCGGACGCGCTTCAGAAAATCCGGCTTGGAAATCTCCGCCAGCTGCGTTTCCGGATTGTGCAGGTAGTAGACGTCGAGGCAATCGACGCCCAGATTGCGCAGGCTGCGGTCCAGCTGATTCTCCAGGAAGCGCGGCGTCATGCAGTGGCTGCCCGCGACGATATCTTTTGCGGTGAAGATTCCGGGCTGCATGTATTCGCGAAAAAAATATTCGTTGGCATCGGCGGGCATCGAGCCGTCCGGAGTGAGGTAGCCGCCTTTGGTGCACAGCACTATTTCTTCGCGCGGGAAACCCTTCTCGGCGAGTTGCCTTATCGCGGCGCCGATGCTGCGCTCGCTTTGCTGGAAGCGGTAATTGATGGCCGCGTCGATGAAGTTGATTCCGCTTTCGACCGCGGCAACGGCTGCGGCGGTGTAGCTTTCGTCCGTCCGAGCGTCCGGCTTTCCAAGATACGTACCGATGCCGAGGGAAGACAGCGTGAGTCCCTGCGTTTCCCGAAAATGGCCGTCGGCGGCGCGGCCCGCAAATTTATGCGCATACCGCGCGGTGGCTTGCTTGGTTGCCGAATGACTCATGATGCTCCTTCAAGTGGTTTTTGCGGCGCTGCCGCCCGCGTCTTGCTTGCGGCAGCTTCCGGCTTCGGCGAGAGAATGCGCGAGCACGCGCGCAGAATCCGCCGGTACGGCCAGTCTTTTTCGCGGAAGAAGATTTCTCCGTCGCGCGGCTTGCCGTAAAACCAGCGCGCCGCGATCCACAGATTCTCGGCCAGGTCGCTTGGACATTCTCGCACCATTTCGCTTTCCAGGCGCTCGCGAATCAATTCTTCGACGGAGCGCGGCTGGCTGGCGATTTCCGCGAAGCGCAGAAAAAACGGCTCGGCGAGCCAGCCGCCGCGTATGGTGAAGACGGCGATGGATTGGTCTTCAGCGCCGCGCTGCAGGATGACGGCGTCGAGATCCTGAATGCGCCGAGCTATTTCGGGACGGCCCCGCAACGCGTCGTCGAGTTTTTCAAGTTTCTTGTGAAAGGCGGCCGCTTTTTCAAAATCCAGATTCTCGCTGGCGCGCTCGCGATCCTGCTCGAAATTGGCGCGAAGAGAATCGCCGCCGGTTTCGAGAAACGTGGCCAGTCGCGCGACTTCAACGTCGTACTCATCCTTGCTGCACCCGGCGAAACACGGCGCCAGACACATTTTCATTTCTGAGTAGATACAGCCGGGAAAAGCCGGATCGCGGCGGATTTTGATCTGGCAGCGCCGCACCTTGAAAAAATCCAGAATCTGCCCGGCAAAATATTCCGCCGATTTGCGTGATTGGAAAGGACCGTAGTAGCTGCCGCTGCTGGGGGCGCCGGAAGCGTCGACTGGGGCGCTGCGCGTTACGAAACAGCGGGGATAGGCATTGCGCAAATTTATTTTCAGGACGGCGGGGTTGCGCAGGCGCATCAGTTTTTTGTAACGCTGCGGGAAGCGCGATTTTGCGTGCTGGTAGTAGGTGAGGGTTTGTTCGAGTTTGGAGCCGGTGAGGCGGTAGCGTACGCCGCCGGCGAAGTCGCGCAGATTCAGGCGTTTGCTGGTCGGATCGGGCGGGCCGAGCAGGCGGTGGAGGCGGCTGCGCAGGTCTTGCGTGCGAATCAAGTAGGGTTGCGCGGTGGGATCGCGCGGTTCGATCAGGCAGACGGCTGGGCGCGGCGGAAGCGCCAAGAAAAAGTCCAGGTCGGGAGTTGCGCTTAAGTCCGCGCCGCAATCGAGTTCGAGCACGGAAGCAGGATACTACGGTGGCGCAGCATGCTGCGCCACTACAACGGATTTTTGGCACACTCATTTCAAGGCTTGGAGGCCGGAGATTTTGTCGACGCGGGCGGCCAGGTCAGTGGGGTTGAAGATGGGGGCGGAGCAGACGCGGCTGGTGCAGACGAAGGCAGCGGCTTTGCTTAGTTCTGGGTATTGGACGTCGGGATTGGGGAGTTTGCCTTCGCGGGTATCCCACCATTCGAGGCGTTTGTAGTTGGCGGGATAGTGGAGCGCGGATTGGAAGAGAGCTTGGGCGGCGGGATCGTCTTTGTGGCCGACGATGGTGAGATGGAGCGGGGGGCGGCTGATTTCGAGATCGGCTAGCAGCGCGCTGGCGGCTGGGAGGCGACGGACGATGGGTTCGGCGGCGAGATAGCGCATGGCTTGCT
>DATNNV010000032.1:0-13185 GCA_035601655.1 Candidatus Dormiibacterota bacterium
CTTCCAGCATCCCGACGGGCGTTTTTGCGCGTACACCGGTCACAACGCCGTTTTCTTCCAGCAGATCTACAACTTCCGCCGGCATTTTCAATTGGAACGTGGAGTAGCGGCTGGCTTGCTCTTTCAAGAAATCGAGAAAATCCCACTGCGGCATCAAGGCGAGAAATTTACAATGGCCGGGAACATGCGAGAAATCACCAATGGTTACAATCTCTTCGCCTACCTGGCCAGCCAGTTCGCGTATTTCCTGATGCGGGCGCTTCAGGAATTCTTCCAGCAAGCCAAGTTCGTACATCAGTTCGAGTGTCGAAGGATGAATGGTGTCGCCGCGGAAATCACGCAGAAAGTCACCGTGCTTCTCGAGCACTACCACGCTCACGCCCGCGCGAGCGAGCAGGAATCCCAGCATTATGCCTGCCGGCCCGCCACCGGCAATACAACAACGCGTCTCGATCGTCTCGCTCATGCACTGGTGTGATGCTTGACCGTGGCGAATCTGGTTCCTGGTCGTTAATTAGCCCATTACCAATCCGAAATCGAATATCGTTTGGAGAAAGAGGCAAGGCATACGGCTGCTCGCGATGTTGCAGGACTGCTCAAAGCTGGAAGGTCAATCGCGCATACGAAAGGCTACTTCCACGATGACTCGCACGTTGATTGGCTGCCCGTGCGGGTCGAGGGCAGGTTTCAGTCGCCAGGTTCTGACCTTCCCTATCGCTTTTTCAGTAAGCCCGAGACCTGGACTTTTTACTACAACTATCTTCTCCACTCTTCCTTGCGAAGTCACCAAAACATCAAGAGTTACCGACCCCTGATAATGCGCACGTCTGGCCTCGTCTGTATATTCTGGCAGCGGACAATGCCCGCAGGTCGGCGGTTTGCCAAGGCCTACATCAGCTCTTGCTATGTGCGTAGGGACCGGCTCCGGCGACAGAGCCGTGACTTCCGGCGGTTCCTGCACATCCGCGGTGATTTCATCTGCGCGCATACCGGAAGTCGTGGACTTGAACGCGTTCAGCGTGATGGAGAGAGCACCTTTTGTAACCTCTACAAAAGTCCCGGTGACAATCGTATCCGCGCCCGCTACTCGACCGACCTCCAAGGCGGCAACTCGTACATCGCTCAGGCCTGGCTCTACTGTGCCGACGATCTCTTCGGCCTTGATTTGGGAGCGATCCACGATTTCCGCGGCAGGCAGCTCTTTCTGCAAGGTAACCGACAATCGGTCGGCGAGCCATTTTCCGGCGGGATGCGCTTCGCGCCGCGAACCTCGCAAATCCAGAATCACCACGCGTTTTGCTTCCATCTTCCGCGGGACTTCGGCCAAACGCACAGCTAGCGACGAAATATTCTGATCATTGACCGGAGTTTGCGCGCCTGCTGCGCCTGCAAACAACGTCGAGAGGGTCGAGCACAACACAAAGCATCGAATGGACAACGATGGGCGGCTCATGGAGTCCCATCCTACCAGCGAATTCGCTGGAGAGCCCGCCTTCGTCGTAGTTGGGTCGTCGGCTATTTGCTTTTGTGTTGGTCGAACCAGCCGCCTACGTACAGCACTTTCGTAATGAGATGGCTGGGGAAGCGGTGGATGCCGTGGGGCTCGTTTGGGACGCGGACCATCACGCTTTCTACGTCCTGGAGTTTCAGCGCGGTGTAAAACTGTTCGCCCTCGGAAATGGGCGTGCGGTAATCTTCCTCGCCGGTCATGATCAGCGAAGGCGTCTTGACCTTGCCCACGAGATTGGTGAGCGAGCGTTGCATGTAGTGATCGGTTTGTTCCCAGGGATTGGCGGGGAACCAGTATTTTGCGGTCCACGGAATGTCGCTGGTGAGCACGAAGCTGTACCAGTTGATGACCGGATAGAACACAACTGCCGCGCGGAAACGCTCGGTGTGTTCGATCATCCAGCAGGTCAGCACGCCGCCGCCGCTTCCACCGGTGACAAACAAATTGTTCGTGTCGATGTAGCCTTTGGCGATGACCGCGTCCACGCCGCTGTTCAAATCGTAAAAATCATCGCCGGGATAGGCATGATGAATCAGATTGCCGAACTCGGCGCCGTAACCGGTGCTGCCGCGAGGATTGGCATACAACACCACGTAGCCCATCGAGGCCCAGGCCTGTTTTTCGAGATCGAAGCGGTCGCCATAGTCCGCAAAGGGTCCGCCGTGAATTTCGAGGATCAGCGGATATTTCTTCGCGGGATCGAAATCGGGCGGCTTGACCACCCAGCCTTCGATCTTGCGTTTGTCTTTCGAGGATTCCCACCAGATTTCTTCGACGGCGCCGGGCTTTTTCTGGGAAAGCAATTCGCGATTCAGCGTGGTGAGCACGCGCGGAGCACCGCCGCCGCTGGCAACCGCCACATCGCCCGGAAGCAAGCCGGTGCCGTAAGTAAAAGCAATGGCTCCGTTGCGCGAGGCGGTAAAGGCGCCGGCAAATCCGTAGGCCAACCTGCCGGACGCAACGTGGTCGGCAATTTTCTTGAAGTTCCCGTCATTCGAGTAAAAGCCAATTTTGGTCTGGCCCAGCTCGACGTACTTGAAATAGATGCCGCCGCCGTCGCCGGCCCACACGGGATCGGAGACGTCGCGGTCGAGCTTGTCCGAAATCGATTTCGCGCCGCTGCCATCGCGGTTCATGACGTACAGCTTGGTGACTTCATAGCCCTGGTAGCGGTCATCGAATCCGGTGTAAGCAATGCGTTTTCCGTCCGGCGAAATTGCCGGTTCGTTATCTGGACCTTTCCGGCTGGTCAATGCTTTTGCCGTTCCATCGGCCACGGCGAATTCGTAAATGTCGGTGTCGAACGGCTCGGCTTGATAATTCGCGTGGCGATTGATGGAGGCGATCAGATATTTGCCGTCCGGCGTCCACACCGGCACGGTATTGATCTCCGCCCATCCGCCATTCTGAAAATCGCCGCTCGAAACTTGCCGGGGCGCGCCGCCGTCCGCGGAGACGACAAAGATTTGTGTATATCCCGGCTTCAAATAGCCGATGTCATTGAAGCGATACACCAACTGGTCGTACGCCTTCGCGGGGCTGGCCCACTTCGCGCCTTCGGGCGGCGCCGGCAAATCCGCAAGATGCGGCGCCTTGCCCGGCACCAGCGACGTGAAGGAAAGGGTCTTGCCATCGGGCGACCAGTTGATTCCGCCCGGCGTCTCTTCGAGATTGGTCAGCACCGCGGTTTGTCCCGAATCCATCCAACGGACCAGGATCTGCGCATGCCCCGCTACCAAGCCCACGAAGGCAATGCGCGTGCCATCCGGCGACCAGCGCGGCGAGCCGTCGTTGCGCAGGCCGGTGGTTAACGGGCGGTGCCCGCTGCCGTCGGCGGCCACGATCCACAGATTGGTGTAACGCTTGTCGGTCATTATGTCGGCCCACTCGCGCACGTACACAATTTGTTTTCCATCCGGCGAAATCTGCGGATCCTCAGCCAGTTGAATATTGAAATCGTCCGCCGCCGCGATCTTTCCAGCCGCCACCTGGGCGCGCACCGTTGCCGCCGGGAGTCCCAACGCAAACGCACAAATCACCAGCGCACTGCAAATTCTTTTCGCACCACGCATCGCTGCCTCCACTCGCAGTCCAGCCTAAAGTGGCGCGCATTGTACACCGCCCGTTGCGGCGCGCAAGACGTTGACGCGGACGCCAATGACGGTCGCGCTGAAGCAGCATTCGACATGACTTCTCTTCCGGCAACCTTTTGACTTCGGACGACTACTTCACTTCCGACAACTTCGTTTCCTCGGGGACGTCCGTCGGACTCTCGAAGAACAGGCGGTAGCCGTCGGGATCGGCAACGTCCGTTACCCACATGCGGTTTCCCACTTGCGGCTCGGACGCTGCGATGCCGCGCGATCCCAGTTCGCGGTAAATGGCCAGCGCGTCTGCGCATTGAAAGCACAGCGATACACCTTCGCCGACTTTGCAGGAAGGCACCCACGAGTTGTGGCCTTCTTTCGGAAACTCCTGGAGCATCAGCGCGGCGCCGCCCAACTCGAGCCAGCACCAGCGCAGCTTTCCGTCGGGCTCCCATTTGTGCTTCATGGTGAAGCCCAAGCCATCCGTGTAGTAGCGCAGCGACTTTTCCATGCTGGCCACATGCAGAAAGGGCACGACCTGCTTGACGTTCGCCGCAACCTTCGCGTCAATCTTCGCAACACCGCTCATAGCCGCATCTCCTCGATTTCGCGCAAAACGCCCTCGGGCATTGCATCGTATACCCTGGCGGATGTATGTTACGCGCCATCGCAGTGACCACAAACCAATGAAGTGGAAAGGGTGCGCCTCATGATCCTGGGCATGACCACATTTACATTCGTGCACGTTGCGATCAGCCTGATCGGCATTCTGTCTGGCGTGATCGTGTTGTTCGGGATGCTCGCCGCCAAACGGCTCGACGGCTTGACGGCTCTCTTCCTGCTCACCACCGTGCTCACCAGCGTCACCGGTTTCCTCTTCCCGTTCCACAAAGTCACGCCGGGCCATATTCTCGGCGTGCTGTCGTTGATCGCGTTGGCTATCGCGATTTACGCGCGCTACGTCCGGCACCTGGCCGGAGGCTGGCGCAGCGCGTACGTCATCACCGCAGTCATCTCGCTGTATTTCAATGTGTTCGTGCTGATCGCGCAAGCGTTCATGAAAAACGCGGCGCTGCATGCGCTGGCGCCGAACGGGTCCGAGCCGCCGTTCCTGATCGCGCAGGCGGTGTGCATGGTGCTTTTCATCGCGCTGGGGATTCTCGCGGTGAAAAAGTTCCGCACCGCGTAGGCCGCGCGCCTTTCTCGCCCGCGGGTTCCGAAACACGCAGCCAGCATCGGCAGGCGCGCGAAAAACTCCTGTTGACGCTCGACAGAACCGTAGTAGACTCCTGTTGACCGTCTAAAGGAGCATCCGCTGGCCGATGCGCCAACTCTTCGAACTCGTTCGCAGCTTGCTCCGCCGCTTGACCTCCCTTTTCCGCCGCCGTCGTCTCGAGGACGACCTGAACGAAGAATTGCGCTCGCATCTGGAAATGGCTATCGAGATTAACGTGCGCAAGGGCATGTCCGGCGAGGAAGCTCGCCGCGAAGCCCTGCGCTCTTTCGGCGGCGTCGAGCAGACCAAGGAACGTTATCGTGACCAGAGAGGACTCCCAGTGATCGAAACAACTCTGCAAGATCTGCGCTATGGGTTGCGGATGCTGCGGCGTAGTCCGGGCTTTTCGGCGCTGGCGATTCTTTGCCTGACGCTGGGTATCGGCGCGAACGCCGCGGTGTTCAGCTGGATCGAAGGGGTGCTGCTGCGGCCGTACCCGCTGGTGGAGCACCAGGAGCGGATGCTGGCGGTGAGCGGCACCGAACGGGGCACTGCGGGATACGATGTGGTGTCGTGGCCGGACTTTCTCGATTTCCAGAAAAGCTGCACGCTCATCGATGCGTTTATCGCGGAAAAGATTAGCGGCGCGAGTCTGAGCATTGGGGATCGCGCCGAATGGGCGAGCGGCAGCGTAGTGTCCGCGAATTATTTTGAGGCGCTGGGCGTCCATCCGATGCTGGGGCGCGGATTCGAGCCGGCGGAAAACTCCGGACGCAACGGGCATCCGGTGGTGGTGATCAGCTACCAGATGTGGCAGGGCCGTTTCCACGGGGATCCCGAAATCATCGGCAAGACGCAGATGTTCAATAACGTGCGTTACTCGATCGTGGGGGTCGCGCCGAAAGGGTTTTACGGCACTTTCGTGGGCTATGCTTTTCAGTTCTGGGTGCCGGTGTCGATGCAGGAAACTTTCGATTCCACGGGATACAAACTGGAGGATCGCGGAGCGCGGTGGATTGAAGGTTTCGTGAAGTTGAAGCCTGGCGTGACACGCGAGCAGGCGCAGCAGGAGATATCCGCGGTGGCGCAGCGGCTGGAAGCCACCTATCCGGAAACCAACCGGGGACGTGGCATCAAGCTGTTTCCGCTGTATCAAACGCCTTTCAATAATGCCGGGGCGCTGGCGCCGACGCTGGGCATCGCGCTGGCGGTGGTGGTGTTTGTGCTGCTGATCGCATGCGCCAACGTCAGCAACCTGCTGCTGGTGCGCTCTTTCGCGCGGCGGCATGAGATGACCGTGCGGCTGGCGATCGGGGCGGGGCCGGGCCGAGTGATAAGACAGCTATTCACGGAAAGCCTGATCCTTTCGGCGTTCGCGGCGGTGAGCGGGCTGCTGGTGGCGTACTGGTGCCGCAATCTTCTGGTGAGGTTGATTCCGTGGCGGGGAGTACCGATGTATCTGGGCGGGCAACTGGACTGGCGAGTGTTCGCGCTGAGCGCGGGCGTTTGCGTGTTGGCGACGCTGTTCTTTGCGCTGGTGCCGGCGCTGCAGAGCGGCAAGGTGGATCTAGCTTCGGCGCTCAAAGCGGATTCGGCGGGAGTGGTGGGCAGCCGGCGAAAAGCGTGGATTCGGTCAACGCTGGTGGTGGTGCAGGTCTCGCTGAGTTTTCTATTGCTGGTGGGAGCGGGCCTGGTGATTCAGAGCCTGCAAGCGATTCGCAGCGCGAGTCCAGGATTCTCGACGGACAACGTGCTGGTCTCCGCGGTGAATTTGTTTGCGGCGGGGTACGACGTGCCGCGGGCGCGGAATTTTCAAGAGCAGTTGATGGAACGGGTACGCGCGGTGCCGGGAGTCGAGTCTGCGGCGTATTCGCGGATCATACCGTTCAGCTACCGGACGTATTCTTCGGCTCCGATTGCGGTGGATGGCTACGAACCGCCGCGCGACGAGCAGCCGACGGTGTCCTACGATGAAGTGAGTCCCGAATATCTGGCGACGGTGGGCATTCCATTGGTTTCGGGGCGGGAGTTCAGGCGCGCCGATGATGAAAGCGCACCGCCGGTGGCCATTGTGAACGAAGAGATGGTTGCGCGGTTCTGGCGCGGAGGGAATCCGGTGGGGAGCCGCTTGCAGGTCAAGGGCAAATGGATGGAAGTGGTCGGGGTGGCCAAAGTGGCGAAGTACGGCAACTTCATGGAAAAGCGGAAACCGTTTTTCTACGTGCCGCTGCGGCAGAATCCCACGGCGCTGGTGGGGCTGAATATTCGCACATCGCAGCCTGTGCAGACCATGGCTAACGCGCTGGCGCAGGAAGTCCACGCGCTGGACCCTGACCTGGCGCTCTACGAGGTCAACACCATGCGAGAACAAGTGGATCGCTCGACTTCGGCGCAACGCATCGCGGTGATGCTGCTGGGAGTATTTGGCGGACTCGCGGTGTTGCTGGCGGCGGTGGGACTTTACGGTGTGATGTCGTACAGCGTGTCGCAAAGTACGCGGGAACTGGGATTGCGGATGGCGCTCGGCGCGAGCGGGGCGGATGTTTTGCGACTGGTGATGTCGCAGGGCATGGTTTTGACTGCGGGCGGCGTGCTGCTCGGCGCAGCAGCTGCACTGGGAACCACGCGGCTGCTGGGCTATCTGCTATACAACGTCGGCCCGCGGGACCCGCTGGCGTTCGGTGCGGCGTTTGCGGTGATGGCGGTGGCGTCGTTCGCGGCGTGCTTTTTTCCTGCGTGGCGGGCTACGCGCACTGATCCGGTGCGCGCGCTGCGCGATTGATGCTAGCCTCTCGCAAAGGCGCGAGCCAGCCGAACTCCTGCTAGCACCGCACCGTAAAAAGGCAGCTTGAGCAACTCAAGCGCAAACTCGCGGGCGGGGACCTCGGCTTCGCCTGGCACGGCTGCATACGTCACGCGAATCGCCTTCGGCAGCAAGGCCCGGCAGCATAGCCGCACGCGGCGCAGATGGTATCCGCTGCTCACCATGATCAGCGAGGTGATTTCCGGGCGTTGCTTGCACCACTTAGCTAGCGCGCGAATTTCTCGCAACGTGCCGAGCCAGCCAGGGGCAATCTTCTCGAAGCTGACCTCGTCCGCGCTGAACGTCACGAAAAAATGTCTTCCGCGCGGCG
Organism: Candidatus Dormiibacterota bacterium; assembly: GCA_035601655.1. GTDB lineage: Bacteria > Acidobacteriota > Terriglobia > Acidiferrales > UBA7541 > Acidiferrum. Next base: position 7,948 of record DATNNV010000032.1, read on the forward strand.
AGATCGGCCGCGCCGCCAGCAAATCGATCGGCGCACTACCTGGAGGATAGGGCAGGTCGAGTTCCGCAAACCGGCGGATCTCGAATCGCCCCACGCTCAGCAAAATCCGCGGCGCGTAGCCTGCGCGATAAAGCTCCAAGCCATGAATTTTCCTCTGCGGCTCGCCGGCAAGCACAAACACCACATCGCTTCTCCGCGCCGCCTGTCCCATAGCTAACTCCGTCCCACTATCAGCGCGTGGCGGGTACCCCATAACGCTTTAGCGGATTTCAATGATTCTGTCGCCGGCTTTGAGGGAGGATTCGATCCGAGGCCAAGAGCGTTCGAAAGCTGCCAACAGCACCGATGTTCGGCAGTTACCTAGGCGTACCCAAATAACTTTGATTCTCGCTTCGTGCTGTTTGGCGAAGTACAGAAAATCTTCATCCTTGCTAATGATAATGCGTTCTTGAACTCCGGCGTGCCGGCAGATATCGCTGTCGAGAGCATCGCCCAAGCCAGCCTCCAGGACGTGCTGGCAATCGAAACCGCGCTTACGTAGGTATTGTGCGAGGGCAGTCGGTAGCTGGTTATCGACGACGAATTTCACGACGCCGGAAGCACGACGTGGTCAGTCTGATGGGCTGCATAATCCAGGGCCGCGAGGATGTCTTCGCGCTCGAGGAATGGATAATCCGCCAGGATTTCCTCGAAAGAGGCTCCCGCGCCGAGCAGTTCGAGCACATCCGTAACACGAATGCGCTGGCCGCGAATGCAAGGACGGCCCCCGCACTTCCCGGCTTCGACGGTGATTCGATTCAAGCGTTCGAGATTCATGGAATTTGTCGTTATTTCGACGATACGCAATCGGTGGTTCAAAGGCAAGGCCGGTGAGGATCGGTCGCGCCAAGTCCGGCGGTGCCAGGCTAAAGCCTGGCGCTACGGGTGCTTATTAGGCGGCGAGGTCTTGGGGTTGCTGTTGGGTTTGCGCGAGGATGTGGGCTGGGACTTTGCGGAGTTCCCAGACGAGTCCGAGCCAGGAGAGGACTTTGAGGGTGTAGTAGGTGATGTCGATTTCCCACCAGAAGAAGCCCTGGCGGGCGGACGCCATATAATGATGATGATTGTTGTGCCAGCCTTCGCCGAGGGTGAGCAGGGCTAGGAACCAGTTGTTCTTGCTGGTGTCGGTGGTGTCGTAGCGGCGCTTGCCGAAAAGATGGGAGAGCGAATTGATGGTGAAAGTATCGTGCCAGAGGAGCACGGTGCTGAGGCAGAAGCCCCAGATGAACAAGGGCCAGCCGCCGATGAGCCAGATGACTACGGCGAGCACGACGGGCGGGATCAGGTGATATTTGTTGAGCCAGCGGAGCTCAGGATATTTGGCGAAGTCGGCGATGTAGTTGAGGCGCGTGTCGTTGTACTTGTCCGAGATGATCCAGCCGACATGGGACCAGAAGAAGCCGAAGAGCGTGGGGGAATGCAAGTCCAGTTCCTGATCGGAATGGCGATGATGATGGCGGTGATGCGCGGCCCACCAGAGTACGCCCTTTTGCGCGGAGGTCATGGCCATGAAGGCAATCACGAACTGAAAAACGCGGCTGGTCTTGAAAGAGCGATGCGAAAAATAGCGGTGATACCCGGCGGTGACCCAGAACATGCGTCCGACGGTGAGCGCCACGCAGGCGACCGGGTAATACCAGTGAAATGGGAAGAAGAACACCAGCAAAGAAGCGAGATGCACCAGGGCGAACGGCAGAGAAAGCAGAACAGAAATGCGGGAGCCGTTGGGCAGGGGAATCGATAGAGCTCGTGACGCCATGCAGATACTTCCTTCGCGTCTCTTGGACGCTCGATGAGGATTTCGGCGAGCGCGAGGCCAGAATAGACGCTGGCGCACACTCAGCACCTATAAGTTTACGGGCGCGTGGAACAGCGGTCAAGCGTACGGAAGGACAGGTATAGTGACCAGTCGTACAGATTGCGGAGCGGGATGTGCTATCGTCGCTGGTTCAAGGGGCTGTTTCAGAGGATTTAGATAGCGAGAAGGGGAGCGAATGACAGAGCGTCCGGTATTGATAGGGTTGATTCCGCAGGCGGTGGTGCTCGATCCGGGCGACCAGGTCTCGTGGCTTTCGGATGCAGGGAGCGTGCGCATCGAGTTCGACGCTAACCGCTGTCCGTTTTCGTCGAACGTGTTCCAGGCGCCGGCGGGAATGCGGCTGAGCAGCGGGCCGCCCCGTGTGGGCACCAAAGCGGGCACGTACAAGTACCGGCTGTGGCTGAATGATCAGCCGGTGGGGCAAGGCGAAGTGATTCTGCGCGAAAAGTAGATCGCCGGTTTTCGCCGCTGTGGCCAGGGAGCGTTTTTAGCTCTCGAGAACGCACGCCTGACGGAAAAGCGGGAGCTGGGCTCCCGCACTCCAAAAGCGCGCGTAAACTATAGGGTTGATCGGGCTGGTGTGGGGTTAGTCGCCGGCGGCGGCTAGGCGGCCGGAGTCTACGGATTCGGCGAGGCCACGGCGGACGGTGCCGAGGACAAAGGCGGGTACTTCGCGCTCGGGAGCGAGCGAGAGGCTGGCGGACTTGGGTGGGAATTCGATGCGGCGGTCCAGCTTGAGGCCGGCTTCGCGGAGGAATTCGGCGGAAAAGCCCATATCGGCGGCGCGGTCGACGCCCCAGAACCAGAGCTTCTCTTCGTGGCGCTGGAGGAAATCGAGGGACTCTTCGAGCTTTTTCATGGAGCGGTCGAAGGAAGAAGCCAGGAAAAAGACGCTGAGGGTCCAGGCGTGGCGAGGATAGCGGCACTGAATACGTACGCAATACTTCCCGTTCTGGTTTCTTTCGATGCTGCAACGGTAGTCGTTACGAACGGCGGATGGACGAGCGGGCATAGTGTTTAGTTCCTGAACCGGCCTGGTGAGGCCGAATTAAGCGGCTCTAAGATTTGCCTCGCGGAACCCCCTGGTTGCGACGCCGCTGGGAAGCGGCGAATGAGGCTAGATCCCAGCGCTGATAGGGTAATGGGCGGACAGCGGAAAGGCAAGGGCGGGCACGCAACGACGCTACATGCCATAAGCCTATTATTTTCAGTTGTATACGAGGCTAACGACTAGCCGAAGCTGCCGAAGGTCTTGAGCTTGTCGGGCATCATCTTGAGTTTTCCGTCCTTCTTGAGCCGCTCGTCGAGTGCGGCACGGAAGGCCTCGAAGGCCACGCTACGCTTGGATTGCAGCAAGGAATCGGTGATTTCCTTCTTCTGCTTGTCGAAGTCGGCGGGATTGGGTTCTTGCTTCTCCGCGACTTGGTAGACCAGCCAGTTGGCGCCGAGGTTGAGCGGGGCGCCGGCGTCTGCGGGTTTCAACTGAAAGGCGGCTGAGAGCTGTTTGCCGCTGGCGGCACCGGGAATGGAGCCGTTGCGGGCGATGGGATCGCTGAGCTTGGGGTCCAGGCCGAGGGCTTTGGCGGCGGCGTCAAACTTTTCGCCGGATTTGACGCGCTTGGCGAGCAGCTCGGCGTTGGTGCGCGCCAGTTCGCCGGCCTTTTCGCGCTTGAGATCGGCGACCACGCGGTCGCGGACTTCCTGGAGCGAGCCGGGGTGCGTGGGCTGGATGTCTTTTACGGAGATGATGACGAAGCCGCGGTCGGTGCGCATGGGGAGGCTGAGTTCGCCGACGCGCTGGCGGAAGATGGCGTCCTTGACTTCCTGGGAGTTGCCGAGCTCGATGAGGGGCTCGGTGGCAGCGGCGGGATGGGTCTCGCCGGTGGCCATGTGATATTGCTTGGCGAGATCGTCGAGGGAGACTTTGTTGGACTGGCGAACGGCGGCGGCGAGCTTGTCGGCGACGTCGCTGGCCTGTTTGTCGGCTTCGTTGAGCATGAGGGGAGCGCGGAGGGTGTCCTTGACCTCGTCGAAAGGCTTAGTATGGGCGGTTTCCTTGTCCAGGACCTTAATAATGTGGAAGCCGTATTGAGTTTTTACGAGGTCGGAGACCTGGCCTTTGGGCAGGCTGAAGGCAGCGGTCTGGAATTCGGGAACGGTTTGCTTTTCAACGATCCAGCCGAGGTCGCCGCCTTTGTCGCGGGTGCCGGGGTCTTCGGAGTATTTTTTGGCTAGCTCGTCGAATTTGCCGCCCTTTTTGACCTGCTTGAGGACGTCTTCGGCTTTGTTTTTGACCTCTTCGACTTCCGCGGGGGTCTTACCGACAGTCATGAAGAGGATGTGCTGGACGTGGACGCGGTTGGGGACTTCGTATTGCTGGATGTTGGCCTGGTAGCGGGCTTTGAGCTGGTCGTCAGAGATTTGCAGGCTTTGGCGGATTTGGTTGACGTCGACGAGGGCGTAACGCACGGAGCGGCGCTCCGGAACGGTGTACTTGGATTTGTTCTTGTCGTAGGAGGCTTGCACTTCGGCGTCGGTTGGGGTGATTTTGGCTTCGAGGTCTTCGGGCTTGATGAGTGCGTAGTCGAGCTTGACCTTTTGATTGCGGTAGGCGAATTCCTGCTGGAGCTCGGAGGGGCCGACGCTGACGCCGTCGGTGACCAGCTTGCGGAACTTGTCGTCGAGAATGCCCTGACGGATCAATTCTTCGAAGACGGGAACGGTCAAATTGAAGCGCGCCTGCACCTGGGCGGAGTACTGATCCATGGCGACGGGATTGCCGCCATTGAAAGCGCTGGGAAGGAATTGGCGGATGCGGTCGGCAATTTCTTCATTGGTGACTTTGATGTCCAGGCGCTTGGCTTCGTACTCGAGCTCTTTTTGAAAGACCATTTGCTTGAGGATCTGCTGAGCGTAGAGGCCTTCGAGGGGCTTGGGTATGGGGTTGCTCCGCTCGATATCGCCGAGCTGCTGGCGGACTTCGGCGACGCTGACGGTCTGATCTCCGATGCGAGCCAGGGTGTCGCTGGCTTCTTGTCCGCCGCCGGGCGCCTGGGGCACGAGGTAAAGCAACATACTGCCGCCGATGGCGACCACGACGACGCCGAGCAGGATGCGGTAGCCAAGTTTTCTTTTGTCAGTTCCAGGCATGCGGTTACAGCTCCTAGTTGCTTATTTCTCAGTAGCCAAACTCTGGATTATAGAAGATTGCGGGCCGGGCCTCAAATTGAATCGTCGATAGAGGGCTGGAGAAACCCGGGGAACGGGAGGAACATCGAAGCGGGGATATGAGGCGTTGCGCTTTGTCGTTCGGGTTGGTGATGTTGACCGGCTTGCTGGTGCTGGTTGGGACTGTGTGTGTGTGGCTCGGCGTTGGGGAG
>DATNNV010000033.1:0-2348 GCA_035601655.1 Candidatus Dormiibacterota bacterium
ATTCCTCGCGGCCCGCCGTCCGCGGAGGCTTCTGCCGGAAGAAGGGGGCGCGCACCAATTTTCGAACCACAGCATCCAGTACGCGTCCCGAAGCCGCGACTTTGCCGTCGCGGTCGTAGCGTTTGCCGAAAAGCTCTTCCATCGCTGCGTCAATCACCATGTTGCCGGGACCGGCATCGAAAGCGAGCAGCTCCTGTAACGACGCGCCCGCGGGAATCGCCGTCAGATTCGCAATTCCGCCGATATTCTGCGCGATCCGCGCTAAATGCTGGTCGCGATATAGAAAATAATCAAGAAAGGGGACCAGCGGAGCGCCCTTTCCCCCAGCCGCCACATCCGCCGTGCGAAAATCAGAGACCACCGGTACACTCAGCCGCGCCGCAATCACCGCGCCTTCACCGGTTTGCCACGTCACCGCCAATTTTCGCCCGAGAAATCGCTGCGCCATTCCCTGGTGATAGAGCGTCTGTCCGTGGCAGCCCACCAGGTCAAGTTTCACGCGATGCTTGCGCGCTGTCTTCGCGACCGCCTCCGCGTACAGTTCGCCAAGAAGAAAATTCAGCCGCGCCAGATCGGCGACGCGGGCCAATTCCGCATTCATCATTTCCAGAATTGCGCGTCGCACCGGGGCAGGGAAGGGATACTCCTCGTGGGCTAGAAGTGCGGGGCGCGGGCGCCCCCGCCCGCGTGCCGACAGCTGCACCAATGCCACATTGATACCGTCTGCCGAAGTGCCGCTCATCACGCCAGCAACGATCATGGGCGTTCCTTCTTATTGTTTGTGCGAGCAAACGTAGCCAGCCGAATCTCTTCCCCTAACTCCCAGAGCTGACGCATCAGCTTCTCAACCCGCGCGGAAGTCGGAGCGGGAGTGCGGCCCCTCGCCGTCGATTTGCGGTGAAACGCTTTCTTTTTGAACGCCAGCACACGTCCGACCGATGCCCCGGCTCGGCGAGCAAATCTGCCGTCGCGCTCCGCTTCCCCGATCAAGGCTTCGTGGGCGCGCAGAATGAAATCCTCCTGATGGCAAATCAAGCCAAGATCGCCCCCCGCGCGGATGTGCCCGATCATCACTTGTTCGATCGCGGCCGATTCGATCGAAGCGGCCGACAGCACGCCACCCATCTCCAGGTCGTCGGAGCAGACGAGGCCCCGGTAGCCAATCTTCTTGCGCAGAATGTCGGTGATCCATTTCTTCGAGAGCGATGCCGGCGTGCGCTTTTTTGTGACGGCTGGAAACGCGGCGTGCGACACCATGACCATCGGCAATTCACGCCGCAGTGTGCGGTAGGGAACCAGATCCTCTTCCCACAATTTGCGCAGCGGCTTATCCACGCTGGGCAGTTCATGATGCGTGTCGAGAGTGGCCTCGCCCAGTCCGGGGAAGTGTTTGCCGCAGCCGAGTACGCCGGCCTCGCCCAGTCCGCGCAGAAACTCGCGCGCATAGACAACCACCCGCTTCGGATCGTCCGAAACCGCCCGCGAACGCATCACCGAACGCGAAGCCTCGAAGGCCAAGTCGAGCACCGGGCCGAAATCCACGTTGAAGCCAAGCGCGCAGCAGTTTTTGCCGATCACGCGCCCATGCTTGCGGAACAGAGCCCGGCTGCCCGTGGCAAACACCTCTGCCGGAGAAGGCGCTGCACCAAGCACGTTACGGAAACGGTCCACCGTGCCGCCTTCAAGGTCCACGCAAGTAAACAGCCGCGTGGCCACGAGCTTCTGGCATTCCCGCAGAAGAGTGTGCGTCTGCTCAGCTCCGGTGATATTGCGGGCAAACAGAATCACGCCTGCTGGCTGAATCTTCCGGAGCAGGGAAGCGAGGCGTGGGGACATCTCGGTCCCGTCGAAGCCGATGATGAGGAGTTGGCCGATTTGCGAATGAGCACTGCGGGTTTTCGGCATCACTAGTCGATCTGCCTCTTCAACTCCGCCAGCAAGTTTAGCGCTTCCAGCGGCGTCAGCCGATTTAAATCTACCTCGCGAAGCTTTTCCAGCACTGGCTGTGACAGCGGCGTGAAGATGGTCAACTGCGTCGGCCGCTCCGGCCCGGCGGAAGAGCCGGGCGTCAAATGTCCCGATAGTCGGCGCTCGGACGATTCATGCTCTGCGAGCACCTCCCGCGCCCGCACAACCACTTCATTTGGCAATCCTGCGAGTTTTGCGACTTCGATTCCGTAGCTGCGGTCGGCTGCGCCAGGTTCTACGCGGCGGAGAAAAGCCACACTTCCTCCGGTCTCTTTCACTGATACGTGATAATTCTTCACGCCGCTTAATTGTTCCGCCAATTCGGTTAATTCGAAGTAGTGCGTTGCAAATAAAGTTTTGGCGCGGACGCGTGCGTGCAA
>DATNNV010000034.1:0-80545 GCA_035601655.1 Candidatus Dormiibacterota bacterium
AAATCAGCTGCCCGGCCACGAACAAGAAGCCGTAAATCGTGGAAGCCCAGTGGGGCGAGATCGACATCACCCAGTCGATGGCGGCAAAGCTCACTACGAAAACGTACAAAATGATGCCCGGACCAGCGAGCATTTTCAGGCGGCGGCGCAGCAACCGGTCTTCACGGTCGACGTCCTGCTTGCGCGACCAGGCGTTGAAGATGAACATCAGCAAGAGCAGCACCGCAAAATAGATGATTGCGCGAATCCCGAACTTGCTTTCCGTGAGGTACCACTGCTGCATTGCCGAAAGGGGCTGTTTCAAAGTCTCCGCCGGATCGAGCCAGCGGAAGTACAGGGTCTTCCTGCCCAGGTAGACCGGAATGAAGAGCGCGAGCAAAATAGGCAGGGTGCGAGTGGCCGATTCCGCGGGGCGGCGGATCATGATGCCCCACAGGCCGCTGGTCAAATGCTGCAGCATCACCAGACCCAGCGAGCCCAGCGCGAAGCCGAAAATGAGCATGTAGCTCATCAGGTAGGACTTGTAAAACTGGTCGGGATAGCGCAGCCAGCCGAAAATCGCCAGTAACAGCGCTACTCCGCCGATCAGGAAACCGCGATTCATCAGACGGCTGACGCTTTCCGGCGCCCGGTAGTCTTGCCCGGTCATTTCGCGGAGCCTCCGGCTTCGAGTTTTTGCCGCAGTTCGGCGGGCAAATCGGAAATTTTGGCGTTGCGGCTCAACTGCAGCGCGCGCACGTACGCCACGATAGCCCAGCGGTCGCGCGGCGGAACTTGCGCGGAATAGCCGAGCATCCCGCCAAAGCCATTGGTGATCACATCGAAAAAGTAGCCATTCGGCGATTTCCGCAAGCGGTCATCGTGATAGCTAGGCGGGTGCTTCATGCCGCGCACCGCAGCCATGCCCTGGCCGTCACCCTGCAAACCGTGGCACGGCGAGCAGAAAATTCCGTAGCGTTGCCGGCCGCGCACGAGAAGCTCTTCGGTAACCGGCAGCGGGAAAGTATTCGAATCCTTGGCAACCACCAGTTCATCGTCAGCAAGCGATCCGTGCGCCACAGTGTTCTCGACCAGCGGGCGCTCCGAGCGCCCGTCGGTGAAGAAGTCACTCGGCGAAAGCGGTCGGTTCTTAGGCTGATTGGCCATGTCCTGGCGAATCGGATTGCAAGCCGCGAGGCTCAGCGCAAAAGCCGATGCGCATACGATGGCGAAGCTGCGAGCCAAATTAGTCATCGTCTTTCACCTCGATGACATGCTGCGCCTGCAGACCTTGCAAAAACTTCGCTGCATCCGAGAGATTGAACTTGGGATCGTGCGCTTCGATGCACAAAAAGAATTTATCGTTGGTGGCGCGCTTGAAATGCTCGACGTTGAACAGCGGATGATGCGGCTGCGGCAGTTTATTGAGCGCCAGCATGCCCAAGACCGCGGAAAGCGAAGCGCCCAGCACGGTCAGCTCGAAAGTCACCGGAATAAACGCCGGCCAGCTATTGAACGGGCGCCCGCCAATGTTCAAAGGATACGTGATCACGTTCACCCAATACTCGAAGCCAAAGCCGCCGAGCCCGCCCAGCAGTCCGCCAATCAAGGTAATGAGCGCGACTTTGTTGCGGCGCAAACCTAAAGCTTCGGACAAGCCTTCGACCGGGAACGGCGCGTATGCGTCGATTTCGCGATAGCCGGCGTCACGCGTCTTTGCGGCGGCGCGCAGTAATTGTTCTGCGGTATCAAATTCGCCGACGACGCCGTAGAGATGTGGCCGTTGGTCCATCATTCGTGTTCCTCGGAATGCGCCACCAGCTCGCGCATTTCCGCGATGGATATTGCCGGCAATCCGCGCACGAACAAGAACATCATGGTGGTGAAGAGGCCCAGGGTTCCAACGAACGTGGCGTAGTCCCAAACCGTGGCGGAGTAGCGGCCCCAGGCGGAAGGCATGAAGTCGCGCGTCAGGCTGATGACCACGATCACGAAGCGCTCCAGCCACATGCCCAGGTTGATGATCAGCGATATCAAGAACAGCACGGGTACGTTGGTGCGCACCTTCTGGAACCACAGCAACTGCGGCGTCAGGATGTTGCACAAAATCAGCGCGTAGTAGAAATGCGCGTACGGGCCGTGGAAGCGCATCTGCGTCAGATACAGATCAAACTTGTTTCCGCTGTACTGGGACATGAAATATTCGAAGAAGTATCCGTAAGCCACGATCAGCCCGGTGGCCAGCATGACCTTGGCCATGTTCTCGAGGTGCCGCATGGTGATAAAGTCTTCGAGGTCGTAGGCCTTGCGGAGCGGGATGGCGATAGTCAATACCATCGCGAAACCCGAATAAATGGCGCCGGCAACGAAATACGGCGGGAAAATCGTGGTGTGCCATCCGGGAACGATGGCGATGGAAAAGTCGAAGCTCACCACGGTGTGCACGGAAAGCACTAGCGGCGTTGCGAGTCCGGCGAGCAGGAGATACGCCGACTGATAACGATGCCAGTGCCGCGCCGAACCACGCCAGCCCATGGCCAACATGCCGTAGATGATTTGCTGCGTTTTCGATTTGGCGCGATCCCGCAGCGTGGCCAAGTCCGGAATCAATCCGACAAACCAGAACAGCAACGAAACCGTGCCGTAAGTGGAAACCGCGAAGACGTCCCAGATCAGCGGGCTGCGGAATTGCGGCCAAATGCCCATGGCGCTGGGATAGGGGAACATGTAGTACGCCATCCACGGGCGCCCGGTATGGATCAGCGGAAAAATTCCGGCGCAAGCCACAGCGAACAGCGTCATCGCTTCGGCGAAGCGATTGATGGAGGTGCGCCACTTCTGATTGAGCAGGAAAAGAATGGCGGAAATCAACGTTCCGGCGTGGCCAATACCGATCCACCAGACGAAATTGACGATCGCGAAGCCCCAGCCAACGGGAATGTTGATGCCCCAGATTCCCGTGCCCTTCATGATGAGCCAGGCGATGGCTACCGTCAGCATCATCAGCACGCTGAAGGACAGCGTGAATCCGGCCAGCCAACCGAGCGACATCGGCCGCGTCAGAACGATGGACGCAATCTTATCCGTCACCGAAGCATAGGTATGCCCTGGCTCGAGCACCGGAGTCAGCCGGCGGATTTTCGGAGAATCCAATGGAGGCTGGCCGTTGCTCATGCCTTCTCCAGATCAGGATTCGGATTGCGCACCGCGGCCAAATAGGTGGTGCGCGGGCGCGCGTTCAGTTCGCCCATGATGGTGTAATTGCGCTGCTGCGCTTTGAGCTTAGCCACGCGGCTGTTCTTGTCGTTCTGGTCGCCGAACACGATGGCTTCGGACGGACAAGCGGCTTCGCAAGCAGTCACAATTTCGCCGTCGCGGATCGGCCGGCCCTTGCCGTCGTTGGCTTTTTCCGCCTCGATGCGCACGTTGCTGATGCGCTGTATGCAGTAGGTGCACTTTTCCATAACGCCGCGGCTGCGCACGGTCACTTCCGGATTGCGCTGCAGCTTCAGCGAAGGCGTTTCCCAATCCTGGAAGCGCAGGAAATTGAAGCGCCGCACTTTGTACGGGCAGTTGTTCGAGCAATAGCGCGTGCCGATGCAGCGGTTGTAGACCATGTCGTTCAGGCCTTCGGCGCTGTGCACCGTGGCGCCCACCGGGCAAACCTGTTCGCAGGGCGCGTTTTCGCATTGCTGGCAAGGCACCGGCTGGAAGAACGTCGGTGGATTCGCCAGTACATCTTTTTTTGTTTCCGGGTCGTAATGGGTGGTCGGATCGTTGGTTTCGGTCTTGGCCAGATAATAGCGGTCGATGCGAATCCAGTGCATTTCCCGCCCGCGCATCACCTGGTCTTTGCCAACGACTGGAATATTGTTTTCGGACTGGCAGGCCACCACGCACGCATTGCAGCCGTTGCATTTGTTCAGGTCGATGGCCATCGACCACGCTTGCCTTTTGCTGTAGTCGAAATTTTGGTACAGCGTCAGTTCCTTCGATGGCTGCTCGTCTTCTTCGTGCGCGAACGCCGGATTCTTGCGGTATTCATCGAGCGTGCCGGTGCTCAGGATCTTCCGGCCTTCCATGTTGAAGTGATATTGCGTGCAAGCCAGCGAGTAGCGTTCACCGGTCGGCTTGATGTCCTTGCCCGACGCGGTCCACAACGCTCCGGAAGTGCGCACGACGTAAGCGTTAAAGCCTTTGTTTGTTCCGGTATAACCGGCTTTGCTGCGTCCGTAGCCCAGCGGCAGCACCACGACGCCGTCGGCCTGCCCTGGAACGATCCAGACTGCCGCCGATACTTTGCTCTGCGACAGAGAAATATCCACGACGTCGCTGACAATCTGGCCGTGCTCTCCGCCGCGCGCCGCCACCTTCTGGTAGCCCAGGTTCAAATCATCTTTTGTCTTCGGACTAACATACGCCGCGTTATCCCAGGTCAGTTTGGTCACCGGCTTGGGCAATTCCTGCAGCCAGCCGTTGTTCGCGAAACGTCCGTCATACACGCAGGGATCCGGGCGGAAAATAAACTCGTATTCGCCCGCAGGAATTGCAGCGACTGGCGGCAGGCTTGCAACATGCAACTTGGCACTGAGGCCGGCGAGCGGCGGCAGGGCGGAATTTGCCACGAAGCCGTCATTGAGCGTCTTGCGCCACAACTTCGCGAATTCCGGGGAATTGGAGAGCGCTGTGAAGTACGAAGGCGACAGCGATTCGCGCAAGGCATCGTAATCCGTCACTCCCGGCTTGTCGCTGAACGCCGCAAGCACTTCGCGCGCGGAGTGCGTGTGATAGAGCGACGAAATCAGCGGCTGCACGATGCTCAACGTCCCGTCATACGCCCGCGCGTCGCCCCAGGTTTCCAGGAAATGCGATTCCGCCACGTGCCAATCGCAATCGTCCGCGGTTTCGTCAAAATGCGAGTTGACGTAAATGGAAGTCTTGACCTTTTTCTCGCGCGTGCCCGGAGCAAAAGCCATCAGCTTTGATTTGAAGTCGAAATCGTGCGGCGCGGTATACACCGGGTTTACGCCGATCATCAGCAGCGTCTCGACTTTTCCGGCGTCCATGTCCGCGCACAGGTCACGCAGCGATTCGAGTTGGTTCACCGGATTCGCTTCGATCGGCTCGGTGTAATAAACCGTTGCGCCGGCATTGCCCAAAGCACCGTTGATCGCGTGCGCCAGCGCGTGCACGGCTGCGGTTTGCTGCTCGCCTGCCACCACCAGCGATGTTCCACGATGTTCTTGCAAATCCTTGGCAACCGCATCCAGCCACTCTTCCGAGCCTGCCGGGGCCGCTGCCGAGCCACCGAGCCCTAGTTTTGCGGCCAGTGCTCGCGCGAACGCGTCCACATCCGACGCGCGCAGCGGCAAGCGGTCGTCGGCCGTCGCGCCGGTTACCGTCGGCGTCGGCTCGACCGCGTACAACCGGTTCATCTTGTCTTCCGGCCCGTTCAGATGGCGGCGCCGGTAAAACTCCTTCATGTACCGCACGTGCCCCGGCCCGCTGGACAGGAAATCGGAATCCAGCGCCAGAATCACTTCGGCTTTTTCGACCCGGTACACCGCATTTACGTAGCGGCCAAACGCCAGCTTGCCGCCTTCGCGCGCGCCATCGCTCACTGCGGGTTCCCACTGGTGCCACTTTGCTTGCGGATACAGCTTCAGCAGCGCCTGGATCTGCTTGGCCAGGCTCGGCGAAGTGACCGTACCCGTCAAAATCCGGAATCCCACGCCGTTTGTTGCTTTCGTTTCAGCCGACAACGAAGACGCTTTGTCCAGGAATTGCGACCAGCTGCGAATCTCGCCGAGATAGGTGACCACTTGCGCGCGGTCCGGATCGTACAAATTGAGCACGGAGGCTTGCGCGATGGCATCCGTCGCACCAAGGCTCGATGGATGATCGGGATTGCCTTCGATCTTGGTCGGGCGCCCTTCGTGGCTTTCCACCAGCAAACCCAGCGCGTCGCCGCCGAACGCCATCGCCGTCGCGAAATACAGCGGCTTGCCCAGCACCATGCCATCCGGCTGTTTCACGTACGGCACGATGTGCTCTTCCGGCGCGCGTCCGCAGCCAGACATGCCCGCAAACGCCAGCGACGCCGCCATCAACTTCAAGAAATCGCGGCGGTCGACGGAATCGTCCCATTCGGAAGCGTGCTTCGGGAACTCGCGGTGCATCAATTCGCTGAAATCAGGATCGTCGGATAGTTCTTCCAACGTTCGCCAGTATTGCTTGCCGGTCTTCGTTGCGAGCTTCGCGCGCACCGCTGCCAGATCCAGCTTGTGTTCGCCCGTGGCTAGCTCTTCTACTTCGCCATCGTGCTCGTGATGCTCGTGCCCCTTGTGCTCGGGCGAAGCATCATGCTCGTTGTGCAAGTGCTCGTCGTGGTGGTCGTGAGCGCGCATACCGTCCATTAGCGATGACAGGTCGAGCAGCTAGTCAGCTCTTCCACTGTCCGAATCTTGCGTTCCATTGCCAACTGGTGACCGATTTCCTTTTGATTCGCGGGTGCCTTCCAATCCATGTTGAAGACCTGATCCTTCGGCCGCAGCGCCATCTCCGTGTTGCGGTGGCACTCCAGGCACCAATTCATCTGCAGCGTGCTCGCCTGGAACATCAGCGGCATCTGGTTCACCGTTCCGTGGCACGTCGAACAGCCCACGCCTTTGCTCACGTGAATGCTGTGATTGAAGTACACGTAATCCGCCAGCCGGTGCACTTTCACCCATTCGATGGATTTATCCGTGCGATAGCTCTCGCGCACCGGCTCGAGGTACTCCGCATTGACGAACAGCACCGAATGGCAATTCATGCACGTCTTGGTGGGAGGAAGGCCCGCCGTCGCGGAACTCTCCACGCCCGTGTGGCAGTACCGGCAGTCGATTCCGTCGTCGCCTACGTGATGCTTGTGGCTGAATTGCACCGGCTGCTCCCGCGAAACGTTTTCATTCGTCCAATAGGGAGTCCGCGCGATGCCGATTACGCCGCCCACGCCCAACCCGGCAACGAGCAATCCGGCAAACACACTGAATCGAGCTATAAAATTCGTGCTGCGGTGAAAAATCTGGGCCATGTTCGCGTTCGCACTTGCCGCGGCGGAGCTCCCTGGTAAAAAAGGAGCGCTGCTTTAGGGGATCCACCACTCTCTGACCGGGAAGTGCGCACCCGGGTCCTCTGCGACGCGATAGTGTCCAACAAATCTTTCCGGAATGCAACCTCGCTCGCAGAAACAATGTGCGGAAATTGTGCCCGCCCTTCTCGCCGGACGAAACGCAATTTCTGAAACCTTTGAAGCGGCCGCAACCCCTGTTTCGCTCCCGGCAATTCCAGCGTTCCGCGCGAACGGCGCGCGAAATCTCGCATCATTTCGCCGCCCGCCGCCACCAAGCGCCGCTTTTGGCGACTATTAGTTTCCCTTAGACCCGCCGCAACCCCCGCCCGCCATGCTATCTTACTTATACCTTCGCCGCGCCCTTCCGACGGCGGAGCCTACTCATTCACCCTG
The DNA here is from genome assembly GCA_035601655.1 of Candidatus Dormiibacterota bacterium. Classification (GTDB taxonomy): domain Bacteria; phylum Acidobacteriota; class Terriglobia; order Acidiferrales; family UBA7541; genus Acidiferrum. Next base: position 7,487 of record DATNNV010000034.1, read on the forward strand.
CTGGGGCGTGGTCCAACTGGTAGGACACCTCACTGTTAATGAGGACGGTGAAGGTTCGAATCCTTCCGCCCCAGCCAGAATTCCTGTCACCCGTCTCCGGCCGCTCAACCACTGAAATTGCTATGATTTCTCCCTTCGCAAAGAGATACTGGAGTTGATGGGAAGCGTCTGAGGCTTGCGGGTATTGGAATCGCTATTAAATCAGCCGACGCTAAATTCGTATGAGTTAGCCGGGCGGGAAGTCCGAAGTCGTGCCATATCGCATGTATACTGTTGAAGGCACGCGCGGATACGTTCGCATTGGATGGCAACGCGACCAATCTAGGACTACAGATTGATTTCGCTGATCGCAAACCGTATATACCAGTTTGATCGGCAAATCGACGTCGTCAAGTCCTCGGGGTATTACGCTAATCCGGTTTCTGCCTATAGCCGAAGTTAATCTATTCGATAGACTCTCTGGTTGCGGGCCTCAAGTACCAGAGTTACTCCCGCTCTCGAACCAACGATCTGAAACGACGCAACTTCGGAATTTACATCCAGCACGTGGGATACACCCAGTTCATGGGCCGCTTTTAGGGCTTCAAGTGGAGTGCTTACACCCGGCAGCGTGAGCTCACCCCATTGTCCCAGCGGTTTGATGTAATCTTTGTCCAAATAAACCGGCGTTACACTTCGGTCGAGAATCAACACTTTTTTCACTTCGGGGGAACTATTCAGGAATTTGAAGCTTTGTAAGAACGGTATATTCGCCTTCTGCGCTTGCTCCGCATAGCGTTCAGAAAAGACATCCTTTACTCCGGTGGGCCATCCCTTTCCGATCATGAATAGTCCGTATCCAAGGGAGGTTGCGACGAGTAAAATTGGCAGCACCAGCGGAAGTGATTTTCCGCGAAGCTGTACATGCCGCAAGCCTATTACTGAAACAATTTCGGCAATAACGTAAACATGAATCAGGAAACGAGATTCCTGCTGCGTCACAAACCAGATGCTGAGAAGAAAGAAACTAAGAACCGCTAGTGTTCTAATGAGGAGATTTCTCCGGGCGGCAATGAATCCAATCGGTCCAAAAGCTAAAGGAGCTAGTCCAATTCCCCCCGCTCCGTGAAAGTTGGAAGTGTGGTAAGTGAGGTTGAAAGGTAGCTTCACAAATGCGATGAATCCTCGTCCCAATCCACCACCACGTTCGTGAATATAGGCATGAAATTCAGCAACGGCTTGTGGGGAGAGATATTTCGGCGAACATACTTGGCCAAAACCCGGAGGAGGCGGATAGATCGGGCATCCGAGAAATATCCAGTTTCGAAGATAATATGGTGCAGCAATCGCGCATGCGCAGCCGATGGCGACCAAGATCCCAGTCGAATTTTCTCGCCACCCTTTTTGCTGCAGCCCATTGCGTAGCCAAACAATGCAAAGCAGTATGATAGGAAAAGCGAGGAGCCCCGTATATTTGGTTCCCATTGCCAGACCACAAAAAATACCAAAGATCGCCCAATCTCGATTTCGTTCCGCGTCGGCTCCGATTCGGATTGCAGCTAAGACAAATGCTGCATAGATGCCATCCACGAAACAGTTGACCGAGCCGCTGTAAACTGCGGGCATAGTGGCAACCAGCGCGGCGACCCACCACGCTCCAGTCGCGTCCAATCCGCACCGCATTGCCAGTGACGAAGTTATTAAAAGCAACATTCCAAACGTCACAAAACTCGAAAAACACGGTGCTCGCCCTCCTCCGATTGCAAGAAGCGCACCGTACATCGTTTCGGCTGTTTGCGGGAATGCAGTATGGGAATTGTCAGGAACCGGACGGATTACTCCGTTCCGAAGCCAAACTTTGGGTCCTAGCAGATGGTATGCAACCGTGTCGTTGCTCCAATCCCCGGTGACCTCTGCGAGTCCGGTAACGCCGGTAAACACGAGGACTAGGCCGACGATGATTAGCGGTATTTTAGGCACCGTACGCAAATCGCTCAGCGTGCCGGACAGAGTCCTCGCGAACCTCAGAATTGACGGGGCGCTAGTCACAATCGCAACGCAAAATGCAATCACGATGGCTTTCAGCCCAAAGGAGAATTGACCGACGATGAATAAAATGAGCGAGAAGAGACCAAAACCTCCAAGCAATCCCACGGCAAGACGGTCTAACCGGAGGAAGCTGGAAGTAGACAGACAATTTGCTATCCAGCTGCCTACTGCTAGCGAAACCACGCTCACCAGACCCACTCCGATTAAGGCCCGGAGGGCTAGCAGCATCATGTGCTAGTGCGCCTTCCAAGACGCGAAGAGTTCTCTAGCCGAACTTGAGTGAAAAACTCTGATCACGGCAAAGCCGATCAGGACGACGGCCATCCACAGTTGAGCAACGATCTTGAAAACATCGTTTTTAAAGTCTTGTCTGTACTTTAATTCCCCAAGGGTTTTCATAATGCAGCGAAAATGTGCTTGCTGCGGTCACCGGTCATTTTTGGCGATCCCGCAGTTACCTCTACCCAACCATATCATTGTCTTCTTCAACGTTCCTGCTCGCCTAAGCCATAGGCGGTTCAGCATGACTGCGAACGGCGATCGTTTCATTTTCCTGTCATTTTCCTGTATTGATGCGAGCCTTTCAACGCAGATGTAAAGACGCCGCCCCGCTCAATCCTTCTCCGTCGGCAATCCGGCTTCCACCCAGCCTCGCCACCCGCCATCCATCGACTCCACGTTCGAATACCCCATCTTCTGCAGATTGTCCGCCACCAGCGCCGACCGGAATCCTCCGCCGCAATACAAAACCACTTTCGTCTTCGCATCCGGCACCGCTTGCTCGATGTCCCGCTCGATAATCCCCTTGCCCAGATGCACCGCGCCCGCCGCACGCCCGCGCACCCACTCGTTGTCTTCCCGCACGTCCACCAAAATAAATTTCTCGCCCGCATCGATCCGCCGCTTAACCTCCGCCACATTCGTTTCCTTCACCCGCGTCTTCGCATCATTCACCAGCTTCAGAAAATTCGCAGCGTGCGCCATAACAAAACTCCTTTGCCGTCTTGCTCCTAAGACGCAGCCTAACACACTCCGCCCAGCGCGACGGCTTAAGGGAAGCGCCCAACCCCAACGTTATCCGGTTGGCCCGCTAGTGCGGAAGTTTGTTTGAATTAATCTTCTGGTTTGCCGTCGTTGCCGGCGCGCTGCACACCCGGTGCGGCTCTTTATCGCCAAATCCCGCGCGAAACCGGCTGCCTTCTCGTACCCGCGTCCGCACTCCATCGATCACCGCCGGAATCGCCTCGTGCGCCACTCCGCGAACGGTAAAAATCACCATCGCCGCTTCCCCAGGCGCATCCGCGCTGGACCCGATGCCCATTCCCTGCACGCCCGCTTTGTTCATCCACTCGTCCACATGCGCGGCATGCACGATCTTCGCACGCGCCACTTCGGACTCCGCAATCGTGTACACCAACTGCGGCGGCGCCACGCTCTGCTCCATCGCCTGCGTGTCTTCCGCGCTGATCGCCCCGCGCCGCGCAAACAGCGCCCCTTCCACGATGCGCGTCCGCACGCCGTCCACCACCGCCGGAATGCCCGCACGCGATTGCCCTTGCGTCACGAAAAACACCACCGCCGCTTCGCCAGGATTGTCATAGCTCGCGCCGACTCCCACCGCCTGTACCGCCGCCGGCGCCATCAACTCCGCCGCATGCGCGTCGCGCACCTTCGTAGCGAGTTGCAAGCTCTCACTCGAAGCCTGCGCCGAAACCGTCAGGCCAGCCGACTGCGGCTTCACCGGCAGCGTGCAACCAATCACCTGGTGCGCTCCCCCGCCCACAAAGGTCACGCTATTTGCTCCGCTCTTAAAGAAGTTCAGCACCGCCGATACAGGATTCCCCACCGTGTCGACGTCCGACCCCGCGAACAGCAACGCCACCGGGTCCGCCGTGTTCTGATCCACGATCAGCGATCCCGAATCTCCCTGCGCGCTAAAGCTCCCGCCCGTTATATCCACCTGGTTCGTGTAGCTCACGTTAAACGTAGTTCCCGTTCCGCAGCCTTTCTGATACTGCACGTTCTGCACGTTCACGTTTGTGGCGAACACCGTCGAACACGTCAATCCAGTCGACCGCCCGCTCTTCGCCACCGGTTCTCCGATTAACGCCGCAATCCCCGTTCCCGCGCGCGGCGCTGCAGCCACGGGAACTCCGTTCCCATCCACCGTCGCTCCCAGATAAAGGATGTTGCCTCCGGCGTCGACTTTCCCCGCAACTACCTGCGCAATCGCCGCATCCACGCGCGGCAACGGGCCCGTCTCCAGGTTGTAAAACTGCGTCAAATTCGCCACCGTCGTCGCCGCAGCGCAGTTGTTGTCTACCAATCCCGGGTTGGCGATCGCATCGCCTGCCGCAGCGCTGTCGCTGCGTGCCAGCACGTGATTGTTGCTTAGAATGAACTGCGTGCCCCCACGCGCCACCAGCGATCCCAGCGTGCCTCCGCAGCACGTGATCGTCTGCCCGCTGACGCTCGAATCCTTACTATTGCTGCCCGAAGACCCCAGCTTAATTGCACCGGACTGCGCATTCTGGCCAACCACCGTCAGCGTAACCACCGCCGACCCCTTCGCGCTCGCGTCTGCCTGCGAGATCGCCGCCACCGTCACCGTAGTCGTAACGCTGCCACCCTGGCCGTCGGACTTGGTCGGCACCCCGCTCGGCGCCACATACAAACCGCTACTCGACACAAATCCGAATTGCTTGCTCCCTCCACTCGTTCCATTCACTTGCCAGGTTACCGCCGTGTTCGCCGTTCCGTTCACCATCGCGCTGAACTGTTTCGTCCCAAATGTCGCCACATCCGCAGTCCCGGGCGATACCACCACGGTCACGTTCTGCGCCGCCGACGTAACCGTCACCGCCGCCGTTCCCGAGTCTGCACCGTTCACCTGCGAAGTGGCCATTACCGTGACTAGCGCCGGATTCGGCACCGACGTGGGCGCCGTGTACAGCCCGCTTGCGGAGATCGTCCCGTTTCCCGCACCCACCACCGACCAGTTCACGCTCTGATTGTTCGTTCCACTCACCGAGGCGCTGAACTGTTTCTGCTGCCCCACCGCCACGCTGGCGCTCGCCGGTGCTACCGAAACGCGAATCGTCGGCAGCACGCCGGGCGAGTTGCCGCCCCCGCACGAAATGAGAAACAAACCCAGCAAGCTCAGGAATATCACGTAGCGGAATCGCATGGCTAATCCTCGTCGGACAGTGCCCAAGAATGGGCAAGGACGCAGGGTAGGGGGAGCGTCGCCAGAACCGTTCGTACTCTTTTGATTCTATTTAGACCCTGAAGGGTGCCTGAGGCAAACGATGCTGGGTGACTATTCTGAGGGGCACGGTTTATCCCGCCCTCACTTCGAAATCCTTAATCCAAATCCCGCCAATTCGGCCCCACCCCAATCTCCACCACCAACGGCACCGCCAGCTTGTGCACGCCCTCCATCTCCGCCTTCACCAATTCCTCCAGCTCTTCCCGCTCCTCCGGCGGCGCCTCGAACACCAGCTCGTCATGCACCTGCAAAATCATCTTCGCGTCAAACTTCTCCGCCGCCAGCCGCTCGTCAATCCGAATCATCGCCAGCTTGATCAAATCCGCCGCCGTCCCCTGCAGCGGCGAATTCAGCGCCGTACGCTCCGCAAAATTCCGCAACTGCACTTGCGGCGAATTAATCTCCGGCATCGGCCGCATCCGCCCAAACAAAGTCCGCGTCATCCCCGAAGCCCGCGTCTCCCCCAGCACCCGCTCCAGATACTCCTTTACTCCGCGATACCGCGCAAAATACGCATTAATAAATTGCGCCGCTTCTTTCTGCTCGATATTCAATTGCTGCGCCAACCCAAAAGGCGACAGCCCGTAAATAATCCCGAAATTAATCGCCTTGGCCGCCCGACGATGCTCGCCCGTCTGCAGCAACGGCCCCACGCCAAAAACTTCCTGCGCCGTCCGCGCATGAATATCCTCGCCCGCGCGGAACGCCTCGATCAGCACCGCATCGCCGGAAAAATGCGCCATGATCCGCAACTCAATCTGCGAATAATCCGCGGACATCATGATCTTGCCCTTATCCGCCACAAACGCCGCGCGAATCTGCCTCCCCAGCTCCGTGCGAATCGGAATATTCTGCAAATTCGGATCCGAAGAACTCAACCTTCCCGTAGCCGTCCCCGTCTGCGACAAACTCGTATGCAGCCGCCCCGTCTCCGGATGAATCAACTTCGGCAGCGCATCCACATACGTCGATTTCAGCTTCGAAAATTCCCGGTACTCGATAATCTTCGCCGGCACCGCATGTTGCGCCGATAGCTCCTGCAAAATCTCCACCGCCGTCGATCGCGTCTTCCCCCGCCCGCGTTTCGCCGCCACTTGCAATCCCAGCTTGTCGAACAAAACCTCCGCCAGTTGCAGCGGCGAATTCACATTGAATTCCGCCCCCGCCAGCTCCCAAATCTCTTTCTCGAGCCGCCGCACTTCTTTTTCCATCGACTGCGACATGGCCTCCAGCACTTTCGGGTCTACGCGAATTCCGACGCGCTCCATCTCCGCCAGCACCGGAGCCAGCGGCAAATCAATCTCCTCGTACGCCCGCGTCAGCTCCTGCTGCTCCACTTGCTCCCGCAACATCGGCGCCAGCCGCTGCAAATAATCCGCCCGCTCCCCCGGCCCGCCGCCCAGCGTGGCGTTGAACTGCCGCATCACCACATCCGCAAAATTGTGATTCGCCGTAGTCGGCCGCAATAAATACGAATAAAGCTGCGTCGCGTGCTCGATGTTTCCCGCGCGCCCCGTCAGCACCTGAAACAATTTCGGATCATGCACGATCTTTGCGCGCTTCTTATCCGCCAGCACCGGAGCCAACGCCTTCAGCGCTTCTCCATCCGGATCGACCCAAACTGCGCGCCCTTCGCCAGCTTTCGCGGACACTTCAATCCCCACCACCCGCGTCCCAAATCCTTCCGCCTCCCGCCCATCCGCATCCAGCGTCAACCACACCGCCAGCGCCGCCTTCGCCGGCAATTTCTCCAGATATTCGCGAAACTCCGCCGCACTCGCCAGTTGCGCGTAATCCGTCTTCTCAATCACCGGCGGCGCCATCGCTCCTTCCGGTCGCAAAATATCCCCGGGCGCCACTCCAGCCACCGTCACCGCTCCCAACTCCCGCAACAGCGAACTAAATCCCAGCTCCCGATAAAGCTCCGCCAGCGCCAGAGCGTCCGGCTCTTGCCGCTTCAGTTTCCCCAGCTCCAATTCCACCGGCAATTCCGTGGCAATCGCCGCCAGCGCCTTCGACATCATCACTTGCTCGCCTTGCTGCTGCAGCGCCTCGCGATATCTCTTGTTTGGCACTTCATCCGCATGATCCAGCGCGTTCTCCACGCTCCCGTATTTCTGGATCAACTCCCGCGCGCCTTTCTCTCCAATCCCCTTCGCTCCCGGAATGTTGTCGATGGTGTCGCCCATCAGCGCCATCACGTCCACCACTTTCCCCGGCGGCACCCCCAGAATCTCTTCCACCTTCGCCGCATCCACAATCACGTCATTCTTCGCTCCGCCCGTTCCCGCGCGCAGCACCCGCACATTCGCGTCCACCAGTTGCATCATGTCCTTGTCGTTGCTCACCACCAGCACATCCAGCTTTTCCTTAGCCGCCTTCTTGGCCATCGCTCCAATCACGTCATCCGCTTCGTAACCCGGAAATTCCAGCACCGGCATCCGCAGCGCTTCGCAAAGCCGCCGCACAAACGGCAATTGCAGCCGCATCTCATCCGGCATCGGCGCCCGCTTGGCTTTATATTGATCGAAGAGTTTGTCGCGAAAAGTAGGCCCCGAAGGGTCGAACACAATCCCGATATAATCCGGCTGATAATCCTTGATCAGCCGCCGCAAAATATTCCCAAACAAAAATGGAATATTGGTCGGAACCCCGCCCGGCCCCCGCATGCGCATGGGCATCGGCGCAAAATGCGCCCGATAAATATGCGCCATCGCATCCACCAGAAACAGCCGCTTCCGCTCTCCACCCATCGCGCGAGTATACCAGTGGCACAGGCCTTCAGCCTGTGCTCCGACGACCACCCCTTGCAGTTACACCCCGGTCACAATCGGACCGATCATAGTAGGGGCGCAGCACTGCTGCGCCCCAGCTTGGCATCGCGTTTGGCAATGGGTCGGTTTCCCGTAGACACGCCTATTATGGATATGCCTAGGCATAGTAGTCGGAACTGAGATAATCAGACGACCGCGCCACAGAATTGGACGAAGGACACTCTGTGTTCAATCGAACTCTTGCACTCGCTTCATTCTTCGCAATTTTTCTCCATGGCTGCCGAGTGAGCGCACCGGAAAAGGGAAGCAAAGCGATCACTCTGATGACGAGATACAACCAACAAGGACGGCACGACGATGCGATAAGAGTGGCCCAGGACTGGTTAAAGAAACACCCCGACGACCCCCTACACAGTGCGACATTCTACGATCAGATTGCAGTTACCTATTTGATGAAGGCTTCGAAGGACAGTGCACACAAGGACGAATGGATTCAACAGGCCGTCGCCTATTATGACAAGGACCTTTCGGCCCACCAGAAGAACGACGTCGACATCGAACTTTACAATGTGGGACGCGGCTTTGAGCTAGCTGGCGACCTGTCGAGCAACAATCGTTGTTTGTACTACGGGCGGGCAGTAAAGGCTTTCGAGGAAGAGAGACCGTTTATTCAGGGGGACAGCTACACCGCATACGGCAAGACCATCCCATTGGCACCAGTTCGGCAAGAGAACGAAAGTGCGTTGGAGCGAGCGAAAACAAAATTCGAGAAAGCTAGTTGCAGCTAAGAACCATCGCAAGTAATAGGCCAGCCTGCCGCACCCTTCGCTTTTTAAGGGTGCGGGGTTTGAGTTTCTTTTTGTTGCAAACCCACTACGCGCCGTCATTCCGAGCGAAGCAAGCGGACGCTTTTTCTTCCGCCTCACTTCCTGTGAGGCGCTCCGCTTGCGCAGAGAGGAATCTCTCTTCTCTCGATCTTCTCTTCTGGTCCCAGCTCAACGTCAGTCCGACGAGCCCGCACCCGCCGTCTACCTCTTGTCCGGAGCCACCAGCGGAGGCGGCGTAAGATCCGGATGATCCTTCAAATATTTCTCCCAAGGCGCATCCCGCATCACCACGCGAAATCCCCGCGTCGTGTTCACGTCGCTGGTCTTCTGCGCATCCAGTTCATCCGCGCCGATCACTTGCTCGCCCGATGGCACGCCGCCATCCCCAACCGCCTTGAAATGCACCTCGCCGTTCACGAACCAGTAGTCGCTCACGCCAAACACCGTGCCGTCTTTCAGATACAGCCAGATCAGATCGCGTCCTTCCGATCCGTATCCATAGACATAGGAAGGATTCTCGTAGCTCTGCGCCGCCACGTAATTCTCAAATCCCGTTGGATACGACACCATTCCGCTGCAGCCAAATTCCCAGCCCCACACCGGACCGCACCCCGGCCACCACAACGACCGGAACCGCAATCCGCGCCCAAACCGGAACCGCGGACCAAAAAACGCCGGCCGGAATCCGCGGATCGGGCCCGGCCGAAACCGCAACCCCTGCAAGCTGACTGGCGTGCCCACTCCCCTCGGCGCCGGAGCTGCCGCGCCCCGAGGCCGCGGAATCATGGCATGTGCAATCGGCGGAGCCGCCACACGAGGCGCAGCCACGGGCGCCCCGCCCCCAGCCCGTCCACCCCCCGCCGGATGAGCTCCTCGTTGCGCCAGCGCCACCGGAGCCTGCATCCACGCGCAAGCCATCGTGCAGGCAGCAACCACCAGAATTTTTCTCGGAGTAACTCCGGAAAAAATAAACCCGGAGCAAATCGGTTTGAAGATGGACCGGCCGAAGATACCGCGCGCCATAAAGCTAACCCTCCCTACAGCCGCCACTGCGACCGTGAGGTTTCGCGCCACTCGCTGTCCACCAGTCTAAACCCTCTGCGTCTCCACGACATCGGCATTTCTACCAGTAGCACAGGCCTTCAGCCTGACAGTGGGATAGGCTTCAGCCTGTCCTCCGGCGACCACCCATCTCAACTGCGCCCAGGTCACCATCGGAACGACCAGCGCTCCGACACGTACTTTGCGAAGGGCGGCAGATGCCCCAGCTATGCAAAACACCCGTTAAAACAAACAGGCCGCGCAAGCTCATCGCCTGCGCGGCCCGCTCACGAAATAACCGCTGCTATTGCTTCACTGGCTTCTCGGATTTAGGTTCACGCTCAGGCTTACGTGCTTCCGGCTTCGCGCCCGGGTTCTGCTTTCCCGCCTCACTCTGCGTCACCAACAGCATCCGCGTCCCGCTGTCGAGATGCACATTCTTGCCAGTCGAAGTGATCAGCGATCCTTGCGTGTCGTTCGACGACGCCGAGCTGAGGTTCAACCCATTCAGCCCAAACACTCCCTGGCTGTTCGACGTCAGTTGACCCGCCGCGTTCACTCCGCCGATTGCTCCCTTGGAAGCGCCGCCAACGCTCGAGGCCGCGTTCACCGCTCCACCAGCCGTATTTCCGGCCACGCCGCCCACATTCCCCGCCGTATTCGTCACCGTTCCCACCGCGCCGCCCGCCGTCGCGCCAACTCCGCCCAGCGCTCCGCGTCCGCCAGCCGCTCCATACCCGCCGGCTGATCCTCCCGCGCCGGCCACCGCGTCTACATCCGACCCGGCAACCGCGCTGTTCGTCTGTGCCGCTGCGAGCGCCTGAATCCCGGCGTTCACCGGCATTTCCTGCCCGTTCTTCAAAATAGCCCTGTCAAAGACCACCCCTAGCGAGGACTCCGCTTCACCCTTGCCCCGCGCCGAAGCCTGCGTCACGTGCCCCACTAGTTTCGTGCCCTTCGGGATCACCGTTTTCCCGTCGGCCTTTACTGCTTCCGTGGTCCGCGCCGTTACCTCATCTCCCGGCTTCGCCTTCTTCGAATCCACCGGCGCATTCAGTACCGCGTTCATCGACGTTCCGCTCGCCAGCGCCCCATTCTCATGCCCGGCTTGAGCCGAGGCCGACGAGCCCGCTGCTGCGCTTCCCGAAGTTTGCGACTTTCCTACCTCCGCCGACGCCTGCCCGCTGGCTTGTGCGCTCGCTTGCGCACCGCCCGGCGACCCAGATGGCGTCTTCGATGGAGTCTGCCCTGCAACAGCGCTGCCCACCAGCAGCATCCCGCCAACAATTGCAAATCCTGTCCGCTTCATGGTCAAAACCTCCTCATTTAGCGATCACTCTACCGCTTGGCACTCCGTGCCCACTATAAAGGGGACTCTAGGGCCTCGTTTGATACTGCCATGTTACTGGCAAACCCCATGCCAGCCTGTAAACGCCGTGCTTTCAATCAGATATTGCCCTCCGTGCCACCCCAGCCCCGCTCGTAACCAGAAAAAAACACCCACCCCATGCACCTTCTACCACCCCAAACTCCCACTCCCAGCCGGAACTATCTTGCGATCTCAGCAAAGGGGACATTTTGATCGAGGTAAACCAGGGGACACTTTAAAAGAGGTTTGACACCAACTCATTTTTCCCTTGAATTTATTGGCGTTTGTGCTATAATGGTGCTTCGGTAATCGGGATTCCCGTTGCAGGGCCCGCCCTTTTATGTCACGCCGCCCGGCTGTCCTTCTAACTCCCCCACACCCCACCCTTGACTCCGCTCTTTTTTGCACTTTTTGCACCATGCTGCAAAAGAGCGCAGCGCATCCCCTTTATTTCCAATCGCTTCCGCCCTCTTTGCAAAAACGCCGGGATACCCACCCGCCGACGAGGGTCATCAACAGCGTTCCCCGATTTTTCACTCGGCACTCCTCACTCGCCGCTATCCTTCGTCGCCGTCAACAACAAATGCCAGCCAAACCGCCGCTCCAGCCACCGGAACATCCCCTCCGGCATCCACCGGAAATACCAATTCCGCACATACCGGTACTTAACATAATCCGCAATCCGGTACGGGAAAATATGTTCCACCTCTACCTCAGTCACCCGGAACCCATGCCGCTCCAGCAGCGCTTTCCCCTCCGCTCGGCTGTAGCTATACGTCACCGGGCACCCCGTCTGCGCCTCGGAGTTCCGCGCCACCAGCTCCTCCAGCTTCCAGAACTGCCCCTTCCCCTCGCTCAGCAGGATCGCCCCCACCTTGAACGACCTCCGGTGGTACACCATGATCTTTACCGTCGTCCCCGGCCCCGCATACTGCCGCAACTGCTCCAGCACCACTTCCGGGTGCGGGGTGTGGTGAATCACTCCAAACGAATAAATCAAATCGTACCTCTCGACGGGAACGAACGTGGTGAGCTGTTCAGCATTGCCCGGGCAGAATCGGATGGCGTCGCTCAGCCCAAAAATCGACGCGCGCTTCCGCGCCAGCCCCATCGATTCTTCGGAAAGATCCACGGTGGTGACTTGCGCCCCGTGCCGCGCAAAATTAATCGTGTCCGTCCCGATTCCGCAACCAATCTCCAGCACTTTCTTTCCGCGCCAGCGCTCAAACTCCGCGAAACCCGGTATATGCGGCTCCACCATATACTTGCGCGCTTCCACTTCCTCGAAGTACTGCCGCGATCCAATCGCCGCAGTGGAGTGCCGCAAGTTGCAAGGACGCGCGTTCCAATAATCTCGAACGCGCGCAATTTCCACGTCAGAAAAGGCCATGCCAAAAAGTATAACGCAGCCGCCACTCAGTTACATTCCAGGAATCGCCCTAATCGCGCCCCAGGAAGCGCGGGTGCCCCACGCTCCGTTTTTTGAGGGTGGGGGTTTTGACTTTTCTTGGACTCGCCGCGCCGTCAACTGCTGGGCCGCTGGCGGCGCAGCCCGAGCGCGTGCCGTGCGCCGGCCGTCCGCCGGACGAACAGTTCCCAGGCCAGCTGCTTGGTGTGGAAGAGCGGCTTGCGGAAGCGGATCCTGCGGAGGCTGCCTTGCGGAGTGAGTTCGTGAGTCGCGTCCAGCAGCGTGTACGCGTGCCGCACGCCGCCGTACAGCGCGAAGTTGTGGTCCGCCTCTGCGCCCCGCCACACTTGGTCGTACCCCCCCGGCACGTGCCCGTAATCATGATTCTGGTGCACCACCGGCGCCACCAGCGACGCGTCCAGTACCGGCATATGGTTTTGCAGCGCCGCCTTGATCAGCCACTGATCGAACCACAGCCGCCCGATGTAGAAATCCGGCATCTGCGCGTAGCTGCCCTTTGGGAATGCAAACACATCGATCGCCGTGTGCGAACCGTCCGAACCCGCCGCGCGAACTTTTGCTTTGAGCGCAGCTTGCCAGCCCTCGGAAAACGCCAGCGGCTCGGTAATGTCGATATTCACGCGCTTGGAGACGTACAGAAATTTCGTTAGCTGTTTCTGTGCTTCCGCCAGCCGCTGCACAAATTCATCCAGAATGATAATGTCCGCGTTGACGTAGCACATCCACGGAAACGCGGCCGCCTCTTCCGCCCGCCGGAAAATATCATTAAGCACCGGCGTCCCATGCTCGTTGGTGGCGACGTCTGGAATATGCCGAATGCCAAGCTCGGCAGCCACTTCCGCCGTTCCTTCATCGCTGCCGAGGAGGATCACTTCCGCGCGAGGCCGCAGCCGCGTCCAACTCTCTACCGCATTGCGCTGGATAATGCCGGCATGTCCCCGGAAGGCTTTGGGGATAGTGAAGATCGTAAGCATGGAGCTCGCGGCTAGCGGCCGGAGGTTGCGGAGGCCACGGGCCGCTGCGCCGGCGCACCAAAGCCCAGCCGCAGATACTGCACGCCCTGCATGTCCTGTAGGTGCGGGAGGGCCCGCCAGCAATCGATGACTACGCGGCCACGACTCTTGAAGCTGGGAGCGGCGAAATCGGGCTGCAGCCAGGCTTCGACGGGAAGATCGCGGAACTCCTGCCAAGGTGTGGCCAGGACGACGACGGCGGACTGCGCAATGCAGTCTTCGGCGGAGGCGGCGATGTGAATGGAGGGATTGGAGCCGACGGCGCGCTGGAGATTGGCGGAAGGATCGAAAACGACGACGGGGATGCCGTGGGCGTCGAGTTCCTGGGCAAGCAGCAGGCCGAAAGCTTCTTCGACGACGTCGGTGTTGGGTTTGTAAGTGAGGCCGAGGATGCCGACGCGCTCGTCGCCGCGGCGGCGGCCGCGAACGACGTCGGCGATGGCGCTGATTTGCGCGCGATTGAAGCGGTCGGTGGCTTCAGCGAGATCGGCGGGCGCGCCGTTGCGAGCGGCGAGGGCGGCGAAAGCGCGATTGTCGCGCGGGAAGCAGGGGCCGCCGTAGCTGACGGCGCCTTTGAGGTATTTGGCGCCGATGCGAGTGTCCAGGCCGAGAGCGTCGGTGACGGCATTAACGTCTGCGCCGGGAAGCTTTTCGCAAAGGCGGGCGAGCATATTGGCGTAGGTGATTTTGGTGGTGATGTAGGTGTTGACGGCGAGCTTGGTGATTTCCGCGTTGATGAAATTCATGCGCGCGATGGCGGGAGAGTTTTTGCAGGTGCGCGAATAGATTTCGGAGAGGACGTCGCCGGCGCGGGGATCGGATTCGCCGATGAGCAGGAAATCGGGGTGATAGAAGTCGCGAATGACGGAGCCCAGGGCAATAAACTCCGGGCTGTAGCACAAGCCGAAATCTTCGCCGGCGATTTTGCCGCTGGCGCGTTCGAGGGCGGACTGAATTTCGCTGCCGGTGGAGCCGGGCATGACGGTGCTGGTCATAACCACGAGGTGGTAGCCGGGCTTGGAGCGAAGAGCGCGGCCGATGGATTCGCAGGTGGGGATGGCGTAGCGGAGGGAGAACCCGCCGTCCGGCTCGCTGGGGGTGGCTACGATGATGAAGGTGGCGTCGGAGGCGAGTACGGCGGCTTCGGTGTCCGCCGAAGCAGAGAGGTAACCGTCACTTTCGAGGAGGAGTTCGGCGAGGCCGGGTTCGTGAACGGGGGGAAGTTTGCGGTTGATGGCGTTGACTTTTTCGGGGTCGACGTCAACGGCGTGAACGCGAAAGCCGCGAGCTGCGAAGCAGGCGGCCATCGGGGAACCCAGCTTGCCAAGACCAATGACGGAAACGGACGAAGACACGATAGCCTCCCAAGAGGGCGGAGTTAGTTTAACGTGAGAAGCGCCGGGCGGGGAAGCAAGGAGTTTACCGCAGGCGACGAGAAAGCAAGAGAGGAGGAGGGCTCCGAAGTGGTTCCGCGACTTGGGCTTCTCTACCTCAAGATGAGGGAAATGTTTCGTGCGGGATGAAGAATGCGAATGACCTGGAGTGGTTTGGTAGCTGGATCGTACACAACCCAATAATTCCGGAAGGGCTGCACGAGCCAGAAGCGCAACGGCAGAGAGGTCAAATCTTCACGAATATGGCCCGCCAGAGGAGTATCCACGAGAAAGGAGCAGGCAAGATGAACGGCCGTTTCGACACGATCAGCTGAATCCGGATCATCGCTTGCGATGTAGCACCAGATTTCGAAGAGATCGTCTGCCGCTTGGGGCGTCAGCTGGTAACGGCTCATCCCTGACGCTTTTCAGCGAGCCAGGCACGTTTCTTTTCCTCGAGCGTAGAGCGGACCTGGTCGGAATCGATCAGTTCTCCGCGTTGGGCGGCTGCATAGCCTTCATCGATCTTGGCGCGGATCTCTGTGCCATGCTCGGCCAGCCAAGTTTCCTGCTCGTGGAGCAGAGAGACCGCGCGTTCGACGAACTCATCCACGGATTGGTAGGGCCCGCGCTCCAGGTCCTGTTTAATCATCGCTTCGAGTTCAGGGCGTAGATGAATGTTCATAAGTGCAGTTTATCCCATGTTTTCCCACGCAGGGGAGAGTATGTAGCCTAGGCCAATCCCAAGGGGAACAATAGGTTTGGGCACGCTGGGGGACGAGGCGTGGTGCGCGGGGCGGCGGGTTCGTGCGAGACTTTGGATATGGCGAAGACGGTGTTGGTTACGGGGTCGAGCGGGTTGATTGGGTCGGAGGCGGTGGAGCATTTTGACCGGCAGGGGTGCCGGGTGGTGGGGATTGACAATAATATGCGGCGGGTATTCTTTGGGGCGGCGGGGGATACGCTGTGGAATTTGCGGCGGTTGCAGGCGGCGACGAAAAGTTTTACGCATGCGGATATTGATATTCGGGATCGCGGGGCGCTGGAGGAGTTGTTCCGGGGGCAGCGATTCGATTTGATCGTGCATTGCGCGGCGCAGCCTTCGCATGACAAGGCGCGGGACATTCCGATATTGGATTTCGAGGTGAATGCGCTGGGGACGGTGAATTTGCTGGAGGCGACGCGGCAACATTGCCCGGAAGCGGTGTTTGTTTTTATCAGCACAAATAAGGTTTATGGGGATGCGCCGAACGAGATACCGCTGAAGGAACTGGCGACGCGCTGGGAGTACGCGCGCGCGGAGGATTACGCGGGGATCGACGAGACTTGCCGGATTGACCAGACGACGCATTCGTTGTTTGGGGCGTCGAAAGCGGCGGCGGACCTGGTGGCGCAGGAGTACGGACGCTATTTCAAGATGAATGTGGGGATTTTCCGGGGCGGGTGCCTGACGGGACCGTCGCACTCGGGCGTGGAGCTGCACGGGTTCTTGTCGTATCTGGTGAAGCAGACGCTGACGGGCGGGGCGTACACGGTGTTTGGGTACAAGGGGAAGCAGGTGCGGGACAACATTCACAGCCACGACGTGGTGGCGGCGATTGAGGCGTTCGCGGAGAATCCGCGGCCGGGAGAGGTGTACAACCTGGGCGGAGGGCGCGGGAATAGTGTGTCCATGATTGAAGCGATCGAGAAGATCGAGGCGCTGGCGGGGCGGAAGCTGAATTGGAAGTACGTGGATGAAAACCGGATCGGCGATCATATTTGTTACATTTCGAATCTGGCGAAATTTCAGGAGCATTATCCGGGCTGGAAGATTACGCGTCCGCTGGAGGGAATCCTGGAGGAGATGGTGGGATTCGAGCGGGAGCAACTGGAGCGGGCTCCGAGCTGACGAGTTCCGGGCAGGCTGGGCTTGCCCCGTCTAAGCAATGCGTGAAGGTGCGACCTACGTAACTCCGCGCTTCGTGTTAACTAACCATCTACTTGCACTTAGCACGATTCAGTGATTATCATCCTGCCACGATAAAGCTGTACCGATCGTTCGTCCGCGTGGACTTCATACAAAACACCTGGACGAGGTTTTCCTGTGCCAGGCTCCCTACACCGTGCGGGTGTCCGGGAGATCGAAAAGGAGAGCGTATGAGCCCCGCAATTCGAAACGCAACAGAAAAAGCCTCTGAACCGGCGAAATTGATAGAGCTGAGCAGCGTGGAAGGGCAAGCGAAGTTCGCGCACGGGCTGATGCGCGCCGAAGAGAAGAATGCGGCGCCGCCTGCGCACGAACAGACCGGGGTGGCGCTCGCGCCGCAGGAGATCACGCTGACGTTGACGGCGTTCGACGAGCCGCACTACCGGAAGCTGATCGTGGCGCGGAGCGCGACGATCCGGCAGGTGATGGGGAAACTGCAGCCGCTGCTGGGACTTGCTACGGCGGTGGATGCGGGATGCGCGGTGGGGTTTTTTGCGCAGACGCTTGCGGAAGCAGGGTTAACGGTTTGCGGGTTCGACGGGCGAAGCGAGAACGTGGCGGAAGCGCGGCGACGATTTCCGGAGATTCCGTTCGAAACGGGAAACGTGGAAGGAGCGGGAATCCTGGAGCTGGGGAAATTCGATGTGGTGCTGAGTTTCGGGTTGCTGTACCACGTGGAGAATCCGTTGCTGACGATACGGAATCTGCGCGGGCTGACCGGGAAGTGCCTATTTCTGGAGAGTATGTGCGCGCCTGGAGAAAGGAGCGAGCTGCTGCTGCGGGAAGAGCCGCGAGTGGAGGATCAGAGCCTTACGGATATGGCGTGCTATCCGAGCGAGAGCAGCCTGGTGAAGATGCTGTACCGCACGGGGTTCACGGCGGTGTATCGAGTGGCGCCGCTGCCGGACCACGATGATTTCCGCGAGACGGCGGAACATGCGCGGCGGCGGACGGTGCTGCTGGCGTCGATGATGCCGATCGACTTGGCAGGATTCCGGCTGATGCCGGAGCCGCGGGAGGAGCGCGATCCCTGGGACAAGAAGAAAGCGAGCCGGGCGAGCCTGAGCGGACGGCTGTGGAGATTCGCGAAGAGCCCGGCGCGGGCGAAGTACATCACGCTGGCGATGCGGGCGCGGCGGCGGTTTGCGGGGATGCCGATTCCGCTGCGGCTGCCGTATGGAGCGTGGTGGCTGGCGGAAGAGAGCGCGCTGGATGAAAAGCTGATTCACGGTGAATTCGAAGGGGCGGAACTGAAATTTGTGGAGAGATATCTGGAGCGCGGGATGACGGCGCTGGATATCGGCGCGCATCACGGACTTTACACACTTCTGACGGCGAAGTGCGTGGGACGCGACGGCAAAGTGCTGGCGTTCGAGCCTTCGGAACGGGAATGCGCGCGGCTGCGAAAGCATTTATCGGTGAACCGGTGCGGGAATGTCCGGGTGATGCAGTACGCGCTGGGAAGCGCGGAGGCGGAGGAGGACCTTTATATGGCGGGCGGGCAGCACGATTTCTGCAACAGCTTGCGGCTGCCGGATGTGCCGGACGCGGTGCAGAAAACGCGCGTGGAAGTGCGGCGGCTGGATCAGGCGCTGGAGGAACTGGCGACACCGCGGGTGGACTTCGTGAAGCTGGATGTGGAAGGCGGAGAGCTGGACGTGTTGGCGGGGGCGGAACGGCTGCTGGAGCGGCGGCCGCGCCCGGTGCTGCTGGTGGAAGTGGAGGAGCAGAGGACCAGGCCGTGGAATTACCGGGGGAAGGAAATCATCGAGCGATTGGAGAGGAAGGGATTCCGGTGGCACTGGGTTGATAAGGACGGGCGGCTGGAGGCGCTAAACGTGGAGGTGCGTGAGTTTGCGGGAAATTTTGTGGCGATTCCGGCGGAGCGGGAAGGGGAGATGCGAGTTTTTTGCAAGAAGAGGAAAGCGGAGTAACGGAGGGGTTGTTGCGGCGGCTCGTTGGAATTTGGGAGAACTCGGAGTCTACGGTTGGAGCTGCGCACCAGCGAGCGTGAGAGAACGCTGCGAGCTTGCTAGACGGAAAAGCGGCGGCTAGCCGCCGCACTCCAAAAGGGGTTGCGCGGGCGGGAGTGACTATGCTGCTGACATTGGCGGAAGAAAGTGTGAGCGCGGAACAGAGCGGCCGGACTGCTGCGGCGAAGTGGCCGAGGATCACGGTGGTGACCGCGGTTTACAACGGGGAGAAATATCTGGAAGCGACGATGCGCTCGGTGCTGGAGCAGGGTTACCCCAACCTGGAATACATCATCGTGAATGATGGATCGACGGATGGGACGGCAGAGATCATTCGCCGGTACGAAGCGTGGCTGGCGGGCACGGTTACGCAGGCGAATCGCGGTTTGTACGCGGCGCTGAATGCGGGATTCGCGAGGGGCACTGGCGAAGTAATGGGATGGCTGAACGCCAGCGACTTGCTGCACGTGAATGGACTGTTCGTGGTGGGGAGCGTGTTCCGGGCATTTCGCGAAGTGGACTGGATCACCGGGAGAGCGACGAAGTTCAACGAACAGGGAATGACGGTGGAGGTGAAAGATTTGCCACGATGGTCGCGGTACCGATTTCTGGCGGGTGCGAACCGGTACATCCAGCAGGAATCGACGTTCTGGAGGCGCCGGCTGTGGGAACGGGCGGGCGGGTATGTGCATGAAGGGTTTCGCGCGGAAGGAGATTTTGAGTTGTGGGTGCGGTTCTTCCGGCACGCGCGGCTGTATCCGGTGGATGCGTTGATTGGGGGCTACCGGTTTCACGAAGACGCGCTGAGCTGGAGCAACCAGCGCGGATACGACGAAACGTGCGATGAGATTGCGGCGCGGGAAGCGCTGCGGATGAAGAGTGGAGCGGTGCGGCTGGTGCAACGGATGAGCCAGGTGGTGAAACCGATCCCGAACGTGCGCGGACTGTGGCAGCGCGGAGTGCTGCGGGCGTTGTACCGGATGCGAGGGCCGGATTGGGCGCCGGTGATTGAGTATGGATGGGACCGCTGGGGATTGCGCAAGTAATGGGGAAGGTGAGCGGAAAGAAAGCCAGGTTCGAATATGCTGACGATTTTTGCGACGGGTAAGGCGTTTCGCGGACATAGCGCGATCATTCAGCGGAATGCGATTGAGAGTTGGAAACGGTTGCATGCGGACGTGGAAGTGATTTTGTTTGGTGATGAGGAAGGAGCGGGGGAAATTGCACGGGAATTGGATCTGCGGCACGAGCCGAGGGTGGAACGCAATGAATTCGGGAGCAAGCGGCTGGATTGGATGTTTTTGCGGGCGCAGGAGATTGCGAGGCACGAGATTCTGTGTTACAGCAATTGCGACATCATGCTGGCGCCGGACTTTTGCGAAGCTCTTGAGAAAGTGCGAGCGATGCATAGACGATTCCTGATGGTGGGACGGCGATGGGACACGGATATTGCGGAAGCGTGGAATTTCGATGCGCCTGATGCGGACGAGAAGCTGGCGCGATTCGCGCGGGAGCGTGGAACGCAGCGGGGCTACGATTGCGTGGACTATTTTGCGTTTCGGCGCGGCTTTTACGCGGAGCTGGCGCCTCTGGTGGTGGGGAGAATCTGGTGGGACCACTGGCTGGTGTGGAAGGCGAGGAAGATGCGGGGCCATGTGGTGGATGCGTCGGAGATGGTGACGGCGGTGCACCAAAATCATGGCTATGAGTACCACGCTGCCGGTGTGCAAGGCGTTTGGGGCGACGCGCAGGCCAAGAGAAACTACGAACTGGCTGGCGGGCATTGGCACCTGCACACCATCGCGGATGCCACGCATATTCTTGACGCGAACGGAGAGCGAGCAAACTATCGGCGATGGTGGGCGCCGTACTGGCGATATCTGCGGCCCCAAATCGCGCCGGTATGGTTTGCGGTGCTGAACGCGACGCGGCCGGTGCGCCGATGGTTGGGGCTGCGATCCGGGGTTCGATCCAGACTTCGCGCCGGAACGCTGCATCCGAGCCGGCCCTAGTCCAGCGAAAAAAATCCCCACAACAAAAGTTCGCGCGCGCTGCCCGGCGGTCTAGAATGGAATATCGGCCGCGGGGGAAGCGACTTGGGAAAGCCATTCGTTAGCGTATTAATCGATACCTACAACCACGAACGATTTATTGAGCAGGCGATTGTGAGCGTGCTGGAGCAGGATTTTGCGGAGGCTGACCGTGAGATCATTGTCGTCGATGATGGATCGGTTGATGGCACACCGGAGATCGTGAAGCGGTTCGGGAGCCGTGTGCGTTCGCTGCGGAAAGCGAATGGCGGACAGGCTTCGGCGTTTAATGAGGGAATACCGGAGTGCCGCGGGGAGATCGTGGCATTTCTGGATGGCGACGACTGGTGGGCGCCGGGGAAACTGAAAGCGGTGAGCGAGGCGTTGGAGGGAGAGCCGGCGGTGGGAATCGTAGGACACGGCATAACCGAGGTCTACACCGACGGAAGAGAGCATTCCGAGTTGCTACGGGAAGCGCCAAGATTCCGGATTGACTCGGAGAAAGGAGCACGGCTCTTTCGATTGCGCAAAAGTTTCCTGGGCAGCAGCCGAATGACACTGCGCGCGGAAGTGGCGAGGAGGATCGGACAAGTTCCGGAGGCGCTGAGGATCGAAGCGGACGAATACTTGTTCACGTTGGGGGCCGTGTTCAGCGACGCCTTGATCTTGCCAGAGTCGCTGACTTTTTACCGTCTGCACGAAAACAACGCTTTTCAAATTTCCAATGGAGATCCCGCGGCGCACCGGAGGAAGCGAGAAGTGCTGCAGGTCCTTGCGAATGCGTTGCAGAAGAGGCTGAAGGAATTGGGGCTCGCAGAAGAGGTCGTGAAGACGGTTGTGGAGTCTGTAGCGATAGAGGCGACGTTGATACGTTTAGCGACCGAAGGTGGTTACCCTTGGCAGACGGTGCGGGCCGAGCTGCGAAGCTACCGGATCACCAATGAAAACGCGGGGCTGGGACACTGGCTGTTTAAGTGTATCGCGCTGCTGCCGGCATGCGTCTTGCCGGCGAAGCGATACTATACGCTGCGGCAAAGCCTCTCGACGAACACGACTTACCGCAAAGCGCGAGAGAAATGGCTGCCGTTTTTGCAGGCGGAGCACGTCGAGCGCATTCGCACGCCGAGGCCGTAGGAATGGAGCCAGAGAACATAACGAAAACCCCGCTGCACGTATTGATGGCTTCCGGAGTGCCGCGACGGCGGGAGGGCGGGGTCGCGGCGATCATTTACAATCTGGGGAGGGAATTTGAGCATCGGGGACACCGGGTCAGTTACATCTTTCAAGAGGATCTGATTGAGCCTGCGACAGTATCCAGAAGATTTGCCGAGACGATTTTTTCATGGCGGCTGGCAAAGCACATCGCGGCGAACCGGGATCAGTTTTCGATTGTAAATCTGCACGCACCGATCGGATTTCCTTACGGCCTACTGCGAAGATGGCATCGCGGGAAAGGCTACCCGCCGTACATAATGACGCTGCATGGGCTCGAAGAACGGCGCGTTCATGTGATGAGCCGGGAAGTGAAGAAGGGACGCGCGTGGCATTTCTCCTGGAAGAATCGCCTGTGGCATCGCTGGTATGTGCATCCGAGATTCCGGTGGTCGATTCGCACGGCGGATGGAGCGCACGCGTACAGCCGCGATGTGTGGAACTTGCTGCAGCTTAAATACAATCTGGACGCGGACCGCGTGGCGTACATTGCGAACGGCGTGGAGGCGCGCTTCTTCGTTGCGCGAGAGTACCGGACGGACGGCCCGATCAGATTGCTATATGCAGGCACGTGGCTCGACCAACGGGGGATTTTCTATTTGCGTGACGCTCTGCGAAACCTGGCAGTAAAGCTGCCGGGAATGACGATGACGTTCGCGGGATGCGGTGTTCCGGAGGCGGAAATCACCGGTTTTTTTCAGGCCGAGCTGGCGCGGAGGATCCTGGTGCGGCCGGTCGTTGCGGCGGAGGGGATGCAGGAACTGTATGCGGAGCACGATGTCTTGCTGTTTCCGTCGCTGATGGAAGGATTGCCGTCGGTGCTGCTCGAAGCGATGGCCGGCGGAATGCCGGTGATCACGACAGAAACTTGCGGAATGCCGGACGTTGTCGAGCACGAACACAACGGAATACTGATCGCGCCCGCGAGCGCGAAAGCGATTGAGGACGCCGTGCTGAGACTTGCGGAGTCACGCGAGCTTCGGAAACGGTTAGGGTGTGCGGCGCGCGCGACCATGAGACGCTACACTTGGGAACGATCGGCGGCCCAGCTGGAGGCGCTGTACCTGAGGATTCTGGAGAAAGAGGCGAACGTCGCTGCATGATCACGGTGGGGATGAATTATTCGCAGATGCATGATTCTTCGGCGTGCGTGGTGCGCGACGGGGAGCTGTTGTTTGCGGTGGCGGAGGAGCGCCTCAGCCGGGTGAAGCATGATGCACGGTTTCCGGAGAATGCGATTCGGGCTTGCCTGGATTTCGCACGGATTCGCGCGGAGCAGGTGGATGAGGTGTGCTTTGGGTGGCCGGAGCCGGGGGCGGGCTTCCGGCACGATTTGAAATGCTACGCGACCGGGAAGATGCCGGCTTCGTATTTGAACGGGCTCAATACGAGTTTGCATTTTGCGAGCATGTGGCACCAGCGCGGGGGAGCGAAGCGGTTTGCGCAACGGTTCGGGCCGGTGCGGGCACGGATGAGATTTGTGGATCACCATCTGGCGCATGCGATCAGCGCGTATGCGTACAGCGGGTTTGCTGAGGCGGCGGTGGTGGTGATGGACGGGCGTGGCGCGTGGGAAGCGACGTCTATATGGCACGGACGGGATGGGCGGCTGGAGCATGTGCTCACGATTCCGTTTCCGGATTCGGTGGGTTTGTTTTACAGCGAGTTCACGGAGTTTTTGGGATTTCACCGGAACAGCGATGAATGGAAGGTGATGGGATTGGCGCCGTACGGGCAGCCGGGAGTGGATTTGCGGCGGTTTATCGACGTGGAGGCGATGCCGTATCGCGTGAATACGAAGAATGTGGTGAGCAACGGCGCGCCGTTTGCGGCAATGATCGCGGCGCTGGGAGCACCGCGCGAGGCAGAGAGTGAAATCACGGACCGGGATAAAAATATTGCGTACGCGGTGCAAGAGGCGTGCGAGATCGCCATGATGAACGCGGTGCGGCTGGCGCTGGAGAAAACGCGCAGCAAGAATCTGTGCCTGGCGGGCGGCGTGGCGCTGAATTCGAAAGCCAACGGGAAGATTGCGGCTTCGGGGCTGGTGGAGAAGATTTTTGTGCAGCCGGCGGCTTCCGATGACGGAGTGGCGCTGGGGGCGGCGCTGGCGCCGTATCTGGACAATGGCGGCAGGCTGCCGAATAAAGCGATGCGGCACGCGTATCTTGGCCCGGCGTTCGATGACGAAGCGATCGAAGCGGCGCTGCGGACGTTCAAGCTGCGGTATGCGCGAGTGAGCGATGTTGCTGCGACGGCGGCGGAGTTACTGTCGCAAGGGAAAATTCTGGGATGGTTTCAGGGGCGGATGGAGTTCGGTCCGCGGGCGCTGGGAAACCGGTCAATTCTGGCGGACCCGCGGGATCCGGAAATGAATGCGAAAGTGAACAACGCGGTGAAATTCCGGGAGTGGTGGCGGCCGTTCGCGCCTTCGTTCAAAAAAGAAGCGGCGGGCGAATATCTGGAGAGCGCGGCGGATTCGCCGTTCATGATCTTGACGGCGCAAGTGCGCCCGGAAAAGCGCGGCGTGATTCCTTCCGTGACGCATGTGGACGGGAGCGCGCGGCCGCAGACGGTGGAGAAGGAGATTAATCCGCTGTACTGGCGTCTGATCGACGAATTTGGGAAGCGCACAGGTGTGCCGGTGATCATGAATACTTCGTTCAATTTGCGCGGCGAAGCGATTGTGAATACGCCGACGGACGCGATCCGAACTTTTTTCAGCTCGGGCATGGATGCGCTGGCGATCGGCAGCTTTCTTGTGGAGAAATGAAGTGAGCGATTCGGGCGGACGTATGGCGCAATGGTTTCTGCGCTACGCAACGCCTTTTGCGGGCGTGCGGCGGTGGCCGGTGGTTGGCCCGGTGGTACGCTGGCTGAGCGCGCGAATGGTTCCGCGCGATGCGCTCGCGTGGATGCAAGTGCAGCGCGGCCCGGCGGCGGGAATCTGGCTGCATTTGAATCCGCGCACCGGGGGCCTGGCGTTCGAAGGCGGAGGCGAACCGGAAGTACAGGCCGCATTGGTGAAACATTTGCGGCCCGGGATGACATTTTACGACGTGGGCGCGAACATCGGATTTTTTTCACTGCTGGGGGCGCGGTTGGTGGGAGCGAGCGGCCGGGTGATCGCGTTTGAAGCGGACCCGGAAGTGGCAGCGCGGCTGCGGGAACATGTGGTACGCAATGAATTTGCGTGGATTAACGTGGAGCAGAAAGCGGTGTGGTCGGAGGGACGCGACGTTTTTTTTGAGCGGACCGATCCGGCAAAGTCTCCCGATCGAGGGCTGGGGCACGTGGTGGAGAGCGCATCAGGGAATGCGATCCGCGTCGAGGCGGTGTCGCTAGATGATTTTGCGAAGGGCGCGGCGGCGCCGGACTTTCTGAAGTGCGACGTGGAAGGCGCGGAGGTGGAAGTGTTTTGCGGCATGGAGCGGCTGCTGCGCGAAAAGCGGCCGGCGATTTTGTGCGAAATGCACAGCGAAGAAAACAAGCACGCGCTGCGGGCACAATTCGCGCGGCTCGATTATGAGAGCAGGCTGCTGGACGAGAATCACGTGCTGGCGCTTCCGCGATGAATGAGAAGTGGATCGCTCTGCTGGGGCGAGGCGATAAACCAACCGACGCGGTGGAAGACTACTGCAGATATTTGGGCGAGGCGCTGGGGGAGCACGGGATCGAGTTGCGTCTCGAGCGGGTGGAATGGAATGCCGACGGCTGGCCGGCAGCGTTACGGGAATTGCAGCAGCGGGCTGCCGCGTGGCGAGATCGGTGGATTTTGGTGCAATACACGGCGCTGGCGTGGTCGGCGCGCGGGTTTTCCCGGCGTTTTGTGCAAGTGCTCCGGACTTTGGACAGCGCCGGCGCGCGGGTTGGCGTGGTCTTTCACGATGTCGAGCCGTATTCGGGAGAGCGCGTAATCGACAAGCTGCGGCGGCGCGTGCAGATTCGCACGATGCGCAATGCGCTTGAGTTGGCGGATGCCGCGATATTCACCGTGCCTCCGGAGAAAATCAGCTGGAAACCACGGCAGCTCGCGAAGGCCGGTTTCATTCCCGTGAGCGCGAATCTTCCTGTGACGTCCGAACACGGACCGCGCGCTACGGCGGAGACAAGAAAAGCTCTGACCGTGGCGGTGTTCGGCATCACCGGCGGTGCAACAGGAGAGCGCGAAACGCGCGAGATTGTCGGCGCAGTGCGTTATGCAGCGCAGCGGGTGGGTGCGTTTCGTCTTGCGATTTTCGGACGTCACGCGGAAGAGCGCGAAGTTGCCTTGCGCGAAGGCCTGCGTGATGTGCAGGTGGAGGTCTCGGTTGAAGGCGTGCTGGACGGGCGGCAGGTGGTGGAAAAACTGCGCGCCTCGGATGCGCTGCTTTTTGTGCGCGGAGGTATCTCGACGCGCCGCAGCAGCGCGATCGCGGGAATCGCGTGCGGACTCCCGGTGATTGCGCGAGCCGGATCCGAGACCGCGGCGCCCATTACGGAAGCGGGCGTGGCCCTTTACTCGGAAGAAAAAGAGAAGGACTTGGGAGCGGTGCTGGTGCGCGTGCTTGCAGATGCCGATTACCGATCGATGCTGGCGGAGAAGAGCCGCCGGACCTACGAAGAGCATTTCTCGTGGAGCGCGATTGCGAAGAAATATGCAGACGCGCTGCGACCCGGCCCTTGAACCGCTGAGGGATTACCCCGTTCGGATGCGCATCTCAGGTACGATGGGCGTCAACGGCAGAGCGTTTCGATCAAGACTTCTTTCTTGGTTTGCGCCAACTGGTCGAGCGGATCGAGCGCCGCAACATAGCCGGCAATCGCGGCGGCTGCCAGAAAGATGAAGGCTTCGGCCGGGAGCCACGCGTTGCCGGTCCATTTGCCGGCGAAAAGAATCAGCGTGCTGATGCCGCCGAGAACAATCTGGACGCCGAAGGCCAGCAGAACCGCCATGCCGGATTGGCGTTGATTGCGCATCTGGCCGAACTCGAGCTTGCGCGGAAAGCTCAGCGAAGACCAGTTGGCAATCGAGAGCTGGCCTACCACGACAAAAACGATGGCTGCCAGCGTCGCAAGAAATCTTGGCGGAGCGGGCAGGCCAACCCGCAAAGCGAATACGACGATCGCGAGTGTAATTTCGAGGGCCAGGATTGCGACCAGCAGCAAATTCTTTCCGAGAAATACATTGCGGAAGCGGACTGGCGACATGAAGTAGGTTTGAATGCCGCGGCCTTCAAAGGCAAAGCAATTGTAAGCGGGAGCCAAAAGAATCAGGACGAGGTAGGCCATCATTCCGGGAAAGAACATTTCTGGAGAGATGCCGCGGTGCGAGAGGGTGGGATGTTTGCCGCCGAACTGCGAGCTGAAAAGCAAGACCAGCAATGGCGGCATGAGCAGAGTGATGAAGGCGAAGCCGTTGCGCGTGAGATAGCGGAATTCCTTGCGTACTACGGCAGCGATTTGCGGCGCCAGGACACCCAGCGCGTCGCCGCGTTCGGCGGAAGAGGCAGCCGCGTCTGCACGCTTGGCCGGCCTCGCCGGAGCGGATGTCTCGCTGAGTTCTTCGCCGCGATATTGAACGGCGAAGCGCTGCCAGAGCAGCCCGCTGAAAATCACGACGTAAACGAGCAGGCCCAAGAGAGAAACAAGCGCGCCGCCGAGATCCTGGTGCGCTGCATCCGCAACGGCGCGGCCCGCCAACGAGGGCGGGAAAACCGACAAATAAGGCCAAAGCCGCGAGAGCACGGGCTGCAGCGATTTTCCATAGCGCTGCAGGAAAGGGCTGAGGAATTGTAAGGAAACCGCGCTGAGCACGAACAATGCGAGGAAGATCTCGCGGGTGCGGCGGCGCGCAAACAAGCGCTCGAACCAGGAACCAAGGAGCCGTTCGAGGGTCACGTTAAAAACGGTGAACGCGGGAACGATCAGCAGCATGACCGGCAACACGCCTGGTTGCGCCACAGTCGCGCCAGCGGCCATCGAAAGCAGCCAGCAGATCGCGGCAACTGCGGAGAAGTCGGCAAGGCCGTACGCCAGGCCGATCACATAGAAAGTGCTCAGACGAAGGGGAAAACGCAGCAGTGTGCGGAACTCAAAGCTCGAACCAAAACCGGCCACGAACACCGGGAATACCTGCCAGAACAGAAAAATGGCCCAGAACAAAAGAGCGATCCAAGAGGCGCGCCCCTGCGAAACAAACGAATAGCCGCCGGCGTAAAAAGCCACGCTGAGTCCGACGACAAGGATGGAAGCGAAAGCTCCGGCGAAAATCAAGCCAATGAGGTCGAGACGATTGTTTTTGCGGCGCAGATTGTTGCGCAGGATACGCCAGCGCAGTCTGGCGACCAGCTTGATCTGCGTCAATATGCTGGTGCGAGGCCCTACGTCAGCCACGTGAGTTCCTCGAGCTGCGGGCGTTCGGTGCCGTCCTGTCCGATGATGGAGAGAAAAATCGCTTCGAGCGTTTGCGTGCCCGCTTCACCCGGAACGCCGCGGCGCAACTCTTCGAGCGAGCCTTGCGCAACGAGCCGCCCTTTGTGAATGATGGCCACGTGGCTGCACAAGCGCTCGACGATTTCGAGAACGTGCGAAGTGAGAAAGATGGTCGCGCCGCGCTCGGTCATGCGGCCCAGCAGCGCCTTGAGAGCGCCGGCGGCCAGGGCATCCACTCCTTCGAACGGCTCGTCGAGAAAAAGGATGCGCGGCCCGTGAATCACTGCGGCAGCCAGCGCCAGCTTCTTTTGCATGCCGTGGGAATAATCGGCGATGAGAGTTTTCGGGCGGTCGGCGAGCTGCATAAATTCCAGCAGCTCTTCGGAGCGCTGCCGGGTGGTAGCGCGGTCGAGACCGTACATCTGTCCCACAAAATGCAGATACTCCGTCCCGGTCAAACGCTCGAAGAGACCCATGCCCTCGGGAACGACGCCGATCTGGCGTTTCACGTCGACGGGATTCGAGGCGAAATCTACGCCGAGAAGATTCATGCGGCCGGAAGTCGGAGCCAGCAGGCCGGTCAGCATTTTGATGGTCGTGGATTTTCCGGCGCCGTTGGGGCCGAGGAAGCCGAAGAATTGGCCTGCCGCGACCTGCAAATCCACGCCATCGACGGCGGTCAAGTTGCCGAAGCGGCGCGTCAGCTTTTCCGTAAGAATCGCGGTTTCCGGCATCACTATCACTACTCCAAGTCCGGCAGTCTCTAAAGTGGAACAAACTCTAGCACGAGTCCATGAATCTATAAGGAGTACGCCGCCGAGCGGCCGAATCTTTCGCGCAACTTCACGAGGACTTCGGCGGATTTGTGGAGGTGCCCGTGAGTTGAAATTCGCGAGTGGGCAACGCCGCAAGCACCGCGGGCAATTCGACGCGAAACACCGCGCCGCCTTCCTGGCGGTTGTAGCACAGTATTTTGCCGGCGTGCTCCTGAACGATTCCGAAGCAGATGCTCAAGCCCAGACCGGTACCTTTGCCCACCGGTTTGGTAGTGTAGAAAGGATCGAAGACGCGAGATGGTTCCTTGACGCCGGGCCCGGTGTCCGAGAAGAGCACGACGACGTTGCCGCGGTCGCGCAGCGTCTTGACAGTGAGCACACCGCCGCCGGTTACTTCCATCGCGTCCACGCCGTTGCTGATGATGTTGAAGAAGACCTGCATCAGCTGATTGCCGTCGCCGCGCACGCCGGGTAGAACAGACTCGAGCTGCAGGTCGATGCGCGTGGCGCCAGAGCGCAGATCGAGCGCGCGCAATTGCATGGCGTTGGTGACCACGGTGTTGATGTCCAGAAGCGTGCGCTCGGGCGGGACTTGGCGCGCAAAACTCAAGAGGTTACCGACGAGCGTCTTGGTGCGCCGAGCCTGATCGCGGATTTTTGCCGCCGTGGTGCGCGCCTTTTCCGGCAGCGTGGCGTCATCGGCAAGCAAATCGGAGTAGCCGAGAATCGCCGCCAGCGGATTGTTGATCTCGTGCGCCGCGCCCGCCGCCAACTGGCCGAGCGAGACCAGCTTTTCCGATTGCACCAACTGCGCCTGCAGACGCTTCAAGTTCTCAACCGATTGCTCGGACTGCGCCAGCAGGCGCGAGCGGTCAGCATCGGCCAGGTGCGAGCGCAAGAAAACCAGCAGCGCCAAGGGAACGGAGGCGATCAGCGTGGTCATCAGGCGAAAATCACGCACCGCGGGAGTGGGATGGCCGAAGCGCAGCGTGTAAATCGCGAAGAGCGGGAGGGAAAGCACCGCAGCCATCGCCAGACGTGTGGCCCAGACAGCTTCTCCGTTTCTGGGCTCGTCCGCGTCGTAGGTCAATTCGCTGGGAGCTTCGAGCTTCGCGCGGTTCTGATACGCGACGATGCCCGCCAGCGCATACCACAGAAAAGCGCCCAGCAGGCCGAGGTCATAGAGGCTGCCAGTGTAGTACTCGTTGCTGTCGGACAGGACGTTGACAGTTACGGAGGTCAGCGTGTACAGAACCGTCGCGCACAGCAAGTTGGCGTACACGACGCGCCATGCGCCCTTGGACTGCAGCCACGCCGCGCCAAAACCCAGGACCACCACGAGATTTCCGACGTTCGTCACGATGTTATAAGTGACGTTATATTCCGCGGTGTTGGGCGTGGCGTACACCCACGGCAGCACGATGAACACGTACAAGTAGGTCCACCACGTCATCAGCAAAACAAAATCCAGATAGCCAAAGCGCATGCGGGTATCGCCGAGATTGCGGTGCGGTCGCAGCGCCAGCGCCGCGACCAGCGGAATGCCGCGCAGGAAGAACACCATGTCCCCGGGATAGGGATTCGGAAGGGCCGCGTGCTTGTAAACTTCGTAGTACGTCCACTCGAACTGGCCGATCATCCAGAGCGTGCAGCTCATGGCCAGCAGCATCCAGAAAAGATTTCTCCGCCAGTGCGGCGTGCCGGCATTGGCCAGCAGCCCGGCGTTGGCGAGCAGCGGCACGAAACATTGCACGAGGTTGCCGAACGTCGTCAGCGCTTCCCGTCTTCCGGTGTGCGTCAGCCAGAGGGAAACGGCCGCATACGCCGCAAGCAACAGGACCGCCGCCCCGGTCATCCAGGCAATCTTGCGAGAAGCCGACATGGACCCCATCTTTTCTAGTGTATCCGCGGGGCGGGCGTTCGCGGGAAACGCGCTAATTCGTTATGGCCTAACGATAACCGAAGTGGTGCCAGCAAGAAATGTGATTTGCACGCGTATTTTGGGAGGCGCGGAACTGGCGGAGGAGGAGGGATTCGAACCCCCGAGACCCTTTCGGGCCTAACGGTTTTCAAGACCGCCGGTTTCAACCGCTCACCCACTCCTCCGTTTCTAATTCTAACGCAATTCACCCCGGTTCTAGGCTTCGCCTTTCATTGATCGCTGACCGACAGATATCGCGCTTTGCGCATCCAAATACTGGCAACTGCCGTACCATAGTTACCGGAGCGGTACGAAAGTAAAGCGAGGGTTGGACATGCTGATTCGACGTAAAGCGGAACTGACTTATGCGGATGTGACTCCGAAGTCGGTTTATTTCAATCGCCGGCAAATCCTGCGCGCCATGGGTATCGCCGGCGCGGCGGTGGCCGGCGGCAAGATTCTGTCGAGCCTGGCGTTCCCTGCGCAGCACGTATTGGCGACCAGCAAGCTCACCGGTCTGGCGAAAAGTCCCTTCAGCACCACGGAAAAGCTCACTTCCTACGACGACGTCACGCACTACAACAATTTCTACGAGTTCGGCACCGACAAAGGCGATCCCGCGAAAAAGTCGCAGAACTTCCGCACCTCGCCGTGGAGCGTTTCCGTCGAGGGCGAAGTCGCCAAGCCGCGCAAGTTCACCATGGACGAAATCCTCAAGCTCGCGCCACTGGAAGAACGCATCTACCGCCACCGCTGTGTCGAACGCTGGTCGATTGTAGTGCCGTGGATCGGTTTTTCTTTCAGCACGCTTGCCAAACTTGTCGAGCCTACTTCCAAGGCGCAGTACGTCGCCTTTCAGACTCTTTACGACCCCAGCCAAATGCCCGAAGCCAAGTACGGCGGCATCGATTTCCCGTACGTCGAAGGCTTGCGCCTGGACGAAGCCATGCATCCCCTGACTTTGCTGTGTGTCGGCATGTACGGCGAGACCCTTCCGAATCAGGACGGCGCTCCGGTGCGCATGGTCGTTCCCTGGAAATATGGATACAAGAGCATCAAGTCGCTGGTAAAAATCCGCTTCCAGCAAAAAGAGCCGCCCACCACCTGGAACCGCTACTCTTCGGACGAGTATGGTTTCTACTCGAATGTGAACCCAAAGGTCGATCACCCGCGCTGGAGCCAGGCTTCCGAGCGCCGCCTGGGCGACATCTTTCGGCGCGATACGCTGATGTTCAACGGTTACGGCGATCAGGTCGCCAGCCTTTACAACGGCATGGACCTCAAGCAGTATCACTGACGCGAGTTCTCTGCGTGCGCGCTCTCCTGTTCAGCAAGTGGGCGAAAGCCTGCGTCTTTGTCCTCTGCCTCGTGCCGTTCCTTGCGCTGGTCGAACGCGCGCTGCACGGCCGCCTCGGCGCCAATCCCGTCGAATTCCTCCAGCATGCCACCGGCGATTGGACGTTGCGTTTTCTCGTTTTCACCCTTTCCATCACGCCGCTGCGCAAACTGCTTCATCTTCCCGAGCTCATCCGCTTTCGCCGCATGTTCGGCCTCTTCGCTTTCTTCTACGTCTGCTTGCACTTCTTCACTTACATCGGTCCCGATCAATCTTTCCATCTTGCCGGCATGTGGCAAGACGTCGCGAAACGCAGATTCATCACCGTCGGCTTCCTGGGATTTGTGCTGCTGATTCCGCTGGCTCTCACTTCGACCGCTGGCTGGATCCGGCGTCTCGGCGGCAAACGTTGGCAAGCGCTGCATCGCGCGGTATACGTCTCGGCGGTCTGCGGCGTGATTCACTACTATTGGCTGGTCAAGTCCGACGTGCGCAAGCCGCTCTTCTACGGCGCGCTCGTCGTTATTCTTCTGCTGTGGCGTTTAGGGGATTGGCTGATCAAGCGGGGAAAGCAGGCGCCGGTACCAGTAGCCGCTGCGCGCGTTAGTTAACAGCCGGAGCGTCGCTGAAGTCGAGGCCCCAAAAATACGGCGCCGGCGTCAGAAACTCCACGCCCACGCGCTGGCCCTTGTCGCAGGGTTCTCCGAGATACACCACTCGGCATTCCTGTTCTTCCAGCGTTTCGGGATGCGTCAGCACAATCATTTCGCCGTTGTCGATTTCGTGCTTGAGCATCAATAATCCGCCGTGCGCATTCACCACCACGGTTTCGCACACTTCCTTGAATTTTCGCTTATTGTGGCCGCGGCCCGCTGCCTGCACCCGCATCCGGTGGAACACGCGGCTGCTTCTGCGCGGCGAGGCCTGTAACACCTGGCTCAAATCGCTCATACAGCCATCTTCGGATGGCCCCGCACAAGCGTCAATCGCCGCACCGCTCTGAGTTCCGGAAGCGTAACCCGGACTAACGGACAGGTCTCAAGCGGCCGCCGCGATGCGCCGCAGCAGGTCTTCCTGCTCCGCTTTGCTCTCCGCGCCAATCGTAAACGCGTCCAGCAGGTTCAGCCCTAGCGCATATTTCAGCGCATCATCCTGCCGGTTTCGCAGGGCGCCCTCGCCAAGAATCTTCATCCCCACAATACCCTTGTTCGCCGCCCGCATTTCCTTCAGCACACCAACCACCGTTTCCGGATCCGCGTCCATATGCGATCCGATCGGATTGATGCGCACCAGATCGACTTCCACCCACGGCGATCGCGCCGCCGCCCGCAATGCCTCGATGCTGTGGCACGAGCATCCATGCGCGCGGATAATCCCTTTCTGCTTGGCCTCGGACAAAATGTCCATCACCCCGCGATACCGCTGTGTCCAATCCCCTTCCGTCAAACAATGCATCAGGCACACATCGATATGCTCGACTCCGAGCTCCCGCCGGAAGCGGTCCAGGTCCGCGCGCGCCGCCGCCGCATCCCGCGCCCACGTCTTCGTCAGCACCGTCACTTTTTCCCGCTGCACATGCTTCAGCGCTTCCGCCACGTGCGGATGGCTTCCGTAGGAATCCGCCGCATCAAAAAAGCGCAAGCCGTGGTCGTATCCATTCAAGAGCAGTTCCGAGAGGCCCTTCACGCCTAAGTCACTCTGATGCGAGTGATGCCCGACGCCCACAGTTCCGGTTCCCATCGCCAGCCGGCTCGTCTGAATCCCCGTTTTGCCGAGCGTTACCGTGTCTGCCGCGCTGAACTTTCGAGAGAGTTCCGGAAGAGCCAGCGCTCGTCCCAGAAACGGACGTGCGCCAATCCACGCTGCCCCCGTGCCGAAAGCCGCATGCCGGACAAAGTCTCTGCGCTTCATGGTTCGCTCCTTCCGTCCCCCCGGAGTCGTCTACCTTATCTATCCTCTATGGACGCAGGCGCCTCCTCGAACGTTATCCCGGGCCATCGCCATTATTAGCCCGAATCCTGCACAAATGCCTTCCGGGCGGAAACTTTCCAGCCCGGCCGGCGGTACTTCCTTTGGTTGCCCGGTGCTGAGTTCGTCGCAGCACCTTTAGTCACCCCGCGCTTGCTTGTGTCGAAACGGAGCCAGTCATACAATTGTCCAAGGCTGCGCTTCTTCGAATCGATAGACTCGCGCTCCGCACGAAACAATTCGTTCCAGTTCGACGTTTTTATCTTTGTTTATCTTGGAAGGACTCATACCGCTTGAGGGCCTCTTATGAACCTTGCTGAATTTATCGAAGGTAGCCGCGATCAGCATCTCGCGGAGCTGTGCGACTTCCTGCGCATTCCCAGCATCAGCGCCAAGACCGAGCACAAGCCCGACATCGAGCGCGGCGCCCGATGGGTCGCGGACCATCTCCGCACTGCTGGCTTCAAATCGGTTGAAATCGTGCCCACCAGCCTGCACCCGCTGGTCTACGCCGAATCTCTCGAAGCTCCCGGTAAACCCACCATCCTCTTCTACGGCCATTACGACGTGCAGCCTCCCGAGCCTCTCGAACTCTGGACCTCTCCCCCCTTCCAGCCCGCCGTCCGCGATGGCAATCTCTTCGGCCGCGGCACCGCCGACGACAAAGGCCAGGTGCACATTCATCTGAAAGCCCTCGAGTCTCTGCACAAACTCCACGGAAAATTTCCCGTCAACATCAAAGTGCTCATCGAAGGCGAAGAAGAAGTCGGTTCCGTCAGCCTCTGGAACTACGTGCAATCTCACAAAGAAAAACTCCAAGCCGACGCGCTCCTCGTTTCCGATACCTCCATGCTCGCCAAGGGTGTTCCTTCCATCACCTACGGTCTCCGCGGCCTCAACTACTACCAGATCGAACTCACCGGCCCCATTCGCGATCTGCACTCCGGCGTCTATGGCGGCGCGGTTCCCAATCCGCTCACCATCCTCAGCGAACTCTTCGCCAAGCTCCACGACAAAAACTTCCGTGTTACCGTTCCCGGCTTCTACGACAACGTCGCCAAAGTCTCCGCCGCAGAGCGCAAAGCCCTGAATTCCCTTCCCTGGAAGAAAAAAGATTTCGAGAAAGCCGTCGGTGCTCCCGGCTACGACGGCGAAAAAGGCTTCACCATCGTCGAGCGCCTGTGGACGCGCCCCACTCTCGAGATCAACGGCATCTGGGGCGGATACATCGGCGAAGGCGCCAAAACCGTCATTCCCTCAAAAGCCTTCGCCAAATTCTCCACCCGCCTCGTCCCCAACCAGGACCCCCACAAAATCGCCAAGCTCGTGGAAAAACAAGTCCGTAAGCTGCTTCCCAAATCCGTGCATTGCAAATTCGACGTACTCAGCAGCGGCAAACCCTGGGTGGCGCCGTATCACGCCCCCATTTTCCAGAAAGCGCAAGCCGCTCTCGAAAAAGGTTTCGGCAAACGCGCCGTTTTCATCCGCGAAGGCGGCTCTATTCCCTTCGTCACGCAAATGCACGATACCTTCAAAGTCCCCTGTGTGCTGATCGGCTTCGGCCTGCCCGACGAAAATGCCCACGCTCCCGACGAGCACATCGCCCTGGAAAACTATTTCGGCGGCATCAAAGCCATCGCCCATTTCTACGCCGACCTGGCAACGCTGTAGCCCGCATTCCAGCTTCACAGGGGGCACACCGAGGCGTCAACTCCGAGCGTCCTTTCCCAGCTGCTAGCAGCCGCCGTGCGCCCGGACCCAAAATCCTCCTCCCGCGGCAGGCCATGGCCTCCACAGGGCCATTTTTAGCGGGTTTTCCACCGCTCCCGCGAAGAAAGCGGCGTTTTTTCCTTGTTTTTCGCCGTTTTGCCTTGCGTTCTGTTACTGGCTTGGCTATAGTCGCTTCCGGCCCGAGCATTTTTCCAAGCAAAACAGGGGGTAAACGCCCGCGGCCTGCTCCGATTTCGATTGGAGTGGAAAGAAAACTGAGGAGGAGCAATCTAGATGGCCAAGCCTTTGAGCAAGAGCAAGATCGTGTCGCACATGGCTGAAAAGTGCGGTACGCCCAAGAAAACCGCTGCACTGTTTTTCGAAGAACTCTTCAAGCTCGCCGTAAAAGAGTGCAAAGGCGCCGCGGGCAAGTTCGTCATTCCCAATATCGGCCGCGCCGTGAAAGCGCACCGCAAGGCCCGCATGGGCCGCAATCCGCAAACCGGTGAGGCCATCAAGATCAAGGCCAAGACCGTGGTCCGCCTGCGTGCGGCTAAGGCGTTCAAAGACTCCATCCTCAAGTAAACGCAGCACCCAGCTCAGTTTTTAGGCCCTCGGCGGCTTGCGCAGTCAAGCTCCCGGGGGCTTCTCTCTTTGCGCGCGATTTTCCGCGCAGACCGCCCGCACTCCACACTCCGCTGCTTACAGCGTCTTCACGTACGCGATCACATCCTTGATCTGCGCCGCTTCCAGCACATCCTTAAACGGCGGCATCAGCGAATCCCCGTTTTCAATCCACGTCTTCAGATTCTCGTCCGTCACCTTATTGTTGTTTACGCTGAACGTCCCGCGCTTCGCCAGCCCCTTCAGTCCCGGCCCGATCTTCTTCGCGTCGCTGTCCGCATAGTGGCAGATCGCGCATTTTTTCTCGAACACGTCCTTGCCCCGCGCCGCCGCCGCGCCGCCTCCTTTACTCCCGCCATTCGACGCAGACTTTTTCGCCGGCGGATCCTGCGCCACCATCACCGCAGCACACGCCAACGTCGCTATCCCCAGCAACAAAACGTTTCGCTTCACAAT
Source organism: Candidatus Dormiibacterota bacterium (assembly GCA_035601655.1). Taxonomy (GTDB): domain Bacteria; phylum Acidobacteriota; class Terriglobia; order Acidiferrales; family UBA7541; genus Acidiferrum. The sequence goes on from DATNNV010000034.1 coordinate 44,998, forward strand.
CTCCCCCTCGATTTTTCTTTTCAGCAAACCTTCCCATTCTCGCCGTTTACCTTCGCAATTTCCACTCGCCGTCGTGCGCAACTCCGTAGCACTCCGCCGCACCCTGGCGCACCCGGCACAAAGGACAGGTTCACTAAACGCACGTCCAGAACCTTAGTACTTTTGACGCCACCCATCCCCGGTGCTACAAGTCATGCATATGAGCCAGGAGACCATGACGCGAGCTTGGGAAGTGTTGCAAGACGCTTATCAAGCTCAGATGGAAGGAGATTACGAACGCGCCGAAGAGCTCTATCTTTCTTCCCTCGAGCTCCATCCCACTGCCGAAGCGCACACTTTTCTGGGCTGGACCTATCATTTCCAGGGCCGCATCGAAGACGCCATCTCCGCATGCAAACGCGCCATCGAACTCGATCCTGATTTCGGCAATCCCTACAACGATATCGGCGCCTACCTCATCGAACTTGGCCGCTACGACGAAGCCATCCCCTGGCTTCAGGAAGCCGTAGGCGCTCGCCGCTACGAGCCCCGTCACTTTCCGCATTACAATCTAGGCCGCGCCTATCTCGCCAAAGAAATGTACGCCCAAGCCACGCGCGCCTTCCAGGACTCCCTGCAAATCGAGCCCCGCTACTCCCTAGCTCGCCAGGCCCTCGATTCCCTCCGCCGCCTCGTCAACTAAACCTCTCGCCCAAACGACAATCGATCATCCTCCGCGCTGCTCTTGCGTCACGGGCTTCACGATACGGTCATAGACAATCATCAGCAGTGTCCCGAATACCCCTACCCCGCTGATCACCCACCACATCTGGTTCGGCTTGTGCAGGACGTCACCGAAGTAATGCAGCAGCCGGCCCCCGATAGCTCCGGCGATAAAGAACCCTATTCCAATTGGAAGAAACGCGTAACCCATGTACGTGCCTTGTTGCCCCGCCGGTGCCAGCCGTGAAATGTATTCGTAGTAGCGCGGTGACTGGATCATCTCCCCGATCGCGACGACAAACAGCGTAACCGCGGCCATGACCGGCAATCCTCTAATCTCGATTGCAAAAGAGCCCAGATGCAAAGTCGTGCTGATTTGCCACGCCAGGTTGTTCACCGCCAGAATGATCCACGCTAGACTCGTAATCAGCAGCCCTGCCGTCATCGCCGGGAACGTTTTGATTCCCCGCGTCAGATAACTTACTAGAATCTGAAACAGAATCACTGCCAATGGGCCGAACGTGAGTAGCAAGTCCGCGTCTGAATTCGGGTTTATGTATCCCCGGATGTACAGCGGCAGGGAAATGAACTCTTGCCAGAAAACAACCCAGAAGCTCGAGAAAATCACAAGAAACAGCATGAATCGCAAGTTGCCGACCACCGTCAGCATGTTCTTTAATGCTTCTCCCACGCTGGCGACTTTCTGCTCGCCCGCGCGCGACGGTTCACGGTAGAAAAACATCACTCCGAAAAACATCAGCAGCACGCTCACCGCGCAGACTCGGAATACGTTCTCCATTCCAATCGATCGTCGCACCAGGAACGCCACAATCGGCCCCAGCATGCCCCCGACGTTCACCAGCGTGTAGTAGATGGAATAGCCCAGAGACCGCACGCTCTCCCGCGAAGCGCGTGCCGTGGTTCCCACCACGCATGGTTTCACGATTGCCGGCCCCATCGCCGGAATCAAAAGAACGAACCGCACCAGCCAGGACAATGGCAAAGCGGCCCGCACCGGCGCCATCCACGGAGCGCCCAGTGACCCCAGCAAGAAATATCCCAGCGCCAGAATCAAATACGCGAATGCCAAAGAGCGCCGGAATCCAAATCGATCCGCCAGGCTCCCGCCGAGGATCGGAAGGAACCATACGATGAGGCCAAAATAGCCGATCAGATCCCCCGCCTCCGTGTCCGAGAATCTCAGAACCTCGTGGAGATAGATGGCCAGAACCGCCTGCACGCCGTAATACGAAACACGTTCAAACAGCTCCGATATGTTCGCAATCCAGAACGGCCGCTCAAACCCATCCACAATTTCCCGCAGCCTGCCTTCCACGCTCATTCGCCCCCCTGCAAGTGCGGGATTGTAGCAAGCCACCCACATCAGAGATAGGGAATTGAGCCTTCCTTAGCGGCTGTTAAATTTTGCGAAGATATTCTCCGGGCGAAGAAATCAACACTCCCGCTACATGCTTCCCGAAGTATGCCCCGAAATGGTGAACATCGCCGGTGATGAGGTGCGTGGCTTGCGCTTGCATGGCCGCCAGCAGAATCGGAACATCCTTCTCTGGCAGTCTGATTCCCGTCGGCAGTTCACGAGGCACAGCTTCGAAGAATCGCAAGTTCATGGCCAGCTTCGTCAGCCTCCGGCGTTGCGTCTCTTCGGAAAGGTTGAACCGCGCTTCTTCTAGCGCATAACGAGACGTGCAAAGCTCCGCGTTGGCATGGCTCCAGAGTTTCCTTAAGCCGGCGTCACTCCGGTACGCTGCCGAAAATAGCACGTTGGCGTCGAGAAACAGCCGGTCCATAGGACGAGCCTATCTCGGCCGGCGATGCACAATCTTGTCCGGATCAAGTCCGAGCTTTTTCACCGCCGCCCGCGCTCGCCGATAGTCCGCCGCATCGGTCGCATTCGACAGCAGAAATTCCGCTTTGCGTTCGTCGCTGTATCTCTCAATTGGCACGATGACCGCCGGACGCAGCAAGATCCCTTCCTCGCGCGCTTCCGCCGTAACGAAAGAGCCTTCTTCCAGCCCGAAGCGCCTGCGCAACTTGGCGGGAACCACAATCGCGCCGCGCTTGCCAACCTTCGCCGATTCCATGTAGCGCCTCCGCCGGGCGAGACGCCCGATTATCAGAATATCTGATAATCAGGCAGAATGCAATTGTTATGCGGATTTCAAAGTTCCGTTGTAGTGGCGCAGCATGCTGCGCCCGTATGGGCCGCCGGGCTTGTCTATCTGAGCCTCAAGGGGTTCCTCCGCCGATCCTTGCAGCACAACGGGCCGCAACGTCGCAACCTCGAACCTAGCCAGCGCCGGAGGCGCGCCATAAGTTAGCCCCGCCCGCAAGGGCGGGGAAGCAAAATCACGCCAAGGAAAGAGCGCCGTAGGTGCGGCACATCCGCGATTCGATCCCGTCCCTTGTAGTGGGGCAGCATGCTACGCCAGCCATAGGCAAGCCCAAGTCGGCACCACTCCCCAATACGCGCTAGAATGCGCCGGCAACACAATCCCGGAGGCCTCAATGCGCAAATCGCTTGCAGCAGCGCTGGTGACTTTTCTCGCAGGAGCAGCCGCCGCGGCACAGAAACCGCCGTTGCTCCCCGAAAAGGACGTCGCCGCCCTGGCCAACGAACTCAGCGGCGAAACCGCCAAGCGCAACCTCGAAGGCCTCGCCCTCCAGCACCGCCAGCGCGGCTCCCAAGGCTTTCACGCCGCCGCCGAACTCATCGCCGAACGCGCCCGCGCCTACGGCCTCACCGACGTAGCCATCCTGCAATTCCCCGCCGACGGCAAAATCTTCTACGGCACCCAACGCTCCCGTCCCGCCTGGGATGCCGAAGTCGGTGACCTGGACGTCATGGAGTTTCAGCGAATTGCACGCTGCCCGCCGACAGAGAAGAATCGAAATATCATCGCTGATTGCGCCGAAGGCCCAATCGTCTTGCACGAAAGTTACGAGGCGGAGCCGGTCGTGCTGGCAGAGGACAGCGATAGCGCAAGGTACGCCCTCGCCGTACTGGTGGACGTGGGTGAAGGGACGAAGGAGAGCGACTACTCTGGAAAGAACGTGAAGGGTAAGGTCGTATTAGCGGCAGCGCAGCCGGGAGCCGTGCAGGACTTGGCAGTCGGGAAGTTTGGCGCGCTTGGCATCATCAGCTACGCTCAGAACCAACACACGGCATGGTGGGGCGAAGACGAGAATTTGATCCGCTGGGGACACCTCGAGACGTTTTCACCGAACAAGACCTGGGCATTCATGGTTTCGCTGAAAACGGCCCGCGACCTTCGTGAGCGGCTTGCTAGAGGGCAGCAGCTCCGCGTGAACGCAAACGTGGAAGCCGGACAGCATCCCGGCAACTACGAAGTCGTCACCGCCACCATTCCCGGCGCCGATCCCAAGCTTAAAGACGAAGAAATCGCCTTCTCCTGTCACCTCGATCATCAGCGTCCCGGTGCCAACGACAACGCCAGCGGCTGCGTCACCATCCTCGAAGTCGCCCGCACCCTGCAAAAGCTCATCGCTACCGGCGCACTCGCCCTCCCCGCCCGCACCATCCGCTTCATTTGGCCCCCGGAAATCGAAGGCACGCTGACGCTTCTCAACGCCAAGCCAGAATTTGCCAAGCGCATCAAGGCCGTCATTCACATGGACATGGTCGGCGGTGGTCCCGAAACCAAAGCAGTGTTCCACGTGACACGCGGCCCCATGAGCCTGCCCAGCTTCGTCCACGACGTAGCCTGGGCCTTCGCCGAATTCGCCAACGAGCAATCCTATAAATTCGCCGCCACCGGCAAAGCCGAATACCCGCTGATCGCTCCCGAAGGCGGCAAGGAACCACTCCGCGCCGAATATTCCCCCTACTCCATGGGCAGCGACCACGACGTCTACCAGGACTCTTCCTTCGCCATCCCCTCCATCTACCTCAACGACTGGCCCGACCGCTACATCCACACCAACTTCGACACCGCCGCCAACATCGACCCCACCAAACTAAAACGCGCCGCCTTCATCGGCGCCGCCTCCGGCTACTTCCTAGCAACTCCACCCAAGAAGGTTTCCGCATCGCTGTACGCCCGTTTATTTACCTCAGCCAACAGGAGATTTGCACAAGCCGCTGGCTTGTCCGAAGAACGCGAAGACGCTGACGGCGACTCCGTTCGGCAACAGGTCACCTACACCATTCGCGAGGCACACTCTCTCGGCACTTTGCTGGGCGTTTCAACGGCAGCAGAAGATTCGCTGTCCGAGGCCATCACGGAATTCTGCGGAGCGAAGGAGCTTCCGCCAGCCGCAAAAGGCACTGGACCCGGCTTGCTGCTCTTTCAACGAAACAGGGCGGTTAAAGGGCCCCTGGCGGTCTTCGGATATGATTACTTCACCGACCACGCCAAAACCGCCGGGATCGCCGAGCCGAAGCTGCTGAGCTACGAAGGATTGTCGGGCTCCGGTGAAGAATACGCCTACGAAGTCCTCAACTTCGCCGACGGCAAACGCAACGCCCAGGAAATCCGCGACGCCGTCTCCGCCGAATACGGCCCCGTCCCCCTCGACCTCGTGGTCGAATATCTCCGTGCCCTCGAAAAAATTGGCCTCGTTGAGCAAGTGAAGTAACTAGGCGTCTGGAGTTCCGCTCTTTGCTTTTTTCTTTGCCGAAACCTGGATGAGCTTCTTCAGTGTCGGCACATGCACGTCCGAGAGCCGTTTGATATAGAGGCAAGATTTCGCGCAAGCGTGCGCACCCAATTTGGCCAGCAACTCACCCTGCTTCTCCAAACCGCCCAACACGTACAAAGTAATGTTCTGCTTCCGCGGCGAGAAGCCGATCACCATCCAATCCAGTTCCCGCCCGCTCGGATACACCAGCTTTCGCCGCCCAAACCCCACGATACTCGATCCCCACATCTCCGCTTTCGACTTCGTCGCTGCCTCCATCATTCTTGCGATCGCCTCGCAATCCTCGCGAACTTGCGCATCCTTGATCGCACCGAGGAACGCAGCCACCGACGCCCCGGTCTGCTTCGTTTTCAATTCAGCCATTCGTCCTCCTTGTGCCAATCCGTTCGTTCCGCCGCAGCTTTGTCCACCCTGTAGGGGCGCGCTTCAGCGCGTCCCAGTCTTGACGTACAAGGGGCACGGCATTGCCGTGCCCGTCTTTCTTTTTCTTTCCGTCACTAAACAAAACTCACCTACGCCTTGCCAATTCCTGCCCGCTCCCGAACCGCATCGGTTATATTCCCTCCGGTCACTAGCAAAACCGCAGGCCCTGCCGCCGCAGAGTGTTTCAAAAATGCAGCGGTAGCAGCCGCGCCAGCTGGTTCGGCGACGATTCCGTGCAACTCGTGCAAGCGCCGAATCGCCCCGATCATTTCGTCTTCGCTGATCAAGATCACGTCGTCGACCAATTCCCGAATCGCGCGAACATTCTCTGCTTCCGGAGTTCGCGTAGCCAATCCATCCGCGCAGGTATCGCAAGTCTCCGTCGGAATCGCGCGACCCTCTTTCCACGACAAGAAATACGAAGGCGCGCGCTCGGCTTGCGCCCCGATAATTCGGACCTCTGGATTTATTTGCCGCACTGCCGCGCCAACGCCGCGAATCAGCGCCGTATCTCCCATGGGCACATACATCGCCCGCGTCTCCGGCAATTGCGTAAGAATCTCCAGCCCAATTGTCGCTGGGCCTGCGGGAAGATCGGCATCCGTAGCGTCATTCAAGAAATAAACGCCCGGCCGAGCCGAATATTCCATCGCTTGCTCAAACGCATGCGCCAGATCCGCTCCGCCCGCTTCGACAATTTTGGCGCCAAGGTCCGCAATCTTCTTTCGCTTCACTGGATTCGGATTCGCCGGCAAGAAAATCGTCGCGCGCAGACCCAGCAATTTCGCCGCATACGCCACCGCCGCGCCATGATTTCCCGTACTCGAAGCGGTTACTTCTTCAATCCTCCGCTTGCGCAGATTGGCAGCCAGCCCCCAGATCGCACCGCGCGGCTTGAACGATCCGGTGGGCAGTTCAAATTCCAACTTCAAATAAGCTTCAGCGCCCGGTCGCGAAAGGCCCGGCGCAGCAACAAGCCGCGTCGCGCCAAAGTACGTTGCCAGAAGTTTCTGTGCCTCGCGAATTGTCGCGAGGCTGGGCTTGAGAGACGAGCTCACGGCAGCAGCCATCGAAGTACAGTATGCTACCATCGCACTCTTGCGCGCCTCTCAAGGAATGACATACAGATGCCTGCGAAGATGAAAGCTCTCCGAAAAACGCAGCCAGCGAAAGGCTTGGCGCTGGATTCCGTCGACATTCCGTCCATCGGCCCGACCGACGTGTTGGTACGCGTCAAAGCTGCCTCGATTTGCGGCACGGACTTGCATATTTATGGATGGGACCGCTGGTCGCAGGGACGCATCAAGCCTCCTGTGACGTTGGGCCATGAATTCTGCGGCGTGGTGGAACGCGTCGGCGACGAAGTCGCAGCCGTCAGGCCCGGCGATTTCGTCAGTGCCGAGATGCACGTGAATTGTGGGCATTGCCACCAGTGCCGGCTCGGCGAAGCGCACATTTGCCAGAATCTGAAAATTATAGGCATCGATCAGGACGGCGCCTTCGCCGAATTCGTGAAAATCCCCGCGTCCAACATCATCAAGCTCGATCCCAGTATTCCGGAGCATTACGGCGCGATTCTCGATCCGCTGGGCAATGCGGTGCACACGGTGCTCGCCGGGGCGATTGCGGGACAGACCGTGCTCGTGACCGGTTGCGGGCCAATCGGGCTGATGTCGATCGCGGTCGCGCAGGCATGCGGCAGCTCGACCGTGTTCGCCACCGAAACGAACGAACAGCGGCGCGCGATGGCGAAGAGAATGGGCGCCGACGTGGTGATCAATCCCGAGGCGGAAGATGCCGTGAAAAGAATTCTGGGAGAAACCGGCGGAACCGGCGTCGACGTGCTGCTCGAGATGAGCGGAAATCCCACCGCGATTCAGCAAGGCTTCAAAGCCTTGCGTGCGGGCGGCCGCGCCTCGCTGCTCGGCATTCCGACGGAAAACGTACCGCTCGATTTGGTCAACGACGTCATCTTCAAAGGCGCCACGGTGCAAGGCATTTACGGCCGCCGCATGTACGATACTTGGGTGAAGATGATCGCGCTGCTGAAAGCGGGACGCCTGAATCTGGAGCCGCTCTTCGGCGAGCGCGAGCCGCTCGAGAAGTTTGAAAACGCTTTCGCAAAATTGCAGGGTGGACTGCCCGGCAAGATTTTGCTTTATCCGAACGGGTTGTCCCGTTAATCCTGCCGGGTTCGTTCTGCTCGCTACACCGGCTAAAGTGGCGCACCGCCTTTCGGCCCGCCCCGTTTGCTCCGCGCACGCCGGGTGAAGCAGAATAGTTGTTCCCAGCGAACGCTCACGACAGGAGCCATGCCATGTCCGAAACCGCCACTCCGGCGCTCAAGCCAAATCCGACGCAATACATCAGCGACCAACTGAGTGAGTTGCGCGCGAAAGGTACGGCACCGCGGCTGCGCGTGCTCGAGGGCGAGAACAAGCCGGTCTGCATCATCGACGGCAAAGAAGTGATCAATCTGGCGTCGAACAATTATCTCGGCCTCACCACGCACAAAGCGTTGCGCAAAGCGGCGCTGGACGCAGTTAAGCGCTACGGCGCTGGCGCCGGTGCGGTGCGCACCATTGCCGGCACGATGAAGATTCACATGCAACTGGAAGAGCAGATCGCGGCGTTTAAGAAAGTGGAAGCGTGCGTGGTGTTCCAGTCCGGCTTCACGGCGAATGCCGGAACGGTTTCGGCGGTGCTGGGCAAAGAGGACTTAATCATTTCGGATGAGCTGAATCATGCGTCGATCATCGATGGGGCGCGGCTCTCCAGGGCGACGATTAAGGTGTTCAAGCACAAGGATGTGGCGGATTGCGAGCGCATCCTGCAGGAGCATGCGAGTTTTCCGGGCAAGAAGCTGATTATTACCGACGGCGTTTTTTCGATGGACGGCGATATTGCGCCGCTGCCGCAGCTCTGCGACCTGGCCGAAAAATACAACTGCATCATGATGGTGGACGACGCGCACTCGAGCGGGGTGCTGGGGCGCGGAGGGCGCGGGACCATCGATCATTTTGATTGCCACGGGCGGGTGCACATTCAGGTGGGGACACTGAGCAAGGCGATTGGGGCGATGGGCGGGTACGTCTGCGGGTCGCGGGATTTGATCGACTTTTTGTATTTGCGGGCGCGGCCGTTTTTGTTTTCGACATCGCATCCGCCGGCTACGGTGGGGGCGTGCCAGGCGGCGTTCGCGCTGCTGGATTCGCCGGAGGGCGAGAAGCTGCTTAAGAAGCTGTGGGCGAATACGAAGTTCTTTAAGCGCGAACTGAAGAAGCGCGGGTTCCAGTTCAAAGTGAGCGAGACGCCGATTATTCCGATCCACGTGGGGGACGCGGCAAAGGCGTTCGAGTTTTCGAAGAAGCTGTTCGAGGCCGGCGTGTACGCTCCTGCGGTGGGCTATCCGGTCGTGGCGGAAGGCAAAGCGCGGCTGCGGGCGATGGTGAGCGCGACGCACAAACGGGAACAGTTGCTGCGGGCTGCCGATTTGCTGGCGGAAGTGGGTAAGCCCCTCGGTATTGTCTGAGGTTGGCTCCTCGGTATCCTTTGAGCTTGGGTCCGGCCGCCCTAAAAGGACGGCCTCTACAGTTGGACTTGGCTAGCGGGGATTGCGGGGACAGGCTGGCACACCCCCTATGTTTTTGCAAAGAGGGCGGAAGCGATTGAAAAATAAGGGGATGCGCTGCGCTCTTTTGCAGCAGAATGCGAGAAGCCGGCACGGCGGGCGGCTGGTCCGGAGGCGCCGGCAAGATGCCAGCGCCAGCAGAGGCGGGCGCGAGTAGCAAAAGGGGTGGCATCCCGGTATTTTTGTACACAGTGCGTAAGCCGAAGAAAAGAAAAGAGATGCGCTTCGTTCTCGTATTGCAAAAGTGTACAAAGAGCGCGGAGTTAGAGGTGGAGTGAAGGGAAGTTAGAAGGACAGCCTGGCGGCGCGACATAAGAAGCAGGGTAGGACCCCGATTACCGAAGCACCATTATAGCACAAATGTCAATAAAGTCAAGGAAAAAATGAGTGGGTGTGTGTTCCGTTTTGGGAATAGGTGCGCGGAGGGGAGGCTTTCTTCAGGGGCTGAAGCCCTTTGTTGCCCTGTCCTAATGTCGGACCTGAAGGTCCGACCCCCTAAAGAGACTGCGAACGCCTGACCGATCTAAAGATCGGCCACTACGCCAAGACGACCCCCGGAGGCGTGAGTCCGGCCGCCCTAAAAGGACGGTCTCTACAGTCGCGCGGAAAGGCCTCAGGCCTAAAGGCCTGAGCTACAAGGGCCTGAGCTACAGGAGCGGGTGGTTCTCACACAGAGACGACGGAGTCTTTTAGTAGTGGAAGGGAGAGGAGAGTCTGGGCTTTGGCATAGGCGGCAAGGTCGAGGCGGAGGCAGAGGAGGGTGGTGCCTTGGATATTGAAGATGGGTAGTTGCGTGGCTAGCCAGTTCCAGAAGAGGGTGACGCCTACGACGGAGCCATAATCGTGGCGGAAGATAACGCCGCCGGGCTTGATGGCGGAGAAAGCCTGAAAGACCTCGGCGGCCATGCCAGGCATAAGGTCGCAGGCATCACAAAAAACGATGTCGGTGGACGCCAGGTGCGGCCGGGAGTCCCAGGAATCGACGCCGCAGAAGACCTGCTTAATCTTGGATTTGGCGGGCTGCTGCCAGTAGAAGTAGCCGACCTCGTTCTGGCCGGGGACGGGAGGGAAATCGAGAGTGATGATTTCACCGTCGTGGGGGAGCTGGTTGGCGATATTGACGGTGGTGCGGCCTTCGGCGGTGCCAAATTCGACGACTTTTTTGGGTTGGAAGTGGCCGACGACTTTGCAGAGGATATTGAGTTCCTGGGTGGAAATGCCGAGGTCGCGGGGCATGGGAAAGAGGAGTTCGGCGGAGCGGGTGAAGTCAATCTCCGGGAAGAGTTCTTCGACCGCTTTGGCCGGGACATCGCGATTGCGCCACCAGGAGAGTCTTTCCCAGGGGTGAGGCATGCCGAAACCGGAATAGAGGCGATAGGACTGTGTAACGAAGTCTCGGGCGGCGGACGGACCGTTACGGAGCAAAAGTCGCAGTGCGTTGAGATTGAGGGATAAGAGGCCATTGGTCAGGCGTTGCAGCCTGGTGGGATGACTATATAAGCGGTGGAAGTCTGGGACTGGGCCGTGCGGGGCCATCGATGGAGGGAGATCCTTTCTCGGATACGGGATAAGGCAATTCACTAGAACACGTTGGTGGGTATTTTTCAACCGCGGTGCCTGGTGGATAGCGTCAGCAAAAAAGTCTCGACGGCCGCCCTAAAGGGACGGCCTCTATAGTGTTATGGCGCGGAGGTTAGCGGGGGTCGAGGTGCCAGGTGGCGTTGGGGGATTGGCGAATGATGGGGGGCCAGTCTGGGGCGGGGTGGCCGTAGAGGGGGTTGGTGACGAAGCGAGACCAGGCGCGGCGGAGGAGTGGGGTGCGTTCGGCGAGGCGGGAGGTGGCGCGGAAGAGCTTGAGGAAGGCACCGTAGGGAAGGTGGGTGAGTTCGGAGTGGATGACTTCGTCGTGGACCTGGTGGCAGGCGTCCAGACCCTGGAGGCCGATGGAATCACCGTGGAAGCGAAAGCCGCCGATGAGGGCATCGATGGGGTAGAGCTGGGCATGGCGGAAGAAGCGGACCCAGAGCTCGAAGTCAGCGGCAATGCGGCGCGAAGCGTCCAGATGGCCTCCGGCCTTTTGCCAGAGGGAGCGGCGCCAGAAGGTGGATTCCTGCTGGATATAGCGATTGGCGCCAGCGAGGAAGCGGAGGCGGGACCAGCGAGGGGGCAGATCGACGGAGCGAATGGAGCCGTCTTCATGGAAAGTGGTGGCTCGGCCGGTGATCCAATCGACTTGGGGGAGGTCGCGAAAGACGGAGCCGACCACGGCGAGGCCGCCGGGGTGGAGCATATCGGTGGCGGAGATCCAGCCCATGATTTCGCCGGAGGTGCGGGCGAAACCTTTGTTGAGGGCGTCGTACATGCCGTTGTCCGGTTCGGAGATCCAGCCGGAGAGTTGGGATTGGTATTTACGGATGATGTCGAGGGTGCCGTCGGTGGAACCGCCGTCGATGATGAAGTATTCGAGATTGGGGTAGTTTTGCGAGAGGACGGATTGGATGGACTGTTCGATTAGGGCGCCGGAGTTGCGGACCGGCGTTACCAGCGCGATGCGTGGTAACGTGCGGGCAACCGACGTAGTGGTTTCGCTGGTCATCTCGATTGGGCCGGAACAGAGTGGCGAACACTGTTGGTGGATTTGGCTTGCAGGGCTTGCTCGAGGAGCGCGAGAGGGCGGCGAAGAAAATGCTCGCGAAGAGCGGCATCCTGGAAGGCCAGGACTTCCTGCTGGAGATCGGGAGAGGCGCGCAAGACTCTGAGTTTTGCGGGCATTTCCGCGATGTCGCCGCAGAGGCAGCGGGGATGGCAGAGGAGACGGTGGTAGGCGCGATCGGTCTGGCCGATGCAGAGGCATCCGAGTGCGGCAGCCTCGGCAAAGCCTTGACCAGGTCCGGCCATGGAGCCGACGGCGACATAATACTTGCACTGGGCGAGCTCCTGAAAATACTGAGCGGAATCGTTCCACAAGGGGGGATCGTAGACGCCCCAGGGCTTGGTGTGCTGAATGGCGCGGCAGCGGACATCAATGCCCAGGGTTTTCTGGAGGCGCTTGGCGGCGGCAGCGGCTTCCGGAAAGGCGAGCTCTCCGGGATGGCGGCCTGCCAGAGTGAAGAGGACGCGATGGTCCGCCCAAAGCACATCCTGGCGAGGGGGAGAGAATTGGGAGCGAGTGAACTGAGGATCGTACAAGTAGGGGAAAGCGAGGGACTGCGGGAGGCGGCGGAGATCGGCGGGGGCATCGAGCATGTGATCGAGAAAGAGATCATAGCCGGGAAGGGGCTTGACCATGGATTCCTTATAGAGGCGGTCCCAGTGTTCCTGGGCGTAGTAGGCGAAGAGGGTGCGCGGGAGATCGGGAGGATGGAGGATGGGATCCAGGGTGATTACGAGGTCATAGTCCGAGAGCGGGATTTGCTCGAGGGGAAGAATATTGGAGGTGTGTTTTTCGATGATCTGGGTGTGGCCGGGGTGGCGGACGATATCACGGACGTAATCGCCTTTGATGATGGGAGGAAGGATGTACCAATCCGCCTGAAGAATGCAGGTGAGCTCCCAGTAGACGGCCTTGACGGGCCAGACTTCGAGGAGCTTCTGGGGCGAAGTGTCTTTCCAAAGAACACCGGACCAGGGGCCGAAGACATCGTAGCGCTGCTTGATAAGAGCGGTCTTCAAGGAAGGAGTGCCTCGATGGCGGAGTATGCGGGGTGCGAGCGTTTTACGGCAACGATCATGGCGCCGTAGGCTCGGGAGGCCGGAGGAACGGCGAGTTTGCCGGTCTGGGAATCGAGGGTAAAGAAGGAAAAGCCCCAGCGATCCAGGAGCCAGAAAATCTCGACGGGATGGTAATCGAAGGCACGGGTGTTGGCGGGGACGGCTTCATAGAGGATCAGTGGGGCATCGGGGCGGCGCAAGAGTTCTTCCGCCCCCTGGAAGATGAAAAGCTCGGCGCCTTCGGCGTCGACTTTCATGAGGTCGACACGAGGGAGGCGGTGGGAGGCGAGGAATTCGTCAAGGGTGATGATGGGAACAAGTTCGGTGCCGGCAGGAGCAAAGTCCGGATGGGAGGGATGGCCCAAAGTGTTGAGGCCGTCTCTGCTGCTAGAGTTGAGGTTGAGAGTAGCAGTGCCGGAAGAGTTGCTGAGAGCGAGGCGGAAGGGCTGGACGTTGGAGGCATGGTTGAGGGAAATGTTTTGGGAGAGCCGGTGAAACGTTGTGGTGGTTGGTTCGAAAGCAACGATGGTGCAAGAGGGGAAGGCTTTGGAGGCGGAGAGGGAGAAAATGCCGACGTTTGCGCCGACATCGAGAAAGACGGAATGTGGACGGAGAAAGCGGGAGATGAAGGCGAGCTCCGCGATTTCATAGGCTTCGCCGGAGAAGAGGATTTCGGCGACGGCGCCCTGGGGAACGAGGCACAAGGTGTGGCCGGCTACGTTTGCGGCGATGGGTTTGTTGCGCAAGGCGGCGTTGCGGATGCGGAGAGCGAGCATGCGCCGCAGGTTACGGATATTGGAAGGTTCAAGGAACTTGTGAATTTCGTGGCGGATTTTGCGGACGGCGCGCCTGGGATCGGAGACAGCGATACGCAACGCTTTGGGACTGAGCAGCCTGGTGGGCTGAGTCATTTCGAGACACTATCCCTCATCGCTCGATTCGCTCGCGCGCAAAGGCGCGCTTGGCGGAGCGGAAGGCCTTGCCAGCGGCGGTTCGCGCGACAACGGACTTCGCATAGACCCAATAGCGGTGGATTCTGCCGAGGGAGGTTTCCCAGGGATCGTAGGCGTCGCGAGGTTCAGGGAGCCACTGGAGGCCGGGGAGATGCAAGCGAGTTCTGGAAGCCAAGAGCATGGTGCGGTGGCGGCGGCGCGCGGCGGAATCGCGGAAATCGGGGTGATCGGGCAAGGGATGGAAACGGTAGAGGAAAGCAAAGCCGCTACGGTAACAGAACTTGACGATGCTGGACTCGCTGGGGAACAAGGAAATGTAGGTAAGACTCTGGTTATCGAGAACGGGCTCTTCGCGAAGATGGAAGACGGTGCCGCGGCCGGGAACGATGAAGCTTTCGATCAATAGAGCATGGGTGGCGACGCGAGCCAGGTTGCGCAGGGCGCGCAGAGGATTTTCGAGATGATAGAGGAGGCCGACACAAAGAACGAGATCGAAGGAGCCGCGGTGCAGTATGGAGTCGTCCTCGACATTGGCACGATCGAAGGGGATTTGGGGATAGCGGCTAGCGGCTTCCAGGACATTGTCGGAGCGGCCATCGAAACCGACGACGGAAAACCCGAGGGTGGCGAGAAATTCGGAGAAGTAGCCGACGCCGCAGCCGACGTCGGCGGCGGATTTGATGCCGAGGGAGTTGCGGAGATGCTCAAGGACGGGGCGGAGAACGCGCTGGCGAGCTTCGGCGAATTGCAGGGCATCGGGATGATCGAAGACGGTGTTATTTGGCAACGTCAGCGGCCTCTTGAATAGTGAACTGGCACGGAACATTGAGGATACCATTCCATTCGTCGCGCTCGTGCTGGTAGGTTTCGGTGGCGACGAGCATTTCCGGCAGACAATTCCAACTATCGACGAGGGTTTCGCCTTCATAGAGGCTGACTTGCCAGGAGTACGGGCCGGGGCGGACGTGGAGTGCGGGAAAGCGGTAACGGAGTTCGTGGAGGCCGGGGTCCAGATTGAGATCGTTGGCAGCCCAGGCCCAGATGAGTAGATTGTCGACGTTGCGAAGGGCGATGCCGTGGTGGGCGCCGCGGACCGGTTCGCGGACTTCGATGGTGAACTTAATGGTGACGGGATCCGTGGTGGAGAGGACATGCGAGCGGTCTTCTGGGGGATCGGCGGGATTTTCGCCCGGATCTTCCAAGTGGGACGGCACGATTTCCCAACCGAGAAAGCGGGCTTTGGTATTGCCGGCGCGGGGCTGGTCTGCTGCGCCAGCACCGCGGGACATTTCGGATTCGTAGGCGGCGGCGACTTGGTGGGTATTGCCGTCGAGGCGGACGGAGCCGGCATCGATCCAGATGGCGCGGTGGCACAGGCGGCGGATCTGGTTGAGTTGGTGGGTGACGAGGACGATGGTGCGGCCCTGGCGGGCGACATCGCCCATTTTGCCGAGACATTTTTTCTGGAAATTGATATCGCCGACGGCGAGGACTTCGTCGACGAGGAGGATTTCGGGCTCGAGATGGGCGGCGACGGCAAAAGCGAGGCGGACGTACATGCCGCTCGAGTAGTGCTTGACGGGAGTGTCGATAAACTTTTCGAGTTCGGCGAAGGCGACGATTTCGTCGAACTTGCGGGTGATTTCGGCTTTGCCCATGCCGAGGATGGCGCCGGAGAGGAAAGTATTTTCGCGGCCGGTAAGCTCGGGATGGAAGCCGGTGCCGACTTCGAGGAGGGAGCCGACGCGTCCGCGAATTTCGGCCCAGCCGGAAGAGGGGCGAGTGATGCGGGAGAGTATCTTGAGGAGCGTGGTTTTGCCGGCGCCGTTGCGTCCGATGAGGCCGAGGACTTCGCCTTGGCGGACGTCGAGGGAGACGTCTTTGAGTGCGAAGAAGGATTCGCTGCGCTTGGGCTTAAGAAAGGAAAGCGGGGAACGGACCAGCCGATCCAGGGCGTGGCGCAGGCCGGGCTCTGCGGTCAAACCACGGCGGTACTGCTTGCAGAGACCTTCGGCGTGAATGACGGTCGAGGTCATGGGGCGGGCTCGGAGTAGGAATAGGAGTGGCCGCGGCGGATGAGCGGCTTTTCGAAGAAGCGCCAGGAGAAGGCGGCGACGGCAAGAGTGGCGGCAAGGGCCAAGAGAGTGACGACGATGCCGGGGGCGTCGTAGATGCGGGGCAAGGAGTGGAGCAGGAGGCGGTGGGCGAAGAAGTTGAAGGCGTCGTGAAGGATGTAGACGCAGTAGGAGACGGCGCCGAGCCAGGCGAGGGGCTTGAGGCGCAAGAAGGCGGCGAGGCGGCTCTGGGTATGGGAGAGGGCGAGGACGAGGAGAGTGCTATAGAAAAGAGCGAGCCAAGAGTAGCCGAGTGTGACGGTGACAATGTTGAGGGGATGAACGAGCCACCAGAGAAGCGCGGCAATACCGAGGAATAAGACGAGGACGGCGAGTTGGAGAGCGGAGCGATGCTCGCGGAGCCACTGGTGAAAGCGGGGCTGGCGCCAGGCGAAGGCGAGAAGCATGCCGCAGGCGAGGGAGTCCGCGCGGCAAGGCATGAGAAAGGCGGCGAGGTAGGAGGAGGGCGCCCAATAACGGAAGAACATTAGACGCAGAAGCGGGGCGATGACGACGGCAGCCGCGAGGACGATGACTACGGTGCGCAGAGAGAGGAAGCGAAAAAGAGGCGGGGCGAGCAGATAGAACTGCTCTTCGACGGCGAGAGACCAGGTGACGACGAACCAGGTCCACGGGAAGGGTGACATGCCGATGAAAATGTTCTGGAGAAAGGCCAGCTGGATGGGAACGCGGAGGAGGTCGGCGCGGGCGATGGGGAGGCGACCGGGGAAGAGCGTGAGGGCGGCGATGACGACGACGGCGAAGAGCAGGGTCCAGAGATAGTAGATGGGAAGAATGCGGTGGACGCGGCGCATATAGAAGGCGCGGAAATAGTGGGGGGCGGCGCGAACGTCGAGAAGAATGCCGCCGATGAGAAACCCGGAGAGGACGAAGAAGAGGTCGACGCCGCTCCAGCCGACGGTGAAAGCGGAGAGAATGCGGTGAGGCCAGAAGCCGAGCTGGGCGTGTTCGGCGTTGCCAACGTAATGGCAGAAGATGACCAGGAGAATGGCGAGGCCGCGGAGGCCGTCGAGTTCAGGGATGCGGGCGGAGGAGGGAACGGAGGAAGAGAGATTTCTCGCGGCGGTCGAAATGATGGGTGGAGCGATGGCGGCGGAGTCAGACACGGTCGGCAATGGAGGACTCCATGCGATTGAAGAAGAGGAGGCCGCCGAGAAGGATGAGGAAGACAGCGGCGGCGGAAGCGATGAGCAGAGGTCCGGGAGGAGTGCCGTGACCGGTGAGAGCCCAGCGGAAACCATCGATGACGCCGGCCATGGGATTGAGGCCGTAGAGCCAGCGCCAGCGGACGGGTACGAGAGAGGAAGGGTAGGCGACGGGAGAAGCGAGCATCCAGAACTGGACGAGAAAAGGAGTGACGTATTTGACGTCGCGATAGAGAGCGTTGAGAGCGGCAAGCCAGAGGCCGACGCCGAGAGCGGTGGCAATGGCGAGCAGGATTAAAAGCGGAAGCCAGAGAGCGGCGAAAGTGGGAGGCATGCGGTAGAAGGCGAGGAAGATAAGGAGGACGGAGAAGCCGATGGCGAAGTCGACGAGTCCGGAAAGAACGGTGGAGAGAGGAAGAACCAGGCGGGGGAAATAGACTTTGGTGATGACGCGCTGATTGTCTACGACGACGTTGGTGGTGGCGAGGAGAGCGGTGGAGAAGTAGGTCCAGGGGACGAGAGCGGCGAAATAGAAAATGGGATAGGGGAGGCCGGCGGAGGGGAGCTTGGCGAGGCGTCCGAAGAAAAGAGTGAAAACAAGCATGGTGAGAAGCGGCTGGAGAACGACCCAGACGACGCCGATGGCGGTCTGGGCGTAGCGGATTTTGACGTCGCGCCAGACGAAGAAGTAGAGGAGTTCGCGGTAACGCCAGAGTTCGCCGAGGCGCAGCTCGAAAGCGGTGCGGGGAGGCTCGATGCGTACGACAGCAGGGGCCGCGGGAAGCGGAAGATTGGCGGGCGAGGATGTGGCAGAGACGGAAGCCATCGAGCGAGTGCTAGCGAGTCCTAGAGAGAGAGATAAGCACAGGTAAGGTTACCAGAGAACGCGAGGGCGGAGGGAGGAGGGTGCGGAGGCGCGGGCGTGTGGAAAATCAATACTGGGGGGGAGAAGGCTTGGGCTGCGGTTGATCACGATCTTCGATTTGGCGCATGAGATCGTGGCGGCCGAAGAGGTAGGCGCGGAGTTGCGAGGAGATGGCGCTGGGGACGACGGTGAACTGATTGCGGGCCATTTGCGGGAAATCGATGGGGCCGCGGGCGGGGACGAGATGAGTGCCCCACTGAAACATGAAGGCGAGGTTCCAAAGAATGAAGCAGGCGAGGAGAGCGGAGGAGAGGAGCAGGGCGGTACGACGAGCGGGGAAAAGATGGGAGAGGGCGTCGAGGAAAACGGCGAGGCCGAGGATGAACAAAGGCGTGAGAGAGATGAAAAAGCGATTGCCGAAGGAGGAGATGCCGGCCCAGTCCGGATAGCAGCAGATGAAGAGATAAAAAGCCAAAACGGCCGCGAGAAAAGGAAAGCCGACGGCAGGATGGCGGCGGGCAAAGAGGAGAAGGCCGAAGAAGGAAAGGAGGATGATGGGAGTCCAAGCGAAGAGACCGTGGTTGGAGGAGAAAAGGACCTGGAAGAAGACCGGGGAACGCCAGAGCCAGTGGCTGAGAGGAATGTAGCCGGAGGCGAAAGGGCTGCCGTAGATGATCGTGCGGGTGAGGAAAGTGGGGAGCAGAGAGGCCAGAACGACGGCACAGAAAAGGAAATGGCGGAGGACGAGCGCGCCGAGAGAAGGCGGGGCAGGCGCCGGGGTGGTTGCGGGCGCGGGCACGGCGGGAGTGCGGCGGAAAGCGGCGCGATACTGCGGGAAGGCTTCACCGGCGAGAACGGCGAGGAGCATGGCATTGGCGTAGTAGACGTTGAGCGTGAGGCCGGCAATGAGGGCGAGAAGGAGCCACTGCGAGAGAGTGCGAGCGGGGCGCGTTTCGTGCCAATACCACAGAAAGAGGGCGACGACAAAAGCGGAATGAGCGTGGGACCAGGAGGGATTGAAGTACATGTAAACGGGAAGCGAGCTGGCCCACCAAATGGCGATGGTGGCGAGAAGCGCCCAGGTCTCGGAGACGTATTTGCGCGCGAGGCGGAAAGAGAGAAGAAGGCCGAGGAAGCCGTAGAGTCCGGTGGCGAAAGCCATGGCGAAGCGGTAAGGGGCGGAGAAGCCGTCGGCGGGAACCGCAGAGCCGAAGGCGCGGGCGATGAGGACGGAAAGATGGGCAAGGAGGAGGAAGGGAGTCCAGAGGATGGCGGGGCCGACGGTGAAGTGATTGTCGAGATGGCCTGTGGGAGTGCGAAAGGTGGGGCGAACTTCGCCGTGCTCGTCGACGCGAGCGCCGCGAAATCTGGCGTTGGCGTACTGATAGTCGTGAGAGAAATCGAGGCTGTGCTCGATGAGCGGAGCGCGGGCCAAGGCGTAGTAGCCGACGCCGTCGCCGCGAATCCAGGGATTAATGAGCGGCAAGGAAAGAAGAAAGAGAAAAAGGAGAAGTCGCCCAGGAGAGTAGGAAGGCGCGGGATGAGAGAGAGAGTCCGTCACGAGAAATATCCGTCCGGGCAACGACCAAGGATGTTCGGGGAGGAAACGGCAAACGCACAGCAGCACCGCGGCGCCAGCCCCATCCGGCACACGCAGGAGTCGTTCAAATGATATTGGGAGTGTAACGCAAGTGCAGGAGTTGCGGCGCCGATATCGCGGCCACGAAAAAGGGCCGTGTCAGGCGACGGTGCCGCTGACGGCCTTCTGGACCGCGGCCGGACCGGCCTTGTGGAGAAAGTAAGCAGCCACGCGGTCAATGATTTCGCTGAGCGGCGTGCGCGGCCGAAAGCCGGTCAAGGCTTCCAGTTTTTCGACGGCCGGGACGCGGCGCATCATGTCCTCAAAACCCGGCTCGTAGGCCTGATCGTAGGGAATGTACTCGATGGGAGAGGAACTGCCGGTGCGCTGCTTCACGCGGGCCGCCAAGTTTTCGATGGTGATCTCCTCGGTGTTACCGACGTTGACGACCTCGCCGATGGATTTGCTGGTGTCCATCAAGCGGATCACGGCTTCAACGGTGTCCTGAACATCGCAGAAGCAGCGAGACTGCTTGCCGTTGCCGTAGACGCTGATGGGGCTATTGTCCAAGGCGGACTTGACGAAATTGGGAAGGACCATGCCGTAGCGGCCGGTCTGGCGCGGGCCGACGGTGTTGAAAAAGCGGACCACGATGACGGGGAGTCTTTTCTCTTTCCAGTAGGAGAGCGCGAGAAACTCGTCGAGCGCTTTGGAGGCGGCATAACTCCAGCGGCCCTTGGTAGTGGGGCCGAGAACCAGGTCCGCGTCTTCATGAAAAGGAACATTGGTGTTTTTGCCGTAGACCTCGGAGGTGGAAGCGGTAACGACGAGTTTGCGCTTCTTACAGGCAGCCTCGAGGATGAGTTGCGTGCCATTGACGTTGGTTTCAATGGTGCGAACGGGGCTTTCGACGATGAGCTTAACGCCAACGGCGGCGGCGAGGTGAACGACGATGTCGGCATCGTCGACAAGTTCGGCCAGCAACTGGCGGTTCTCGATGCCGTCGAGGTGGTATTGCAGGCGGTCGGAAGACTTGAGGTGGCGAATATTCTCGACGCTGCCGGTGGAGAGGTTGTCGAGCAAGACGACATGATCGCCGCGACCGAGGAGGCGTTCAGCGAGATGGGAGCCGATAAAACCGGCGCCGCCAGTGATGAGGTAACGCAAATGGCCTCCTAAAGAGCCTGAGAATCGTCATCGCGGGCGGAAGCAGTGTGCTCGGCGAGCGACTCGGAAGATTCGTCGTGCGAGGTCTCGGCAGCTTCCTGAGGACCGTAGCCGTACGAGTACGGATAATAGCGATAGGAATAGTAATAGTCCGGAGCGGTGGAATCCACCGCATTCAGAACTACGCCGAGGACATGGCACTTCACGGTGGCCAGGAGATCGCGAGTGCGGGTGAAAGCCTCCTTGGGCGTTTCGCCGCTGCGGACAACGAGGAGAACACCGTCGGTCTGCACGGAGAGGATTACGGCATCGGTGGCGGCCATGATGGGAGGCGAGTCGATGACGATGAACTTGAACTTGGTGCGAAGCTCGGCGATGGCTTCGGTCAGCTTATGCGAGGAAAGCAGGTCGGCCGGGTTCGGGGGAAGCGGTCCGGTGGGAATGGCAGCGAGATTGGGAATGGAGGGATGAGGAACGGTGACCAAGTCGAGCGAAGAAACGCCGGCGAGGTAAGAACTCAAGCCCGCGTACTTGCCTCCGGTGAGATTGAGCAAGCGTCCCACGCCGGGCTTGCGGAGGTCGGCGTCGACGAGAACGGTCTTATCGCCGAGCTGCGCGAGGGTGACGGCCAGGTTAGCGGCGGCAGTGGTCTTGCCTTCGCGAGGGAGTGCGCTGGTGACCAGGATTACCTGGGGAGGATGGTCGGCCTGAGAAAGAAGGATAGAGGTACGCAAGGCGCGAAAGGCTTCGGACATCTGCGACTTGGGCAAGTGCTGGGCGACCAGCTCGATGCGCTTGTCATGGCCGTTGGTGGCGGCGAGTCCGCCGTGGAGAAACCGGGAACGTTTGCCGTTGCCATTAGAGCCGGCGAATTGCGGGACGACAGCGAGGGAAGGCAAGCGGGAGAGCGTTTCGACGTCATCGGGACTCTTGACGGTATTGTCGAGATACTCGCGTAGAAGAGCGAGGCCGACGCCGCCGACCAAGCCGACCAGAAAGGCCAAGGCCAGATTGCGGGTCTTGGCGGGACGCGCGGGAGAGGAAGGAATCATGGCCGGATCGACCAGACGAATATTGGTGGACTTGAGGCCCACGGCGATGTTGGCTTCCTTGAGTTTGGTGAGCAGGCCGTCATAGAGAGTTTTGTAAGACTCGGCTTCGCGTTTGAGAATGTTGTATTCGACGAGCTTCTCGGCCATGGCGTTGGCCTCTGCTTTACGCTGGTCGAGCTCGTCGACGAGGCGGGCTTCGAGCTGGCGAGCTTCGCGATAGTCGCTTTCCAGGCCGTTGAGAGCGTTCTGCTTCTCCTTGCCAATGTTGGCGTCGAGCTCTTTGACCTGGGCTTGGAGACGCTGGACTCTGGGGAAATTGGGACCGTACTGGCTGAGCTGGTCGTTATATTCCGCATTCAACTCATTGCGCTTCTTCATGAGGTCGCTCAGGAAGGGGTTGCTCTGCAATAGGGGAACAGCGTCGATATTACCTTCCTTCGCGAAAGTAAAGAGGGACTCTTTCTTCATGCGGACACTGATGGCTCCGGTGAGTTCCCTGTTGACCTCGGAAAGGCGCTGAGTGGTGATGTTCTCCTTGTCGTCCAAAGTCCAGATCTGATTCTGGCGCTCATACGCGATACGGGAATCTTCGGACTTTTGCACTTTGATCTTGAGTTCGTCCAACTGGCCGGCAAGCCAGGAAGAGGCTTGCGAAGTGGCCTCATAGCGGCTGCGAAAATTCTGCTCGATAAAATTCTCGATGTGGGCGTTGACGATCCGGGAAGCGAGCAGAGGATCGGTGGATTCGAAGCTCACATCCATGAGCCGGCTGTTGGGAACGCGCCTGACGCTCAAACTGCCAAGAAATTCGGCGAGTTC
This sequence comes from Candidatus Dormiibacterota bacterium, assembly GCA_035601655.1. Classification (GTDB taxonomy): domain Bacteria; phylum Acidobacteriota; class Terriglobia; order Acidiferrales; family UBA7541; genus Acidiferrum. Next base: position 67,860 of record DATNNV010000034.1, read on the forward strand.
CGGAGGACGCTTCTGATTGGCAAGGGTGCCGGTGGCGACCGCTTCGGAGGGGCCGGAGGGAGTGGAGAATTCAGGCCTGGAAGAGAGGCCGCTGTTGCGAATGGTCTGCAGCGCCAAGGTCTCGCTGGTGAGGACGCGAGACTGCGTCTCGATATAATTCTCGCCATCGGTGAAATAGTCGTAGGCCTCGGGACCTTGGAAAGGAAGGATACTGGATTTCTCCGGATCGATCTCCAGCCGGGCGGTGGCAATGTAAACGGACTGCATGCGGAAGGTGGCAATGGCGACGATGGTGACGACCGCGAGCATGAAGGAGAGGATGAGCCACTGGTGTTTGCGAAGGATGAGGAGATAGTCGTAGAGATGCGGCTCGCGAGGCGAAAGCTCCCACGCCGGAAGGCGGGCGGAAGGGGGCAGCAGCTCGACAGGCGCGGAGCCGTTTTCACGGGGAACAAGTTTGTTTTCGTCGCTCATGTCTAGTGGTACGCCAGACGGTAGAGGACCACGGCACTGCCCAGGACGACGCCAAATTCCGCCGCGCGCACCAGGGCTTGTTTTACGCCGCTATCCGGAACATAGAGAATGTCGCTGGGCTGCAGCAACACGTCCTCGGTCTGGCGATTTTGAACTTTCTTGAGGTCCACCGCGACTTCGTGCGCCTTGCCCTGATTGTCCTTGCGAATGATCACCGCGCGGTCGGACTTGGCGGTGCGATTCAAACCGCCGGCGAGCGCCAGGATTTTGAGAGTGCTCATCTGCCCGCGGTCGTTGGCGAGCACGAATCCACCGGGCTTGGGAACAGCGCCAAGAACGTAGACGATACCGGCATGCGGAACGGTGACGATATCGCCGGCCTGCAGAGGAATGTTGTTGGTAGCATCGCCCTTCTCAACGAGTTCATTAAGATTGACGGTAATGGCGTTCATGGGGTGCGTGGGGCCAGCGGGGGAGGCTGGCGCTGCGCCGGGCGCAGCGGAAGCAGAGTCCAACGCGGGCGCCGGCGAGGAATCTGGCTTATCCGGCGAAGGTTCGGGCTTGGCCGGCGTGGCCACGGGACCGATCTCGGGCGGCTCTGCGCCGGCAGACTCCGCTGCGGCTAGCTCGCTTTCGGCAGCGAGTGGTGATTGCACGGGACGAGTGATGATGACGGTGTCGCCTGCGTCCTGGGCGATACCGCCTGCCTGAGCGAGAACCTCGAGGAGCGTAACGGGCCCGTCGGCCTGATAAACCATCGGGTGACCGACGGCGCCGACAACGGTAATGGGCTTGCTCCTGCGTTCCTTGACGTTGACGCTGACTTCCGGATGCGAAACCAGGCCGTTGGCTTCGAGGACTTCGCCAATTTTCTGTTCGGTCTGCGTCTCGGTGAGACCCGCAACCTGGAGCCGCACTGGAACGAGCGGGATACCAATGGAACCGGTTTGGCTGACGCGAACCTCGCGGCTCAATTCCTTGACGTCAAAGACTTCAATTTCCAGGACATCGCCGGAGCCGATGACGTAGTCGTGGGGCTGGGGGCGAACGGAGGCCGAAAGTTCCTTGATGCGGTCGTTGGCCTGTTGAGGTGTACCTACAACGGTCTGCGCCAGGCAGACCGGCGCGAGCGCCAGCGTTCCCGCAAGGACGCTGCCCACGATACACAGACACACCGCGCGCAGTCTAGCTGGCTGCATGAGAATGGATAACCCCCAGTTGATAAGTATACAAGGGGAACGGGGAAGTCTATCAGTGATTTCCTTGATGGCGGGATCGCCGGGGCCGTGAGACCGGCTGAGGAAGACCGGCCTGGATCTCCACGGTAGCGAGATAGGCCATGAGGAAAAAGAGCAGCGCGTTGGCGGGGATGTGGAGGTTGAAGTCCACAAAGCTGTGAACCAGGAAGCCGGCACAGCCAATCAATGCGGCGAGATGGAGAGACACGGCAAAAGAGGAAGCGGAGTGCAGAAGGCGGCGACGGGATTCCAGCAACAGAACGCCGAGGAAGGAGGCGCAGAGCAGGCCGCCCAAGAGTCCGGTTTCGGCGAGAGCCTCGAGGTAGTCGTTGTGGGAGTGATTGACGACTTTTTCGTCAAAGAGAGTTTCGTACGGCGGATAGACCGTCTGAAGCGTTCCGAGGCCGGTGCCGAGAAGCGGATGGTCTAGGAAAATGCGCCAACTGCCCCGCCACATGGAGACCCGCTTGCTATCGGAAACCTCCAAAGATTGCATGGCAGAAAAACGTTCCAGAATCTGGCGGACACCAAGCCAGGAAACCATGGCCAGCGCCACAAGAAGGACCGCGCCTCCGGCGATCAGCTGCTTGCCCTTCGCACGGCGCCAGATCATCCAAGCCGCGAGGAGCACCAACTGGCAGCCGAAGCTGATGATGCCGCCGCGGGAAGCGGCGAGTAGCACCGCGCCGACCTGAACAACGGCAAAAACACCGACGATGAACAAGCGCTCGCGGCGAACCTTGCCCAATACCAGGGGAACCAGCGCCAGCGGAATCGTGAGTTCAGCGAAACCCGCGAAGTGATTGCGATTGACGTACGGCCCGAACGGAATGCCGCCGTAGCGCATCTCGCGAAACCAGTACAGTTTGCCGTTGAACGTCAGGTGCTGAAGAATCCCGAATATGGCCACCACGAAGGCAAAAATCATCAGAAACCAAACGAAGCCTTTCCAGTCTTCCGGCGTGCGAAACGCCTGAACCGCGAGAAAGAGCGTCAGGAAATCCGCCAGGAGGAGTTGCAGCTCGACGCGGGTTTCAAAGGGAGACGCAGAAACGTGGAAAACCCACTGCGCGGCGACAACCAGAACAAACGCGGCGAGCGGAAAAAGGAGCGGGGAAAGGAACAGAGAGGAATGGCGGCGAACGCAAAGCTGGAGTGCCCAGTACAGAAAGAGCAGCCCCGCGCCGGTTTCAAAAACGGCTCGCGCCCAATTTTCCACTCCGCCATGCGCGAGAACGGAAAAGGCCAGCAGCGCGCAAATGCCGAAACGCAAAAGTTTCATGGCTTGGGAGTTCCCGGGGTGAGCGGCACGAGGGCGACGTCATCGACCCAAAGTGTGCCGCGGATTTTATTGTCGGGCTGATCGCTGGGCAGGCGCGCCAGACAGATCTGCGCCTCTTGAGCGCCGGGCGGAGCCGTCCAATCGGCGCGGATTTGCTGCCAATCGATACTCCCGCGAACGTCGGAGGTGACGAGAGGAGCGGCTTGGGAGCCACTCAGGACGAAATGGACGCCCTGATCGGTGGAGAGGTCACGCGTGTGAACCCAGGCTGAAAAACTGTATGCAGCGGCCGGCTGGACCGGAACGATGTGACACACGTCGAGGAAATTCAAATCGGACTGCCCGCCAAAACTGATGCGCAGGGAACACGAGCCGGAGTGCTTCTCCTGGCAATCCTGGCGAATCTGCACACCGTGAGCATTCGGAGAAAAGGTCCACGAGTAGCTGAAGCCGGTTTCGCCGGATTCGAATCCGCCATCCCAAACCACCGAGCCGGCGGGCTGAAGGGAATCCGCAAAACCAGAGAAGCTCGCGGCTTGCTGCCAGACGCGACTGGCGTCCGGAATGAGCTGCCGGTGGCGGAGGGCTTCAACCAGCGAGTTGACGCGACGCAACTGCAGTTGCGGGTGCAGCGCTGCGAGGCGGTCCCAGACGCGCAGCGCGTCGGCGGTCTGACCCTCATCGGCCAGGCCTTGGATGATGTCGAGGTAGACGTCGCGCGAGGGCGGGATCACCTGGGCGAGAATTTTATCGATGTCCGGGTCGACGCGCATGCACCGCGAGAATGCCTCGGCGCCACGGCGCGGATCGCCAGCAACGGCGCGGCGAATCTCGGGAAAGGACGCGTTCAACTCGCCCTGGCGAAGCAGGAAATTGCCGTAGCTCCAGGCTACCTGCGCGGAAAGCGGATAGACGCGTTTGGCGTTGGCGAAGGCATCGCGGGCGCGCGGAAGATCGCCGAGGGCTTCGTAAGCCGCGCCCAGGTCCAGCCACGTATCGGCGGAAATTGGGTCGAGCGACAAAGACCTGTGGTAAGCGGCGACGGCGCGGTCAAGGTCCGGGCTTTCGAAGTTGTATTGCCAATAGCGTCCGAGGGAGAACCAATTCTCGGCATCGGAAGGCTCGAGGCGAACGGCGCGGGAAAATCCGCTGAGCGTTTCTTGCGCGGCAAAGTGGGTTGCGAGGGCGTCGCGGATGCCAAAAAACGCGAGAAAGGCAGCGCAGAGCGCGGCAATGACTGCGACGGCACCGCGCTCGGCGGCGGTCGAGAGGCGCAGGATCATGGCGGAAGTTACTGTGCCTAGCGAGAGACGGAGATGCAAGATGAAAGTAAGGAAATTGGGAGCAGGCTATTTGCCGGTGACGGCGGTGAACGACTCGTCGGTGCGGCCGCGGCGGCGGACATCGATGCCCAGGCGCTTGATCTTCTGGTTCAGCGTGGAAAGCGGAATCAGGAAGCGCTCGGCGGCGTCAGTCTGGTTCCAGGCGGTGCGTTCGAGCATGTCCACGATAATGCGGCGCTCTATTTCATCCATGATCTGGAAGAGCGACGGTTGCGGACGATCGGCGGCGGCACGCGAACCCGCCTCGCCTGGCAGCGGAGGCATGAATTCAGAAAGCTGCAGGCGCACACCGCGGACGATTTCCTTGCTGCGAATGCTTTCGGGCAAGAGGTCGACGTCGACCCGCTCCTGAGTGGAGAGGACCACCGCGCGTTCGACGACATTTTCAAGTTCGCGGACGTTGCCGGGCCAATCGTAGTCCATCAGCAGCTTCAACGCACCTGGCGTGAACACGCGCAGAGGCTTGGTGTTTTCCTGGCAATAGCGCCCGAGGAAATGCGCGAGAAGCAGCGGCACGTCTTCGCGGCGGTCGCGCAGCGGCGGAAGGACCAGATGAATCACGTTCAGACGGTGGTAAAGATCTTCGCGGAAGCGGCCTTCGCGGACCAGAGTAAGGAGGTCGATGTTGGAAGCGGCAACGATGCGGACATCCACTTTAATTGTTTCGGTGCCGCCGAGGCGCATGAATTCACGCTCTTGAATGACGCGCAGGAGCTTGGCCTGCGTTTCATGGCTGATAGTGGCGATCTCATCGAAAAATATGGTGCCTTGATCCGCGACTTCGAAGAGCCCTTTTTTGGACGCGATGGCGCTGGTGAAAGCGCCCTTGACGTGGCCAAAGAGCTGCGATTCGAGAAGGTCCACGGGGATGGAGCCGGTGTTGACGGGCACGAAAGCTTTTTCGGCGCGCGGGGATGCGGAATGAATGGCTTTGGCGATGAGTTCTTTGCCGGTGCCGCTTTCGCCGCTGATCAGAATGGTGGAGCGCGAGGGAGCGACTTGCGTGACCAGGTCGAGAAGCTGCTGCATCTTGTCGCCCTTGCCGACGATGCTGGGAAAACTGAAGCGCTGCTTGAGGGCGCGCTTGAGCTGAACGTTTTCTTCGCGCAAGCGCCGCGATTCGACGGCTTGCGCCACCTGCGCCAGCAGTTCATCGTTGGACCACGGCTTGGTGATGTAGTCCATCGCGCCGTTTTTGAAGGCGGTGCGCGCCATGTCGATCGAGCCGTACGCGGTGATCAGCACCACGGAAAGATTGGGATCGCGGCGGCGGATTTCCTTGAGCAAATCGAGGCCGTTGCGGTCCGGCAAGCTGACGTCGAGAAGCAGCAGGTCGAAGGGATGCTCTTCGAGCTTGGCCAGACCGGACTCGCCGGTACCTGCGCTGGAAACTCCGTAGCCTTCGCTGGTGAGCAGTATTTCGAGGCCTTCGCGAATTTCGGACTCGTCGTCTACAACTAGAATCGAACCCTTAGACATGGACCGCTTTCCCTACCGCGGGGAACTCAACATGGAACGAAGTGCCCTTCCCGGGTGTCGAACGCACATCGATTTTTCCGGCGTGCTCTTTGATAATGCCGTAGCTCACCGAAAGACCGAGGCCCGTGCCGCGGCCGCTGGCTTTGGTGGTGAAGAACGGATCGAAAATGCGGTGAATGTGCTCGCGTGGAATGCCCGCGCCGGTATCGGCAATCTCGATTTCGACGCTGCCATTGTGCGCGGCGGTGCGCACCTCGAGCATTCCGCCGCCGGGCATAGCGTCGCGCGCGTTGAGAAATAGATTGAGGAACACCTGCTGGAGCTTGTTGGCGGAGCCCCGTACGGCCGGCAGCGACTCGCCGAGCTGCTTGACGATCTGAATCTGCGAACTCTTGAGCGGATGGGCCATCAGCGAAAGCGTTTCTTCGAGCACGTGGTTGACGTTGACATCGCGGGCGTCGCCCGCGCCGGTGCGCGAGAAGTTCAGAAGATTGTTGACGATTTCGCTGGCGCGGAAGGTCTGCTTCACGATCTTGTCGATAATGCCTTGTCGCGGATCGCCTTCCGGCATTTGCTTCGCCAGCATCTGGATGTAGTTGGAAATCACCGCCAGCGGCGTATTCACTTCGTGGGCCACGCCGGCCGCCAGCAAACCGAGCGAAGTCAGCTTTTCGGTCTGCGAAAGCTGCTCTTCCATGCGCTCGCGCTGCGTCACGTCGTCGATTAGCAAAAGCCGGCCGATGCGCTCGCCGGACTTGCTCACCAGAGGAGTAATGGAAACGTTGAGAGTTAGCGTCTTGCCCTGATGCTGCAGGCGTTGCTTGTAGATGCCGGTGATTTGTTCCTGCTCGCGGCGCGAGTCCACCTCGGCGGCAAGTTCTTCGGGAAGCAAGGAGCGCAATTGCCGGCCCACCGCATCCTGGCGCGCCACCCCGAAAAGTTGCTCCATGCGCGTGTTCCAGGATTCCACGATGCCTTCGAGATCCACCGCGAGGACGCCGACGTTGAGCGACTCCACGATGTTTTCGCTGAAATCCTTGAGCCGGGCAATCTCCAGCGCTTTCTGTTCGAGCGAGGAATAGAGCTGCGAATTGTCGAGCGCTACCGCGACATAGCCGGCGATGGTTTCAACGAGTTCGACGTCGTCGCTCGACAGGAAGTCGCCGTCCACCGTCTTGCCAAGGCCCAGCACGGCGACAGTGTGCTCGCGAATGCGGCACGGAACGAAATAGTTGAGGTCCAGCTGCTCCAGCGTGTGGCGGACAGAATTGCTTACGTCTCTGGGAGCGCGAGGCGACTCGAAGAAAAGCGCTCCGCGGGTGAACTCTACGCCAGCCGCCTGGCCCAGAAAACTCAAATCGAGAGGCTCCGCAAGCCGCACACCCATGGAACGCGCCAGACGCATCTGGCCGGGCTCCGTCGGATCTTCCACGAAGATCGCCAAACGGTCGACCAGCAAAGTCTGCGAGACGCGGTCCATCACCGAACCGAGCATCGGTTCGATGCGAACTTCGTTGGTCAGCGTGCGGCCAAATTCGATGAGTGTACGGCGGTAGTCCAGGCGGTCGCGGTAGAAAAAACGGTCGAGGCGCGCTTGAATCCATTCGCGGAACGGCTGAAAGAGAAAGGCAGCTACGACGATGGCGATCATGCCGCCCACGGGCCCGGTAGTCTGCGTGTTGAAGATGTACGCGATCAGCGCGACCAGCGCAAAGTACACCGCCGCTACGGCAGCCGTCGCTGCTGTGTAAGCCAGGCCGCGCTTGAAGATGATGTCCACATCCATCAAGCGGTAGCGAATCACCGCGTAGCCGAAGCACAGCGGAATGAGCACCAGTCCCATAACGGACAACGACATCCAGGGCCGCTGCGCCGCATCGAAGAGGAACGGCAGCACGTAGAACAAAGCAAACGGCAAACTGCCAATCAGCGTGCCGCCGGTCAGCCACTTCAACTGCTGGCGCAACACACCGGACGGAGCCTCACGATAACTCTTATAAAAAACTACTCCCGCAGCGATGAAGCAAAGGCCGAGGAAACCGAGCTCCCATTTTTCTAGCTGTAGGCGGGCGCCAATCCAGGGAAGAAAGCCCAGGGAGTCCTTTGCAGCGCTGACGTGGATGAACAGCAAGAGCGCTGGGATGGCATAAACCGCGCCAAGCTTGAAAGCGGAGCGCCCGGTGCCCTCCGCGCGTTCCGGGAAAACCAGCGCGAAATGAAGAAGCAATGCGGGAGCGAGCAACCGCGCGACTACCGCGCACCAGTACACTTCCCAGTCGAACGCGTCCAGCTTCCCGCTATAGTGAAACGAATACAGAATGAAAGAGACCAGGCAGAAAACATAAAAATGCACCGCGCGCGGCGCATTCCACCGCCGCACAAAGATAAACAGCCCGATAAACAAATACAGCAAGCCGACGATCCGCAGGTAATTCTCGATCGACGAAGGCTTAGGCGCGGGAGCGGTGATCAGCGAAGTCTCGAACTCCTCGCCATTACGCGATAGCTGGTAGCCCACCTGACTCCAGATGCCCGCCCGCCACAACCGGCTGGTTACCTGGACCGACCGGCTAACGCGGAAACCGTTGACAGCGATCAGCCGATCCCCTTCGCGAACTCCAGCGCGCGATCCGGCTGAGTTGGAGGCCACCTTCCAGGCCTGAACGCCATGATCGGTGTCGAACCAGGCGACTCCGTCGTCTGGGTACTCGAACAAGCGCCGCTGCTCGAGGTTCAGCAAGGCAAAGATGAAGGCCGCTATAGTGGCAAGCGCCAACACCACCGCTCCAACGCTGACTCGAAGGCTCTGTTTCATGGCCGCAAACCGCTGGTGCAGACCTCTCCAACGAAGGACAAGTGCAAACCGATGTCCATTCTTTGGTAGACGGTCATGACCGGAATCCTAATGAAACCAACGACTTACAGACGGACGAGGGCGGGGCGTCCCAGACTATCCACTTTCTGGAAGACCACTTACAGCTTTCCAGAGCACTAAAACTGCACGCTCAGCCCACCTCGGAACGTTCGTAGCGACGGCACCAGCACCACCCGGCCATCCCGGCTATTCATCGCAAGGTAGCCTTGCGCCATAAGATTGTCGCAATCGGCGATGGCTTCCCAGCGGCCCAGCGCAAACTTCGGGAGCGGTTGGCGCAATCCGATGTGCAGATACGGGTCTAATTGGAACAAGGACTCCCCGTAGAGATCCACACGGGACACCGTTGCGCCGCTGATCCATTTGTAGCTCGCCTCGATGCGGGTATTGGAGTGCGGAATCCTCGTGTTAATGCCCGCTCCGAGCGAGTGGCGCGCTTGCGTGCGCAGCACGTCGCGAAGGAAATCGTCGGAATCCTCAGAAGGAACCAGCGCGCCCGAATAGGCATACACCGCCGTCAACTCCAGATCGCTGGCGACCTTTTCGCGCCAGGCCACGCGCCCGCCCCAACTGCCGGAAGCGCCGCCATCGTAAGCAAAGCCGCCCGAGAAGAAATCCTGGAAGTAGTCGGCCACCGGAAGTCCGTCGCCCCGTCCGTAAACGGCTACGTGCCGGTTGTCATCATGAAACCCGGCGACTTGAATCTTGCCACGCGTTCCCAGCTTGCGTTCGGCGGACACTTCCTCATGCCAGCCGCTTTGCAGCACCGGACGGCCCTTGCGCCAGAGCAACGCCGGGAAAGCGTCCAGTTCGTTCAAGGCAGCGGCCAACAATCCATCGTTCTCCGCACTTTCTGATTCCAAAGGAGTGGGGCCGCTCGGAAGCGATGCAAAGATTAGAGAAGCTGTCCAGTCATCGTTGGCTTTAATCTTCAGTTCGGCGCGCGGCCGAATCGAAGAAGCCGCCGCGCCAAGCCCGACGAATACGTACTCGCCGCCATAACGCAGCACCAGCCGCTCTCCCAGCGCCACCGTGCCGCCTTGATCGATGCGCATCCCGCGAAACACCGGGCCGCCCGAAGCGACTTTGGCTTCCCGAAGGACCAACGCCGTGTGCGGGCCGGCGCCCAGAGTCCCGGTCGGCAGCCAGATGGTGGCGATTCCGCCGCCGGGAGCCGTCTGGTCATAACTCATTTGCCCGGCCAGGATCAGGCGGCTCCTGCCGCCGATTTGCTGATCGTAGGCGAAGGCCGTGGCAGGCGCGGACGCAATGTTGGAAGCCGACGCCAGGCGTCGCGCTCCATCAGTCATTTCCAGGAGCATGCGCGCGGGCCGCGGAGTGCCTGAATCGTAGCTCAGGGCCGAGGTCGCTTGCGCGTCTTGGTCGTCCGTCCACTCCAGCACCGGACGCATCGACGACGCCGACCGCAATACCCATTTCCAATCATCCGCTTCGGCGCTGGCGGGCGCAGGCTGCCGCCGCAATTGATCCAGCGAAGCAAACATGGATTCGAGCCGGATACGCACAACAGTGGTTAGATTCGAGCTGATGTGGACGTGCTTTTCCAACGTGGGGAGAAAGCCGGCAAGCGTCACGCGCACGGTATAGAACCCAGGCGCGAGCTTGTCGTCGCGGAAGACGCCTTGTGTATTCGTCAGGAACCCTTGCGAGACCGCCACGAGACCGAACGCCTCGGGAACAACTTCCACGCTGGCGCCCAACTGCGGCATGCCCGCAGCGTCGCGAACCACGCCGGCAAGCTTACCGCCGGCAGTCTTCGACTGCGCGACCGCCGGCTTCGCGCCGACGCACGAAGCTCCTGCGATCAGGACCAGAGCCCCCAGGGTCCGGAGCTGTCCTTGTGTCACGTCTCTTACCTCCCCGGCATGGTATTCGCGGCGGTTTTGGTTTCCGCCGGTTGTTTGACCGTGAAATCCGCGGTCCGGGAAATGGTCTGGTTCGAGAGTCCGTCCGTGGCGTTGATGACCAGCGTGTACTTGCCCGGTGTCAGCGTCGCCAGCGGCAAAAGGCGCTCGATGGTGATCTGATCGCCGGTTTGCTTCATTTCTTCGGACGTTTCCTTGAACTGCATGATCTGCTCGTTGCCCTTTTTCACCGTGTACTGGAAGGTGCCGCTGGACTTGTGGGTCTTCTCGTCCGCCTTGAGATTGTAGACCTGCATGTAAATGCCGAGCTTGTCCGTGGTGCTGAAATCGGCATCCAGGCGCGGGCGCACTTTCGACGAGCCGAGCACAAACTGGCCCGAGCCAATCTGCTTGGCAGGCACGTGTTCGATCTGGTCCGCCAGAATCAACGAACTGGCTTCCAGCTTCTCGTCTTCGTACCGCGGAACCGCCAGTCGCGCATTCACCACGCCAATGTTGCCGCTCTGCACGTCTTTGATCACCAGGTCCAGGCGGTACAATCCGGGACGCAGCGGAATGGCCTTCTGATAGATGGATTGCAGCTTCACCGATTGCTGGAACAGCGAATCCGGAAAGTCGCGGCTGACCGCTTCTTCAAAGGTCTGCACCACGCGCCCCGTCAGCGTGCTCACGCGGCCAAAAACGTTGAGCGTCGCCGAGTGAATGCCCTCTTTCGAGAGGAAAGAAAGCTGGCTGTTTGGAACTTGCACGGTCACCGGCACCAGCACGGTATCGTTGGTGACTTTCAGGAAGTCCGTGCGCCAGTTGAAATGAATCTGATCGCGCACAATGCGCGCCGTAACCACGGCTTCCAAATCCTTGAATTTAACCTCAGGCGGTTTTTGAACCTTGGCGTAAAGCTCCAGGCGGTTGAATTCGTTCATGCTGGCCGGCTGGCCGCCCAGGGCGGTTGGCAGGTTCGTGCCGTCCGAGCGTGTGAAACGATCGGTCTTTGACGCCATGCCCATCGATTCGAGCAAGCTCAACCCCGCGCCCGGTACATGCAACAGCGCGTCCTTTTCGGAAGGGTCCATCGTCAAGTGATACTCGCCGGACCCCGACGGGTCCACGAACTCGAGAATGATGTTCTCTCCGATGCCTTCGAGGTAGCGCCAACGCCACGTTTCCCACGGATACGTGCTCGTCGAGCCGCCGCCCTCTTCCATCGGACGGTCATACGTGCCGCCCGTCGGATGCGATTCAACCTCGTCGGCCGGACCCCACATGATGTACATGCGGCCGCGGTCCGTCTTCCAACCCGGTATGCCCGAAGCGTAATGCTCGTTGGTGTAGGCGATGCGGCGGTAGTGTTCTTCCTTGAAATCGTTGTCCGGCAAATCCGGATTGCTGCTGCGGCGCAGCCAGAACTGCTCGATGAACTGTTCGCGCTCTTCGTTGGTGGCCAGTTGCAAGAAGGCGTTGCGCTCTTCCGGCGAGATAATGTAGATCACGTCTTCGCTCAGCCACTGCTTGTACGCGTTATCCAGCTCTTTGAAGGTCTGCTTGATCTTTTTCTTTTGGCTCTTATCCAGCTTCTGTGGACCGGCCGCAATGGGATCCTGCCCCTGCGGGGTTCCCTGCTGGCCCGTAACCGGTGGGATGACGATGGCAAATGCGAAAACGGAAGCTACCAGGGTGCGTACGACCCTTGACATGGATAACACCTCAACCTGTGGGACCCAGCGATTCTAATCCCCGATCGCCTTCGCGTCAATCGAGGAAATCTCCTGCATTTTGTGACACTTGGCCCCCGGTTGGTTTTAGAACTCGGGCGCCCGCAAAGGGTTGCCTGACGATTTTTGGCCTGACCCGTCGTACAGGGAACTTAGTACGGCAACTTAGTAGAGATTGCTAGCGCCGAGGGAAACCGGGAAGACCGGCTGCGGTACTGCAGGGCGCAGCGGCGGGAACCAAGAGGACGGACTGCTACTGCACGCGCTGCGGCTGGCCGTCGTAGCCAACCAGCGCGTCGAAAATCGCCAGCACGTGACGCCGGTACTCCACGATGCGCGAGAAAATATCGCGCAGTTGCGGATCGCGTTCCGCTTCCCGGTGCCACTTCGCCAACAC
>DATNNV010000035.1:0-116311 GCA_035601655.1 Candidatus Dormiibacterota bacterium
GTTTCTTCGCCGGGGGGTTCGTTGTTGGCGATGGATTTCAGGGTGACGTGGGGGACTTTTTTGTATTGGAAGCCGCTGGCGACGCCTTCGTTGGGGTGGGCGAGTTTGTAGTAGTCGAAGGTGGCGGACATGAGGCGTTGCTTGGCGAGGGTGGTGGCGACGCGGGAAGTGTCGCAGGTGATCCAGCGGCGGCCCCATTCCTCCGCGACGTAGGCTGTTGTTCCAGAACCGCACGTAGGATCGAACACCAGGTCACCTGGATCCGTGCACATCAGGATGCAGCGCTGGATAACTCTCGCACCGGTTTGCACCACGTATTTTTTCGAATCTGCAAATCCGCTTTGCCTGGTGTCCTCCCAAATGTTATTTATTGACTTGTAAGGGAAATCGTCGAGGTATCGTATGAAGCAGAGGGTGTTCCCGACAGCCATTAACCGTTTGCCTTTGTCCAACGCTTTCATGCCTTCGATATTTGTTTTCCAACCACCCTTGTTCGGCGTGTAGCTAGCGCCCTGAAAACGATATTCGAATACGGTTGTCTCCGAAGGCGTCTGCGACGTAAGTGGATTCGGGCGAAAGAGCCGCCCTCCCTTAGCCAAAGCCAAATCAATTTCGTGAACATCTGGCAGTCGTTCCCTCTTTCCGTCGCGCCATTCAATCCAAGAGAGGTTGTAGTCGTCTTTATGTGAGCGGGACACGTAGGGCCGTAGAAACTTGAGATTCTCTGTCTTCGAATACCAAATGAGGAAGTCAAAGGTAGTATCGATTGTGGCGCTGGCCTTACCGGTGGTTGTGCGGAATCCAATGACCGACTGAAAGTGCTTCGGCCCAAAAACTTCATCCATCATCTCTCGAACGTGGTGAACGTTCTGGTCGCTGATTTGGACGAAGCAGGAGCCGGATTCGTGGAGGAGGTCGCGGGCTAGGAGGAGGCGGTCGCGGAGATAGGTGAGATAGGAGTGGATGCCGAGTTCCCAGGTGTCGCGGAAGGCGCGGACCATTTCTGGTTCCTGGGTGAGGTCTTCGTCCTTGCCGTCTTTGACGTCGCGGCGATTGACGAAGGGCTGGAAATTGGAGCCGTAGCGGATGCCGTAGGGCGGATCGATGTAGACCATCTGGACCTGACCAGCGAGGCCTTCTTTTTCGAGGAGGGAGTTCATGACGAGGAGAGAATCGCCGGCGATGAGGCGGTTGGTCCAGCCGTGGGCGTGGCGGTAGAAGTCGACGGCTTCGCGGAGAGGAGGATTTTCTTCGCGGCTTTCGAAGAGGTAGCCCTGGGCGGGCTTGAGCGGGACGCCGTTGCGTTTGCGGACGGATTCGATGATGGTGCGCGGGTCAATGCGCTCGTGGACGTGGAGGGAGACGGTGGGGACTTCAAAGGAGAGGTGCTCTTTTTTGCCGGCCCAGACGAGTTGCGGGTCGAGATGAGGATCGTAGGCGTAGGTCTTGCGAGAGGTGACGGGCGGATCGGTTTTCTCGGTGACCAGGCCGACGGGGGGATTGTTGAGGCGGGTTTTGTCTTTGTGTTCGTAGGGCTCGATGGGACGCTTTTTCGAGGGCGTGGCTGCTGCGTCTTTGCCTTTGCCTTTTTCGCGCGGCATGCCGGGGAGTCTCCCAAGGTTTCGAATGATTGCGTGCACCGGGATGATGTTTCAGTGGTGATTACTTGTCAAGGAAGGAGGCGGCGAAGATTCGGTGAGGTGCGTGACGCGCTAATTCGACGGCGAGGACCGCATTGTCGCGCCGTATCCAAGGGAATCTCTCTCATCCTTAGGTGTTGAGAAAAGAGAAGAGAGATCCTTCGGGCAAAAACCGCCCTCAGGATGACACGGGGTTGTTTCTCGCCCTCAGGATGACACGGGGCTGTTTCTCGCCCTCAGGATGACACGGGGTTGTTTCTCGCCCTCAGGATGACAGGTTGTTTGCTTTCCCGTTATCAGTGATGACACGGTTTTTGCTTTCTCGTTCTCAGGATGGCCAGCTTTTTTAGTTTTGCGATGGGATGCGGTCAGGCGGGTTTGCGGGCGGAGAGGTTCAGGCGCTGGTAGTCGAGGGTGAAGGGCGGGTGGTCATGGGCGGCGGCGGCGACTAGCGGATCGAGGAAGGCGTCGTGGAGTTCGGCGGGTAGTTCTTTCAAGTGCTTGGCGACGCAGACGGTGGTGATGAAGGCGCGGAAAGAGTTGGCATCGGCGAAGGGTGTGGGAGCGAGGGTGAGGTAGGCTTCGGGGTCGTGGAAGCCGGCGTGGCGGAGGCGCTTGGTGGTTTTGGCGGGCGTGGTGAAGTGGGTGGCGTCCTGGTAGTTCTGAAAATATTCGGCGAAGAACGGTTCTTTCTGCAGCTGCGCTACGCGGGCGTAGAGACGGGCAAGATTGGCGCCGCCGCCGCATTGGGCGACGATCCAGCCGCCGGGCTGGAGCGCGCGAAAGAGGCTGGCGAAAAGCGCTTGGTGGTCGTGGACCCAGTGAAAAGCAGCGGTGCTGAAGACGCCGTCAACGGCGGCATCGAGATCGAGGTGGGCCATATCGGCGGCAAAGACTTTGACGCGTTCGCCGAATTGCGGCGCGAGAAAATCGCGGGCGACGCCGACCATATTTTCGGAGAGGTCGCAAGCGAGAACGCGGCCGCTAGGCAGGCGCTCGGCGAGTTTGGCGGTGAGACGGCCGGTGCCGCAGCCGGCGTCGAGAATGGTTTCATCGCCGCGAAGCTGCACGCGCTCGAGAACCTCGAGGCCCCAGCGGAATTGCGGATCGGAAACAGCGTGATACGCGGTGGCGTTCCACTCCTTGCGTTCGTCGGTCAGCATTCGCTAATGATGACGCAGAAACGCCGCGGCAGGCAATTCTGGCAACTTCAATTGACCGCCTCTTAGCGCGGATATTTGAAACGGGCAATGTTCTGGAAACCGGCCCGAGCCTCACTCGTCCCGCAACGCCCGCGTCGGATCCAATCCCGCTGCTCTTTGCGCGGGCAGCCATGATGCAGTCGCCGCGATAAACAGGAACAGTAGCGCCATACTCGCGTAGGTGGCCGGATCGGTCGGTTTCACGCCAACCAGCATAGTGGTCATAGCCCGAGTGAGCGCAAAGGCTGCGATCAGCCCGGCGGCGATTCCCACGAGGGTCAGCCGCAGGCCCTGCCCGACGATGAGTCGAAAAATGGCGCGCGGTCTCGCGCCCAAGGTCATGCGCACGCCGATCTCCGCCGTGCGCTGGCGCACGATGGTGGCCAGCACGCCGTACAAACCGACACCCGCAAGCAGCGCGGCAACAACTGCGAAAACGCCGATCAGCAGCAGCGAGAAGCGCGTGCCCGCCTGGGCCTTCTCGACCAGCGCGTCCATCGGCTGGAATTCGGTCAGCAACAACTGCGGATTGAAAGCCTTGATGGCCGAGCGAATGTCGCTGGAGAATTTCGCCGGGTCGCCGGCGCTGCGAATCGCCCATTGGTTCGCTACTCCGCTGCCCAGGTATGCGTCCGTGAAGTACACCTGTTCGCGGCCCGGCTCCGCCAGCGACTCCTCCCGCTGGTGCGCCACCACGCCGATGATTTCCACCCATTGCGGCTCCGGCGTTTGTATGCGAATCAAAATTCGCTTGCCCACTGCGGGCTGGCCCGGAAATGCTTTGTCGGCGAGCAGCTTGTCAACCAGCACGACGTTGCGCTTCGGTTGGTTATCCGCTTCCGTGAACGTTCGGCCGGCCAGCAAGGGCGTGTGCATGGCTTCGAAATAACCGGGGAGCACAATCTGAAAGTCGGTGGCCTGGAACTTGCTCGCGTCGGAAAGGGCCTCCTCGGTTCCCCAACGAATCGGGTTGAAGCCGCCGGCCAGCGGAAAAGGGAAGGCCGCTGTCACGCTCTGAATTCCCGGAATATCGCGGAGCCGCTGTTGCAGTTGCTGCATGCGAGCGGCGAGTTCTTCTGGTTTCTGGTTGGGCTGATTTCCGGCAAGGACCTGAAACGTCAGCAGCCCCTTTGGATCGAATCCAGGATCAATCCGCTGCAGCTCCAGGAAACTCCGAAACATCAGCCCGGAGCCCACCAGCAGCAAAAACGAAAGCGCTACTTCGGTCACCACCACGGACTTGCGCAAGAGCCCGCCACTGGCCAGCCCTTCGTTGCGGCTGGCTCCGCGCAGCACATTCATCACGTTGGGCCGCGCCGCGCGCCACGCCGAGGCCACACCGAACACCACTGCAGCTGCCAGTCCGGCCAGCGCTGTGAACCCGAGCACAACGCCATCAATGCGTACCGTTTCCACTCGCGGCAGGCTTGCTGGCGCGATCAGCCGCAGCTCGAAAATTCCCAGCCAGGCCAGCAGCAGGCCAACCGCGGAGCCGATCGCCGCGAGCAGCAACGATTCCGTCAGCATCTGCCGAGCCAGACTCCACCAGGTTGCGCCTAGCGCCGCGCGCACCGAAAGCTCGCGCTCCCGCAGCGACGCGCGCACCAGCAGCAGGTTCGCCACGTTCGCGCAGGCAATCAGCAGCAGAAAAATCACCGCTCCCATGAGCGCCAGAATCGCCGGCCGGACTTCAGCCACGGTGTGCTGCCGCAGTTCCTCAATGCGAATCGCGTATCCTGCGGTTCGCTCAATCAGAAAGTTCTTACGCGCTTCCGCCGCCACGTTGTCCGCAGCCGACTGTGCCCGGTCGATGGTCACTCCGCCTTTCAGCCGCGCAATGGCACGAATGGAAACCGCGTTGCGGTTCTTGTTGTCATAATTGAGGCGGTTGGCAAACCAGACTTCCGGCTTGGCCTCTTCGTTTACCGAAGGCGGAAAATACAGCGCAAAGCCCGGCGCGAGCACACCCACAATTTGAGGGCGGAATGGCCCATTGGTCACGAGCATCTGCCCGATCACATTCGGATCGCCGCCATAGCGCCGCTGAAAATACTCGTAGCTGAGGATGGTCATTACCGGCAGGGGCGGCGGCGGTGGAGGTGCTCCCGCTGGGGCTGCCGCCGGTCCTCCGGCAGGCGGAGCGGGTTGCGGCAAGCCATCGCCGTCGTTGAAGTCTCGCCCCAGCGCGATCTTGGCGCCCAGCAAGCCGAAGAAGTTGGTGGTCACAACCGCCGTGCGCACCTGCTCGGGAGTCCCATCTGCTTTCTGCAGGATATTCCGAAAGGTGAATACGCCCGCCATTCCCGCGAAGACGTCCTTGGTGGCGTCCCGCAAGTCGATGAAATCTTCGTTCGAGAAAGGAAAATCGTGCACATGCCGTACCGTCATGTCGCCCGACGCAATTACCAGCCGGCCGGGATCTTTGTAGGGAATCGGACGCAGGAGCACCGCGTTGGCCACGCTGAAAATCGCGGTGCTGGCCCCAATTCCCAGGGCGATCGTCAGCGCCGCCGCGATCGTGAAAACCGGGCTTTTTCGGAGCGTTCGACCTGCCAGCTTTAATTCTCGCCATGCCATCGGTGCACCTTCTGAGAAGCGCCGCCCAACAAAGGATACACCTCGTTCGACGGCAAATCATGCCGGACGTCAGCGAAGCGGGAAAAACTGTGGGATTCAGGGTTTGGCCAACGGTGAAGAGGCGGGGGCGGGAATCGTGGTTAGAGTTAAGGTTTTTTGATCGGATTCGTTGAGTTCGAATCTCTCGCCTTGGTCTTCGATGGGTTTCTGACCGCATTGCCGATCGACGAAGCCGTTCTTGGAGATATAGAGGCGGCAGATGCCGGGAGCGAGGCCTTTGAGAGTGAAGCGGCCGCCAGCGTCGGTGACGATGGAAATGGTGTGGTTAGTGTCTTCGACGTTGCGGAGTTGAATCTTCACGCCGTTCACAGGTGCGCTGCCCGCGAGCGTGGCAACAGGCAGAAGGGCGAGCAGTGCAAGGGATGAGGCGAGGAACTTCATGGCGCGTTTCCGCCTTGTGAGCAAGCGGTGGAAGTATACGGCATCAGAAGCGGGGAAATGGGGAGAGGTTGCCGGGAGAAGGATAAGGCAGACGAGGGATTCCCAGTTGGTGCGTCAAAGATAGTGCTGGACCCTGGAATGGGTTCCAGGGTTGATACTTCGCGAATCGGAGGCGGCGGTGAGACAGGGAGGACACGATGGGCCGGTAGGGAACGCGCTGCGGTCGGGGGAATTGGCGGGGCTGGCGGGCGTGAGCACGGATTTGCTGCGGCACTACGAGCGAATGGGGGTTTTGCCGAAGGCGGAGCGGGGGGCGAACGGTTACCGGGCGTATCCGGCGGCGGCGCTGAAGCGGGTGCGGGTGGCGCGGCGAGCGGTGGCGCTGGGATTTACGTTGACGGAGCTGGCGCGGATCTTCGGGGTGCGGGATCGCGGAGGGGCGCCTTGCCAAAGCGTGCGGGCTCTGGCCGGGGAAAAGCTGCGGCAGGTGGAGGAAAGCCTGGTGGAGTTGCGAGCGCTGCGGCGACAATTGCGCCAGATGCTGGTGGAGTGGGACGGGCGATTGCGGAAAAGCAAGGGGAAACGAGCGGATTTGCTTTACGGCCTCGCTATTGATGGCCTGGATGGTGTGGCACCGAAGGTCCGCCTCAGAAGGCGGACCCTACACGGGCCTTTGAGGAAGTCTTGCTGATGAAAGAGTCGGAGAGAAAGGATTCACATGAAAATGAAACGAATGCTCACGGAGTTTACGGCGGTGAGTTTCGGATTGAGTTTGCTGGTTGTGGGATGGGCGGGCGGTACCGCAGCGCAGGAAAAGCCGGCCAGTTCGGCGCAGGAGCCCGACAAAGCGTCACAGGACGAGAAGCATCACCACGACGTTGCGGAACGCGGAGATCGCGTGATGGGCTTCTCGCACGACAAGGCGACGCATCATTTTCGGCTGTATGCGGATGGAGGCGCGATTGAAGTCGGCGCGAATGACGCGAAGGACACGGCTACGCGAGACGCGATTCAGGGGCACTTTACGCATATTGTGAAGATGTTCGCGGCAGGGGATTTCACGGCGCCGATTCTGATTCATACCCAAAATCCACCAGGTTCGGAAACGATGAAGCGGCTGCGCGGGGAGATTGCGTACCGGTTGGAGAAGACGGAGCAGGGAGCGCGGATACGGATCCGCACGAAAAACGCCGAGGCGGTGCGGGCGGTGCATGAGTTTTTGCGGTTTCAGATTGCGGATCATCAGACGGGGGATTCTGTAGAGGTGGTGGTGGAGGGGAAGTCCTAGGCCGACTGACTTGGAAGGCGGTATCTGAAGAGCTTGCTGTTTCAGGTGAGCACGGCGGATCCGGCGACTTATGCGGGCGTGTCGCTGCTGATGCTGGGGATTACCGTGGTGGCTTGTTATATTCCGGCGCGGCGGGCTAGCGTGGTGGATCCGCTGGTGGCTTTGCGGTACGAATAGCGGCTGAAATCTTGCCGAGCTGGGGCGCAGTGGTGCTGCGCCCCTACTGGGTGGTGGCGAACCGCGCGCCGGGAAGATTGTGCGTTGGCTGGGATGCGCGTAAAATAAGGGATTCGCGCGTACTCTAATGGCTTCTCCGTTCAACATTATCGCTAACTCGACGGGTCCGATGGGGCCGGCGGCGCCGCCGGTGAATGCGCATCCGCGGCCGGATTGGCTGCGGGTGCGATTTCTGGGGGGCGAGAAGTATCAGGATTTGAAGCGGATCATGCGCACGCTGGACCTGCATACGGTGTGCGAAAGCGCGCGGTGCCCGAATATGGGCGAGTGCTGGGAGCATGGGACCGCGACGTTCATGATTTTGGGCGATATTTGTACGCGGGCTTGCGGGTTCTGCGCAGTGCCTTCGGGGAAGCCGGCGGGGCCCCCGGACGAAGACGAGCCATTGCGCGTGGCGGAAGCGGTGGCGCGAATGGGTTTGCGGTATGCGGTGGTCACTTCCGTGAATCGCGACGATCAGCCGGATGGCGGGGCGGCGATTTTTGCGCGGACGATTGAAGAAATCCGGCGGCGCGTGCCGGGCTGCAAAGTAGAAGTGCTGATTCCGGATTTTCGCGGGAATTGGGAAGCGCTGGGCAAAGTGCTGGCAGTGCGGCCGGACGTGTTGAATCACAATACGGAGACGGTGCCGCGCCTGTACCGGCAAGTGCGCAAAGGCGCGCTGTACGAGAGGTCGCTGGAGTTGCTGCGCCGGGCCAAGGAGACGCATCCGGACGTTCCGACGAAGACGGGATTGATGCTGGGGCTGGGCGAGGAACGCGACGAAGTGCTGGCGACGATGCGGGACCTCGCTGGGCAAGGGACGGACATTTTGACTCTGGGGCAATATCTGCAGCCGACGCGGGAGCATTTGCCGATTGTGCGCTACGTGCATCCAGACGAATTTGCCGAGTACAAAGTGCTGGGAGAAGCGATGGGCTTCAAGCACGTGGAAGCTGGGCCGCTGGTGCGGTCGTCGTATCACGCGTTCGATCAAGCCGAATCCGCACACACATAGGCTGGAAGCACGCTCATAGACGCTGGGTGGAAATCAAAGGCTACCTTCAGGGGCTAAAGCCCAATCCTTGCAGCGCTTTATGTCGGGGCTGAAGCCCCGACCCCCTAAAGAGCTGATTTACGAGTGAACAGGAGTGCGTGTGCTACCGCAGTGCTATTTTGAGATGACCGTGGACCAGTCGGTGAAGGGGACGGCGCGGCCGCCGCGGACGACGGTGGGGATGACGTGGTTGAAGCCCTTGTGGTCGCGGGCGGAGTATTCGAGTTTGAGCTGCGGGCCGAGACCCATGTCGAGATCGTGAAGAGATTCGATGCCGCGAATCAAGCTCTCGCGCGTTGGTTCTTTTCCGGCGCGCTTGAGGCCTTCGGCGAGGACCATGGCGTCCACGAAGCCTTCGAGGCTGACGAAATTGGGGCGTGAGGCCGGAGCGTATTTTTGCAGCGTGCGGCGATAGAGTGCCACAGTTTTCAGGTCGGTGAGGTAGTACGGAGGGACGACCTGGGTAATCACCATGCCTTCGGCGTCGCTGCCGGCTTCCTGGATGAGCTCGTCGGTGCCGACGAATGAGACAGTCAGGAAAAGCGGCTTCCAGTTTTTGGCGTGCGATTGCTTGAGGATGGGAGCGACGGTGTTGGACGGGCCGACGACGACTACCGCGTCGGGTTGCGCGGCGCGCACGGTGTCGATGGCGGGGCCCACTTCCGCGGTCTGGCGCTGGTAAGAGGCGACGGCAACAGGCTCCAAGCCGTTTGCGGTGAGCGCTGCTTTCACGCCTTCGAGCACCGCTGAGCCGAAGGCGTCCTCCGGGTAAATAACGCCGATTTTTTTGTAGCCGAGAGTTTTGCGCAAGCCGTCGATCTGCTCGCGGGTTTCGTCGAAGTAAGAAGCGCGGACATTGATGACCCAGCGGCGCATCGGAGTGTAGAGGGTTTGCGCGCCGGTGAAGAGTCCGACGAGCGGAATCTTGGCGGCTTCGGCGAGGGGAATATATTTGACGGCGGTGGGAGTGCCCACGAAGAAAGCCAGAGCGAAGACTTTCTGGCTCATCAAGCGGTCGAAGCACGCTTGTGTCTTGGCGGGATCGTAGCTGTCGTCGTGGGCGATGAGCTTGAGTTTGCGGCCGTCGACGCCGCCGGCATCGTTGATCATGCTGAAGTAGGCTTGCGCGCCGGCGACGGTTTCACTGCCGAGGAAATGCGAGGGGCCTTCGAGGGCGGAGCAGGAGCCAATCAGAATTTCCTTGTCGCTGACGCCGGGAGCGGACTGGCCCGACGCGCCGGAGGCCGCGGCCAGTGCGAACGAAAACAGGGCGAGCGAGACGCAAAGCGAACGCGGCAGAAGTATCTTCATATAGAATCCTCGCGAAGACGGAGAAGGATGCGAATGACCTTAAGTCTTTTTAGGCGCGTAACCCGGAGAAGTCAATCGAGAGCGAGGAAACTGATGCGAAATGGTTAGGATATACAGCCTTGCGGCAATAATAGCGGAGAGTAAATACCGGGCTGGCTGGCGGTGATGCTGGAGATTTGGTCAGCAGCGTCCAGGCACACCCCAGCGCCAAAAGTGGCGCAGGGAGATGTTCTTTTCAGCGGGAAAGCTACGAATGAGCAGTAGCGGCGGCAGCAGCGGCTTTTTTGGCGGCCTTGGCAGCGGTGGAAGCTTTGCGGCGGCGCTTGGTCTTGGGCGGCGTGGCGGGAGCCTCGCCGATGAGTTCAGCGGTCATGATGCTGGTCACAAACAGCTTGGGGCCATGATCGTCAAAATCGACGGCGGTCCGTTCGCCGTCTGACGCGGTGACGATGCCCAGGCCGTACACGTCATGCTTGATGGTTTGTCCTTCTTGCATTGTTTGCACAACTGCCTCCTTAACCGCTCACTTTTCCCGGAATCTCTTGGCGTTCGAAGCTCTTTTTTGCGAGGGGCTCGGTGAAGCCAAGCCCCCCAAAACAACAGGCTAGAGGCCGGTGACGTTCTCTGCCTGAAGGCCCTTGGGGCCCTTCTTTACTTCAAACTCCACCGCCTGGCCTTCGTTGAGGGACTTGTAACCGTCCATCATGATGGCGGAGAAATGCACGAAAACATCTTCTCCGGTCTGGCGTTGGATGAACCCGTAGCCCTTCGAAGCATTGAACCACTTCACTGTTCCTTGTTCCTTCACTTCCGAACCTCTCATGCGCGGCAGCGGCCAAGACCGCAGCCGCCGAATTTGGAATTGCTTTGCCTCTCTTGGTCCGTAGCCCCGGTCTTCGTTGGCCACACTCAGGAGGCCACCCAAGACGAAGTGCCCGCGACGCCCCCAGCCCGCAAAAAAAGGGCTGCAAAGGGTTTGTCCTTGCAGGCCCTGAACGAGTCAAAAGCTAACACAAGAGCAACAAACGCTTGGAGAATAGTAGCACAACGAGGCCGTTTTGTCCACGCGGGCAAGACGTGCAGGAACGGCCATGCCGGCTGCAAGCTATTGATAATAATAAGGTTGGACGGATTTCGGTATGGAAAAAGCTAGTCGAGGGCGTCCGGCTGGAGCCCGAAGCCCTTCTCGCCAACAGCTTTGTTTTCCCAGTATTTCTTGACCCAGGCTTCCCAACTCTTGCCTGCGGCAGTGTCGCGGCCGGAGAAGGCCAGTGCCGCAATGTCGGCATAGGCGATTTTGCGGCGCGGAGAGGAATCGCTGGGGATGATGCGGACAAATGAGGAGGCCAAAGCTGGGCCGGAGATACGATCGAAGATGTAACCCTCGAGTTTTGAGCCATCCCGGAGAGTGAGAGTGATGTCGCCGCGATAGTCGAAGGCTTTTTCGAGGGCGATACGCAATTCGTCTTCGCTGGCGAGTTCTGGTATCCAGCCCTGCACAGCTTCGCGATCGCGAGCGGTGCCGGGAGCGACTTCGAGCATGTCGGGATTCAGCGGCGATGCGGCGCCGTGAGTAGCGCTGTGACTCGCGGTGTGGCCAGCGGTGTGACTGGGACGATCGGCGTGGCGCGGTCCGGTCAAGCGCGGGTCTCTTCGAGCTGCGATTTGCCCGCATCAATTTGAATCAGCGGGTTATAGGAGTGCACCGGCTTGACGGGTTCCCGGAGCATGGCGACAGCGTCGGGATCTTCATATTGTCCGGCGAAGGTCGCTTTAATGGTTTGCCAGAGGCCGCCGATGCCGCTAAAAGTGTGGTCCACGGCGGAAGCTTCGTAGCCGCTGTGCACCATGCAGTTGGCGCACTTGGGATTGCCGGACTCGGTGCCGTAATTTTGCCATTCGGTGGTGTCGAGCAGCTCCTGGAAGGTGTCCACGTAGCCGTCCTGCAGGAGATAGCAGGGCTTTTGCCAGCCGAACATGTTGTATGTGGGCATGCCCCAGGGAGTGCAGGCGTAGGTGCGCTTGCCCATCAGGAATTCCAGGAACAGAGGGGACTGATTGAATTGCCAGGACTTCTTGCGATTCGAGAGAATGGCGCGGAACAGGCGGCGGGTGCGCGCGCGTCCCAGGAAGTGCTTTTGATCCGGGGCTTTATCGTAGGAATAGCCGGGGGAAAGCATCATGCCTTCGACGCCGATTTCCATCATTTCGTCGAAGAAGGAGCGGACGCTATTGGGGTCGGCGCCGTCGAAGAGCGTGGTGTTGGTGGTGACGCGGAAGCCGCGCTTGACGGCTTCGCGAACGCCATCGAGGGCGAGATCGTAGCCGCCTTCGCGGCAGACGGAAAAATCATGGTGCTCTTTCTGGCCGTCGACGTGGACGGAGAAAGTGAGGTATTTGCTGGGCTTGAAGAGATCGAGCTTTTCCTTAAGCAGGAGGGCGTTGGTGCAGAGATAGATGTACTTTTTGCGCGCGACCAGGCCTTCGACGATCTTGTCGATCTGTGAATGCATCAGCGGCTCGCCGCCGGGGATGGACACCATCGGGGTGCCGCACTCATCCACCGCTTTGAAGCACTCCTCGGGGCTCAGTTCCGTCTTCAGAATGTGCGCGGGATATTGAATCTTGCCGCAGCCGGCGCAGGCTAGATTGCAGCGGAACAACGGCTCGAGCATCAGGACGAACGGGTAGCGTTTGCGCCCTTTGAGTTTTTGTTTCAGGACGTAGCTTGCGACCGTCCAAGCTTGTGAAATCGGTACCGGCATCTTCCCCGCTTTGCGCCAGATGAGATCGAGGGGTCTGGAAAGCGCCCCTCCCTGGCCCTTCTATTCTACCCGAGAATAGCGAAACCCGCCGTGTTGCTTGCAATGTGATGCTGTGTTGTGTTCCCGGGTGGCACACCGCGTGCACCCCTCGTGGGATGGACGGTGGCATGGAAGGTGGCGTGGACTTGTGCTCCAGCTTGCCGGAGGTGGCGGAGGTTCCGGTGAAACACAGAGTTCCGGGCGTAGAATCAGTCGATAACGCTGACGCTGCGATGCCGCGACCTAATCTCATCTCTTTGTTCGATTCGTTTCTATGCCACGGCGAGGATGTGGCTGTCATCGAAAGACGCGGGTACCGCCGGGAAACGCTGACATACGCGGAGCTGCATAGAGCTGCATTGGTTTGGTGCGAGGTGCTGGCCGGACGCGGGATTGGCCCGGGCGACCGGGTACTTCTGTGGGGGCCGAATTCTGGAGCGTGGATCGCGTGCTTTTGGGGCATTTTGTTGCGGGGGGCGATCGCGGTTCCGATGGATGCGGCGGCGAGCCTGGATTTTGTGCAGCGAACGACGGCTAGTGCCGGCGTCAAACTCATTTTGCGCAACGCTTCGCAACCCGAACTCCTGCCCGGCGGCCCGCCTTGGGTCGTGTACAGCGAATCCAGGAACCAGGGTAGAGCTCCGGCGACTCCTCCGGATATGCAAACCGCGCAAGACCAAGCGGCGGTGCGCACTACGGTCGCCGAAATTCTGTTTACGTCGGGAACGACCAGCGAGCCTCGCGGCGTGGTGCTAACGCACGGCAATTTCCTGGCGAACCTCGAGCCGCTCGAGCGCGGCATCGATGTATACCGCAAGTACGAGCGCTGGTTTCATCCGCTGCGGTTTGTGAGTCTGGTGCCGCTGAGCCATGTATTTGGACAGTTCATGACGCTCTTCGTGCCGCCGCTGCTGGGGGCTGCGGTAGTGTTCGAATCGTCGAATCATCCGGCGGAGATCATGCGCACCATCAAGCGCGAGCGCGCCGCGGCGCTGATCGCGGTTCCGCGCATGCTGGATGCGTTGCGTTCCGGCCTGGAGCGCGATCTGGATGCAAGCAAACAGACGCCATGGTTCCGTCGCGCGTACGCTGAAGCTGGCGGCGAGAAATTCCTGCGGCGCGTCTGGCGCTTTCGCCGTATTCACCGGCGCTTTGGCTGGAAGTTCTGGGCGTTCATTTCGGGAGGCGCGGCGCTCAGCTCGGATACTGAAGACTTCTTCAGGCGCATGGGCTACGCGGTGGTGCAAGGGTACGGCATGACGGAAACTGCTTCGCTGATCAGCTTGAATCATCCGTTTCGCGCGGCGCAAGGCTCGGTCGGCAAAGTTCTTCCGGGGCGCGAGTTCCAACTGGCCGAAGACGGCGAGATTCTGCTGCGCGGCGAAAATGTCTCGGCGGGTTATTGGGAAGCCGGCGAGGTGCGGCCGGCGGGCGAGCATGGCTGGCTGCGTACGGGAGACATCGGGGAAGTCGACAGCGAAGGGAATCTGCGGTTCCGCGGCAGAAAGAAAAATGTGATCGTTACGCCGGCGGGGCTCAATGTTTATCCCGAAGATTTGGAAAAAGCGCTGCGCAGGCAGCCGGGAGTGCGCGATTGCGTCGCCTTGCCGCGCGAGCGCCACGGCAACGCCGAGCCTTGCGCCGTGCTGCTCGTGGAAGATCCGGCGTCGCAAACTGCTGATGCGGCGGTAGAAGCCGCAAACAAATCGCTGGCGGAATACCAGCGCGTGCACGAATGGCTGGTCTGGCCGGAAGCCGATTTTCCGCGGACGGCGACGGGCAAGCCGAAATTGGCGGAGATTCGGGCCAGAACTGAAGCGATGTGGGACGGAGCGGTGGGCGGCGTTGCCTCAGCGGGCTGGGCAAGCCCAGCCCCTACGAGGGGCAACGTTCCGCTGGACGCGCTGATTGCCCAAGTCTCTGGAAGAAACGCCGCGGAGGGCGCGCATCTGGAACAAAAGCTTGGGCTTTCGTCGCTCGACCGCGTCGAGCTGCTCTCCGCCTTGGAGGAAAGGTTCCACGTGGAACTTAACGAGACGTCGTTTGCGGAAGCGGAAAGCGTCGCCGACGTACAGCGCCTGCTTCGCCAGCCGTCCGTCCAGTATTCCGTTCAACGCTCGGAGCATGCCTATCCGCGCTGGGCGCAACGCACAGTTACACGCTGGGCGCGACTGCTCGTCTACTACACATTGGTATGGCCGGCGACGCAAATTCTCGGCCATCCCCGCATCCTAGGCCGCGAACACTTGCGCGGCTTGCGCGGACCGGTGCTCGTGGTTTCCAATCACATCACGCGGCGCGCGGATATTGGCTTGATTCTGGCGGCGTTGCCCCGTGGATTTCGTCATCGCCTGGCGATCGCGATGGGCGGAGAGGCGCTGCAGGAAATGGGCTATCCGCCGCGCGACTGGTTTTTCCTCAGGCGCTGGTCGTATGGGCTCGGCTATTGGCTCGTAACCGCGCTTTTCAACGTCTTCCCGCTGCCACAATTCTCCGGCTTTCGCGAGAGCTTCCGTTTTGCGGGCGAATCGGTGGACCGCGGCTACAGCGTGCTGATTTTTCCGGAAGGCGTGGTGAACGATACAACGACCGGCGAAATGGCACCGTTTCAATCTGGAATCGGCCTGCTCGCGCAGAATCTTGGCATTCCCATCGTCCCGGTGCGGCTCGACGGAGTCTGGCAGATGAAGCGGCAGCGCCGCCGCCTCGCGCACCTCGGTGAAATTACCGTGAACATTGGCGCGCCCATTTCCTTTTCGCAGGAGACGCCGCCCGAAGAGATCGCTCGGCAGCTCGAGGCAACCGTCGCCGCACTGTAAAGCGAAAAGCGCAGCCAGCCCGGCCGGGAATTACTTCAGCTCTTTCATCAGAAAAATAGCAGCTTGCGGATTGTCGTTGTACCGGGCGCAAGGCAGGTAGCCGCTGTCTCGATAGAAACGCTGAGCCGCCAGCATGTCGCTCGCGGTATCCAGGTACAGGCGGCGATATCCACAGTCCCGCGCGAAGCGTTCGAGCGCCGTCAGCAGCAGCTTCGCAATACCTAAGCCGCGAAACGCGGGCCGCACGTAGAGCCGCTTGATCTCGCCGCTATCTTCAAACTCCAGCAATCTGCGCAGAGCAATACAACCGGCAATCGCGCTGTTCTCGGCGGAGGCTAGCCACACGCCCGCGTCGCCCGCGAAGTACATGCGCGCGAATTCCCCCGGGGAATCGCGAGCAACTACACCGACCGCCGCGTAATATTCCTCGACGACGGCATAAGCGGTGGAGCAATCGCGAGGCTCCGCCCGATGGATGGCAATGTCCGACATAAACGGCGACGCTGCAGGACGGAGTTTTACAGCTTCGCAGCGCTGTGGCAGACCCATTTTGGCGTGCAAGCTGCGCCGCTCGGCCAAATGGCGCGGTGAAACGAATCGGCTGTCTTTCGGGAAGGCGAGAAGGTCGGAACCAGGAGAGAGCTGCTACTTTTCGATCACGCGGCCGGTGGCCCCGCGCGCTTCCGGATGCCTGGGAGTCCAGTCTTCCGGGGGAAAAGCCACGCGCCAGAAAGCCGGCCGCGGCTCGGAAAACTCCAGGCCAATCTCGGCTTTGCCGCTGCGCACGGGACCGAGAAACACCACATGACACTCCTGCTCTTCTTCGGTGCGTTTGTGCTGCAGCTTCACGGTGGCTCCGCTGGTGAGCCGCGCTTCCAGCAGAACCAGCGCGCCGTGCGCGTTGATGGCCAGCGTCTCGGTAATTTCCTCGAAAGGTTTGCCCTGCGCGTCGTTTCCACGGATGCGCACGCCTACCTGCATGAGCACACGCTGACTGCGCCGCCGGGCGCCGGAACCTTGAGCCATACAACCTCGCAGCTACTAATATCACCCGCGGGTGCCGGAAAGTCGAGAAGCTCGGCCGCCAGCGGTGCGGAAAAGTGACTCGAGAAGAAATTCTTTGCGAGGTACGACGATTAACACGCACAGGCAGGGCGAAATCCTGACAGCGTCGAGAGGTCTCTTAGCTGCGCTGCTCGATGGGCACGTAGTGCCGCGTGTCGTGTCCCAGATAGATCTGCCGCGGCCGCGCGATTTTCTGTTCGGGGTCCAGCAGCATTTCTTCCCACTGCGCAATCCAGCCGGAAGTGCGGGGAATCGCGAAG
This sequence comes from Candidatus Dormiibacterota bacterium, assembly GCA_035601655.1. Taxonomy (GTDB): domain Bacteria; phylum Acidobacteriota; class Terriglobia; order Acidiferrales; family UBA7541; genus Acidiferrum. Next base: position 16,681 of record DATNNV010000035.1, read on the forward strand.
AGCACTGGGAACATGGTCATCGGGAAGCCCATGGATTGGTAGATCAAGCCGGTGTAGAAGTCGACGTTGGGATACAGCTTGCGCTTGACGAAATACTCGTCTTCGAGAGCGATACGCTCGCATTCCAGCGCGATCTCGAGGAGCGGGTTCTTGCCCATCAAATCGAATACTTCGTAAGCGACACGCTTGATGATGCGCGCGCGGGGATCGTAATTCTTGTACACGCGGTGGCCGAAGCCCATCAGTTTGGTCTCGCCGGCTTTGACGCGTTTGATAAAATCCGGAACTTTCTGCACCGAGCCGATTTCCATCAGCATGCGCAGCACTTCTTCGTTGGCGCCGCCATGCAAAGGGCCGTACAGCGCGGCAATGGCGGCAGCCGTGGCGCAATACGGATCCACATGCGAACTGCCCACGCCGCGAATGGTATTAGTCGAGCAATTCTGTTCGTGGTCCGCGTGCAGAATGAACAGAACATCCAGTGCGTGTTCGAGCGTGGGATTCGGCTTGTAGCGCGTTTCCGTGGTGCGGAAGAGCATGTTCAGAAAATTTCCCGGATAGCTCAAATCGTTGTCCGGATAAACGAACGGCATCCCCAGCGAATGGCGGTACGAGAACGCCGCGATCGTGGGCATCTTGCCGATCAAGCGGTACGTTTGTTTCTTGCGCGACTCGGCGCTAAAGATATCTTTCGCGTCGTGGTAGAACGTCGAAAGCGCCGCGATCGTCGAAATCATCATGCCCATCGGATGCGCGTCGTAATGGAAGCCATCGAGAAACTTCTTGATGCTCTCGTGAATGAAGGTGTGGTGCGTGACGTTGTAAGTCCAATCCTTCAGTTGGGGTGAAGTCGGCAGCTCGCCGTTCAGCAGAAGATAGGCCGTCTCCAGATAGGTGCTTTTTTCCGCCAGATCCTCGATGGGATAGCCGCGATAGCGCAGGATGCCTTCGTCGCCGTCGATAAAAGTTACCCGGCTGATGCACGAAGCGGTGTTGTTGAACGCCGGATCGTAGCTCATCATCCCGAATTCTTTGGGATCGACTTTGATCTGCCGCAAGTCCGCGGCACGGATGGTGCCGTGCGTGATGGGCACCTCGTAGCTCTTGCCGGTGCGGTTATCGGTGATGGTCAGCGTTTCGCGGGCCAGGGGGGAGCCCTCAGGCTTTTTTGCTTTCGTTGTGGTCGGTGCGGAGTCCATCGCCAAACCTCGGAGCGGAGCGCTTGCTCTTTTTCAGTACCACTCTACACCAAAAGAGGAGGAGCGCGGAAATGGCCGGAAGGTCCGGCGAAAAGCGTGCAAGTGTAAGTGTGTGCAGGGGTTGCAGGAGCGGCCGTAGGCAGCGACCAAATGGGAGCAGGTTGCATCTAATCGCTGTGTTGACAATAGTCGTGCTAACGACTATATAATGCTGCTTCAGACCAGGAGATCCTCGATGATTGCCGTTCGCAAAAGCAACGACCGCGGCCATGCCGACCACGGCTGGCTGAACACCCGCTTTACCTTTTCTTTCGCCGATTACTACGACCCCAAGCACGAGCAATTTCGCACCCTGCGCGTGATGAACGACGATCGCGTCGCCGGCGGCGGCGGCTTTCCCAATCACCCGCACCGCGACATGGAGATCGTTACCTACGTCCTCGATGGCGCGCTCGAACATCGCGACAGCATGGGCAACGGCTCCGTGATCCGCCCGGGCGACGTGCAGTACATGAGCGCGGGAAGCGGCGTGACGCACAGCGAATTCAACGCCTCGAAGAAAGACCTCGTGCACCTGTATCAAATCTGGATGTTCCCGGATAAACAGGGCCACAAGCCGGCTTACGACCAGAAGAATTTCACCATGGAAGAGAAGCGCGGCAAGCTGCGCCTCCTCGCGTCGCCCGACGGCCGCGATGGCTCGGTGAAAATTCGCCAGGACAATGAGCTGTACGCCACGATTCTCGGCGCCAAAGAATCCGTCCGCCACGAACTGCAGCCCGAACGCCACGCCTACGTGCAAGTCGCCCGCGGCAGCGTCAAGCTCAACGGCAAGCAACTCGACGAAGGCGACGGCGCCGCCATCTCCGCGGAAAAATCGCTGGAGCTAGTCGGTGTGAAAGACGCCGAAGTCCTGCTCTTCGATCTCGCTTAAACGCACCAGCCATCGGTAGGGGCGCAGCACTGCTGCGCCCCATCTCGGCAACCAATGCGCCGTCAACCGCGTGTGCGCCGAAACTCGCGCATGAAACTAACCAGCGATTCGACCGCCGTCGGCTCGACGGCGTTGTACAGCGAAACGCGCATTCCCCCGACCGACCGGTGCCCCGGCGTGCCGACCAATCCGTGCGCGGCTGCCTCTGCACCGAATTGCTTCTCGATGGCTTCGTCGCCGCCGGCAACGCGAAACACCACATTCATCTTCGAACGATCCGACTTTGCAACCGGGCAAGAGTAGAACCCGCCGCTCGACTCCATGGCGTCGTAAAGCAGCTTGGCTTTCGCGTCGTTGCGCTTCTCGATTCCTGCAACGCCGCCTAAGCTTTCAATCCATTCCAGCACCAGCCCAATGACGTAAATCGCAAAGGTCGGCGGCGTATGATACAGCGATTTTTCCTTGATGTGCGTGCGGTATTGCAGCAGCGTTGGCAGGTTCTTGTCCGCTCGCGCAGCCAAATCCTTACGCACAATCACTACCGTCGCGCCGGACGGCCCAAGATTCTTCTGCGCGCCCGCGAAAATCAATCCAAAGCGTTTCACGTCAACGGGCCGCGACGCGATGTCCGAGGACATATCAGCAACCAGCGGCGCCGAAGTCTCCGGCAACTCCGTCCACTGCGTACCCTCAATCGTATTGTTCGTGCAAATATGCACGTAGGAAGCGTCCGGCGAAAACTTCATCTCGTCTTTCCGCGGCAGCCTGTTAAATTTATCCGCTTCCGTAGATGCTGCAATGTTGTGCAGCACACCCTTCTTCAATTCCCCGATGGCCTTCGCCGTCCACGTCCCGGTGTGCAGCACATCCACCGGCTTCCCCGCCACGCAAAGATTCATCGGCGCCATGGTGAACTGCATGCTCCCGCCGCCCTGCAAGAAAATCACCGCGTACTCCTCCGGAATCGCCAGCAGCCGGCGCAGCCGCGCCTCTGCATCCGCATTGATGCCCTCAAATTCCGGCGAACGGTGGCTCATTTCCATCACCGACATCCCGCTCCCCCGCCAATCCAGCAATTCTTCGCGAATGCGCTCCAGCACCGCCAGCGGCAACGCCCCCGGCCCCGCATTAAAATTGGCAACGCGTTTCGTATTCATCATCGATGCAATCGTCGTACTCACCTTGATCTTCCTCTCCGGAGGGGGTGCAGTAGCCTCGGCGCGCTTTTGCGATGCCCCTGACTATCAAGGATAGCAGGATCGGGTAAGCGGCTCCTGTCGCTAACGAAGGCGCCATCCTCTGCGTTTAACGTACCAGTCCACGAAACCGGAAAACCATTTGAGTGTCATGCCGACAATGAAGAACGTAACGCCAAACAACAGGGTCAGGACTCGACCGACTAAGCTGTGCGGCCACAACATCCATACTGGAAACCACAAGAGAAACACGGCCATCAGGGTCAGCACTGCCATCAGGACCCAGCGCCTCGGACGCGCTTCAGGTTCCAGCCCTCTGTAGAGCTTGCCTCGACGAGGAATAGCGATCGACAGCGACACGGCAGCCACGCCCAATCCAACCAGCAGCAGGAGCACAACCGTTTGTAACAGCATCGTTGAACCAAGTTATGCCATCGGCCCGGCAACAGCAAATTCCACGCGCTTGCGCATTGGATCGATTCGCTCCGCCCGCACATGCACGCGATCGCCGAGGTGCCAGGCAAGCTCAGGCGGCTTAGCGCCGCGTCCGCGCCCGGCTTTCTGCGCACCGCGCTGCTGCCGCCCGCCTCCACTCAACGCTACGATGGCGTGATCCGCCTCGCGAAAAACGCAACGCGCTCCAGCGGCATCTTCCAGCGCATTGAGTGGCAGCAATCCCTCGACAAAAACCTCGAACAGCTCCACAAAGCATCCATACTTCTGCACCGAAATAATCAGCCCGTCGTATTCTTCGCCCAGATGCTCTTCCATGAACTGCGCCGTCTTCCAATCCATCAATTCGCGTTCCGCTTGCGCCGCCCGCCGCTCGCACTCCGAAGTCTCCTGCGCAATTTCCTCGAGCTGCTTATACGAATAAACGATCGCCTCCACGCCTGGCGCAGTAGCCACACGCTGCGGCGCCGGTGCTCCAGTCTGCGGCGCAGCCGTCCCCGGATGCTCCAGCGCCCACTTCAAAGTCCGATGCACGATCAAATCCGGATACCGCCGAATCGGCGAAGTGAAGTGCGTGTACTCATCAAATCCCAGCGCAAAATGCCCCAACGGATCAGCCGCATACCGCGCCTGCTTCAACGACCGCAGCATTAAGTACGAAAGAATGCGCTCTTCCGTCTTCCCCGCAATCTTCCGCAGCAGCCGCTGATAATGCTGCGGCGTGATGTTCAGTTCCACGCCGCCGGGCAGCGCCACTCGCATCGCGCGCTCGCGCCCGTGCCCAAACGAATCCGGCCGCCCGCCTTTCGCCGGAGCCGGCACGCGCCCATGCCGCACCGCAATTTCCCGCTGCATCAAATTTTCCACGCCCAGCGAATAGCCAAACGCCTGCGCCAGCGCCTCAAACTCCAGCACCTTCCGCGCATCCGGCTTTTCGTGCACGCGATGCAGCGCCGCCATCCCGCGTCCCAGCAAATATCCGTCCACCGCGCGGTTCGCCGCCAGCATGAATTCTTCGATCAACCGGTGCGCGATGTTGCGCTCGCTCCGGGTGATGCTCACCATGCGCTGCTGCTCGTCAAACTCGATCACCGGCTGCGGCAAATCGAAATCGATCGAACCATGCTCATTCCGCCGCTTGTTCAACAGCAGCGCCAGCTCCTTCATCTCGCGAAATTTTTCCGCCAGCCCAGCGTACCGCGCCGAAGCTTCGGCATCCCCTTCAATCACTTTGTTGACGTTCGTATACGTCATCCGCTCGGCCGAACGAATCACCCCCGCCGTAAATCTCGACCCGTTAATATTACCCGCGGCGTCCAATTCCAGCAGCGCGGACATCACCAGCCGGTCTTCGCCCGGCTTCAGCGAACAAATCCCATTCGAAAGCGCCTCCGGCAACATCGGCACCGCGCGGTCCGGAAAATACACCGACGTCCCGCGCATCCGCGCCTCGCGATCCAGCGCCGTTCCCACCAGAACGTAATGCGCCACGTCCGCGATGTGCACCTGCAAGTGCCATCCGCCGCCCGGCCTCCGCTCCACATACACCGCATCATCGAAATCCCGCGCCGTCTCTCCATCAATGGTCACAATCGGCAAATCCCGGAAATCCTCGCGCCCCTCGCGGTCCGCATCGCTCACCGCCGCAGCCCGCTGCGCCGCCTCTTCCAGAACCTCCGCAGAAAATTCATGCGGCAGATGATGCTTCCGAATGATAATTTCCGTATCGACGCCCAGCTCACCCGGCCGCCCCAAGATTTCGATAACGCGTCCCGCAGGCGCCGCACCCGCGCGCGGATAGCGCAGCAGCTCCACGTTCACCACCGCGCCATCCAGCTCCGGCAAACGCGGCAATCGTCTCGCCGCCGCGCCGCCATGCGACTCCTGCAAGCCCAGCTTCGCGCGCAGCTCCGGCGTCAACTCCGCGCCCGGCGGAATTTCCACTTCGTGTTGCACGCGCGCATCGTAAGGAAGCACCACATTCCCCCGCGGCCCATACCGAAACAATCCCACCAGGCTCGGATGCGCCCGGTCCACCACCTTGACGATCCGCCCCTCCGCCCGCTGCGCTCCCCCAAATCCAGCACGCCGCTGCACCCGCGCTAGCACGTGATCCCCGTGCATCGCGTCGCCAATCGCGTCCCGCGGAATAAACACGTCGCCATCCAGTTGCGGTATCGGCTGATCCGGAATCACGAACCCGTATCCATCGTGATGCAACACCAATCGCCCGGCCACTTCATCCCGCGCCGTCGCCAGCCGCTCGCCTCCAGATCCCGCCACCACGGCCGACGACCTGGGCGCCTGTTGGGGTCCTTGGCGAGTCTGCTGCCGCGCCTCCCGCCCGCTCTCCTGTCGATGTTCCCGTCGAGATTCGTGCCGGAATCCCTGTTGGGGTTCGTGTCGGCTTTCCTGTGGATGCCCCGACCGTGAGCCGCCTCCAGCCTGCCCCGTGTCCCCTTTTCGTCGAGCCAGCCGATACCGCTGCCCCGGCAACTCCTCAATCGCTCCCCGCTTCCGCAACCCAACCAGCATCTTAAAGAGCGCCCGCCGCCCAGACTTCGCCAAATGCAGCCCCCGCGCAATCTCCTCCGCAGAAGCCGCCGCCGGCTTAAGTTGCAGAAAACGCAGTATGTTATCGGGACTCAACTGTGCAGGACGAGGCATGGTGTTGTAGGGTCCGCCTTCTGAGGCGGACCTACGATCTAAGTCCGCCGGGATACCACAGGCGCGGTCTCCGACAACCGCCCGTCGATTCTATTCACTTTTTTCGCAAACCCTGAAACTTTTTTCGCCTTTCGCGGGTTTCATACCCAGGCCAACACACACCCGGCAGGCCGCCCTCCGTCAGGCTTGCCGGACTTTCCCCGCAAGGGGAAACACAAAGGAGGCGGGACGACCTGGCCCGCCTCTTTTCTTTTCCATTCTTGCCGTTGCAGGGTACGCCTTCTGCTTGCGCCCGAACGGGGGAGGCGGACCCTCGGTGTACAGCCCGCCTCAATCCATCCGAGATTCGCGAATCGCCTGCACCCCCTCGCCCTTGTAGTGGCGATGCTAGCAGCGCCAGTCCGCTCGGTCCTTGCCGGGCACTTCTCCCTCACCCCTTCACGCAAACCACCTGCCGCAGCGTATGCACAATCTCCACCAAATCCGTCTGCGCCGCCATCACCGCCTCAATGGACTTATACGCCGCCGGCGTCTCATCAATCACATCCTTATCCTTCCGGCACTCCACACCCTCCGTCATCCGTTTATGATCCTCAATCGTAAACCGCCGCTTGGCCTCCCCGCGCGACATCGCCCGCCCCGCTCCATGGCTGCAACTCATAAAACTCTCCGGATTCCCCTTCCCCCGCACGATATACGACCGCGCCCCCATGCTCCCCGGAATAATTCCCATATCGCCCGCTTGCGCGCGCACCGCGCCCTTCCGCGTCACCAGAATCTCCTGCCCGTAATGCCGTTCCCGCGCCACATAATTGTGGTGGCAGTTGATGGCCTTCAATTTCGCCGTAAACGGCCGCACTTCCCCAGACTCGCGCACCGCCCCAACAATCTGCTCCATCATCAACTCGCGATTGCACCGCGCAAAATCCTGCGCCCACTCCACCGCTTCCACATAATCGTCAAAATGCTCTGTGCCCTCCGAAAAATATGCCAGGTCCCGGTCCGGCAAATGCACGAACAGCCTTTCCATATCCTTCCGCGCTAGCTCGATGAAATAGCTTCCCATGCGGTTCCCCACGCCGCGCGACCCGCTGTGCAGCATGAACCACACCGCTTCGGCCTCATCCAGGCAGACCTCGATAAAGTGGTTTCCCGTTCCCAGCGTCCCCAGATGATTCGCATGATTCCCGCGATCCAGCTTCGGATGCTTCCCGAGAATCGCGTCATACCGCGGCTTCAGCCCCAGCCAGGCGTCGCCCGTCCGCCCAGAAATCTGCTTCCAGGCTCCCGCATCCCCGCGCCCGCCATGATTCGTCCGCCCATGCGGCACCGCCGCCTCAATCGCCGTCCGTACGCCCCGCAAATTGTCCGGCAAATCCCGCGCCTGCAAATCCGTCTGCACCGCCATCATCCCGCACCCAATATCCACCCCCACCGCCGCCGGAATAATCGCCCCCTTCGTAGGAATCACGCTCCCGACGGTCGCCCCCACCCCCCAATGCACATCCGGCATCGCCGCCACCCACCGATAAATAAACGGCAACTGCGCCACATTCAAAAGCTGCTTCCGCGCCTGCTCCTCAATCCCCACACCCCGAGTCCACGCCTTAATCGGCACGCCTTTCTCGCCACCCAGTACGTCGTACCGCTTCTCGTCCGCCATCACTCGTCCCTGCCTCTGTTGACGGTGAACGATCGAGTGTCGACTCCGCTTCACCCGAACATCGGATAGTGGCTCGCCGCGCCCATCAAAAACAGCATCGGGAACGACAACCAGAATCCCGTCCGCGCGGCCAAGAAAGTCCACCGCATCATGTACTCCGCTTCCGCAGGCATCGGCGTGCCTTGCTCGTTCGCGGCGCGAGTCCACGCAATCAGCCGCTTCTGCGCGCGCCACACAATGCCCCAGGTATTCAGCAGCATGAGCAACCCCAGCCCGCCGCCCACGCTGATCGCCAGATGCGCGCTGGTCGACGTCGGCCCCTCCTGCAGCACCAGAATCAGCCAGGACGCCGCGATCACTACCGCGGCGATCCCAACGACCCGCACCGCAGCATGATCCAGGAAGCTGCCCTTCGCCGGAAGCTGCAACGCATACAGCAAAGCGTAAGCCACCAGCCAGACCACCAGCCACTCCGCGAACCAATGAAACGCCCGATGCGGGCCCACACTCCGACCATCGCTCGACAAATAAATGTAGAAATAGCGCAGACCCACCAGCACTGTAACCAGCGCCGACCACCGGAACCATGCCATCGCCCGCGGCATCAGCTCGGGATAAATCTTCACCCGCAGCTTCGGATCGCACGCCTTCATCGCCGGCGTCAGCACCAGATTAAAAAAATACAGCAACCCAATCCACATCACCCCAAACACCAGATGCAGCCACCGCAACACCATCATCTCGTTCGCCAGCGCCCCGCGAATCAGCGAGATATGCTGCCGGTTGAGGAGCAGAAAAGAAGCCAACTCAAAATTTTGCATGGCAACTCCAGCACACTGCAGTTTTGCGCGCCTCATTCTACTGATTCGCTCTCGGATGCAACAGCCGATACCGTCTGCGGCATAATGGATTCAGGCGGTGATTCCATGGCGACGCTCTACGCAGGCACATCCGGCTGGACTTACGCAACCTGGAAGCCGGATTTTTACCCGGCGAAACTGGCGTCGGCGAAATTCCTGAGCTATTACGCCACGCGGCTGAACACCGTGGAAGTGAACTACACCTTTCGCGCGTTTCCAACGGAGAAGCTCCTGACCAAATGGGTGGCGGAAGTGCCGGCCGGATTCAAGTTCGCCGTCAAAGCCAACCAGCGAATTACGCACGTGAAGCGGCTGCGGGACGCTACGCAGATCACAACCGATTTTCTGAATGCGCTGCGGCCGCTGCAGGATGGCGACAAGCTCGGCCCGGTGTTGTTTCAATTGCCGCCGTTTGTAAAGTGCGACGCGGCGCTGCTGAAGGATTTCCTGGACGGGCTGCCGCGCCGCGTACCCGCGGCGTTCGAGTTCCGGCACGAGTCCTGGTTCACCGACGAGGTTTACGATCTGCTGCGCGGAGCCAACGCTGCGCTCTGCCAGGCCGAAAGCGAAAAGCTGATCACGCCGGAAGTAGAAACCGCGGACTTCGCTTATCTGCGGCTGCGGAAAGAAGACTACTCGGCGGCAACCGTCGCCAAGCTGAAGAAACGGATTCAGCATCTGCTCGAGAAGGGCGACGTGTTCGTCTATTTCAAGCACGAAGATACACCTGAAGGCACGATTAATGCCGAGCGGCAGCTCGAGAGCTTCCGGTAGAAGCTAAGAGCGGCCCGCCTCAGAAGGCTGGCCCTGCAAGAAACCAGAAGTTTTGGTGCCCGAGAGAGGACTCGAACCTCCACGACCTTGCGATCACTAGCTCCTGAAGCTAGCGCGTCTGCCAGTTCCGCCACTCGGGCACGAGTGAGGTAAAAACGAGGCAAAATCATTGTGCCCACGGCAAGTTTCTTTGTCAACGCACTCCCAGGCGGCTCCCTTGGGAAGCGCCTGGCGTCAGCTCGGCGCATTCCGGAGGGCTACCCGGAAGCATTAGTATTATGAATAACTTCCAGTGGATTTTTGGATTTACGGTGCTATACTCCGGCGCATAAGCAGTCACCCCTTTCTGTTCGCTATGGGGCCGCTCTGGGGGCGGCCAGCCATTGCGGATCGGTTCCTACGGGAGTTGCCATGGAAAATTCGATTCAGGGGCCCATTCTCTACTTGCTGATCGTCTGGGGGATCCTAACCGGGGTCTTCATTCTGCTGTTTATTTGGCGGAGTGTTCTCTCCAGCCATGAAGACGATCAGATCTTCCTGGACGCTGCCGAAGAGCACATGGCCCGGGAGCAACGCGAGCTGGTGGCGAAAATCACCAGATTGTCTAAGCCGTTGCTTGGGACTGGCATCGCCGCGGGCGCCTTGCTGCTAGTCATCGCGGGGATGTGGGTCTACAACGGCTGGAAGCAGAACTTTTAAGCCGCGCGAAACCGCCGATCGATAGCGGTCATCGGGCCGGCGGTTTCGCGGCTGGCGGCGGGGTTGCTGGCGGTGTGTTTGCGGGATTTGCGGGCGGAGTCGCCTGCGGCTGGCCGGGTTGCGCAATCGAAGTGTGATTGTGGACGATCACCCAGCGGTTGTTGCGCTTTTCCAATACTAGTGTCGTTTGCCCTTGCGCTGCGCTTGGCTGGCCGTCCAGGGTTCCGGAAAAGTCCCACTGGTAGCAGGCCCAGGCAAAATTCCCGCTCACTTTGATGTACGTGTTAGTGCGATCGAGGCGCACTTGCTGCATGCGTGCGCGCTGCTGCTGGTAGACCGCCAGATAGTTGGTCCAGCCGATAATCGGCGGAGTCCAAATTCCGGAGACTACGGATACGTCGTCGGAATAGTCCTGGTGCAGCTTCTCGACGTTTCCCAGTTGCCAGGCGCCGAGCATGTCCGAAATCATGTAGTCGATTTGCTGCTCGTCGGCCATGGGGATCATGGGCTTGCCGGTGTCGGTCGGAGTGTCGGCGGTCTTTTTCTTCTTTTTATCTTTTTGCGCGGCGGCGGGACCGGCCCCGGCCATGAGCAAAGCGGTAGCCGTCAGCACAACCAACATCCTGCGCGATGCCCGCGCACACCATCTTTCAGTGCTTGTCGTCATGTTTCCTGAAATCCTCCACCTTGCGAGGATAGTACGCTCACCTTATCCGTTGCGGCACAGCCATTTGCGGGCGTGCACTCATCCAGACAACGGCTCGTCCTGGAGTGACCGGAGCGAGGATCGCGAAATTATTTTTCGCGCGAGGCGCTGAGTAAGTTTACGAACAGGCGGAATGCGCCGGGGACGCCTTCCGGCAATTGGCGGAAGAAGGCCAGGCCGGTGTAAATGTAGGTTCCTTTGCCGAGCTTGGTGTAGACCAAGCCGCCGTCGAGTTCTGATTCGCCGGGATCGTTCATGGCCAGCAGCGGCGTGTATTTCGGGTCGAATCCTTTCCAGAAATAGAGGCCGCGCTCCTGGACCCAGCCGTTGAAATCGTTCTGGGTGATTTTGTTGGGGCGATTAAGGAGGGGGTCGTCGGGCTTCAGGAATTTTACTGGGGAAGTTTCGTCGGTGATTCGTGGAGTGGGATTGCCGATTTTGGCGGGATAGGGAGCGTACTGACGGACATCCCAAGAAATCGCCGTGTTGTACTGCACCACGAGCGTTCCGCCGCCCGAGACGTAATCGAGAAGGCGCTGATTCGCGCCCTGGAGGTCGGCGCGCAGTTCGTAGGCGCGGTTTCCGGTGACGATGGCATCGAATTTCGATAGATCGCGGAATGCCAGGGCCTGCGCGTCCAGGAGCTCGACGCTGATACCCAGCATGCGCAGCGAATCCGGAATGGGCTCGCCCTCGGTCGCAATGTAGCCCACGCGCAAGTTCGCGGGCACGCTGATGTCGAACGCATGCACCACACACTGCGCCGACTCTTCCCACATTTGCGTGGGCAGGGAAGGCAGCGGTTCGAGCGACTTGCCGAACTTTTCCTGCCCGCGGTCGGCGTATGCCGCGATCGGATAGTCTCCCGGCGCGAGTTTTTCCGGCGGCGTGAGCGTCAGCTTGGCGTAGCGATCTCCTTCACCGGCGAATTCCAGTGTTACGGGCGCGCTGCTGGTCCACCCTTTCGGCGCATCGAGTCCCACGTTGACTTTGTCCGGTTGCTCCGTGTGGGAGTGCACGCGCAGAAAAATATCAATCGGGGTGCGCCGCTTTGCGAGAACTTCAATTTCCTGTTGCGGTTCAACGGCCAGAGTGTAGGCGGGCACGATGCGGAGCGGCACGCGGTCCACGCGCGTTGAGGAAGCCGCGATGTGTGTGACCGGTTGGGCAATCGTAAATGTGTAGCCGGAGATGGTCAGCTCTTGTTGCATCGTAACCTGCGGCAATGGCTCGGGCAGAAGCTTCTCCATATTCTCCTTCCCGGCCTGTTCCGATTTTCTGATCATGGCCATCAACTGGGCCTCGGCTAGCTCCTGCGGAGTTACCGGGGCGTTGGAATCCGCGACGGCGACGGTCAATTGCAGTTCTTTTGCGACTTCGCCTTCGCGCTTGATCTCTTTCAAGGGCGCGCGAAACAATAATTTCGTCTCACCTATCACGCAAGCGGCTGCGGGCCGGCAGCGGGCGTGCGCGGAAATTGTGAAGGACTCGCCTGGAACGAGTTCGCTCGTGCCAGCGTTCGAGGAAACTTCCGCTCCAGCGGCCAGCGCCAGGGCCTTTTCTATGCGCTGCCGAATGCGATCCTGGTCCGCGAGGAACTGCGTTTGCGAAGGGAGCATGGCTATGTGCATGGGACACTTATCGAGCCAGTGGGCCGCTTCGGAAGCGGCAGTGGCGAGCGAGCGAATCGCCGCCTCGGTCTTTCCTTCCAGCAAAGCTTCCCGTCCGGCGGCCAAGGCTTTGTCCGCGTCGGGAAAAGCACGACAAGCCATTTCTTTGAGATCGACATTCATTGGCACAGCCAGGGTCGCAGGATCAAAAGGCCCGCCGTCCTCGCGTTTGAGGGCGATGGGGCGGCGGATGAACGGGGAGTTTAAGAAAGCGGAAATGCCTTGAGTGCGGTGATTGGCGAAGGCATCGATGCCAATTTCGCGCCAGGTTTTGCCGTAGAGCGGCGAAACATCATCGAGCGGGAGAATGTAGCCGGTGGGCTTTTCGCTGCCGCGTTCCAGGTCCAGGATGTCCACTTTTCCCGGCTCGCCTGGCCACACGGCGAGTCCTTCGCTGAGTTGCGAGGCGAATGCGTTTTTGTCCGCGGCCATTTGCACTGCTTGCGGCGTCAGGACTCCCGAAGCCTGATGATGGCCGTGGCCGCCGTGCACGCCGCCCCAATTGTTGATGACGATGTTTGGGCGGAAGGTGCGAATCACGCGGACCATGTCTTCGAGAACCTGATCGCCCCAGACTTTTTCGGTTTCTTCGGGTGTTTTCGAATAGCCGAAATCCTTGGCGCGCGTGAAATAGAGTTTCACGCCGTAGCCGCGCGTTGCTGCGAGCAGCTCTTGCGTGCGAATCAAGCCAAGTTGCGGCGCTTGCTCGGGGCCGAGGGCGTTCTGGCCGCCTTCGCCGCGCGTGAGCGAGAGCAGCGCGACGTCAGCGTGCAAGCCTCGCGCGAGATAGGTGAGGACGGAGCTCGATTCGTCGTCCGGATGCGCGGTTACGTACAGGATGCGGGTGGTTACACGGGCGCTGTCGATGGCTTCGATGGTTTCAGGCAGGCCGGGGCCGGTCCCGGGCGGCGGCGCGAACTGCGCGCTCGCGTTCGAAACCATGGCGCACGCGAAAATCGCTGTAAGGATGAATCGTTGTTTGCAGTTCACTCGAAACCTCGTGTGCTTAAATCGCATGACTATGACGTTTGACCCTCAACCGCAGGTTTCGAGTGAGCAAACGGCCACTCTCTCAATTGGTGTGCGCGGACCAGAAATGCCACTACGCCCAGCGCAATTTCCGCAATTCCCCATTTACGCGCGGGGCCGGTGGCCCAGAAGAGCGCGGCGCAGCCGATGATGGTGATCACCGCGGGCAGCGGATACAGCCACATTTTAAAGGGAAGCCGCTGCGAGCCCCACCGGCGGCGCAGGAGTATCACGCCCACGGCTTGGCCGATGAACTGCACGAGCAGTCGCATGGCCAGGATGCCGGCGATGGCCGTTTCCAATTTCAGTGAGATGCTGAAAATAAAGGCGAGGCCTCCCAGAACCAGGAGCGAGACGTAAGGAAAGTGTTTTGTCGGGTGCAGCTTGCCGAAAATCGGGAAGAAGTTTCCGTCGAGCGCCGCGGAGTACGGCACGCGGGAATAGCCGAGCAGCAGCGAGAATACCGAGGCCATGGCGATCCACAGGACCATCCAGGTCATGAAGCGTGCTGCGGCGTGGCCGTAAATTCTTTCGATCATCAGGCTGGCGATGAACGGCGAGTTCTGGGCTTCGCGCCACGGGACGACGCCGAGAATGCTGGTCTGCATGAGCAAGTAGAGGACGGCGATTCCGGCGATAGAAAGAAAAATGCCACGCGGAATGTTCTTTTCCGGTTCGCGAATTTCTCCGCCCAGCAGACAAATATTGTAGTAGCCCCAGTAGCTATACACCGTTTTGACCATGGCGGAGCCGAGGCCCGCGAACCAAATCCACGAAAGATTGAAAGCGCCGGGCGGAAAATCGAAAGCGATTTTAGCGTTGAAGTGGCTCAGCCCGCCCCAGATGAGCCACAAGAGCGTTCCCACCACGCCGGCCCACAGCAGCACGGAGATTTTTCCGATGGTGGTGATGCGGCGGTACAACAGAACCACGAGCAAGATCACCAGGCCGCCGGAGACGGCTTTCGATTGCAGGGTGGTCAAAGGATGCAGGTATCCGGCGTAGCGCGCAAATCCGATGGATGCGGAAGCCACGGAGAGCGGCACATAGACGAAGGATTGCCACATGAACAGGAAGGACATGAGGCGTCCCCATTTTCCGGGGCCGTAGGCTTCGCGCAGGAAGACATAAGTACCGCCGGCGCGCGGCATCGCGGCGCCTAGTTCCGACCACACGAAGCCGTCGAAAACGGCCAGGACCGCGCCGAGAACCCAGGCGATGAGCGCCTGCGGGCCGCCCATTTCCCGAATCACCAGCGCGCTGACCACGAATGGGCCGATGCCCACGATCTCGATCATGTTGAGCGCCACGGCTTCCTTCAGGCCCAGGCGGCGCTCGAGACCTTCGCTCTCTTGCTTTTGCGGTTGCGTCATTGGTCCGCCGAGAATAGCAAAGGCTGCGCCTGCTCACCTAGCCGCAATGTGCATCATTTCTGGAGCCGTGCAGGGAGTTTCGTTTTGCAACTCACGTCGAACATCTTAGAATCATCGCGCGCGCCCAGTTCGAGCATTCACTTCGAGAATCGAGGACTGCCAAACGCTCATGCGTCTTTCCCACCGCTCTGTGCCCCTCGCTTTGTTTGTGGCCGTGCTGGTGTGTCTTGCGCCGCGTACATCTCGAGCGTCGAGCATCGCGCCTGCTCCCGAAGTAACCGCTATCGTCGACAAAATCTATTCCTTCGACCTGGACGCGGCGGCGGCGGACGCCGGGCGGTTTCAGCGCGAACATCCTGATGATCCTCTCGGGTATTTGCTGGAAGGCGAAGCGCTGTGGTGGAACATCTGGTGTACCTCGGCGGATTTCAAGTGGGGCATGAGCGACGCGCGCCACCGCCCGCGGCTGGAGTCTGACCAGCACTACTTTGACCTTGCTGCCCAAGCCTATTCGCTCGCGCTGGCGCAGATGCGCCGCGGCGACTCCGCCGAAATGCATTTCTACGCCGGAATGGCGGATGCTTTCGCCGCGCGGTTGTACGCTTTGCGCGGAGAAAATCGCGCTGCGGCGCGCGCCGGAGTGCGCGGGCGGCAGAACTTTCTGCGCGCTCTGGAACTCGATCCTCAGCTTGCGGATGCGGATTTCGGACTGGGACTATACAACTACTACGTCGATACTTTGACCTCGTTCGCGAGGATGCTGCGTTTCTTTATGGGCATACCCGGCGGGTCGAAGCAGGAGGGCGTGCGGCAGTTGGAGCGCGCCATTTCTTCCGGCGTGCTTACTCCGACGATCGCGCGGATTTATCTGGCGCTGAATCTGCACCGTTACGATCAGCAGTACGCGCGGGCTCTGGAAACTCTTGCTCCAGTGGCGGAAAAATATCCCGGCAATCCACTGTTCCAACTGATGCTCGGCGATCTGCACGCCAAGCTGGGGCACAAGGAGAAAGCGCTTTTGCATTATGGCGCGGCGGCGGCGTTGCCGGTTGCGGATGCAGACTGCCGCAAGCGCGTCCAAGCACTTGCTCACGTCGCGGCGGCGGTAGTCGGCCCGGAGGCGCCGCGCAAGCAATAGGACGCGCGGCAGGCGGGTGCTGTCGCCGGAAATTTATTTTTTACTCGTGGCGGAGTGCGACGAGCGGATCGACGCGAGTGGCGCGGCGGGCTGGGACTACGCACGCGGTTACGGCGGCGGCCGTCAGCACTAGCGCGGCACCCGCATATGTCCACGGATCGCGGACGGTGACGCCGTAAAGCAGGGCGGCGAGGAGGCGGGTCAAAGCGAATGCGGCGGCTTGTTGGGGATCGAGTTAGTGCGACCCAGGAAGCCCGCGTTATTGGGGGGCGTATACAGAAATGCGATGGTGGAGCAGGCTACGCAGTAGAAACCAAGGGCCGGGCGGGGCGTCGAAAGCAGGGTAGATAGGGGTGTTGGAGCGTTGGCGCAAAAGACAACGCTGGAGTCGCGGCGCCGGTCGTGCACGAACGCTCGGGAGGAAAGATGATGCGAGGCAAGGTCTTGGCGAGGGTATTGGGGATCGCAGTGGTGGCGGTGGTTTCTGCCGGGGTGGGGCGGGCGCAGGAGCAGTGGACCTGGCCGGAGAAGCCGTCGAACTTGCAGGTATTGCCGAAGGACTGGCCCGGGACGCGGTTGCGGCCGGTGATGACGGGATTCACGCGGGCGCTGGGAGTGCGCTGCTCGTATTGCCACAAAGGGGAGGAGGGCAAGCCGCTGAGCACCTATGACTTTCCGTCGGACGAGAATCCGAACAAGAACCGCGCGCGGGAAATGCTGCGCATGCTGGGGGACATCAACGATCACCTCAAGAAGATCGAGCCGAGCGGAGACAAGCGGGTGAACATGTGGTGCCACACCTGCCATCACGGGCGGCCGAGACCGATGACGCTGCCGGAAGAGCTCGGAGAACAATACCGAAAGAACGGGATCAAGCCCACGCTCGATTACTACGCCGATTTGAAGAAGAAATATTACACGCGGGGAGCCTACGATTTCGGCGAAGGGTCGTTGAACGAGTTCGGGTATAACGTGCTGGAGAAGGATGCGGCGGGAGCGCTCCTGGTGTTTCAACTGAATGCCGAGCAATTCCCACAGTCGGCGAATGCGTGGGACAGCCTGGCGGAAGCGTACCTGAAGGCAGGGGATCCGAAGAAGGCGGCGGAGAATTACGAAAAATCGCTGGCCCTGGACCCGAAGAATGAAAACGCCAAGGAACAACTGAAAAAGATCAAGGAGAGCAAGGAGAAGTGAATGCGATAAAAATGCGCATACCCGCAACGTGTGAGTGATGGCCAGGCTGCGCCTGAGGTGTTAGTAGCGGAAAAGGTAGCTAAGTTTTATGAAGAAGAGGTGGCTGGTCGAGGTGACGGAGGGATTGGAATTGAAGACTTGCGGCGGGACAAAAGAGCGGTCAAGGGTGAGGTTGTTGAAGCCGTTGTTGTAGCCGACGTAGACGGCGGTGCCCGGATGGAGCAGGTAGGTAAAGAGAATGTCGGTGGTGAATTGCTTTGTCGGCACGATGGGGCCGCCGTCGTAGCTGCCAAGATTGGGCTGCAGATCGATGAGATCACGATTGGCGAGCGTGCCGTTGTAATCGAGGATGAGGCGCAGGGAAAACTCGCGGGTGAACTGGTAATTGAGTTTGGAGCGCAACAGATGGTTATCGAAGATGGATTGGCCCGGCGTAAAGCCGATTGGCGTGGAGCCATTGCGCGTGCCGAGGCGCGAGTAGATGTAGGTCTGATCGAAGCGCAGGCGGGACGAAGGGCGGAGCGTGAAGCCGAGACTCAGGCGCTTGGTGTTGCCGAGAAATGGCGTGACCGGAGGAAGAGCGGGATTGGGCTGGCCGGGGAAGAAGTCCTCGCCGATGCCGGTGGAGAAGCTGGACCTGAACGAGAGCCATTTTTTCGGAGCAGTGGAAAAGTTGAGCGCGGTAGCGTGTTTGCGGAAGGGAATATTGTTGAATAGCTCGAAAGCTTCGGCGCGAGTGACGCTGAGGGAAGTTTGCCCCGTCCAGTCGATCTGGAAACCGAGATCCGCTTCCCAATCTTGAATTTTTCCCTGGCGATTCCAATTGACGAGGCCACGAGTGAGCGGGCCGAAGTCCACAATGTGGCCGCTGTCTGGGCGCCAAAAATAATCGAGAACTTGCTGGAGGCGGCGGACATCGGTGCGCGGGATGAAGCCGAGCTCCGCGCAGAAGTCCGGGCTGATGTCGTCGTAGACGGTGCTGGAAGCCCAATGGCGAGTGAGATAGTCGAGCTGGAGGAGCGAGGCATTGCCTTGCTGGGAGCCGACGCCGTTCGAGTTGAGATGGTCTTCCGTGAGGCAAGAGGGGAAGAGGCGGGAATTCTGGCGTGTCCATGCGTGCGAAGTTTGCGCGTAGAGGACGAGGCTGGGCGAAAACTTGATGCGTGCATCGAGTGAGGCCACGCGGTTGCTGGTGTCTGCAAAATCGCGGCTCGAGAAAAACGCGCCGACGTAAGACTGGGTGCCAAACTCGCGGGTGACGCGGAAGACGCCGTCAGCGGCGCGGGTATCGAACGGGCTGCCGCCAGGCTGGTTGAGGCCGGGCTGCCGGTCGTCGATGAGGAATGTGCCGAGGGTCCACTGGCCGATTTTTCCGGTCATGCGCGCGCCAAACTGCGGATCGGCGACTTGGCGGGAGAAAAAGAGGTTGATGGGCGTCTGGAAGAAGCCGGCGTTTTCGATGAAGAAAGGGCGCTTTTCCGGGAAGAAGACGGCGAAGCGCTGGTTGATGGTGACTTGCGGATCGTCGGATTCCACCTGGCTGAAGTCGGGATTGAGAGTGACGTCGAAAGTCAGCGCGTCCTTAACGACGAATTTGGCGTCGAGTCCGGCGCGATGCTCGAATCTGTCGTCGAAGGCCGCCGGGAAATTGACGAACGGGGTTTGCGCCTGGTTGAGGAAATGATCGGAAGCGAGTAAGCCGTAGGGAATGAATTGCAGGTTGTGGCCGGGGGAGATTTCGTGGAGTCCGGAGACGGGAGCGAACTGCTGGGTGATGCCTTGCACGCGCTGGGTAATGTAGGGCCAGTAGAGATATTCGTTTTTGCGGAGGATGACGCGGTAGAGCGCGACGCCCCAGGTTTGTTCGGCATCGTGCGAAAAGCGCAGGCTTTTGAAGGGAATGGAAAAGAAGCCGACGTAGCCATCTTTGGTGAGACGCGCGGAATTGTCCCACAGCGTGTCGAAGCTGAAGTCCGCGCCGAAGCCTTCGGTGTAAATGGCGTCAGCTTGCACACCGACGGGATTCGAGAAAAAGAAATAGGCACGGTGGGCATCGCGAAAAGTGTCGAGGTAGATGCCCACGCCGTCGTCCTGGTCGATATCTTCGCGCTTGGAAAGGTGCGCGCGAACCATGCCGGGCTGGTCGTGGCAAATAAAGGCGACGTAGAGATTTTTGTCGTCGTAGGAGAGATACGCGATGGTGGATTCGGAGCCGGGAACACCGTCGCCGGGTTGGTATTGGCGGAAGTCGGAGACCGCGAGTTCGGCTTCGCGGGGGCGGTCGTTGAGGAAGTCCTCCAGCTTGGGTGCGCGATGGACGCGGGGAATCTGGGACTGCGGAATGGTAATTGCCGGGGGCGGAGGAGCGTTGGGCGGACCGCCGGAGGGACGCTGCGCGCGGGCACACCACGGCCAGACGCACAGCAGTACGAAGCCTAGAAGAATGCTGCGGATCACAGGGCCCATTCGATACTTGTGTATATCTCTACCGGGGGACTTCACGCAAGAGTAAATTGGTACAGGTAGTTGTGGAAGGACACAGACCTGCGGCCGGTTCAGAGCGCAGGGAGAATTTCATAGCGCCAGGTGAGCGTAGCGGTTTTACGGAGAGTGGCGGAGACGGAACAGTATTTTTCTTCGCTGAGCTGGATAGCGTGCTGCACGGCTTTTTCGTCGAGTTCGCCGCGGAGGCGGTAGAGCACTTCGAGCTTGGTCCACACCGTGGGAGGATCGGGGGCGCGTTCGCCGGAGCAGATCACTTCGAGGGATTGCAGTTTTTGGCGTTTTTTTTCGAGGACGATGACGACGTCGGTGGCGGTACAGGCGCCCAGCGCCATCAGCACGAGCTCCATCGGCCCGGGAGCTTTGTTCGAGGCGCGGTCCGAATCGATGGTGATGGCGTGGCCGGAAGGGCTGGTGGCGAAAAATTTTTGTTCGCCGATCCATTGCACGGATGCGGTTTGCATAGACGCTCCTAAAGATAGGGAGAAGAATAGCAGCAGCGACGCCCGGCCCACCAGGCGGACGGGAAGCCATTGGCAAAAGGGGGACGAATGTGGATAGGATGGCGGGCAGCGGAAGGGATTTCGCAGGGAGGGACGATGTTTTTAGAAAATCGGAGATTTTTGTTGCTGGCGGGGCTGGTGGCGGCAGCAGTCGTGGCCCTTTTGGCCAACGCACAAACCGCGGATTACGGCGCGCAGCCGTACGCGATCGAGTACTACTACAAGGCGAAGTGGGGACATGCGGATGAGTTTCTGGCGCTGTTTAAGAAGAACCACCTTCCGGTGCTGCGGAAGGAAATGGAACTGGGGCGCATCCTGCGCGTGAGCATGACCGCGCCCAGGTATCACGCCGCGGAAGACGGGCGCTGGGACTATCGGGTGACGATTGTGTTCAAGAGCGCGGCCATCGCCAACGACAATTTTGACAGTGCCGCACTCACCAAGCAGCTTTATCCCGATCAGGACACCTTCAAGAAGGAAGAGCAGCGCCGCTTCGAAATTCTGGAAGCGCACTGGGATGTCCCGGTGAAAGAAGTGGAGCTGGATGGGCGCTGAGAGCCGGACCGCACTAGCTCCGCCGATTAGGAATTGCGCGGGCCGGCGGTCGAGACGGCTTCGATGATGGGATTGGGAAGCTGGCGCATGGCGCGCACAAAAACCGTGACGATGCTGCCGTCGAATTGCGCGTTGGCGCAGCGCTCCAGTTCGGCAAGAGCGTCTCCGGCAGTGCGCGCTTTCTTATAGGTGCGGTCGCTGGTGATGGTGTCGTAAGCGTCGGCGATGGCGATGATGCGGGCCCCCAGCGGGATCTGCTCTCCGGCGAAGGCTTCCGGGTAGCCCGACCCGTCGAAATATTCGTGATGATGCAGGACCATCTCGCGGACACGCGCCAGCGGCGTAAGCGGTTCCAGAATCTTCGCGCCGAACTTGACGTGCGACTTCATGGTTTCCCATTCTTCGGGATTGAGCGGGCCGCTCTTGTTCAGGATATTTTCGGGGATGCCGACCTTGCCGATGTCGTGCAGCACCGCGCCCAGGCGAATCTCTTCGATTTCCGCGTCGGACATGTTCATGGCTTCGGCGATCAGCGCGGCGTACGCGGCGACCTTTTGCGAGTGGCCCTGCGTGTAGTGGTCCTTGGCATCAATGGCGAACGCGAGCGAGGTAACCGTATCGAGCACCGATTGCGGCAGCGAGGGAGCAACTGGCTGCGCGTTCGCGGGCTTTCCATTCGAAGGTTCCGTGGCCGCGAGTGATTCGGTGAACTGCGTAAGCCGCTGGTAGATTTCCTCGAAAGCTTCCGGGCCGGTGGCAAACAAGCGCTTCAGCGTGACGCCGAGATACGCTTCCAGGACGTCGCGCTTCCATTTTTTCGCTTCGTTGGGATCGAAATGGTCCGCCGTCGAGACCGTGTTGCCGCCCTGGTGCTTGGAGAGATACATCGACGCGTCCGCGACCTGAATCAACTCTTGCGGAGAAGAGCCATGCAGCGGGTACGAAGCGATTCCGAAGCTGGCCGAAATGTTTTTCTCGCGCAGCAAAGGATCGGCGGAGACCCAGCCACGCAGCTTGCTGGCCAGTTGCCGCGCATGCTCCATCGTCGTTTCCGGCATCAGGATGACGAACTCGTCGCCGCCGTAGCGCGCCACCACGTCGGAACGCCGGCAATTCGTTTCCAGAATGTGCCCCACGCGCTGCAACACCAGGTCGCCTTCCAAGTGGCCGTAGAAATCGTTGACGAATTTGAAGCGGTCGAGGTCCATCAGCACCAGAGCAAATGCGCGGCCCGCGCGCGTCGAGCGCTTCCATTCCGCCGATAGAGATTCCATGAAGAAGCGGTGCGTCTTGACGCCCGTGAGGCCGTCCGTAATCGCCTGCTCCTGCGCCTTCTGGAAGGAAATGGCGTTGTGCAGCGCGCCCGCGATCAAGTCGGCAAGCGTTCGCAGAAGAAGAATCTCTTCATCGGAAAAATCGGCGGGCTCCGAAGATTCGATGTACAGAATGCCGTGTAGTTGCTCCGCGTAGAACACCGGAAGAGCGATGGCGGCGACGGTGTCCGCGAGCAGCGGCTTCAGCGCGGAGTCCGCGGGCGAACTGGCGCGAAACGCGGCAAGGTGGCCATTGCGCGCCACGTGGCCCAGCAGGCCGTTCCCCAGCGGAATGCGCTGCCCGAGCGCGCCGCGCCGCTTCCCGGCTTCGGCTTGCACCACGATTTCCCGCGTCGCATACTCCAGCACGCCGATGCCGATGTGATCGTAAGTGAGCCCGGCTTCCAGTTGGGCGGTGATTTTCGCCAGCATCTCGTCGGGATTCAGCGTGGCTATCGCATCGCGCGAAATATTGTTCAGCAGCGAGAGATGCCGCGCCTTGGTGCGCTCCTCCTGGAAGAGCCGCGCGTTCTCGATGGCGATACTCGCTTCGCTGGCCAGCACGCGCAGCAGTTCGAGGTGCCCCTCGTCAAAGGCGCGTTCGTGATCGGAGAAAACCGCCATCACGCCGATGGCGTGATCGTAAGCCACCAGCGGGACCCCGCAGAAGCATCCGCCGGCGAGCATCGGTTCAACGCCGAGCTTGCGGGCTTCCACGACGTAGTTGTCGCGGATCAGCACCGGCTGCCGCGTACGGATGATGTATTCCGTGATGTGATTGCCGACCGGCCGCGTGCGCCTGGGCATGTACATGCCGTCGATAATCTCGACGTCGAAGACGATCTCGTCGCGCACCGGGTCGAGCGCCGCGATATAGAAATTCTCCACGTCGAAGAGCCGCCGCAATTCTTCCCACACTTTGCGAAGCAGATCTTCCTTGTTAAGCGTCGAGCTCAGCACGCGGCCGATCTCGTTGAGCACGTGCAGCTCTTCGGAGCGTCGCGAGGTCTGCTGAATCAGGTAGCTGTTCTCCACCGCCATGCCGATCTGATGTCCCAGCGCGAGCAACAGGCGAAGCTCCGCGGGAGTGAAGCGCCGGCTGTCCGGCGTACCGAGAAGCAGCACGCCAAACGCCTGTTCTTTGGCTTGCAAGCTGATGGCGACCACGCTGCGCAGACCTTGCTGCAGCGCCAGTTCCCGAAAACGCCGGATGGATTGTTCCTTCTCCAGAGCGGAGAGCGAATCATCGCGAAGATCGCGGAACCCCAGCAAGCCGCCGAGACGCGATACCAGCCCGACGAGATAGTCGTCGAGTCCTTCGGCCTGCGCTATACGGCAAAAATCGTCGGTCAGTCCAACGGCAACCACGGAGGTCGGTCCTTGCGGATCGCCGTGATGCAGAAACAGCGCTCCCGCCGGCAGGCGCACCACCGAAAGCACCCGGTCCAACGCCTGCGCCAGCATCCGTTGGATCTCGCCGCCCACGAAACTGGAAGTCGCCAGATTCAGATTCGAGAGCGCCAGCATGTTCCGCTCGGTGCGCCGCTTTTCTTCCTCGTACAGCGCCATCACCATCAGCATGGCGACAAACGCCGCGGGCACCGCCGCAAACGGGCCGGCACCGGCTCCCCACTCCTCGGGCGAATCCTGGAAAATGACGACCAGCGCGATGCGGAGCGCCGCCCACATCAGAAAAGAAACCGCCAGCATGCGGTCCGCGAGGGTTTCCTGCCGCCGGCTTTCCTGCCAGAACACCGCTGCGACCGCGGCAAAAAGCAGCGCCGATGGAATGACCACCGGAACAACGGCGAGCCAGCCGATTCCGTTCGCCAGCGACCAGAGCCCCAGCACTGTGCCGGCGATCGCCGCCGGGAGATACCACGGCCTGCGCTGCGAGTAGATTTGCGCACCCAGAAAGAAACACAGCGCCGCGAGCGAGTAAAACCATCGGCCGGCCGCGGTTTCCAGCGGACCCGTGACCAGCCAGGGTTGCAGCGCCGGCCCCAAGCAGTGCAGTGCGTAGAGTCCCCAACCCGCGGTCCACCAAAGAAGATAGAGCTGGCGCTTCAGCGTGTAGACATACGCAAAGAAGCCCGCCACAAGAGACGCAGCAGCGAGCAACGCCAGCGCGATAAAGCTCTGATGTATCAAGACCGAACTCGTTCCTCGTCCGTTTTGCGGACCGGTTCTGCGTCAGCGACGCGGGCGCAAGAGTATACCGATTGCTCTGCGCCCACGCACACAGACACGCGTGGGCTGGGCTCCGACGGAACGGGGACATCACTTCCGGCGAGGCACAGAAAACAAAGTACTTGCGATTATGGAGTACCAGTTTTTGCTTAGGCAAGCGTACCGCCGTACTGGTAGCCAAAGAGACAGCAGCCCTGGGGTTAACCGATTCACTACAAACAAACCGCCCGCCAATCTCGCGGTTCGTGCCAGAGGCCGCGCAGCGCCGTATCGTCGCCTGTACCCCGGTTCGCCGCTGCAATGCGTAGACAGGGCTTGACAACGTAGCGGGTCCTGGTGTATTTAACCTAAAGGTTAAGCACGAATGGCTCCCGATCACCTCACCACCACCTTCGCCGCTCTCGCCGATCCCACCCGCCGCGCCATCCTCGCACGCCTCATCTCCGGTGAAGCGTCCGTCACGCAATTGGCCGAGCCTTTCGAGATGAGCATGCCCGCCATCTCCAAACACCTCAAGGTCCTCGAGCGCGCCGGCTTGATCACCCGCGGCCGCGAAGCCCAGTGGCGGCCCTGCCGCCTCACAGCCGGTCCGCTAAAGGATATTTCCGAGTGGGCTGAACACTACCGCCGCTTCTGGACGGAAAGCTTCGACCGCCTGGACGATTATTTGCGCGAGGTACAAGGAGACGTGCAGAGAGAGGCCCAGAAAGCAGCACCGAGAGAAGTGCCGAAAACCGGGAAGCACCGGGGCCACCGAAAGCATGGCGGCAAAAGAAATGACTTTTCGTTCCGAGGGAGTCTAAAACCGTAAAGGGCTAGAGAAAAAACTCGGCCGCGTTGTAGTAAACCGACACTATCGGCGAGCGCACAAGCAGCTCTTGGCGTAAGCTGACGCCGTGATTTTAGGAGGTACAGCAATGACTCTCAAACCGGACTTGTTCCTGCAAGACCTCCGGGTGGCGCTCCGTTCCCTCGCGCGTACCAGAGGTCTCGCAATCACCGTGGTGCTCACGCTCGCGCTCGGTATCGGCGCCAACGCCGCCATCTTCAGCCTGGTGCGCGGCGTGCTGCTTCGGCCCCTGGTTAACGCCGACGAAAATCGCCTCATCTACATCCGCCAGAGCGCCCTCGGCATGGGCAGCGAGAATGTCAACTTCTCCGTGCCAGAAATCCAGGACCTCAAAGCTAGCGTCCACACGCTCACGGAATTCGGGGATTTCTCCACCATCGGCTTCACCATGATCGGCCTTGGCGAGCCCCGCGAAGTTCGCGCAGGCGTGGTCGGCGGCAACTATTTCGAAGTCATGGGGCTTCATCCGGTCCTCGGCCGCCTCATTGGACCGCAAGATGACGGTCCCAAAGCAGACGGCGTCGTGGTGCTGACCTACCGTTTTTGGACTACGCTCAAGCGCGATCCTTCGGTCCTCGGCAAAGTTCTTCGCCTCGGTAGCATCGGCGACCGCACTGCCACTATCATCGGGGTCCTCGAACCTTCTGTTCCGTATCCGTCGGACACCGAAATCATCGCCAACATCGTCACCAGCCCGCATCACCTTTCTGCCACCATGGTCACCGGCCGCGTTCATCGCATGACCGAACTTTTCGGTCGCCTGGCCCCCGGCGTCACTCTGGACCAGGCTCGCGCCGACCTGCGCACCGCCTATGCCTCCATGGTCAAAGACCATCCCGACACCTATTCGCCTAAGGCGGACTTCCGCATCGACGCCAGGCTGCTGCGCGATCAAATTACTTCAGGCGCTCGCAATGTTCTACTCGTGCTTCTGGCCGCCTCCGGCCTCGTTTTCGTCATTGCGTGCTCCAACGTCGCCAACCTGATTCTCGCGCGCTCCGTTCGCCGCGAAGGCGAACTCAGTATCCGCGCGGCCCTGGGCGCGAGCACTAGCGCACTCCGCCGCACCCTGCTGGCCGAGAGCCTGGTTCTCTGCGTAGCTGGCGCCGCGCTCGGCGTCCTGATAGCCCGCCCATTGCTCGCTGTTCTCGCGCGTTATGCTTCCCGCTTCTCCGTTCGAGCGCTGGATCTCACGGTGGACGCAAGCATGCTCTGGGTCGGCGCGATCCTCGCGGTAATTGCTGCAGTTCTCCTCGCGTTCGTGCCGCATCTCCCCAACTCCAATACCTCGCAGGGATCCGGCCTCGCAACCGGGAGCATTCGAATCACCAGCGGCACCAATCGTCGCCTGCGGATCTTCGCCGTCACGCAAATCGCCGCGTCTTTCATGCTCCTCGCCGGCGCCAGTATGCTGATCACGACGCTCATCTCTATGCAGGCCGCGCAGACTGGACTTGATATGCGTCGCGTTTTGGCCATCAACGTTCCAGCCATGTCCTACGGAAAGAGCCCGCAGCAAGTCGTCGACTTCTACAAGGAATCCATCCGCCGCATCGAGGCGCTGCCCGGCGTTGATAAGACGGCCTTCGGCCTGGTCGTTCCCTGGCGTGACGCCGGCAACTTTGGTCCCGGCTTCCAATTCTCCGCCGACGGCCATGTCCGCGCTCCGGGCGAGGAAGATCCTCGCGCAAATCTCCGGGTAATCTCTCCTGGATTCTTCGCGGCTCTCGGTGTTCCGATCATTGCTGGCCGCGATTTCAATGAGCTCGATGCTCAGAGTAAAGAGCCGGTCGCAATCGTGAGCGAAACGCTCGCCAAGCGCATGTTCCCGAATCAGGACGCCGTCAATCGTCACGTCTTTTGGACGGATCCCGTAATGAAATTCATCCCCGGGTTTAGCGTCGTGCCGCAACGTATCATTGGCGTGACTGCCGATATTGACGACGAACACGTGGTCCCCGGCCCTGCGCTCACCGTCTACAGCTCCTTCGAGCAAGGACCGATGTTTGGTGGGCGCCTTTTCATTCACACCGGCGCCAATCCGTATTCGCTGGTCACTCCGATTACCAGAATCATCCGCGAAATGTCCGCGGATCAACCCGTCGAGCGCGCCGCCACTCTTGAAGACGTTCGCGCCGAAGTCCTCACTCCGGATCGCCTCAACACTGTCGTCTTCGGCGTCTTCGCTGGCGCCGCTCTGGCGATTGCGTTGGTTGGTGTTGCGGGCGTACTGGCGTTCTCCGTCAGCGCGCGCACTCGCGAATTCGGCATCCGCCTTGCCCTCGGCTCGCCGCCGAAACGGCTCCTGGCCGGAGTTATTGCCGAAGGCGCCATGATGGCCATCACCGGAGTCGTTGTTGGGGCCGGCGTCGGCTATCTCCTCGCTCGTTTCGCCGGCAGTTATTTCCTGGACGTCCGCATGCCCAGCACTCTGCCCGTTCTCGGCTCGGGCTTGATCTTGCTCGTCGCTGCGGTTGTCGCGTCAGCATGGCCGGCAGCGCGTGCCGCGCGCATCGACGCCATGGAAGCGCTGCGTTCGGAGTGACCGCAGCCGGGTGATTGACGCTCACTGACCTGCTCAAGGAGAAGCACTGTGACGCAAGAAGCCGCCCGCATCACCCAAGATACTTCTGACCGCGAGGTCATTCTCACCCGCGTCTTCGACGCTCCGCGCGAACTTGTCTGGGAGGCCTTTACCGATCCAAAACAAGTGGTGAAGTGGTGGGGACCCAACGGCTTCACCACCACGAATCACGAGATGGATGTACGCCCCGGCGGCGTCTGGCACCATACAATGCACGGACCCGACGGCACGGACTACTACAACGAGTGCAAATTTCTGGAAGTTGTAAAACCCGCGCGCATCGTTTACGTGCAGACCGGCGGCAAGGCCGACGATTCCGGCATGCCCTGTGAAGTCACCTGGACTTTCGAAGCGCAAGCCGGCAAGACGAAACTCACCGGACGCATGGTCTTTCCATCCGCCGCGGTGCTCGAACACGTCGCCAAGACCTACGGCGTAATCGAAGGTGGCAAGCAAACTCTCGCCCGCCTTGCGCAGCATCTGCCCACCGTCGCGAACGCCGGAAGAGCGCGCACGTAGCCGCACTGTAGATCATCCCTTAGAGATGAGGCCTTTTCGCTCCGTGCGGCGCCGCTTCAGAGTCTGTGTGAGAACCAACGGCGGACGGTCCTAGGCCTCTAGAGAAAAAACGGAGCCCAGCTACGGCTTGTCTGTTGGCCGGCTCACCGTCGTCGGCGTTACTGAATGCACTTCACGCCTCACGGGAGCCGGAGCCAGCTTCGGAGTCTGCTTCTTCGGTTTCTTGACTTCACGTCGTCGTGCGTCTTTGTTTCCCATGCCAAAAGATTGCCACAGGTCACCCGGCGATGGCTAGTCGGCATGCGATTTTCCCAACTGCCTCGCTGTCCAGATCCCGCGTCCGGCCATTTTTGGTTGCGGCTCTCGCAGATCTCCGAATCGCCCGCTTCTTTGCGCAAAAAATATCTTTCGATTCACCTTGACACCCCCAGCCCCGGGGAACAGGATGATGTCGTGGTTTCGCCGTTCAAGGCGAGACTCCCGCAGCACAGTCGCAACGCAGTTTCTTTAAGGGCCAAGCTCCACCATCAAGCGCAAGAGGGCAGAACCTCCTCGGTTCCTTTTTATTCCCTCGCGCGGGCCCAACCTCCTGTCCGACGTACAGGCAGGTCTGCACACCAACACGCCAGCGGTTCCAGGCCGCAAAATTCAAACCTCCGCCCGCTTCCAGGCGAGCAGGAGTGCCGAGCTTTTTAAAAAGGAGAATTATTATGTCTGAAGGAAACAAAGTTATCGTCCGTCGTTTGTTCGAAGAAGTTTGGAATAAAGGCAATCTACAAGTAACTGACGAGCTCTTCGCACCCACCTACACGCATCACGACTCTTCCACGCCCGATGTTGGGCGCGGCCCCGAGAGTGAAAAAAAGAGAGCTACTCTCTACCGCACGGCTTTCCCCGACGTGCGCTTTCAAATCGACGACGTCATTGCCGAAGGCGAAACCGTGATGGCCCGTTGGTCCTGTGCCGGTACCCATAAAGGGGATCTCAACGGGATTGCCCCGACGGGGAAGCACTTCTCCATCTCCGGAATCACCGTGGCCCGCTTCGCAAACGGCAAGATGGTGGAAGGCTGGGTCAACTGGGACGCTCTAGGCTTTATGCAGCAGCTCGGCGTCGTCCCTGAACTCGGCAAGGCCAAAGTACTCGCCGCCTCAGTAGCGAGGTAGTTGTCGCGTATTACTCAAGGAAACGGGAAGGCCCGACCTGAAAATCGGGCCTTCTGTACTACTAGTCATTCCGTCGACGGATGCTTCAGAATCTCTGCCAAAGCACGCAGCCGTCCCGAGTCCGCCGGGCTCTTCGCCGTGGCGGCGCTCTTTTCCAACGCTGGCGCCATGCCTTGCAACTTTGCCAGCTCGCTCCGGCTCAGGTGCGAACTCTCTGCGCTTTCGATCGCCTTCCGCAGAGCGGCGATTCGTTGCGCCGGCAAGGCCTGCGACCGGGACAACTGGTCCACGTACGCCTTGGCCACCACCAACTGTGCAGGCCACTCGATCTTTTGCTGGTTCTGCACATTCAACTCGCCCACCCGCACCGTCTTTGCCGCGTCGATTTCGTTTTGCGTCAGAGACTTGCTCGGCGTCAGTTCAAACACGTCTAGGCCCCGCGCAATCTCCGAGCCGTAAATGTAGCCGTTGTACCAATAGGCTGACCATTCGCCGCCCAGCACCAGAATGTTCGGATCAATCGGCCCGCGGTCGAAGTACGCAATCTCGAAAGGTTGCGCCGCGTCGGTGAAGTCCACGATGGAGACGCCGCCCTGGTACCAGGCCTGCACTTCGATATCGCGGCCAGGCACCGGAATTAGCGAGCCGTTATGCGCCACGCAGTTCTCACTGTCGCCCTGCGCAGCCGGCAGCTTGTAATACGTCGCGAAGCTCAGCTTGTCGTCCTTCAGATTGAAAATCGCATCCGCGCCCCACTTGTTCGGGTCGTTCGGACGGCACCGCGCCCCCAGGCCGCCGCCCCACTCGTCGGTAAACACGACTTTGCTCCCATCGTTCGAGAAGGAAGCCGAGTGCCAGTACGAATAGTTCGGATCGTTCACCGCATCCACACGCTTCGGATGCACCGGGTCCTTGATGTCCAGCAGAATTCCGTTTCCGGAGCACGCGCCCGCCGCCAGCCCAATCGCCGAGTACACTGTGATGTCGTGGCATTGATTCGTGTCCGCCGGCTTGTCCTTCCCGTGCGTGCCGCCGTTGTTCAGGCCGTTCAGCGCGCCGGTCCGCGGATCGATAAATACCCGCGGGCTGGACACCACTTTCGCGTCCTGGGGCGCAGCCACTGGAACCTTAATTACGTCGATGCGAAACAGCGACGTATTCGGGTCTTTGCCCAGTTTTTCATCCGAGCACCCGGCCAGTTCTTCCGCCTGACGCACAAACGATGTGCCCGACACGTAGATATACACGTTGTCTTTGTCGTTCGGATCCAGCACCAGAGTATGCGTATGCGATCCGCGGCACGTTTGCACCGCCGCGACTTGCTTCGGATTCTTGATATCTGAAATGTCGAAGATCCTCACGCCGCGAAAACGGTCCTTTTGCGCTGCCGGCGGGTGTTTTTTCTCATGTTCTGCCGGTGGAGGCTCCGGCGGAAATCCCTGCGTGCCACAATCCAGCCGCCCGTTCGGCATCTCTACCGACATGAACAGCAGGTTTTTATACGCCGACACATCACCCTGCCCGCCCGGGCATACCAGCGAAGTCAGCAGCGTGGCTTTCGCCGGATGCGAGATGTCGAAGATATTCACGCCATAGAAATTTCCTTGGAACAGGTGGTTGCCCTGGAACGCCAGGTCCGAGTTCGAGAACGCCAGCTGCGCGATTACCAAATGCATCGCCTTCGGGATTTTCGAGGCATTGCCCACGCCGAGCTGACCAAAAATCTTCTGCACCTTCGGATCGTCGGGGTCAGAAGCCCCCAGTTGAAACGCGTCCGGTTTCTTGAGCAGCAAGAGGTGCTTGATGCCCATCGACGCTTCACCCGCGTCATACAGTCCCGGCGTCAGCTTGGCTCGCGGATCGCTCGCATTCGACCCCGTCATCCCTGCCGGTAGCGCGGGCGCCGGTTGCGGAGCAAACGGATTATCGTTCTCGTCGTCGTCATCTGCGTCGGCTTGCTGCGCCGGGGGCGGCGGCTTAGGAGGCTCCTGCGCCTGCGTCCGGCCAACGCCGAAACACAAAAACATCGCGGCCGCCCCCACGCGAAAGGCAATACTGGACATTCGGTTCATCGTTTCTCCCCTATCGATTCTTTCTCCAACATAGTCTGCATAATCCTGATCTCCGCCCGTTGCCCGCTGTCCACATCCGTCGCGAAGTTGAACAGCTCAGCATCCTGCCCCGCGCCCGCGGTGTCGAACAAATCCTTTACCATGGTCAGCGCGCCATCGTGGTGCTGAATCATCCCGGTCAAAAATAAATGGTCGAACTCCGCGCCCTTCGCCTTCCGCAGCGCTTCCATCTGCTCCGCCGTCAGCATACCGGGCATTAGCGCCATCGCTTCGTGCGACATTTCCATGCCCGGCATTCCTGGCGTCGCCATGGACACTCGTTCGCCCCGAGCCGCCAGCCACCGCTTCATAAACCTGATTTCGTCCGACTGCGAGCTACTGATTCGCGCCCCCAGCGAACCCAACTCCTTGTTCTCCGTATGCGACGCCATCAGCGCCGTCATCTCCACCGCTTGCGCATGATGCATGATCATGCCCTGCATGAACTCCACATCTGCCCGCGACCGCGGCGGCAGCGTCGCCCTCGTCGACGCCGGCAGCGTCTTGCTCGGCTGCCCCGGCGCACCCGGCTGCACCACAACAGGCTTCCCCGCATCACTCTGCTGCGCCCACACAGCAGCGGGGAAGAGCCCCGCGGAGCAGAAGAAACCTGCGGAAGCGCCCGCGGCGAACAACATGCCTGCCGCCACCTGGAAAATCTCCGCGAATCCCTGCCGAATCCGGGCACGCGCCGATGCAGGAGTCCCACGTGACAGCACGCTAAATATCATTCGCTACGTCTTTCACCGGCGCCGTTCGATTCGCTTTGAGCGCCGAACAAGTGCCAATCCGACCCTCGGATGTCGACACAACGTGGAACCTCGCCGAACGGAGCCGGCGTGAGTTCAGTTTGTACGTTTTTTCCCGGACTTTCGCGTTCCAATCACACACCAAACCGCCAGAAACTATGCCCCAAGAATCATGCCGGGGGCGCAGCATAGACCAAGAGTGCCCGCAATAGCAATGCGTAACGGATGGGTAGTGATGTCATTTGAAATCATAGCAACACCACAGGACCACGCCGCAGGCGGCCCCTCGCTCACGTACACTCTGCGCACGCGCCCTTCACCGTTTGGCCGCCAATTGTCCTCCCGGTTGGACGCGTTTCCGCTGATTCGCTACACTGAAATGTTTCGCAATCGCACTAAGAAACTCCCGGGAAATCCCACCAGGAACCACAGATGACGAGCGGTGATGCAGCAGTGAAATCGACTTCCGGCATACGCGTGCGCTTCGCGCCTTCGCCCACCGGTTATCTCCACGTTGGCGGCGCCAGAACGGCTCTTTTCAACTGGCTGTTCGTGCGTGGCAAGGGCGGCGTGATGATTCTGCGCATCGAGGATACCGACGCCGAGCGCAACAAGCCCGAACTCGTCGAAGGCATCATCGAAGGCCTTCGCTGGCTCGGCGTCGATTGGGACGAAGGGCCCTTCTACCAGTCGCAGCGCACCGCACTCTACCGCGAAGCCGCCAAGAAACTTCTCGCCGACGGCAGCGCCTTTCTGTGCTACTGCGCCGCCGAAAAATATGCCGGCGGCGATCACGCCGAGGACGGCGCGGAAACTTCGCAAGTGCGCCGCATCTCGCGCTGCTCCTGCCGCGACGGCAAGCCTTCCACTCCCGGCGTCAAACCCGCCATTCGCTTCAAAGTGCCCATCGGCGGCGTAACCAAGTTCTTCGACGCCGTCTTCGGTGACCGCGAATTCTCCAACGACGATATCGAAGACTTCGTCCTCCTTCGCTCCGGTAAAGGCCCCGTCAAGGGCCCTGGCGAAGGCGACGACGAATTCGGCCAGCCCACCTATCAGATGAGCGTCGTCGTCGACGATATCGACATGCGCATCACCCACGTGATTCGCGGCGCCGACCACATCTCCAACACGCCCAAGCAAGTCCTGCTGTACAACGCGCTCGGCGCCACTCTTCCCGTCTTCGCCCACGTCCCGCTCATTCTGGGCGCGGACAAATCGCGCCTCTCCAAGCGCCACGGCGCCACCGACGTCAATCTCTATCGCAAGGAAGGCTTCCTACCCGAAGCGTTTCGCAATTTCCTTGCGCTGCTCGGCTGGTCCCCCGGCGGCGACGAGGAATTCCTGCGCACCAAAGAACTAATCGAAAAGTTCTCGCTCGAAGGCGTCAGCCGCACCAACGGCGTCTTCGATCGTGCCAAGCTCGAATGGTTCAACACCCAGCATCTTCAGAAACTGCCCATCGAGGACGTGCTCCCCGAAGTGCAAGCCGAGCTCCAGCGCAGCGGCCTATGGAAAGAAGAATGGGCCACGGGAGAAGGCCACGCCTGGTTCTCGAAAACGGTGGACTTGCTGCGCCCGCGCGTCCGTTTGCTCCCGGACTTCTCCACCTGGTCGCGCGCCTTTTTCAGCGACGATTTCACCCGCGATCCCACGGCCAAGGAAAAATTCTGGAAAGATCCCAAAGTACCTGCGCTACTGGCCAGTCTTGCCGAGGCGCTCGACAAAATCGCAGACTGGAATCACGACGCCTGCGACCATGCCACCCGCGCCGTCGCAGAAGCCGGCGGCGTCAAAGCCGGCCTGCTGATTAACGCCACCCGGGTCGCCATCGTCGGGCAAGCCGTCGCGCCGCCCCTTTTCGATACCATGGTCGCGCTAGGCAAGCACCGCGTCGTGCGTCGCCTTCGCGAAGCCGGCGACGAACTCGCCGCCACCGCGTCTTAAGGCAATCACTCTGCCTCGTCTCTGTTTTTTCCCGAAGCTTGTTTTTCTTCTTCTTCCTTCTCTTCTCCTACTTTTGTGCCGCGAAAATCTCGCGATGCGCTGGTTTGGAAGCTGAAGCAGAAGCGGCGACGTTGACGACGGCATCGACATCGAGAGTCACCGGAGGAAGGCAAATCTCCTGGCTGCACGCCTGGTAGCGCAGTTTGAGCGGAATGTGCTGTTCGCCGGTTGGAGCAGTGGCTAACACAGTGAGCGGCATTTTCAGGATTACGGTGTCCTGATAGACGTTGAGCGGCGTCTTGGAGAAGACGAATTTTTCAAGCTTGCCTTTGGGATAGGCCACATCGCCGGCGGAGAAGCCGGCCGGCAGGTTGCTCTTGAGGTCAGTGGCGATGAGATATTCGGCGGATTTTTCGCGCGCGTTCACGTGGAAGCCGGGACGAATCTTCAGAACCACCGCGATTTGCGCGGTGCTGCCTCGTCCCGCCGGATCGAGCGAAACGTAAGCGCTGGGCGCGACCACATCCTTGCCGGAAGGCGTCTGCCCGGGGAGCTGCGGCGCGGCGACAAGAACCAGCATCAGCGCGGCGAGCAAACCCGGCACGCAGATCCAGCGGAGATCAGGGAGCGCGAAAGTTCGGTTGCTGTAGGTTTTGGGCATAAGAGTGAGCTTCATACGGTGACCTGCTCGCCGAGTTGTTGCGACACCACGCGGCTCATGACCGCGAAAAGGTCTTCGCCGGTCTTTTCCAGAACGAAAGCGTTTCTGGATGCGGACCAGCCGAGCTTGAAGCTCGTGGAAAGCGCGGAAATCCAGATTTCGCGCACCGGCGTGTTGGGCGAAATCACGAATTTCACTTCCTCCGGCTCCTCGAAGACCACTTCCAGCTTCCCGCTCTCGCCTTCCACGTCGAAACCATGCGCATCCCCGAGCACGAGTAAGCGCTTCTTGAGCTCCTCGAAAGCAGCATCAGCTTTGCGCCGAAAGTCTTGTTCCTCAAGCATGAATCCAGCCTACATGAGGGAAAGAAACTAAGTAAAGGAAGCCCATGCGCAAATGCTAGAGCTGCGATTCGATGGCTCTGGAGAATTCTTCGGGAGAGAGCGGGCCAGTGACGCGTTTGAGTTGTTTGCCATCGCGGGTGATTAGCACGCTGGTGGGGTAGCCGATCAGGCCGCCGAATTTGGCGGCGGTGCTGTCGTTGGCAAGCAAGATGGGGTAGTTCACGGGTAGTTGCTGGCCAGCGACGTCGAACCGCTGCTTTTCGACCCACGGGGCTACTACGGATTTGCCTTCTTCGTCCATGGCCAGGCCGAGAACTACGAAGCCTTTGGGGCCGTATTTTTGCTGCATCTGGATGAGGTCGGGAATTTCGCCGAGGCACGGGGTGCACCAGGTGGCCCAGAAATTGACCAGGACGACTTTGCCTTGGTAGTCGGCGAGTGAGACGTCTTTACCGCTCAGATCTTTTAGCGTGAAGTCTGGCGCGGGAATGCCGATGGATTTGCCCGGCTCTTGCGCTGCCGCCATCGCTATTTGGGCGCGCGTGCGGGTGGCTCTATCGGCATAGTAAGTGGCGCCGATCAGTAAGACCACGCTGGCCCCGACCAGGACTATTTTCTTGCCCTGGAAGGATGACTTCAAGAGAGCGAATGCGACGATGCCGAGAACCAGCAGCCCGAGGAAAAGCCACACGATGATTGCTCCGATTCCGGTGGTGAGCGCGTGCTCGAGCCGCGCGGTGATGGATTGCAGGAAGCCGAGCTTGCCGGTAAGCCAGGTCAATTTATTGGCAAAGACGAGTGCGCCGATGAACAGCAAAAGGGCGCCGCTGAAGAGTTCGACGGCGTGCAGATACTTGCGGAAATTCTTGTAGAACGCCATGAACTGGCTGATGCCGAGTGCCGTCAGAAGAAATGGAATCGCCAGACCGGCGGAATAGACCGCCAGCAGGAATACGCCGCGGCCTACGGTACCGCTGGCGGCAGCGAAGCTCAGCACCGTGGTGAGGATAGGCCCGATGCACGGCGTCCACCCGAAAGCGAAGGCGAAGCCGAGCATGAAACCGCTCCAGATGCCAGGCTGCTTGACGGAACTACTGAGACGGACGTCGCGATTGAGCCAGCGCGTGAGCGCGGGACCAAAGAAACCAATGACCGAGAGGGAGAAAAATTGCAGCGCGCCGAAATCAGCAAACAGCGGAGCCTGCCGCACAAGCGAAACGATGCCCAAAAGGACCAGCAGCGCGCCAAGAATGACGCCCACGCGAAGACTCAGTTTTGCGAGCACGCCCAGAAGGTGCAGGCCGAAGAGAAGAATCAGTGCGCCGGCGATGGGCGTGAGAAGGTAGCGATTCTGGTTGAGGAATCCGCCTACCGCGCTGGCCGCGGCTCCGAAAGAGATGAAGACCACCGACAGGCCCATGACAAAAGCGAGTGCGGAGGAGAAAAGTCCGGCGCGGGGAACTTTGCCCTCGCGAAGCTGCTCCATTCCTACACCGGAGAGCATCGAGATATAGCCCGGAACGAGGGGCAGCACGCACGGCGAGAGAAACGACACCAGGCCCGCGAGAAAAGCTCCAGCTAGAGAGACATCACCGTTCATTCGTTACTTCCTTTTATTGCGTTATTGCGCCCGTTTGTTGCTCACGTCAGCCCGGCTCTCAGATGATGCGCGGCCACACGCAAAGTTACGACATGCCCCGGCAAAGCCCCTGAATCCCGCATTGTGCCACAAAAGCTTCCCGTAAGAGGGAACCGGAATACCGGGCGAAAAATTCCTGCGCCTTGCGCGTGCGCTGCGTGTTTAGACGCTTGGGCCGCTGGAAAGACATACGGCGGGAAGTTGCGGACAGATGAAGGGTTTGGCTGGCGCGTGGGAAGCGGGGCCAGCGATCGCAAGCTGTAAGTCGTTGGCAGGGAAGCAGTTGGCGAGCGGTCATTTGGCGCGTGGCTTGCGATTTGCTCCCGCGAACATATGCGCTGGACACCGAACAAGATTACGGCTCTACGGGTGGTGGTGGGATTTGCGGCGGTGTGCCTGTTTGGGCGCGGCGCGTGGGCGAATCTGGCGGCAGTGGGGCTGACGGTGGCGGCGATTGCCCTCGACGCGCTCGATGGGCACCTGGCGCGGCGGAAAAACTTGGCGACGCCGGTGGGCGCGCAACTGGACATTCTGGGCGACCGCATGATCGAAAACGTGTACTTCACCTATTTCGCGGTGGTGGGGATGGTTTCGCTGTGGCTGCCGGTGTTCTTTTTTGCGCGCGGGGCGGCGACGGATTTTCTACGCGGGCTGGCGCTAAAGGCGGGACATGCCGGGTGGGGCGCGACCGGGATGCTGCAAACGTGGTGGGGACGGGCGCTGGTAGCGTCGCGCTGGAGCCGCGGATTGTACGCGGGGATGAAGTGCTTGTGTTTTTGCTATTTGGGGTTGGAGTTGGCGCTGACGCGCGGACCGGTGGCGCTCGTGGGAGAAATTGCCGGCGATATGCAGGCGATGATTCGCATTGGGGCGCATGCGCTTACGTGGATGACGGCGGCGTTTTGCCTGGTGCGCGGGTTGCCCTTGCTGCTGGAGGGATGGAGATATATCGCCGGCAGCGTGATGGTGAAGCCACGCGGCGCGAAGAGCGCAGCGCAAGCGCAGGAGGCTGTGTGAACTCTTCGTCGAATCGGCAAAGCGTGGCGGCGTTCTTTGATGTGGATGGGACCCTGGTGGCTTTGCCGTCGCTGGAGCGGCGGATGTTTCGCGAGCTCCTTTACCGGAGCGCGATTCCGGCGGGGAATTTTGTGTTGTGGATGGCGGAGGCGATGCGGCTGGCGACGCGAGGTCTGGCGCTCGCGCGGCAGGGGAACAAGATGTATTTGCGGGGAGTTTCGGTGGAGGTTGCGGGCGCGGTGGCGGAGCGGGTTGCGGGCGCGAGGCATTTGCGGTTTTTTCCCGAGGCGGTGGAGCGAGTGGCGTGGCATGCGGCGCAACACCACAGGATTTTTCTGGTTAGCGGGACATTGGAATTGCTGGCGCGGCGCGCGGCGCGGTCGCTCGAAGCGGCGCTTGGGCAGCGCGGTGTTGCCACGGAGATTTTGGTGTGCGCGACCCGGCTCGAAGAAGTGCGAGGGCGATGGACTGGGCGGGTTGGTGCGGAGCCGATGTTTGGGCGTGCGAAGGCGAAGACGATCGCCGCGCTCGCGCAGCGGATGGGCTGGGATCTCGGCACGTGCTTTGCGTACGGAGACTCGGTGCACGACCAAGCAATGCTCGAATGCGTTGGGCATGCGATGGCGGTGAACCCTTCGCCGGCGATGCGGCGAGCGGCGGTGCGCGAAGGCTGGGGTGCCGTCGAATGGCGCGAGGCGGAAGCGGCTGTTGGCGATCCGTGCGGCGCGCGAACTCGCGCTCGGTTGCCTGAGAGAAACCTGGAGAACTTCCGATGAACGCGGAACGGCCGGAGTTTCGGAGTGAAGAAGCGGTTTTGCCGCGGCGGTTGCTGACGGGAGGCGGCGCGCGCGACGCGGGAATTCTGGATTTGGCGCAACGCGAACTTACGGTGGCGTGGGAGGCTTGCGGCGCGTTTGAATGGGTGGCGCTGGGCTATCTTGCGTTATCTGGTTTTCTGATCGCGCTGCTCGCGCAGAATGTGCAACATCCCGCGCGGCTGCTGGCGGTGCAATTTCTAGTCGCTATGGTGATTCTTGGGCTGTGCTTGACCTCGGATCGGTCGGCGGAGCGAGCGGCCATTTTTGGTGAGCGGTGGACGACGCGCTTTTGGCATTTCTGGCGGCACTGGTATCCGCACTTGTTTTTTCTATTTTGCTTTGAAGAACTCGGCAGGCTTGTGCATCTGGTCCATCCAGGCTGGGAAGACGCGAAGCTGATCGCGTTCGACCACTGGCTGACGGGGGTGCATCCAGCTTTGTGGCTCGAAGCATTCGCAACTCCGGCGCGCAATGATTTTTTCCAGTTCGCGTACCTCACCTATTTCACGTACCTGCTGATCGTTGGCGGGATTTTGTATTACCGGCGCGACTGGCGCGGCTACTGGGCGGTGATGACGTATTCAGCGGCCGGCTACGCGATGGGCTACCTGATCGCGATTTTCTTTCCCATCGAGAGTCCGTGGTTCGCGATGGCGGGTGCGTGGCGCGGCGAGCTGCACGGCGGGCCCATGACCGCAACGATCAATTTCATCGAGCACTTCGGCCGGGTTCGCGGCGCCGCGTTTCCTTCCGAACACGTGGCCGGCTCGGTTGCAGCGCTTTGGGGTGCCTGGCGGCATCGCCGGTGGCTGTTCTGGGTACTGCTGCCGCTGGTGATGTGCATGTGCGCTTCGACGATTTGGGGCCGCTATCACTACGTGGCCGACGTTTTTGCCGGCTTGGCGACCGGGACGCTGGGCTATTGGCTGGGGACGTGGATCATGGGCCATCGCAGAGCAGTGGCCACGGATCCGCCATGTACCACCAACTGAACAAGACCGAACGATTTGCGCCGAAGATGCTGCTCACGATGGTGTTCGCACTTCTGCTTCTTTCGGCGTGCGCCTCTCCGCCGACACTGCCGCCTCCGGGCCCGCCTCCAGTAGCCGGCGACCTGTTTCTGGTCAAGAGTCTTTCGGGCGACGTGGCGGGATTAGCGGAAGTTTCCGGAAACCTCGCGTTCCGAGATTTGCGGAAAGGCCGCAGAACTGCGCCCTGGAAGTCTGTGCTACCTAGGAGCCGACGGTCATCGCGCTCACGGACGACCACGCGACGCTGTATCATTGTGTTCTGTTATTTCTGCCCTTTGAAAGGCTGTCGCTTGTCTTCCACTGAAAACAACCTGAAGAATTCCGCCAGCCCGTATCTGCGCTCCGCTGCGCATCAGCCTATTGACTGGCACGAATGGAGCGACGCCGCTTTCGCGCGCGCCAAGTCCGAAGACA
This sequence comes from Candidatus Dormiibacterota bacterium, assembly GCA_035601655.1. Taxonomy (GTDB): domain Bacteria; phylum Acidobacteriota; class Terriglobia; order Acidiferrales; family UBA7541; genus Acidiferrum. The sequence continues at coordinate 57,149 of DATNNV010000035.1, forward strand.
AGCCCATCTTGCTCGATATTGGTGCGGTGTGGTGCCACTGGTGCCACGTCATCGACCGCGAAAGCTACGAAAATCCCGACATCGCCAAAATCATCAACGAGAATTTCGTGGCCGTAAAAGTGGATCGCGACGAGCGCCCGGATGTCGATTCCCGCTATCAATCCGCCATCAGCGCCATCTCCGGCCAGGGCGGCTGGCCGCTCACCGGCTTTCTGCTCCCCAACGGCAAACCGTTTTTCGGCGGCACCTATTTCCCGCCCGACGATCAGATGGGCCGTCCCGGCTTTCGCCGCCTGCTCCTCGCCGTCGCCGACTCTTACAAAAACAAACGCCCGGACCTGGAACGCGCCGCCAATTCGATTTCTGATGCCGTAGCGCAAGCCGAGATGTTCAACGGCGCGCGCGCCGATTTCGATCCCGGTGTGATCGATGCGCAAATCCGCTCCATCACCCAGCAATTCGATATCAAGAATGGCGGCTTCGGCCGCTCTCCGAAATTCCCGCACTCTTCGGCCATCGATCTGGTCCTCGAACGCTACCAACAAGCAAAAGAAAAGCACTTGCTGGCCATCGCCGAGACCACCCTCGAAAAAATGGCCCGCGGCGGTGTCTACGACCAGCTGGCCGGCGGCTTCCATCGCTACTCCGTCGACGAACGCTGGCTCGTCCCCCACTTCGAGAAAATGTCCTACGACAACTCCGAACTCCTAAAAAATTATCTCCACGGCTACCAGTTAACGCTGAATGATTCCGTTCGTGAAACCGCCGAAGGTATCATTCTCTGGGTCAACGGAGAGCTCTCCGACCAGGACCACGGTGGTTTCTATGCAAGCCAGGATGCTGATTATTCGCTCGACGACGACGGAGATTACTTTACTTGGACTCTGGATGAACTCCGAGCTGTCACCACTCCGGAACAGGCTCGCGTCATCGAGCTTTACTACGATGTCGATGCTCATGGTGAGATGCACCACAATCCGGCGAAAAATGTTCTTTGGATCGCGCGCGACTTCACGGAGATCGCTCAAGTTCTGGGCAAGAGCGTAGACGAAGTCATCCGCTTAAAGAGCGGCGCGGAAGTAGAGATGGGCAAAGCTCGGCTCGCCCGTCGCACCCCTTTTATCGACAAGACGATGTATGTCTCTTGGAACGCGATGTTTGTTTCCGCGTATCTGGAGGCGTCGCGCGTCGTGACTCCCTGGATGGCTCAGAATTGCCGGGAACTCGCTTTAAAAACGCTTGACCGTATGTTGAAGGAAGTCTGGAGCGAGTCGAGCGGATTCGGTCATCGCATCGGTGGGCCGGCGCTGCCGGGATCGCTCGACGATCAAGTTTTTAGCGTGCTGGCGCTGCTCGATGCTTACGAAGCTACGCTGGATGCGCGCTACTTTCGCGCCGCGCAGCGCACCATGGACATCGCCATCGAAAAATATGGCGATGCGGAAGGCGGCGGCTTCTTCGACCGCTCCTCGGATGCCGCGCCCATGGGCGGCCTGGACGTGCGGCGCAAGCCGTTCCAGGATTCGCCCACGCCAGGCGCCAACTCCGTCGCTGCCATTGCGCTGATCCGCGTGCATGCTTTCACCGGTGACGCGCGCTACCACGCCCTCGCGCAAAAAACGCTCGAAGCCTTTGCCGGCATCGCGCCGCAATACGGCCTGTTCGCCGCCACCTACGGCCTCGCGGCCACCCTCTTCGCCCATCACCCGATCCAAGTCGTAGTCACGGGCGCACCCGGCGATCTCACCGCGCAAGCCCTGGAAGACGCGGCCCAACGCGTCTACCGCTTCGGCAAATCCGTCCTGCGAGTGACGCCCGGCACGCAACTCGATCATTTGCCGCTAGCCCTGCGCGAAACCCTGCCGCACCTGCCCGCCAACAAGCCGCTTGCCCTCGTTTGCTCCGGCAACACCTGCCTTCCCCCCACCAACGATCCTGCCCACCTGACCGCGCTCCTCCAAAACGCCACCACCGGCACCGCCTCCGCATAGCACTGCTTGGCCCCGCCGCAGAGCAGACCCGCGAAATCGATTCGTGCGATTGTCGCCGGGGGCCAAGGAAGAGAAAGAGGTGTAGACTGGCGCCACTCCCCCGGACGGGAATCCCAACTCAGGAGAAAAATATGGCGCGACGCACCTTCCTGGCTCAGCTGGCGAGCTTACCTTTTCTGGCATGGCGCACGAAGGCGGAAGATCCCAAGAAGCCGCTGAAGATCATGATGAAGAGCGCGTGGGGACCCGATGATCCAACCAGAGCGGCATTTCCCTTTGCGCATGGACTGGCGCTCGCCGAAGCTGGGCACGAGGTACAGATTTTCCTTCTCGCCGAAGCCACTTCTTTGATGCGCAAGTCCATGGCCAACGCCATCCTCCCGGTGGGCTGGCCGCCGCTGAGCGAGACTCTCGAAAAGGTCGTGGCCAAACATATTCCGATTTTTTCTTGAGGAGCCTGTTCCCGGGCCCGTGGGGTCACGGAAACAGACTTGAATCAGTGGGGAGCGAAATTCGGCAATCCGGCAATCTTTGTTTCGCTGGTTGAATGGGCAGACCGGATTATCGTGGAGTGAAAACGGCAGATGGCCGGGGTACATCCTTTCGCTGATCGCAAGGACTAGCGGCGGACCGAACGGCCTAACTCTCGACGAGGCCTTTTTCTACCATCTCTTCGTCGCTGAGCCACAGGTCGGGGATGTTTGCTGAGCCGAGGCGCAGAATGTCTTCGAGCGCTTCGCGAACTTCTTTCACGCGGAAGTCCACGCCGATGCGCTCGAGCAATTCGATCAGCATTTGTGCGCCTTCGGCCAGCACGGGACGGGGCGGTGAGCCTTGGCTGTCTAGCCGGTGATATTTCAGAATGTAAATGGCGTTGGGTCCCGCGCCATGGCGCACGATGTGCAGAAATCCGCGCGCCGCATTTCTTGGAAACGCCGGTCCAACCGCCAGAGCTGCTCGAGAGGGGGTAGCGCTCATCGCGTGGGTTCCTGGGCTTTCACGCCGCGGCCGCGGGCACTCTCAGCTGCACCCGCTGGTGCTGCCGCAGTTTTCGCATTTGTAGCAAGCGCCGTTGGGCACCATCAGCATGCCGCACTCGCTGCAGGTCGGCGCGCCTTCATGCGCGTTGCTCGGTGAGCTTGAACTTACGGGCATTTTTGGCCCGGCCATGGGCATGGCCGGCAATGGAAGCGCGTGGGCCATCACGGTTCCCGCGGCATGAGCCTCGACGGGCGCTCCGCCATTATTGAGTTTCAGGTAGTCCGCCGAAATAAACCGGCCGCCCAGCCAGCGCGCCAGATAATCCAGCACCGAAGACACAAAGCGGATGTTCGCATTGGCGGTAATTCCCGAAGGTTCAAAGCGCGTGTTCAGCAGCTTGTCCACGAACACTTTCAGCGGCACGCCGTACTGCAAGCCGAGCGAAAGCGTCAGCGCCAAGCCGTCCATGATGCCGGAAAGCGTGGAACCTTCTTTGGACATCTTGATGAACACTTCGCCGGGCCGGCCGTCTTCGTACATTCCGACGGTAATGTAGCCTTCGTGGCCGCCGACGCTGAATTTGTGAGTTACGGAAGCGCGCTCGACCGGCATTTTCTCGCGCTGCTGGCGTCCAAACAGTTCCCGCTGTATGGGCTCCAGAGCCGCTGCTGCCGCTGTCTCCGGTTGCTTCTCGTCTTTCTTTGAGGCGCTGAGCGGCTGCGATCGCTTCGAGTTGTCGCGGTAAATGGCCACGGCTTTCAGCCCCAGCTTCCAGGATTCGATGTACGCGTCCATGACGTCTTCGACGGTCGATTCCTCGGGCATGTTGATGGTCTTGGAGATCGCGCCGGAAAGAAACGGCTGCGCCGCGGCCATCATTCTTACGTGTCCGGTCCAGGCAATCGAGCGCCCGCCGGGCTGCGCCAGCGAGCAATCGAATACCGGCAGGTGTTCCGGCTTGAAGTGCGGTGCGCCATCCACCGTTCCGTTTTTGTCGATGAACGAGACGATTTCGCTGGACTGCTCCGGCGTATAGCCCAGCTTCAGGAGCGCTTGCGGCACGGTGTTGTTGACGATTTTTATCAAGCCGCCGCCGACCAGCTTCTTGTATTTGATCAGCGCGAGGTCCGGTTCGATGCCGGTGGTGTCGCAATCCATCATGAAGCCGATGGTGCCGGTGGGCGCCAGCACGGTAACTTGCGAATTCTTGAAGCCGAACTTTTCGCCGTGCTGCAGCGCGGTGTCCCACGATTCTTGCGCCGCGAGGAACAATTCCGGCTGCACATGGTCTGGCTTGATTCCGCGCATGGCGTCGCGGTGCATGCGGATGACGTCGACCATGGGCTCGCGGTTGGCCTCGTAGCCGGGGAACGGCCCCATGCGCTCCGCGATGCGCGCGGATTGCGCGTAGGCTTCGCCGCACATCAGCGCAGTGACTGCGCCGGCCACGTCGCGGCCTTCGTCCGAGTTGTACGGCAGCGCCATGGACATCAGCAACGCGCCGAGATTTGCATAGCCGAGGCCGAGCGGCCGGAAGTCATGCGAATTCTTTTCGATCTTCGGCGTCGGGTAGCTGGCGTTGTCCACCAAAATTTCCTGCGCGGTGATGGTTACGTCTACCGCGTGCTTGAATCCCGCCACGTCAAATTGTCCGCTCGAATTCACGAACTTCATCAAGTTCAGCGAAGCCAGGTTGCACGCGGTGTCGTCCAGGAACATGTATTCGGAGCAGGGATTGCTCGCATTGATGCGCGCGGTGGTCTTGCAGGTGTGCCAGCGGTTTACGGTGGTGTCGTATTGCATTCCCGGATCGCCGCAGCGCCAGGTGGAGTCCGCAATCTTGAAGAGCAAATCCTTGGCACGCAGCTTTTCGGTGGGCTGGCCGTCCGCCACATTCTTCGTCCACCAGTCCTTGTCTTCTGCCGCCGCGCGCATGAATTCATCGGTGACGCGCACGGAGTGGTTGGCATTCTGGAAAAAGATCGAGCTGTACGCGTCGCCGTCGATCGCGCTGTTGTAGCCTTGCTCGATCAGCACGTGCGCTTTCTTCTCTTCCTTCATCTTGCATTCGATGAATTCGACGATGTCCGGGTGATCGATGTTCAGGATCACCATCTTGGCCGCGCGCCGCGTTTTTCCACCGCTCTTGATCACGCCCGCGAAGGCATCAAAACCTTTCATGAAGCTCACCGGGCCGGACGCGATGCCGCCGCCGCTGAGCGTTTCCTTGCTTCCACGCAGCGACGAAAAATTCGTGCCTGTACCGGAGCCCCACTTGAACAGCATTCCCTCGGTCTTGGCGAGGTCCATGATCGCGCCCATGTTGTCCTGCACGGAGTTGATGAAGCACGCCGAGCACTGCGGCTTGGGCTGCACGCCGACGTTGAACCATACCGGCGAATTGAAGGCCATCTTCTGCTCGACCAGCAGGTGCGTGAGCTCGTCCTTGAAGGCATCGCGCGACGCGGTGTCCGCGAAATAGCCGCCTTCTTCGCCCCAGCGCACGATGGTGTTGGCCACGCGCGCGATCAGTTGGCGCACGGAAGTCTCGCGATCGCGGGTGTTGGGCTTGCCGTGGAAATATTTGCTGGCGACGATGTTCGTCGCCGTCTGCGACCAGGAGCGCGGCACTTCCACGTCGTCCTGGCGGAAAATGGTCACGCCCTTTTCGTTGCCGATCACGGCCGGACGCTTTTCCCATTCCACCGCGTCAAACGGGGACATCTTACCGTTAGTGAAGAATCTCTCGAAAACCAATCCTGTTGTCACGTGGCTCGCGGGACTCTTGCCTGCTGCCGTCTCCGCAGTCTCAATCGTCTTTCCGTTCAGTGCCGGCTTCACCGTTGCCATTCCTATTCCTCCCCGCATCGACGGGTTCCCGCGTGGGGGAACCCCCATTTTATCAGTCTTTGCCACTCAATTCGATGAGTTCGCGAAAGCTTCCGTCGCCGGGTCACGAAAAATCAAGGCGTCCCACGCGCTTCTCTGGGAAGAAGCCGCGCAAAACGCCAATGCGCTGCCGCGGGCTGGTGGATCGCACGCAGCCTAACAGCAGATCCCGCATCGCACATACGGGCGCGGAGAGGTTAACTCGCGCTCGATTTTTCGTTTAAGAACCCGGGCCGGTTTCGTGGGTTCAACGGACCGAACAACATCCCCGACTCGGACCGTCTGGCGCTTCCACGTTCCCCCGAATCTGGATTCGCAGTATCGTTGGGTGTATTTTCCCTGTCAAGCGAAAAACGCAAAATGTCGTTAACAATTTCTAAGACCGTCTATATCTAGTGGTCCCTTTGCTCGAATACTACCAATTCTTTGTCACTCTTTTCCAGTTCGTTCTTTCTCTTTCGTCACTCTGCCGCCGCAGAAAATGAATTGCATGCTTCAATAAGAACGGGAAGATACTCGCCATCGCGTGGCGCGTCCCGCGCATCTAATGGACTGAGATGACTCGCAAACTCTTCATTCTTTTCGCGTTGCTGGTAATTGCCGCGCCGAAGATTTTGGCGCAGGGCAAAGCGCAGCCGGCTGCGCCGGTGATGGGATCTGCTTACGGGCAGAAGCTGCAGATTCCCGGAATCAAGAATGCGGGCAAGCTGAACGGCGTGCTTTATCGCGGCGCGCAGCCGCATGAGCAGTCGCTTGCGCAACTGAAGACTTTGGGGATCACCACAATTGTGGATCTTCGCGAAGAAGATGCGGCCCGCCGCGAAACTGAAAAGAAGGAAGCGGAGTCGCTGGGCTTGAAGTTCGTCAGCATTCCGGTGGGCGGATGGTCTGCTCCGACCAACGAGCAGGTGGCGCAGTTTCTTGCGCTCTTCCGCGGCAAACCTGACGAAAAAATTTTCGTTCACTGCCACCTGGGCGAGGACCGCACAGGGGTCTTCGTGGCCACGTATCGCATGGCCATTGAAAAGTGGCGCTCCGAGCAAGCGCTCAAGGAAATGTATTTCTTCGGTTTCAACGGGCGCTGGCATCCGGCGATGAGCGCTTTCGTGCGCGATTTTCCGGCGCGCCTGACCACCGCCCCAGCGCTCGCTAATTTCAAAGATCCCAATGCTCCTGCCGTCGCCGCCACACAGTCGAATTAGGGCCCAATTAAGGCAAATTGAGGGCGGACTGAAAGGCAACCTGACGGGCGCCCCTGTCTGCTCTGCGACCAACTTTCGCGGCGCCGGGAGTTCTGATAGCTTGAGGTTGCCATGTGCAGAAATATCAAGACACTCTTCAACTTTGATCCGCCGGTTACGCCGGAAGAGGTACGAGCGGCGTCCTTGCAATTTGTGAGAAAAATCAGCGGCTTCAACAAGCCGTCCAAGGCCAACGAAGAATCCTTTCAAGCGGCCATCGATGAGATTGCCGGCGTTTCGATGCGGCTGCTCCGTTCGCTGGAGACCAACGCCCCCCCGAAGAGCCGCGAAGAAGAAGCCGCAAAGGCGAAAGCCCGCGCCGCGGAACGATTCGGCGACTGATTCTAAGTAGATTCTTATTAGGCTCCGGCGGCCGCATAGGCTGTTTGGCCCAGTACCTTCGTACCCTTCCGGCGGGACGCTTGCTTCATTCAGACTGACAGTCCCCTTCCGTATGCTCCTGTGTGCGCGCTGCAGGCGCGTTGTGTCGCGCGGGAGCCATCCGCAAACGAGAAAGAAAGGCCACCGTGAACGTGGGTCGGTACCAGATTCTGGATGTGCTCGGCAAAGGCGCTAACGGCAGCGTCGTGCGGGGGTTTGACCCGCTGATCGGGCGCCACGTAGCCATTAAACTGTTCTCGACGGAGCTGGCGCAAGGCGAAGCGCGGCAGCGTTTTTTCCAGGAAGCGCGGGTGGTCGGGCAGCTTTCGCATCCGAGCATCGTCACGCTGCATGACATCGGGATCGAGGAAGCAACTTCAACACCTTATTTGGTGATGGAATTCCTGGAAGGCCAGCCGTTGGACCGCGTGCTCGAGAAGGGCACGATACCCCTGCCCCGAGCAGCCGCGTGGATCGCAGAAGTGGCGGTGGCACTGCACACAGCGCACCGCAAAGGGGTGATTCACGGCGACGTGAAGCCGGCGAACATTTTGATCACGCAAGACAGCCGGGTAAAGCTGACGGACTTCGGCATGGCGCGGCTGGCCAGCCACGACACGAAGGACACGCCGCTGCTGGGCACGCCGGCGTATTGGTGCCCGGAACAAATTATGGGCAAGGCGCAGGACGCGCGGTCCGACCTTTTTTCGCTGGGCGTGGTGCTCTACGAAATGATTACCGGCAGCCGGCCGTTCGGCTCCGATTCGCTGCAAGGGATTTGCAACCGGATTCTTTCTTCGACGCATTTGCCGGCTTCGCAAGCGAATCCTTCGATACCCAAGGCGTTCGATGAAGTGATTTCCGCGCTGCTGGCGAAGGATCCTGCCGTACGGCTGGGTTCCGCGGAAGAGCTGGCCCAGATGCTCTATCCCTTTGCGCGGCGGCAAGCGGCGCCGCAAGTGGCGCCGCCGGCGAGTTCGCTGCGCGATCGCGCAGCGCGGTTGTTGCGGTCGGCGTAGAACGGTTGTCCAGTCCTTTCGGACCTGAGTTCCGAACCAAGCCAAGCATGACAAGAAAGCGCCCGCGCAAACTTCGCACGGCCGCTCCAACGGCAACGACATCGGCGAAGGCGTGGCGAGGCGGGCGGAGCTAGCCCCGCCCATACGGTGCGTTCAGCAGGTTGGGCAAGCAAGAGTTATTCGTAGCGGAGGGCTTCTACCGGGTCGAGCTTGGCGGCTTTCGTGGCAGGCCAGACGCCGAAGACCAGGCCCACGCCGATGCTAACGACGATACCGATGGCGGCGGCCCAAAGGGGGACGCTACCGGGCCACTTCAGGGTCACGCGAACCAGCAGAACCAATCCGTTGACGAGCAGGAGCGCGATGACGCCGCCCGAACCCGTCAGCGTCATGGCTTCGAGCAGAAACTGCCAGGTGATGTCGCCGCTGCGCGCGCCGATAGCTTTGCGAATGCCGATTTCGCGGGTGCGCTCGGTGACGCTGACCAGCATGATGTTCATGACCCCGACGCCGCCGATGAGCAAGCCGATGGAGCTGAGGACGATGGTGGCGAGCGCGACCATGCCGACGATCTTGTGAAATTCATCGACCTGCTGCTGCGCGGTGTTGATGGAAAAATTGTCTTTGGCGTCGAATTTGACGTTGCGGCGCCGGCGCAAGACTTCGGTGGCCTGATCGACGGCGAGATCGAGCCGATCGGGTCTAGCCTGAAGGCGAATACTGTTTTCGTAGGCCGCGGGATAGACTTTTCGAAACGTGTTGTAGGGAATGAGGACGCGGCGGTCCTCGTCGCCCATGCCGAAGCCACCCTTCGGTTTTTCCACGACGCCAATCACCTGGAAGTCCGAGCCATCGATCAGGACATCCTTGCCAATGGGGTGGCCTTCGGGAAAAAGCACCGGAGCGATATTCTCTCCAAGCAATACGACTTTTTCGCGATGCAAGTCGTCGCCTTCGGAAATGAAGCGGCCTTCGAGAGTGGAGGCGTTCGCGTAAACGATGCCGAAATTGGATTGCACACCGCGAAAATCAATGGCGCTGACGTTGCCGGACTTGGTGCGGATGGCGTGCGGCAGCTCCCACCAGGAAATCCAAGTGGTGACGTTTTTAACGGCCGAGCAGCTTTCCTGGAGCGCGATGGCGTCTTCGAGGGTGAGCGGTTTGCGCTCCCGTTCATCCTTGGGGCGGCGGCCGTTGTGGGGGCCCTGGTCGAAGCGGGAAATGAAAGCAGTGTCCGCCCCGAATTGTTTGATGTTTTCCTGAATGGTTTCGTCGAAGCCGGTGATGAGGGCGGCGACGAGCATGATGACGCTGACGCCAAGGACCACGCCGAAGACGGTAAGCGCGCTGCGCATTTTGTGGGCGCGCAAAGTGTCCATGGCTTGCTTCAGATTTTCGCCGTATTGCTGGGCCATATCGTGTCCTCAGCCGTCCGCGCGCAGAGCTTCGATGGGATCGAGCTTGGCGGCGCGCGTGGCCGGGTAAATTCCGAAAAAGAGTCCGATGCCGGTGGAAACGGCGAGCGAGATGATCACGGCGCTAATCGGCGTTTGCATGGGCATAGAGGTCAAGGCGCGGACGAGCGCGACGACGCCGTAAGCCAAAAGAATGCCGGCGGTGCCGCCGAAAGCGGCGAGCAAAGCAGATTCGGTCATGAACTGAAGTAGGATGTGCTTTTTTCTGGCGCCGAGGGAACGGCGAATACCGATCTCGCGGGTGCGCTCGGTGACGCTGGCGAGCATGATGTTCATGATCACGATGCCGCCGACCACCAGGAAAACGGCGGTGAGTCCAACGGCTACGCCGGCGAGGGTCCCAGTAAGTTGTTTCCAGAGCGCCATGATGGAATCAGACCCGAGAACTCCAAAATTGTCGTCGGCAGCGTAGGGCAGATGGCGCCAGGCGCGCAGGAACATGCGGGCTTCGTCTTCGCTGGCGCTCATCATCTCGGTGTTTTGCGCCTGGACAAAAAGAGTGAGCGAACCGTTTTGCGCGTGCCATTCTTTGAGGTAGGTGCCGAGAGGGATGAGCATGAAATTGTCTTGCGACTGGCCAAAGGCCGTGCCGATAACCTCTGCCACGCCGACGACCTGATAGCTATGCGTACCAGCGCGGATGGTTTTGCCGATCGGATCGACATTGGCGAAAAACTTTTTCTGGAGGTCGGCGCCGATAAAGGCAACGGGTGAGCGGTGCGAATCGTCGGTCTCCGTGAGCGCGCGGCCGGAGGCCACGCTGATATTGCGCATTTCAACGTATTCGGCAGAAATGCCCTGGATTTTGGAATCCTCAAGGAGCGCGTTGCCGGAACGGATGTCCGTTCCGGTACCCTCTGTAGCGGCGACGTGGCTGGCGGTCTTCATGGAATCTTTGAGACGGAGATATTCGTCTTCGCTGATGTACGGGCGCTTTTGCGCTTTGACCCAGGCGTCTTCGCTGGTGATGATGCCGAAGCGGTCGACCACGAAGACGTTGGCCCCGAGGTTGGCAATGCGGTCGGCGACGTAGAAGTTGAGGCCGGCGACGACGCTCATGACCGAGACGAGCGTGGTGACAGCCAGGATGACGCCAAGGAGGGTCAGGAAGCTGCGGAGCTTGTGGACGCGCAGGGACTCCAGGGCCAGGCGCAGGGTTTCCATGGTGGTGACCAAGGCGCCGCGTAAGCTGCCTGTTTTCAGTGCAATAGAGGCTTGGCGAGGCGCTAGCCGCGGTAAGCCGGTCAATCCATCCATGGGAGCTACGCCCAAACGATCCTCCTGCCTCTTGCTTTTCGGTCCTACTCAGGATAAACGCGGAATTGGTCCGGTTCGTTCCGTCGTGAAGGTCAAAATCTGCTGAAACCTACATACCCATTAGACGTTAGAAGGAGGCCTTCGCTTTCACGGGTGGCGAAAACACGCGGGGCTCCGCGGACTCCGCTCTGCGCTGCAGCTCCTTCGCTACAAGCGTCTGTCCTATTGATTGTACGGTTGAAGGGGGCAAAAAGCTTCGGCGGCGGTGGCGAAAGTGGCCGGCGCAGCTCTTAGGCTTATGTCTATGACAATGCTGGTGGTTACGGTGAGACGCGGAAAAATGGAGTTGCAACGATTGGCTCCGCGAGCGAATCTTAATGAGTGTTCGCACTCTTTAGTCTTCTGGATCCCATGATTCGCCGACTGGTTCGATTGACACTTTTGGGCACGCTCTTGGTGCTTGTACCGGCACTTCCGGCGCAAGAGGCCGGGAATGCGGCTGTAGACCGCGTGCACGGGCGCCCGCAGGAGATGATCGACCGGGTAGTGGCGAATCAGCGGAAAAATGAGCAAGCGCTGGACCTGTACGAGCGCATCGAGCGGGTGGAAGTTCGGAAGACTGGGAGGGACGCGCTGCCTGCGGGCGTGAAGATTTCACGCGTGATTCCGGCCGGGACCGGAACGGGCAAGATTCCGGTGGGGCCGGATGGCAAAGCGGCGGATGCCGAGGCGTACCGCGCGGAACTGGAAAAGGTCGTGAAGGCCCTGACGTGGGCGGCGGAAGACGGGCGGGCGCAGCGGGAAGCGTACGAGAAGATCGCCAAGAAGAGGAAAGACAAAGAAGAATTGATCGATGCGACGCGGCGGGCGTTCGTCTACACCTTTGAAGGCGAAGAGCGCCGCGGGGAGGCGCTACTGCACAAATATCGCATCGAGCCGAATCCTTTGTTCAAACCGGCGTCGCGGGTGCAGGCGATTTTCACGAAGGTGCGCGGGCACGTGTGGATCGACGAAGTTTCGCGGCAACTCGCGCGTGTGGAAGGGGACATTACCGACGATTTTTCGGTGGGACTGTTTTTAGGCAAGATTTACAAAGGCAGCCACTTCATGCAGGAACGCTATGAGATTGCGCCCGGTGTGTGGCTGCCGACCTTCTCGCAATATGACTTCGACGGACGCAAGCTGTTTTCCAGCTTTGCGATACACGAACGGACGTTCTACTCGAAGTATCGGCTGATCGGACCGCCGAAAGAGGCGCTGGTGGCGCTGCGTAGCGAATTGAGCAAGGCGGGGTCAGCGGTTTCCGATCCATGAGAGCCGCGAGAGTAAACTGGGGTTACCAGCGATACTCCTCGATGCTCGACGGATCGGAGGGCCAGATGCTCCGCTCGTCATTCACAATTCTGCTCTTGCTAGCGGCGGCGTGCGGAAGCGCCGCGCAATCCACAGATTCCTCGCAGCAACAGTCATCTCCCGTGATACAGCCAGCCGCAGATCCCGCCAAGCAGAGTCCTCCGGGCGATTCGAGCACAAAGAAACCCAAGAAGGTGTGGACCAATGAGGATTTGGACCGCGCGCATGGTGGCGGGTCCGCTGCGGGCGCTGCGAAGAATGCCGGGAAACCGGCGGCGACGACTGGGAAAACGGTGGATGCGGGATACGTAGCAAACTTGCGGAAGCAAATGGAAAAATTGCGGGGCCAGATGATGGATGCGGACAAGCAGATTGCGAAGCTGAAAGACTTCAATTCGGGCGAGCCTGTGGGCACGAGCGAGAGACAGCTGCACAAGGGCTACAACTCGGAACCGATCAGCCTGCAGATTCAGGCGCTGGAAACAAAGAAAATAGCGATGCAGGCGAAGATCGATGCGCTGCTGGACGACGCGCGGAAAAAAGGAATTGACCCGGGGCAGTTGCGGTAGTTGGCGTAGTGGCGCCTTAAGGTTTTGCGGAGCGGGCCTAGTCGCCGCAGCATTCGGCGAAGGCGTTCATGGGCCTGCTCGTTGGCCTGTTTATGGGTAAAGCGGCGCAGGAAGCGCGTTCGGCACGGCGCGGAGCCACCCGCACGGGGCGCGCTTGCGGATGGCGTAGCCTCTGATTCATCTTCTCGCGTAGTTTTCGGCGCGCGCGGAACAACCGCAAGCGCACCGCAACGGTTGAGACGCCCAGGCGATCGGCGACTTCCTGCGTCGAATAATGCAGCACATCCTGCAACAGGCAGACTTGCCGGAGTTCGGCGGGGAGCTGCACGATGGCGGCGGCGAGCAGCATGCGCATTTCTTTGCGCGCGAGGCGCTCTTCCGGATTTTCTTCCCGCGCGGCGATTCCGGTGCCGATGGTTTCTTCCGTGGCGCCGCTGGGCTGCTCGAGAGAGACGATTTTGCCTTCGCGGCGGCGGCGGATGACGTCGATGGCGGCGTTGGCGCCGATACGGGAAACCCAGGCGTGAAAATCGTCGCGCTCTTCGCTTTGCGAGCCCGCAAATTGGTCGAGGCGAGAGACCGCCCGGAGCATGGCTTCCTGGCGCACGTCCTCGGCGTCGCTGGGGTTGCCGGTGATGCGCAGCGCGGAGAGGTACAGGCCGGAAGAGTAAGGCACGACGAGCCCGGCGAGAGCTTCGCGATTGCCGCGGCGTGCACCGGCCAGGAGATCGAGCGAGGGTGGAACCGCATCCGTGCAGGCACTCGCCTCAGAGCGCAGTGGCGCATTCTGGTGGTGCTTCCGGCGGAAGCTCACCATTGCGGTGTCCATTTGAAAGCAGAAGGATGTAGCGCACATGGCGGGGACAGGAAAGGCAGGCGGCCCACCAAGGGGCCTCAGCCCGTAAGTATATGAAAACAAGTATTTAGATGCGCTTGAGACCGCAGGCAGCACCGCGGCCAATGACCGCTTTTGGGACGCCGCGTAGCGAATCCGGTCAAAGCCGCGTAGGCCAAGTTGGACGCCTCACTCGAGCGGCGCACCGGCGTCGCGACCATCACCCACGCCTACGACCAGTTGAATCGGCTGCCCCGGAAGTCTTACCCTGATTCGACTGCCGTGAACTACACGTACGACAACGACTCCTCGCCGGGGCACGGAACCACCATCGATCGTTCTGGTCGATACCAACGAAAACAGAAAGGAAAATATGATCGACCACGTTATTCTCACCGTCAGTGACTTCAAGCGTTCCGTCGCTTTCTATACCAAGGCTCTGAAGCCACTTGGGATCACAACCCTTTCAGACTACCAAGGCAAAGACGGACACCCAGACTTGAAAGGTTTTGGTATTGGCAAAAACCATTTTTTCTGGCTCAAGGAAGGCAAGCCCGATCCTCAGGCCGTTCACGTCGGATTTGTAGCGAAAGACCATGCCGAAGTTGATGCATTCTACCAGGCCGCTCTAGCAGCTGGAGGAAAGAGCAAGGAATCACCTAAAGCTCGGCTCGAATATTATCCCGGCTACTATGCGACCTGGGTGCTTGATCCCGACGGCCACGATATTGAAGTCGTCCATAAGAGCTAGAACGCGTGGCCCGGACGCCTTTGGGCTCTTTCCTCAAGAGGTCAATCGATCTGCGAGCACCAACTGCCTCGTCACAACAACTCACAACCAACACGGAGGGTGGACGGGTGGCCCGTACGCCTTTAACCTCTGTCCTCAGCGGACAATCGATCTGCAAGCACCAACTGCCTCGTCAGAACAACTCACAACCAACACGGAGGGTGCCCCACCCTCGGTTTGCGAGGGTGGGTCTTGGGTTTGACTTTCGTAGTGTTTCCAGCTGAACCGGGACACGGCTGCGCAACTACAAGGACGCTTAGCGAAGAGATTCATTCCGCGCGCTGGACGAACAGGCCGGAGAAGTGCCGGTAGTAGCGGAAGAACAGGATGAACCACAGGATGGCCGCGACTAGACCCGCACCGATGCCTGCGGGCTGCATCAGGATATGGAACGTCAGAATATTGAAGATGATCGGGCCCAGGATCGTCAGGCCCAGCACCGCGTAACGATTGAGCAGCACTAACAGCCCGCCGATGACCTGCAAACTCGCGATCACATAAATCCAATGCGATTGAAAGAATACGCCCGCGAATTGACCGGCGAGTCCGGGCGGGAGCCCTGGATTTGGCAGGAACGGATGCAAACCATTCGCGCCGAAGAATACAAACATCAACCCCAACAAGATGCGCGCGATCATCACAACGATTTTCATCGAGTCTCCTTCGGGAAAGGCTGAGCGGCCCACAGGGCTCAGCGTGCATGGTATTGTCTGGCCGGTGTGATGCCCGGCACCAGCCTTTTGTTATGTCCCCAGCGGCCTGTCAGCCGCCGCCTACGAAGTGCACGATTGCAAAGCGGTCTTGCCGTTGCGGGTTTCAGGGTCTGTACTTGCAAATCCTGAGTTGAACGGGTTTCAGGGTTTGTACTTGCAAACCCTGAGTTGAACGGGTCTCAGGGTTTGTACTTGCAAACCCTGAGCTGAGAAGACACTCCACTGCTTGTCCTGAGCGTAGCCGAGGGAGCGTTTGCGCTTCTCCGAGCGCCGGAGGCGCGCCACACGTTAGCCCAGCGCGTAAGCGCTGGGTGCGTGGTAAATAAGAACGCGGAGCGCCGGAGGTGCGGCACGTATCTGCCCGTGAAGCCCAGCGTCTTTGGATTTCTTTGCTCGGCACTCGTTTACCTCGAGCTTCGAGGGGCCACTCGCCGCTTCTTCCTCCTCCAAACCGCAGGGGAAGACATCCAGTCCGTCCCCGTCGCCGTGAACTATGCTCCATCCGCCGTCTGGAAAGTAGAGGAAGAGAGGCACATAATGGGCGGGTAGCCTGGACGACTCTTGTTCTTTCTTCCGCACATCGATCCGCTCACACAAATTGACTGCGTCAGAACAATTCATAACCATCACGGAGGGTGTCCCGTCCTCGGTTTGTGAGGGCGGGTCTTGGGGGTTTTTGCTTTTCGGTTGCTAGCATAAATGCATTACCGCGTGACAGGGAACGACACGTCACTTAAACTTAGGGAGTAAGCTGCAGAAGTACCCCATGACCCTGGACGTAAAACCCGAAATCGCTGCCGCGCTCGAAGCCCTGGCTTCTGCTAAAGGGTTGTCTTTGCAAGACTACCTTGAGCAGCTTGTGGAAAATCAGCTGCCGCCCAAGCCAGAAGATGAGGCACGTTCGGAGGGCAGTGGCATGGTTTGGGAAGACGGCCTATTTGTCTACCGTACCGGCAGGCCCCTGCCATTGCGCGTCGTCGATGATGCCATCCGCCAAGTCCGGGAAGAAAGGGCGCAGCACATCCTGGGCAAGCATTCTTGAAGCGGTTCTTCGACAGCTCTGTTCTGGTTCCGGTTTTCTATGCTGACCACCCGCAGCACGCATCGTGTACAAAATTATTCCTTGAAGCCGGAAAAGACGATTTCTGCGCGCTTCGCACGCTCGGCGAGGTCTACGCCACCCTCACTGGCCTGCCACTTCGGCCGCGCATCACTGGGCCGGAGGGCATCAGCATCGTAAAGCAAATACGCGAAAGGCTCACCCTGATCACGCTCAGCGAGCAGGAATATGTTGCTGCTCTTGAGCTAGCTTCCTCTGGGACCATCGTTGGTGCAGCCGCCTATGATGCACTCATCGCTCATTGCGCTCTGAAGGCCAGAGCAGCTATTTTGCTGACCTGGAATGTCCGCGATTTTACCAGGCTCGGACCCAGTATCGCTCAGCTCGTGAAAACGCCGCTGGAACTGTAACCGCCACGTTGAGAATGTCCCACCCGCCAAATCGCAGCGGAAAACATCCCGTCTGTCCCCCCCGTTCACCGCTCATAGGAGTCAGGGCGTTTGTTTCTGATTCGGCTTCGTCGCAGCAGGGACTTGCGGCTGTTTCGGGTGCCGTCCTTGTGGCTGAGGCGTTGGGGAGAGGGCGAACACACAAGCTCCTGCATCATCGCGATAGTAATTTCGCGGGCAGGGGTCTGGCTGCCTTTGTTTCATGAGCAGAGACACCAGTGCGAGGACAAAACCCACTAGCGCGAGCAGAGTCGTTATCCATTTTCGGTATTCGTCATAATCGGAGCGCTTCTCTTCCCTAATTTCTTTGCGAAGGCGTTGCGCGGTCGTCTCGGCCAAGATCCATTCGTATGTTGTAAAAGTCTGTTTCCAATCTTCTGTTTCCTCGTCATCGGATAGAATCGGGGGAACGGTGATGCCATATTTCCGAGCCTTCGCAACGAGTAAGTCCGATTCTAAGACACTGGTTGGTTCAAGAACGAGGAGCTGTTCAGTTGACCATTCTGACTCTAAATGCTTGACCTCGTTGGAATTTTTGGCTGCGCGCGCCTTCTGGACTGACGGCAGATATTTGTCGCGGAGTTTTTTGAGCGCACGAGCGTCAGACCTGCGAATCACCCATAGACGGGCCGTCGGAAATCTGAACAACACTTTGCGAATTGGTCGCCACACGGTACCCCGCGGATTCTCTCCTGTGGCCAGTGGACGGTCAAGCGCCCACGGTGTTATCAGAGAGCTTCGTCGAACCCCAGGAAATGCGGCAGGCGGGCCACCCCATCCCTGCAGGCCTCGGAGTGATGAGGCCTATTTCATTGGAACAATACTCCGCGAAAGAGATGTGGAGGTTTTCCATTCGAGCGCGAGCTCTTGCGACACGCGTCAGCGACGGTGAAAGAGTGCGTGGACGGGACGGTGGAGGCGTTCTCGGAGTTTGAACCGCCATCCTACACTGTCAGGTTTGAGAGCAAGGAGACAAAGCAGGTCAGCGTATTTCCTGTCCCATTCACACTCAAAATCCTTAGCGTATCCCCTTCTGATTAGATCGTCGACCATACGCTGCTCACGTGGGTTCTTGATAGTAAGAGACCGCTCAACAGACATAGCATGGACTGCGTCCATTGATTCAAGTGCCTGCAAATCTTCGACGGAGGACCCGCCTCTGTCCCGAACTAAATCCTTCTCGGCCTCTGTGAATCTGCGAATATGGTCTAGTTTACTCTGATGGATTTTCTCGACGCCGCTTGGCCAGCGAACGACCAAATACTCATCCTGTTCATTCATGTCGGCAGCTACAATGCCAGGCTCGCTGCCCCTTGTGACTAAATCTCCGCGACGCCACATTTGTTTTTGCACGGTGTTCAACCCTCCCCTTCAGCCCTTTGATGTCGTCCTGACTTTCTGTTCCAGGCCGACCGATTTTGTGACCTCTTCAGTGAGCGTATTGAAAGAATCGCGACAGGTTTGAACAACCTCACGCGGATAATCCCGGAAGTACCAAGCGTCACGATAAGCCGGCTGGTAGACACTGCTTGCCTGAGACGCGCCGAGCCTCGACAGGTTGAATCTTCCTTGGTATATACCCTAGAATCTGGACGGGTGGCCCGGACGCCTTTAGGCTCCTTCCTCAATCTGTTCCGGTAAGACCGATGGTTTGGATCGCCCGTTGGATGCCGCTCGCTAACGCAATAAGGGTGTGAACTGATGTCCGCAGAATCGGCACACTGTTGCTGCTGCTTTAACTTGTTCGGCGCATTTCGGACATGTCTTCTCCTGAGCAACAGCCGCAGTTGCCTGGATTGCCGGAAACGCCGAGGTGGCACGCAATTCGTACGTTACAGACAGGATGCCATCCGGTTTTACGATAATCATGTAAATGAAAACCAAGACGCCGATAAGCACAAAGCACAATATAAGGGCCACCAGAAATGCGCCGCACCCGTACGAACCAGCTGCCCAAGTTTGTGACGTTGGGAAATAGCCTTGAGCGGCCATGTTGGCAGAATCTCTTTGATACGCCCTCATGGCGTCGGATTGGCTCCCTTTGTATGTCTTGGTGACGAGTTGGCTTTGTCCCAATCTGTCCTCAGGCTCACGCCGCGGCCACACGATAACATACCGACTTATGTTGTCGTGATAACATCCGCGAATGCGGGAAATCGGGGACGTACCCGATCTCGTAACCGATCTCCAAAGGCGGGGTGTGGGGCTTTTGACTTTCCCCGTCTAAGTCCCCTACCTTAGTTCTCCGCATCTGCGCTTCTTGCATCCCGGTGGTCTGTACCGGGACGCGACGATTCACCAGCGCGCGCGGAGGGTCTTTTCGCCACCACCAGCTCACTCCTCCCCGCTCACCCGGGAGCCGTGCCCGCACAGCTAAGGTGTTTAACTCACTCCATTTTAGGATAGACACCCGATTGATTTTGCGTGTTGCGGATCCTATACCTACGCTCTGATGGTACTTGAGGCATCCTCTCTGTCCGGGAGGCTCCAGGGCTCATGGCGGTATCCGTTCCAACCAGTCGATCCGACGGTCGATCCGGAAGGCGTATCCCGAAGAGATTGACCGCAGAGCTTTCGTGCTCAGGAGAATCTGTGTCTAAGGAAATTGACATTCACGGAGAACGTGAGTCCTCGAGGCGTACGCGTCACAACGGTGCACCGCTGGCAACCTGGAACTCGCGTGCTGCTTATTTTCCCACAGAATGGCATTTCGTCTCGAGGAAGGGTCGCCTACTGCCAGCGCAAGGAGAGCGGCGACTTCG
Organism: Candidatus Dormiibacterota bacterium; assembly: GCA_035601655.1. Taxonomy (GTDB): domain Bacteria; phylum Acidobacteriota; class Terriglobia; order Acidiferrales; family UBA7541; genus Acidiferrum. The sequence goes on from DATNNV010000035.1 coordinate 76,914, forward strand.
CCATAGGGGTGGAGCTATCCGCACAATTCCAAAGCCGCAGGGGGGACCTAACGTGATCTTGAGGACGGACATACGCGCCGATAAGCGCTTCGTGGCGGGCCAGAGTATTCCTTCGAGGAGGCACTTCCCGCGAGTCGAGAAGGCCCACGGAGTCTGGGTCTACTGGAATTGCAAAGGACTTGAGGATACTTCACGAGTCCGAGACCTGAGTCCGGGAGGCTTGTTCGTCGAAACAGAAGAGGTGCGCGATGTGGGCGCGACGATCAGGCTTGACTTTCTTGTTCAAGAAGGACAAATCAGGGCCAAAGCTGTCGTCCGGCATGTAAAGCCCGGAAGTAGACTGGGATTAAAACTCAGTGCGCTAGCTGAGGAAGACGGCCCCCGTCTAACAGCATTGATGACCAGACTTCGCCCTGTCTCGGCGGGTGCCGCACAACCAAGCCACTAGATACATCCCGGGTGGCCTTCGCTTTGCGACTTTTGCAAAGCGTGGGCGCCTCTTCTCTTGGGCTTTCTTTCGCCGTCGCCTTTGCTGAGCGCCGCACTCTCCGGTTTTGGCGGTGCGGGTTTTGACCCTTCCTCAATAACGATTCCTGTCGGTCGCAAACGACCCACCTTAGTTCTCCGCATCTGCGCTTTTTGCATCCCGGTGATCTCTACCGGGACGCGACGATTCACCAGCGCGTGCGGTCGGAGATTTCCCAAATTGGGAATCGGAGACTCCGGCCCTGGCCGGAAAGACCCGCTCCGCCCCCGCCGGAGGCCGCACCTGTAGGGGCACGGCATTGCCGTGCCCGTCCGGTCCCTCCCCGCCCACAGGGAGCCGCGCCCTCTGGTTTTGAACCTTTCCTCAATAATCGATTCCTCTCGGTCGCAAACGACTACCTTAGGTCTCCGCATCTGCGCCTTTTGCATCCCGGTGATAGGTACCGGGACGCGACGATTCACCAGCGCGTGCGGAGACTCTTCCACCGTCCCGTTTTGGGAATTCAGCGCCTCGTCGCCTCTCAATTTCCACGCACGCTCCTCTATCTTTCAGAAGACAAGCCACTTACTAGATACCACTTGACAAATCCAAAAAATGTGCTATAATGGGTTATCATCGCGAGCAACGGATCGCGTCCCTGCCCGCCCCTTTATGTTTACCCGCCATCTTTTTGGAGGGCCTCGCCGCCAGGCTGTCCTTCTAACTCCCCCGCGCTCCACCTCTAACTCTCCGCTCTTTTGCGCTTTTTGCGCGCTGCTGCAAAAGAGCAAAGCGCATCCCCTTTATCCTCAATCACTTCCCGCCTCTTTGCAAAAACCGCGGGTGTGCCGTCACCACCGTTTTTCAATTCCCGATGCTTTTTCCCAACCTTCCCACCCGCAAACTTGCTTGCCCAGAGCCTCGAAGGGCCAACCGGCGAACCTTCCAACCTGCTCGTACACTTTTACACTCTCCGTACACACCATTTGTGTACAAGAACAAAGCCCATCCCCTTTCCCCTCAACCACTTCCCCACTGTACACAAAAACACCGGGATGCCACCCACAGCGTTCCCCCCGCTCGCCACTCGTCACTCGCCACTCGCCACTTTCCGCAAACTCCTCTACTCTTTTGCACCACAGCGAAGGCCATCCTCTTCCTTTTCAATCCCTTGCGCACTCTTTGTGTGTTTACCCGGGATGCCACCCACAGCGTTCCCCCCGATCGCCACTCGTCACTCGCCACTCGCCACTTTCCGCCTTTGCACCGGCGCGCAGCGCAGGCTTGCGCTCGCTAGGGATGCAACTGTTTGCCCAGCACGGCTTTGCGGGTGGCTTCCAGGGTGAAGGTCAGCGTTTCCTTGGGGATGCTGTTGACGAAGGGGCCGATCAGCCAGCCCAGGCCGGTGGGGATGTCGCGGGTGAGCGAAGCGACTTCGCTTTGCACGTAAGCGCCGCCGTCGCGTTCTTCGATTCTCCACCAGGTTTCCATGCGCCAGAGGTACCCACTGTCGTGGCCGGGCGTTTTCTCCCGCTCGCCGGGCTTACCGGCGTCTTCCACTTCGGCGATGCGCACGGCGGAGCTGCGGCTGTGCGCCCGTGCGGGTGCGTCGCGGAAATAATGCACGTCATGCTCGGTGTTGAGCACCGCGGTGATGACTTTGTGGCGCCGGAAGCGCAGAAACACGCGGAAGTGATCGCCATCGCGGGAAAGGATCTTGGAGCGCTCGACGTCCGGCGCGAAGTAAGCAGCGTGCTGATCGTAGTCCTGGAGAATGTGCAGAACATCGTCGACTTTTGCGCCGGGAATGAAAACCACTCCCACCCAGTGATGAATGAGCGCGTCAGGACACTTTATTGTGGCGCCGTTGTCCCGGGTCTGGAGCTTCTGCATTTTCACTTCGCCGCGGCGGAGTGCGGAGTACGCATCGCGGCGCTGCGCTTCGGGCAGAGCATCGATCCAGAGGAGATCGCTGCCGCGCTGGATCTCGGCGTCGTTGCGCGCGTCGGTCAGGCGGAGATAGCGGTCAAAAGCCTCGACGGTGTTGGCTTTCAGTTCGCTCGGCTCGGGAACGGCGGCGGCAGGGGCGGGCGGAGCGAGCAGGAGCGTTGCAAGCAGGAGAGGCGCCGCGCGATGAGTGCGGGGGCGGATGTTGATGTCGGAGGAATCTGTCAGGTGTCTGGAGCAAGGAGCAGGCATCATCGGTTCGGAAGCTTGTAAGTGATTGTCTTACCTGTGCTTCGCGCCCATCCGGTTATTCTGGGCGCGCAGCACAGTCGAGTTGGATGCAGGAAGGTGGCCGAAAACAGCAGAGGGAAGCCAGGCGGCGAAATTGGCGGGTTGGGTAGCTCGCACACGACCCCTTACGGAGCCGCTGTCCCCGCGCGGCCCCCCAACCCGTTCTTACGATGCTAGAGAACAGATGCGGGGCGCTCAATGGGTCTGGGGAGCCATTTGAGGAGTACCCTAGTTGTAGTACAGCTGGGGAAGGAGCAGGCTCTGTGGAGGAATCCAAGAATTACGGTAAGTTCTTTATAATCAGATTTATAGAGGAAGCGGGGACCCGCCGGAACGGCGGATTCCCAAGACGGCAAACTAGGCAAAAGTACCAGTGGGTGCGCTCACACCCAGTGGGTACGCTCACACATTGATACCGCTGAGAAATCCGCCGAGATGGCCGGTGAGAGCCACCAGGCAGACGGTGAGAGCCTCAACGGGGAGGCGAAGGCCTGGAAGCACGTCCCCGCTGGCTCGACGGGCTTGACGATGAATCCACCAGGAAACGCAAATCAGTACGCTGGAAGTCAGGGCGAAGACCAAATGGAGGAGCAGAACGCCCTTGATCTTTTGGCCCTCGAGAGCGAACTGCCAAGCCAGGAGGCCGGTGGCGATGACGGGAAGTGTCGATAGGGCCGCGAGCGACAGGTTGAAATAGGCGGCCGTGGCAAACGCGCTTTGCTTTCTTCCGCGGGAGATGAAATCAAAGAAGACTCCGGCGATGTACAGCGCGATCGGAAAATGCACGAGCACGACGTGCTGCGCGTGCTTCGCCAGTAAGACAGATTTTGGATCGAATGGGTGCACGGTTTTTCTTTCTAGTGGCCGCTACTGGACCACGACTTTGCCGGTCATCTTCGGGTGAATGCTGCAGAAGTACGGGAAAGTGCCGGCTTTGGAAAAGGTGTAAACGAATTTGTCGTCGGTATCGAGGACTTTGGATTTGAAGACGCCGTCGGTGCTGACGACGGTGTGGGGAATGTCGTCGTGGTTGACGAAGGTGACGGTGGTGCCGACGGCCACGGTCAGGGTTTGCGGCCCAAAGCTGAAGTTGTCGATCTTAACTTCCGCGGTGGAGGCCTGCGCCTGGTGCGGCTGTGCGCTTACTGTTTTCGCCGCCTGCAACGCGCCGGCGATGAGCACCGCCAGCGCGAGACTTGCTGTGAATACACTTCTCCTCATGATTTTGTTCCTTTCCTTATCCTAGAGTTTGCGAGCGTGCGAATGCGCGTTTACGCGCAGACTATAAATGGATCAAGCCAGCGAAGAATCAACGACCGCAAGAGCTTGCTTGCCTTGCACGTGGTTGACGTCGGTGATGCCGAGAACGCTGCGGAGCTGATCGGCGGGCACTTTCATTGGTCCGGGTGACGGGGCTGTGCCGGGCGCCGGCTGCGGGAAAGCGGTGGAGCAAGCAGTGTGGAAAGTGACGTTGCCTTCCACCTTCTGCATGATCTGATGGATGTGGCCGTTCAGCACGGTGACGGAGCCGAACTTCTTCAGATAGGAGAGTGCCTGGGCGCTGTCTTCGGTGCCCCAGCCCCATTCCGGATAGACGGACCAGAGCGGGATATGCGCGAAGACTACGATCGGGGTGCTGTGCTTCAGGGACTTGACATCGCTTTCGAGCCATTCGAGCTGATCGTGGCCGAGCGTGCCGAGGCCGCCGGCTTTCAGGTTCATCACGTTGACGAGACCGACGAAATGGACGCCCTTCTTGTCAAAGCTGTACCAGCCGTCGCCCTTGGCGTTCTTGGCGTAGCGCTCGCGGAACATCTTGCCGTCGTCGTTGAGGACGTCGTGTTCGCCCGGGACGAAGAAAGTGTCTTTGGGACCGGCGCCCTTGAGGATCTGGTCGACGGTATCGAACTCTTCAGGCTTGGAAAGGTGACTGATATCGCCGGTATGCAGCATGAATTCGGGCTGGCGGGAAAGCGCGTTGATCTTGTCAACGGCAGCCTTGAGTGTGCCGACGACGTCGGGGTTGGCGGGCTTGTTGAAACCCATGTGGCTATCGCTGATCTGCACGAAACTGAGCTCGCCAGCGGCTTCGGAAGGACCGATCTCGGAAAGCCTGCTCAAACTATAGGATTTCAAAACGCCGCCCTGGATGACACAAAATGCACCAGTTCCGGCCCAGGCCATGCACTTGAGAAACCCTCGACGGTCGACGCCGTCGTGGTTGTGGTCATGCTGGATGATGTCTTTTTCTTTCTTGGCCATTCTCGAGTCCTCGCTTTTCGTACCGTCTTAACGCACCAAAATCCCGAGAGTATAATCGTGTGCCCTGGCTCGCCACCGTCTCGTGAGTTCCCGTGATATTGGGAGCGGCGCGGGCGAGAGAGTCCAGGGAGCCCGCGCCGCCATGGGACGTGTTTCGTTTGTGCAGACTGCGAATGGCGCGCGCTTATTCCGTGCAGCGAAGGTGTTGCGAAGATTCTCAACCTTATACGGGAATTGGGAATAAAATGGGTCACCGGAATGTCTCTCCATATGAACGTCTCTGACCAGGGGGAAAGTTCGGACGTGTTGGAGCCGCAGGATCGAGCGAGGTTTGAACAACTGGTTTTGCCGCATCTGGACGCGGCATTTAACTTGTCACGCTGGTTGTTGCGAAGCCGCGCAGATTCCGAGGACGTAGCGCAAGAAGCGATGCTTCGGGCGTACCGTTTCTTCCGGGGGTTTCACGGAGGGGACGCGCGCGCGTGGCTGCTGCAAATTGTGCGAAATACCTGCTATACGTGGTTGGAGAAAAATCGCCCCGTGGAACTAATGACTGAATTCGACGAAGAGTTGCACCCACAGCCTTCCAGCAATCCCGAATCGCTGGCCATCGCGGGAGATAACCGCGAGCGGCTGACGCGCGCATTGGATACGCTGCCGCCGAGATTCCGCGAAGTGCTGGTGCTGCGCGAACTGGAAGGGTGCTCATATAAGGAGATTGCCACCATTACATCCATCCCCATCGGCACGGTGATGTCCGCGCTGGCGAGGGCGCGGCAGCGGCTGCAACGAACGCTCACGAATCCTGTACAGCAGGAGGCGCCCCGTGAGCTGTGAGCTTGCCAAGGGAGTGTTGCACGGCTATCTGGATAACGAACTGGATGCCGCGCGCGCGGCGGAATTCGAGCGCCATCTGGAAGGCTGCCGCGAATGCGCGGGGGCACTGGGATCGGGCGAAGCTCTGCGCGCTTCGCTGCAAGGGGCAGGACTGTACGAGCGGGCGCCGGCGGCGCTGCGCGACCGGGTGCGCGCCGAATTGAAGGCGGCAACGAAAAACGGTGCGGCCAAGCCAGCGGCGCAACCCGCATGGCGCTGGCTGGCGGTGGCGGCTTCCATCCTGATTGTGGGCACGATGTTCTGGCTGGCGCTGCCTTCGCTAACGCGCCCGCCGTTGACCACAAATCTGCTCGCGGTGGAAATGATCGACGCGCATGTGCGCTCGCTGCAGGCGGGACATTTGACGGATGTGACTTCCACGGACCAGCACACCGTGAGGCCGTGGTTTGACGGGAAGCTCGATTTCATTCCGCCGGTAAAGGACTACCCGGAAGAGGGCTTTACGCTGATAGGCGGCAGGCTCGACGCTCTGACAGGGCGCAGCGTAGCTGCGCTGGTGTATATGCGTCGCAAGCATTACGTCAACGTCTTCGTATGGCCGACGCAGGACGCCGACACGCCGATTCATCCGCCAGGATCGCGGCAGGGATATAACTGGGTGCACTGGCGCCACAAAGGGATGGAATTCTGCGCGGTGTCCGACGCTTCTCCGAGCGACCTGCACGAACTGGCGCAGCTGATCAATCAATAATAAGGCAATAATAAGGACTGGCAATAATAAAACCTGGCAACAGCGAAAGCTGGGCCAACGGAGAAGTGGACGGCTGACGGAAAAGCGGGAGCTGGGCTCCCGCACTCCAAAAAAAAACGCTGGCCCGACGCCCAGCTTATTGCTTCTTCTTCACGGGAATTTCGCTTTTGGGCATTTCCCTGGCGTAAATCAACCGTAGGGTGATGGTTTTCTGCTGGCCGGGCCGCACGTTTACGTTCTTTTCCCACTCGGAGAATACGCCGTGTGCCGAAGCGCGGATTTCGTAGTTGTCTCCGCGTAGATTGGCGATGGTGAAGCGGCCGTGAGCGTCGGCGTGGATAGCGTGGGGAGCGTTGCCGCCGGAAGATTGATAGGTCACGGCCGCGTGGGGCACCGGCTTGTCGTCCGGCCCTAGAATGATGCCGCTGAGGGAAGCTTTGCCGCTGGCCTTGTGCTGCGGCTCCGCCCAAACGCTCGAGACAGCAAGTAATAGCAGCAGCACAAAAATACCCGAGAGAATAAATCCGCGTCGCATGTTGTTCTCCGTTTGTTCCGACTCCACTAGAGCCAGTTTACTGGAGGGATGAGCGGCGACCCTCGAGCAGTTGAGGTTGTGCCGGAGAAGCAACCTGCCTGAAGGTACAGGCGGCGGGCAGCGCGGGCTACTCGTCTCGCAAGGCGAGGACCGGATCGACTCGCGCGGCGCGCTGTGCGGGAATCACACACGCAGCGAGAGCAACCAAGAACAATACGCCCGCAGTGGCGAAGTAAACGCCGGGAGCGGATGGCGCTACTCCATAGAGGAGCGAGCGCAAGAGCGAGCTGAGCGAAAACCCCAGGGCGGCGCCAACGGCCAAGCCGATTCCGCTCAACGCCATGCCGCGGCCCAAGACCATGCGGGTCACATCCAGCGGCCGGGCGCCGAGGGCCATGCGCACGCCGATTTCGCGGGTGCGCTGCGCAACAGCGTAGGCCAGCACGCCATAGACGCCGAGACAAGCCAGTACCAGCGCCAGGCCGGCAAAGACGCCGAGCAGGATCATGGGGCGCGTGCGATCCGCGACATTTTCGTCGATCAGTTGATCCATGGTGCGAACTTGCGTCATGGGCTGCTGGGAATCGACGGACCAGACGGCGCCTTCGACAGCTTTGGTGGCACTGGCCGGATCGTTGGAGGTGCGCAGAACGAGGCAGGAGTAGCGGTCCGGATTGTCCACCTGCGTGACGGGAACGTACACGGCGGGCTTCATATCAAAGAGCAGGCCGCGCTCGCGAATGTCGCGGACCACACCGACGATGCTCCACCACGGATTCTTGGCGGGGTCGTCGTTATCACCGAAGCGAATGCGCTTGGCGATTGCGCTGCGGCCCGGGAAATGGCGCTTAGCAAAGAATTCGTTGATCACCAAGGCGCGCAATCCACCTTCGCGATCGGCGTTCTCGAGCAGGCGCCCTTCCACGATTCTCGCACCGACCGTTTCCAGGTAACCGGGCGTGACCTCGCGATAAAGGGCGTCGTTCATTTCGCCGGGCGGCAGCTTCGGTTCGCCTTCGACGGTGTAACCCTCGGTGTCGCCCTCGGTAACGAAGGGCGCGTCTGAAGCGAAGCCAGCGCCGCTGACGCCGGGAATGGCGCGGACTTTCTCGGTGACTTCTCTAAAAAAGGCGCGCGCTTTGGCGTCCGTGTCGTACTTCGTTTTGGGAATGGGAATGGCCATGGTGAGCAAATGGTCGGAGCGGAAGCCAAGATCCTGTTTGCGGAGACTCCAGATGCTTTCGATCATCAGGCCTGCGCCGGCGAGGAGTGCGAAAGCGAGCGCAAACTGCGCGACGACGAGACCGTCGCGCAGCCGGAGACCTTTTCGCGATTCGCCGGTGCGTGCGCCTTCCTTCAACGCGTCATGCAGGGAAACATCGGTGGCACGAAGCGCGGGCGCAAATCCGAACAGCAAACCTGCGGCGATCGAGATCCCAGTCGTAAAGAGCAGAACGCGGGCGTCAATTTGCAGACCGGCAGAGCCGACTTGCGCGGGGATCAAGCTGCCGAAGACGCTCCAGCACGCCTGGCCGACGATCAGGCCGAGCGCGCCTCCCAGCAACGACAGCAGCAAACTCTCTGTCAGGAGCTGCGCGGCGATTTGGCCACGTGTGGCACCTAGCGCGGTGCGAACCGCGATTTCGCGGCGGCGCGCCGTAGAGCGGGCGAGCAGCAGGTTCGCCAGGTTCGAGCACGCAATCAGCAAAACGAAAACCGAGGCCACTTGCAGAACCCAAAGGCCGCTCTGCGCCTGACCGGCGAAATCCTGGCGCATGGGAACGACCTTGGCGCCGATTTTCGCGTTGGTATCCGGGTATTGGCGCTGCAGATTTTCCGCGACGCGGTCCATGTCTTTGCGCGCGAGTTCGAAGGTCATGGCTGGCTTGAGCCGCGCGACGACGGTCAAATAATGGGAGCTGCGGTTGGACCATTGCTCCGGCGTGAAAGAAAACGGAATCCAGTAGTCGGCGCTGTGCTCTCGGAAGAAAAAGTCGCGAGGCATGACGCCGATGATGGTGGTGGTGATGCCGTCGAGAAGCACACCGCGTCCGATAATCGAAGAGTCGTTGCCGAAGCGGCGCTGCCACAGAGCAAAGCTGATGACCGCGACTTTGCTGCTGGCCTTGTCCTCTTCAGCAGTAAAGGTGCGGCCGAGCACGGGTTGCACGCCAAGCAGGTCAAAGAAATTGGGGGTAACTTTTTTCCCGAAAAGCTGCTCGGGCTTGCCGTCGCCGGTGAGGCTGGCTCCGGTGAAGCGGGTGGCCGCCATGTCCGCGAACGCATGGTTTTGCGCGCGCCACTCGGTGTAGTTGCCCGGAGCGGGGGTGTTGAACTCGAAGCCGACGAACGAGGCGTCCTCCCAAACAATCACGAGCCGGTCCGGCTGGGCATACGGAAGGCGCTTCAGCAGCACCGCCTCGACGGCGCTAAAGATGGCGGTGTTGGCGCCAATTCCCAGGGCCAGAGCGGCGACGGCGACGGCGAAGAACCCGGGATTCTTGGCCATCTGACGGAAGGCATATCTCAGGTGCGTGAGGAGGTTCATAACGAGGAAGACGAAGGCGAGGAGAAAATGTTTCCAGATTCTTCGCCTCGGGCAACGAAAGTCGGGTGGATAGCGGGGAGTCCCTTGGCGAGCGCTGCTTTGCGAGACGCGCTGGCAATTTTGCGAATGAGGGTGCGCTTGGTAGACTCCAGTTTTCGAGGAGTTTCGATGCCACGCTATCTTTCGCAGCATACGCTTGCTTGCCTGACCCGCCAGGGCGCGGAGACGCTGGCGCGACGCATGCAAGGAGGCGGCACCGCCCAGGCGGACCGCGTGCTCGTCAACATGCTCGAAGGAAAAATGTTCGCGGAGTTTCGCGCGGAATCGCGCGAAGCGCTGGAAACGTGGCTGCAGGCCGAGGGCATGCACTACGATTGGGTGGTGCGCATCGAGTGGGAAACGCGTGCGAGCGACGGGAAACTGCACATCGCGGAGTGATCGAATCGAGCCGGCGAATCCCTACAAAAATTAGGGTGATTTGGCGGCACTGCTGCGCTACTCTGAGCGGACCAGAAATCAGGGAGGAAAAACGCCATGGCTGACTATGTTCACCCCGAAGTGCTCGTCTCCACCGAATGGGTCGCCGCTCACGGGAACGACCCCGGCGTGCGGCTTGTCGAGGTCGATGTCGACACGACGGCGTTCGATCAGGGCCACATTCCCGGAGCGATCGCCTGGAACTGGCAAACGGAGCTGCAAGACGCTCTGCGCCGCGATCTCGCCGAGCCCAAAGCTTTCGAAGAACTTCTCGGCAAAGCCGGCGTGACCGCCGACACCACGATCGTTCTTTACGGTGACAACAACAACTGGTTTGCTGCCTGGGCTTTTTGGCAATTGAAATACTACGGCCACGACAAGATTCTGCTGATGAACGGCGGCCGCAAGAAGTGGTTGGAAGAGAAGCGCCCGATAACGACGGACAAAACCGCCGTGGCCGCGGCCACGTATAAGACCAAGGCTCCGAACACCGCTATTCGCGCCAAACGGGAAGACGTCTTTGCGGCGGTCGAGAAGAAGTCTCCCGCGCATCTCGTCGATGTGCGGTCGGTGGATGAATTTACGGGCAAAATCATCGCGCCTCCGGGCATGACGGAAACGGCGCAACGCGGCGGGCACATTCCGGGCGCGGCGAATATTCCGTGGTCGCAAGCGGTCAACGAAGACGGCACGTTCAAGTCCTTCGAGGCGCTCAAACAGCTCTACGGCTCGAAAGGCATCGGCGGGGATAAGGAAGTGATCGCGTATTGCCGCATCGGCGAACGCAGCTCGCACACCTGGTTTGTGCTCAAGTATTTGCTGGGCATCAAGAACGTCCGTAACTACGACGGATCGTGGACCGAGTGGGGCAACCTGATCGGCGCGCCCATCGAAAAGGAAGCCTCGTCCGCGGCGGCGAAATAGGCAGGCGAAAACTCGCGGAAGTCTCCACTTACTTCTTTGCGGATTCCGGCTTCAGGAACACCGTCTCTTCGACTGGCACGTTGTGCTTAATCTGCGTGACCTTCACGGTAAACACGTTCCCTTTTTCGGTGTGTTTGATGCGAAATGGGAAGTACGCTCCATCCACAAGGCGATAGTCGTCGAGAAGCGTCTGCACCTTGTAGTCGCCATCGTCGCGGTGAATCACGTCGTCTTCCCGGATCATCAGCCCGGTGTCTACATCGAAATACATCTTGGAGGTGAGACGCTTTTCGGGAGAAAACTCGAGCGTATACGCAGAGCGAGCTCCCACCTTCTCGATCCCCAGCACGTGTCCTGAAATGGCCATCAGCAAACCATCAGCGCGATCGTTGAAGCTGGCGTGGCGGATGCGGCTTTCCAGCGCCGCGCCGGTCAGTTCATGCATTCCGCCGCGGAAGTCCTCGACCCAGGCAGATTTGCCGTCGCACACTTCCCGGATGATGATGCCGTTGGCGAAAGTAATCTTGGTAAAAACTTTGTTGGGCGCTTTGGAGAGAATCTCAATGCCCGCGAAGCCCGAGGCATCCTCGGTCTGATACAAGCCCTTCATGAACCGCGTCTGGAACGAAGACCAGACTTCTTTCCCTCCACTGGCGCTCTGATATTTTTCGAGGAGTTCCTTGGTGGTCGGCAAAACTGCAGACGCAGGGGACACACCACCGGGAAGGGGAGCCGGAGCTTCCGCTGCCGCCGTCACCGCAGCTGGAGCGGTTTGCGCGGAAACGCCTGGCGACACCGTCAGCGCCGCCGATGCAAAGAACACGTGGATCATCTTACGCGCAGGTTTCATTTCTGCCTCCCGCGCGGGCCCCGCTTCCGGGACGCCCCGCGCTATCGCGCTGTAGATAGTTTCCGGCGTGCGGCGTTGAAAAGGCTATGCGCCTGAAGTCGCGGTGTATTTCGAGCGACACTGTACGGTCGTACAGGCTACCTTCGCGATCCCAAAGAGGGGCGGCCGCGCTCGATCGTGGCTAGAGCTGCGCGGTCTTGGAAGCGGGCGCGCTCACCCGCGTTCGCGAAAACCAGCGCCGCAGGGCCCTGCGGCTCGGTTCTTCCCAAAAGCGATACACCAGCAGGGAAACCGCAACCAGAATTAATGGGGTCAGCGGAGCCCCGAGCGCCGCGTAAGAAGCTGGAACCACGGAGAAGATCATGCGAACCCAGCTCCTGACCGGATACTGCAGCAGATATACGCAGTAACTCGCACTTCCGAGAAGCACCATCATCTTGCTAGATAGGACTCTCGCCAGCCAGCTTCTTCGCGCGGCCAATTCGTATACCAAAAGAGCGAAAGGCAAAATCACCAGGGATACCCACGAGCCAATCGGCGCGCTTAGCAGCACCACCGCCGCCACCACCGCGAGCGCAACGCGAATCGCTTTGCTGTTGCCATGCGATGACGGCTGCTCCTGGCGCAGCAGCCGGATCCCTAGAATCATCCCCACAAGAAATTCCGGAAGCCGCAACAGCAGTAACGGCGCGGCAGGCGAACTCGACGAGCGTGCCCAATCACCGAAGCCTTGAATCGGAGTTCGCAACAATGCGCAAGCCGCCAGGAAAACAACAAGCAAGATTGCCAACTCGCGGCTCCTTCGCCTGGCCATCCAGGGAAGCGCGAACGGAAAAACGAGATAGAAAAATACCTCCACCGAAAGAGACCAGGCCGGATAGTTCCACACACCCGCCATATCCGGCCTCCAGGGATTCCAAGCCTGCACCATCGCCAGCACTGCGGCCTGCGTAGTCAGCGGAAGATTGCGTTCGAAGCAGTAGGCGAGCAGCAACGACAGAAAATAAACCGGATACATTCGCGCGAAGCGGGCCTGCCAGAAATGCAGCCGTTGCACTTTTCCTGCGATTTGTCCCTCGTACGTGTACGCCAGGATGAACCCGGACAACAAAAAGAAAAGCGACACCGCCAGATAGCCGTTGCTGAAGAACGTTTGCACCGGCTGCGGCAAATCGTAGCGCTGCAGCGCCCACGGCAAGCCATGAAAAAGAACTACATAGAACGCTGCGAAAAATCGAATGCCTGTGAGAGCGGGCAGGCTGCGCCGATGTTTTGTGAGAGCGTCACTTGGAAAGCCGCCGGCGGTGGAAATGCCTGACACTATTTCTTCACGCTCCGCTTCCGCGAAACCACATCAGAGAGCAACTGCCACACTGCCGCGGCGTTGCGATCCCATGTCCACTCTCGGGCAGCCAGCGCCCCGGCCTCGCCGATCGCGGCGCGGAAAGACGAATCCTGATACAGCCGCGTTAGGAGGCCCGCCAACGCTTGCGCGTCTCCTGGATCCCGCAGCACAAATCCATCTACGCCGTCTTTGACTAGTTCCGAAACGCCCGCAGCCACCGACGTGATCACCGGAAGACCACATGCCATGGCTTCCAAGACCGGCAACCCGAAGGAATCCTCCCTGCTGGGACTCACGTAGACATCCGCGGCCGCGTAGCAATCGAGCACATTGCCGCCGGCCGGCTGCCAGATGCAACGATCCAGCAGTCCCAGTTTCGCCGCCGCCGCCGCATACGGTTCTCGCACATCACCGCCCACGACCAACAGCCGGACCGGAGCCGCCGCCAGCAGCAGCATGGCTTCGAGAATCGTGTGGATGCCCTTGGTTGCCCAATCATTGCCGATCATGAGCAGCACCAGGTCGCTAGGTCGGATCCCGCGTTCCAATCGCGCGCTTTCGCGCCGGACGAGGCGTAACGCCGGCGAGAAAGATCCGCCGTCCACGCCGTTGGCTACGACGCGAACGTCCTCCCGCCCAAAACGGCTCTCCATCAGTGACGCAGTCCGGCGCGAAACCGCAGCCAGCCGGACCCTGCGATCGGCGTAGACGCGCCGCTCCAACGCAGTCAGCAGAAAGTAGTAGGTTCGCCGATGCAGCTCGCGAAAGAACCCTACGAACGCACCCTCCCGGCGGGCGGCTCTTCCTGCAACGTCAGCGATCCGCCAAAACAACGCATGCACGATGACCACGTCGGCATCGAAGCAATTGATGCCTGGCGAGATCACCGCATCGAAGTCTCCGCGCGAACGCTGCAGCCGGTTGAGAATAAACCATGCCGCGAAGCGCAGAATTTGCGGTCCAGGGATCGCGCCGACGCGGTGCCAATAGATCGATCCGCTCACGGCGCCTGCAGCTCCGGATGAGTAGGCGGGCAAAACAGCCAGATCCGCTACGCTCTGCGCGAACAAATGCACTTGGCAACGATAGGTGCTGGCCAGCCGCTCCACTAGCTCGGCAATGGCGCGCTCGGTGCCGTGACCACGATCGATACACGGCGAGACCACCGCAATACGCAAGCTAGCGCATCCAGCGGCGCTCGCTGCGCGCCGTTTGCTCAGCCACCGCCGTTTGTTGTGCGGCCAGCCCCAGGCTCGGCAGCCGGAAAAGTATTCCCAGCAGCAGCCACAGATAGGCGTTCATCAGAAAGTCCTGGTACGACTGCATGCCCGCGTACGTTTGCGCAAACAGCAATACGAAGGAATACCAGAAGATGATAAACGCCAACGGGAACCACGGCGAACCCTTAAGCTTCTTGGCAGCCTTCCACGCCGAGAAAACAATTGCTCCAGACATAACCAACCACAAGATCAAGCCTACTATTCCCATTTCCACGACCAACGTACCGAATCCACTTTCCACGCTTACACCTACCAGCTTGGCCTTGAAGAAGCGTGCCACGTATTGCGTGCCGAGAGACGCCGTCCCTATTCCGTATCCATAGGGCCATCGGTCCGTGTTAAACGCGCCGAGAAGGTTCTGGATCGGGTAGTCCCAGGTCCGGCGGCCCAGTTCGTTCGCGGAGTTGCCGGGCAAGAGCGATTCCGAGTAAAGCGCCAAACGCGCTGTCAAAGCCTCAGGAAAAATCAAAAACAGGAGTGCCATCGCCAGGACCATTCCGACTGCCAGACGTTGCAACGTTCGGAGCACCCGGACCACTTCTCCCTGCCGCCATGGCGCCCCCCACATAAACGCCACCGTCGTGGCCGCCACATTGATAAGCATCCACATGAAAAGGCCCCGCGAGCCAGCCAGGAAAAGGCCTGCCGTCGTTACCGCCAGCGACACAAACGCCAACCACCGGCCGCGGCGATGCCGAAGCAGCAGATAACCGCTGAAGCCTAAAACCAGGAGCCATGCAACCAAAAGAAAATCGCTGTAGCGTCCATGGCTCACAAAAACGGAGCACGGGCGGTAAATCAGCAGACCCGTGATCGGCGAAACACGATACAACTTGCTGCCCAGCTCAATATCTGAGTCGATGGTCTGCGGATTCAGGAACGTGTGCCCCAAAATCGCCTGAGCAATCCCCAGACCGATGATGATAAGAGCGAGAACCTGATTCACGGTGAAGAATCGCCGGAGCTGTGCTTCGGAATTCAGAAGGGCGTAGCCCACGAAAAGCAGCGGCACGTACAGGAAATATACCTTCAAGCCAAGGGGCCCAAACCAGATGCTCGTCGATCCAGGATTGAACGCCTGCATCGCCCCGAACCAAATGAACAGAAGCAGTGGCATCAGGAACGGCGGTCGGAAGGTCTTTACTTCGTGACGGCGCATCGCCATGTAAAACGAAACGTACACCACCAGGACCAGCAGGTCCTTTCCGAAGTAGATGGCCATGTTGTTGCCCAGATACTTCCGGGCAAAATCCTCGAACAACAACCAGACGAGGAAAAAGTACAGCCCGTTGCGCCAGTTGTTCAGCATGGCGACGATGCACGCGCAGACGATTAATCCGAGTGCTACAAGCGCCAGGCCGGTTAGGTCGTCATTGAGAACGTATTCGGCCGCCTTATAGGCAGCGAAGCCGCCAAGCACTAGAAAGCCTAGCGCAAGAAGCGGCTTGCGGTTCATCTGGCCTGGCAAAATGGCGGCGCGGAAATTCATCGGGCAGCTGGCGGTGACCCCTGAATGATTATGGCCGACCCGCACACCTTATAGAAGCAGGAATCTCCAGGGAGTGCCAGCGGCCTGGCTGGCTTAGGGCGCGCTCACTCGGGGCAAGCTGCGCCGCCATCGATCCAAATCCTCATCTGCCTGGAGGTCTCTTCCCTCGAAAGTGGTGGCAGCGTCCTGCCGTCACCCGGATTCCAGCCCCAGCCCACGAGGTCGTCGTGCGAGACGTGTTCGTAAAGCTGTTCCAGCGAGCGCCCACCATTCTGTTTCAAATCTTTTAGCTGGCGGCACAGCGGCCCCGCCGCTCGTCCCACGAAAACCATTTTGTGTTCCGGAGCCGGCAGCGACCACTTCGGATTGCCTGGCGGCATGTTAACTCCCGGCAAGTTTCGGTCTTGATGGCAAGTATCGCAGCGCATCGCCGTGACGCCATGCCCATCCGGACCGCGCTTCACGTTTTGCAGATGGGCGTGGCCGTCGTCGCCCTGCAACGGCGCATCCCCCGCGGGGTGGCAATTCGCGCACCGCGGCGACATCAGCACCGTATACACCTGCTGGAAAGCCGCTTGCGAAGCACTTGCATCCGGCTTCGCTCCGCGCGAACTTGCGTGGTGTGCCGCCAGCGGCACGAGGAACGAGCCAGAACAAGCGCACGCAATCACGACCAAGGTCAACAAAAACGGCCGAACGGATCCCGATGCGGCGCTCATGATTTTGTTCCTCCCTCCGCCAGATCGCTCGCGCGAATCGGCAAGCGTCTCACGCGCTTCCCCGTTGCTGCGAAAATGGCGTTTGTCAGCGCAGGCGCCACCGGTGGCACGCTCGGTTCGCCAACGCCCGTCGGCTTTTCCTGGCTCGGCATGATATGGACCTCGATAGCGGGAGACTCAAACATTCGCACCATCGGATAATCGTGGAAGTTGCGCTGCTGCACGCGCCCGTTCTCCAGTGTGATTTCGGTCTTCAGCGCCGCCGTCAATCCAAAGACCACTCCGCCTTCCATTTGCGCTTTCACCGTGTCCGGATTCACCACCCGCCCGCAATCCACTGCGCAAACAACCCGGTGCACCCGCACTGTGCCGTCTTTCGCGACCGACGCTTCAATCACCTGCGCGACGTAGCTGTCGAACGAAAAATGTGTCGCGATGCCGCGGCCGCGTCCTGCGGGAAGCGGCTTTCCCCAGCCCGCTTTTTGCGCAGCCAGATCCAGAACCGCGAGCATCCGCGGCTGCTCTTTCAGCAGCGTTCGCCTCAATTGATAGGGATCTTTACCGCCGGCATGCGCAACCTCATCGAAAAACGCTTCCACCGAAAATCCCGTGTGCGAATGGCCCACAGAGCGCCACCATTGCACTGGAACTCCGATCTTCGGCGAATGCAAATCCACTTGAAGATTCGGGATGCCGTAAAGAATGTCAGCGGCGCCTTCCACCGAAGCCGAATCCACGCCATCCTTCACGCCATACGGCTCGAACGCTGTTCCCGTCAGGATCGACTGCCCCACGATCGTGTGCGTCCACGCGATCGGATTCCCCTGCGCATCGACTCCCGCGGCGAAACGGTCATGCCACATCGGCCGGTACCACCCGCCGTGCATATCGTCCTCGCGCGTCCAGACCACTTTCACCGGGGCCTTCGCCGCTTTCGCTACGTGCATCGCTTCCACCACAAAATCCGAATCCGGATTGGCGCGTCGTCCGAATCCCCCGCCGAGCAGCGTCGTATGAATCTGCACTTTTTCGGGTGGCAGACCCGCGACCTTGGCAGCCTGCAAACGATCCAACGTCTCGAATTGCGTGCCCGTCCAGATTTCGCAGCTATCGGGCCGCAAATCCACCACGCAATTGAGTGGTTCCATCATCGCGTGTGCCAGGTACGGCACGTCATACGTCGCGGTAATCTTTTTCGCCGCCGCAGCCAATGCCGACGCAGGGTCCCCGACTTTCTTCGCAATCGCTCCCGGCGAGGCTGACTGCGCAGCAAAATCCGCCAGCATCCGCGAAGTGGAAAGACTCGCGTTCGCTCCATCGTCCCAAGTGATTTTAAGTTTCTCCCGGCCCAGCTTCGCCGGCCAAAAGCGCTCTGCGATTACCGCCACACCCGTCGGAATTTGGACCACAGCCTTCACGCCCGGAACGCGCTGTGCCTCGCTAGCATCAAAACTCGCCACCTTGCCGCCGAAAACCGGCGCCCGCGCGACCACCGCGGTCAGCATTCCCGGCAAGCTTACGTCCAGCCCAAACTGCGCCGTGCCATTCACCTTGGAAGGCGTGTCCAGGCGCCGCGTCGCCTTCCCCACCAGCGTAAAGTCCTTCGGGTCTTTCAATACCACGTCGCCAGGAACCGCGAGCCTCGCGGCAGCCTCCGCCACCGATCCGTAAGTGGCCCTTCGCGCGGTCGCCCGGTGAAGTACGACGCCCTTTTCCACGCTACACGCGCTCGCTGGCACGTTCCATTTCTCCGCCGCGGCTTGCACCAGCATACTGCGCGCCGCTGCGCCCACCCGCCGGTAGCGATCCCACTCCGACGCCGTCGTTGTGCTCCCGCCGGTCATTTGAATGCCGTACACCGCGTGGTTGTACACCGCATCCACCGGCGCACCTTCCACACGAATCTTCGCCCAATCTGCCTGCAACTCCTCGTTCAGCAGCATTGGAAGGCTCGTATAAACTCCCTGCCCCATTTCCGAATGATTGGCGATCACCGTAACCGTGTCGTCCGCGGCGATCTTCACGAATGCGAACGGCACTAGCGGCGGCGCCGGCGGGCCCTGCGCCAAAAGTTCGCCGCCTGCCGCAGGAAGGTACAATCCCACCAGCAAACCGCCGCCCGCAGCAGCCCCCGCTTTCAAAAACGCTCGCCGGTCCAGCAACGCCGCGCCATTCATCTGGCTACTCATCGGGCCACCTTCTTTTCCGCCGCAAATTCCGCCGCCCGATGAATGGCCCGCCGGATCCTCGGATACGTTCCGCACCGGCAGATGTTCCCGGACATCGCCTCATCAATATCTTCATCGGTTGGCTTTGGTTTCTTAGCCAGCAGCACCGCCGCGCTCATAATCTGCCCAGACTGGCAGTATCCGCACTGCGGCACATCGATCTCGATCCACGCCCGCTGCAACGGGTGATTCAAATCAGTCGACAAGCCTTCGATCGTCGTCACCCGTTTCCCCGCCACTCGCCGCACCGGCGCAACGCACGAACGAATCGCCTCGCCATCCAGGTGCACCGTGCAAGCACCGCACAGCGCCATCCCGCAACCGTATTTCGTTCCGGTAAGCCCGAGTTGCT
Source organism: Candidatus Dormiibacterota bacterium (assembly GCA_035601655.1). Lineage (GTDB taxonomy): Bacteria > Acidobacteriota > Terriglobia > Acidiferrales > UBA7541 > Acidiferrum. The sequence goes on from DATNNV010000035.1 coordinate 96,215, forward strand.
CGCGGATCACCCACAAAAGCGGCGTCTCCGGATCCACATCTACCTGCACTGGTTTTCCGTTCAGGACAAAAGAAGTCATGCGTCCCCCTTGTAAATGCCGCCGGGCGGTGGCGGCCGCAACCGTGTGCCCCTTTGGATGGTGGCCCCCGGCTCTCGGTTACGCGGATTTTAACGGAAATGCGCGGATTTCAGTACAGATGGAAATATCCGTCATGCTGCCCCAACCGGACCTGCCTTCCGAAAACACTCGACAGCCGCTCGGCGCGAAGTATCTCCGATTTCGCTCCGTCCGCCGCGATGCGCCCTTCGCTTAACAGCACCACCCGCGCAATCTCAGGAATGATTTCCGCCACATGATGTGTCACCAACACAATCCCCAGCCCTGATTGCGCCAACTCCCGCAGCGTCTCTCGCAATTGCATTTGCGCGCCTATGTCCAGAGCGTTGCTCGGCTCGTCCAGCAGCAGCGTTTGCGGCTCATGCGCCAGTGCTCGCGCGATCAGCGTGCGCTTGGCTTCCCCCGACGACATTTCCGCCACCGCCCGCCCCCCAAGATGCGCGATGCCCAGCCGCTCCAGCGCCTCTTCTGCTTGTCTCAAATGTTCCGGTTCGGGATGATGATGTGGAAAAATACGCGTCGAGCTGAAGAAACCCGAGAGCACCACATCGCGCCCCGTAGTCTCACTGGTGCATGCCGCCAGCAAGTCCGGCGACACAATTCCCAGCAGCGACCGCAGCTCAAAAATGTTCCAGCGCTCTCGCCCCAGGATCGCCATCGACGACCCGGCCCGCGCCACCGGATAGCACTCCCGCGTGATCGTCTTGATCAGCGTCGACTTCCCGCACCCATTCGGTCCCAGGATACACACGTGTTCCCCGGTATCGATCCGCAGCGATACGTCTTCCAGCGCAGCCCGCTGCTCCGCGCCGCCGCGAAGCACCGTCACATGATTCAGTTCCAGGAGTGGAGTCACGCAAGCATAGTAGCCAAAGATGCTCCCGCGCGCTCGTGCGGGTCAGCAATCTCGCATCGGCAAAAAAAATAGGAGGTGAAAACCGGAGTTCTCACCTCCCGGGGTGGGTGGGGTGTTACAGGACAAATCCTTCAGTGGCGCAGCAATCCGGTATTATCCGGACTGCAGTCCCTCTCGCGAACGAATGCCCGCGAGTGCGGTTGGAGACTGACCACCAGAGGGCTTGCCTTTACGCGCGTTTTAGCACCAGGATTTGCGCCTGTCAACGAAAAATTCCGGCTCCTGCGAATCAATAAGCAAAATCAACAAGACGCCGCTTATCCCGCGCGCCCCGATTTTCCGCTTTCGCCCACCGATGCCCGAATCGCGCTCGACGCCGCCCCCGCCAGGCTCGCCGGTTGCTCCTCTTTACCCGCAATCGTCATCGGCCCACCACGCAACTCCGCCTCCACGCGATCCAGCAGTTTCGCAAACGGCTCCCCCTCTTGCACCGACCAAAATCCCACCGCCATCCGCAATCGAATCGCATTCGCCGCACTCCGCAACTGGTTGAACGTATCCACTCGCCGCTGCACCCTCTGCCATAGCGTTGGCGCGCTGGGCTTTGCCGCATTTACCGCCAACGCCGCAAATTGCCCTTCCCCGATTCGCGCCAGTACGTCCGTTCGCCGGAAGCCCACCGACAACAACCCGGCCACATCACGCAGTATCTGCTCCGCCGTCGCCGGACCCAGTTCAGCTCTTAGATCCGCCAGATTCTCCAGCAGCGCGCACAGCAGGACCACGGTGCCGCCGCCCCGGCGCGCCGTCTCCAGGGCATGCGCTCCCAGCGTGAGCAGCCCGTCGCGCGTGTACAAATTCGTCACCGGGTCTCTCATGATGTCCGTCAAAGCGCCCAGCGTATCGCGCTCCAGCGCCGCGCGCAGCCCTCGCTCCACCGTTCGCGCATCCATCGACCCCTTCAACAAATAATGCATGGCTCCCACATCCAGGCAACGGATCGCATTCTCTTTGTCAGCAAGGTCCGCCAGCACGATCAGCGGCACGCTCGGCGCCGACCGGTGCAGCCGCCGCACCGCGTCCACCCCCTCCGGTCTCGCCAGCGTCAGGTCCACCAGCACCACATCCGGACTAACCATCGCCATCGCTGCCTGCAGCGTCGCCAGGCTTCCCACGTCCGTCAGGTCCATCCGTCCCTCGGCCTCGGGATACAGCGTTCGCAACGCCGCGATGGCTTCTCCCGGCGCGTCTTCTGCCACCAGAATGTGCAGTTTCTCTTCTCTCAAAGGGTCCTCATTTCTCGGTCGCACGCACCACTGCGCAAACAAGACTGGAGAGGCAGTCGTCTGGAATCGTGGAAACCACCGGAAGGGTCCTTCTATATTGGCGCAGCCATTGCCGCAGTCAAGGAAACTCAACGCCAAGTTGCGAAATCACCAAACGAAAGTACCAACGCGGTACCAAACGCCGCACAATCCACACTAACCCGCGCAGCTTCTTGCCACCTTCACTCACCGAATATTTCGTTGATCTTCTCAGCCAGCTCAAAATCCAGATTGCTGATTCCCTTCACGCTGTGCGTATTCAGATCGATGATCACCTTGTTCCACACGTTCGACCATTCTGGGTGATGGTTCATCGCCTCCGCCACTAGCGCCACCCGCGTCATATTCCCGAACGCCGCCACGAAATCCTTGCATTCGAACGCCCGGTGCAGCTTCCCGTTCACCAGGCTCCAGCCCTTCGCCTTGGCGAGATGGTCTTTCACTTCCGCTTCGCTCAATTTTTTTGCTTGCACAGCTCTCTCCTTGCGCATCTTCGGCGAACCTCATTATGCGGCTCTCCGGGGTTCCCAGCAATATTCACGCCAGCCTTAACCGCCTGGTGGTGCCGGCATCTTGCCGGCCCGCATTCCGGGTTTGCGCTACCGCCCAACACAATTCCCAGCGCATCTTCGCTCCCGCTGGAGAATTCCTCCCATTTCCTTTATCGTAGAGGATTCCTTTGCGCCAAAAGTGCGCGGTGTACCTCCGCGCTTCGCTCTTCAGGAGAATCCAGTGAAAAAGAAAATTCGCGCCATTCAATTCGGCGTCGGCCCCATCGGCGCTTCCATCGCCAGGCTCATGCGCGAAAAGCACGCCATCGAAATTTGCGGCGCCATCGACACCGACCCCGAAAAAGTCGGCCGCGACCTCGGCGAAGTTGTCGGCGCTTCCGACGCTCCCTGGGGCGTAAAAATCTCCGCCGACGCCGGCGAAGTCCTCGAGCAATCCGCCGACGTCGTCATTCACTCTACTTCGTCCTCGCTCCCCAAAGTCATGGACCAGCTTCTCGCCTGTCTCGAAGCCGAAGCCTGCATCGTCTCCACCTGCGAAGAACTCTCCTATCCCTTTCGCACCCATCCCGACCTCGCCGCCAAGCTCGACTCAGCAGCAAAAGACTGGGGCGTAGCTCTCGTCGGCACCGGCGTCAATCCCGGTTTCGTCATGGACAAGCTCGTCATCACCCTCGCCGCTGTCTCCCAGCGTATCGACCACGCCAGAGCTCTCCGCATCGTGGATGCCTCCCAGCGCCGCCTCCCGCTTCAGAAAAAAATCGGTGCCGGCATGTCCGTCGACGAATTCCGCGAAAAAGTAAAAGCGGGTGTCATCAAACACGTCGGCCTGCCCGAATCCGTGGCCATGATCGCCGACAGTTTCAATCTCCCCGTCGACGAAATCACCGAATCGATCGAGCCCAAAATCGCTGCAGACCGCGTGCAAACCGAATTCCTCACTGTCGAGCCCGGCCAAGCTGCCGGCGTACACCAAATCGCTCGCGGCCTCTCCGCCGGCAAAGAACTCATCTATCTGGAATTGCAGATGTACGTTGGAGCCAAGGATCCCGCCGACACCGTCACGCTAACCGGCCATCCCAATATCAGCCTGACGATTCCCGGGGGCTCTCACGGCGATATCGCCACTGCCTCCGTCGTCGTCAATTCCATCCCTGTAATTCTGGACGCCCCCGCAGGCCTCCGTACCGCCCGCGACCTCCCTATAGCCTTCTTCTCCCCCAACGCCCGGCCCTAAGTGGCACGAGCTTTTCGCCTGTGCTCTGACGACCACGCCTCGCGCAGATCGAAATCGAAGTTGTGGTGTCCGCCTTCCTGAGGCGGGCCCTCGGTTTCAACACACACGCCAACGCATTCGCAAATCGAAAATCACCACGCTGCGCCTAATTGTGCTTAACAAACTCCCCCTTATGCCCCGTCAACGAATTAAACAACGTCTCGATAAACGCATCACTATTAATAAACCCACCCGAAAACTTCTCCCAAGGCGCCAAAATCTTCTCCGTCTTCATCTGCTCCAGCGTCTTGTGCTCGTTAATCGCCTTCTGCACCACGGCCGATGTCTCCTTCAGCATCTTCACAAACGCCCGCACGTCATCCAGATTCGACAGCTGTCCGTGTCCCGGAATCACTTTCACATCCGCCGGAAGCTGCGCCGTAGCCTTCTCCATCGCGTCAATCATCCCCTGCACGCTTCCCCCGCTAGCCACGTCAATAAACGGAAATCCATAGCGCACAAAATCGTCCCCCATGTGCACCACATTATTCTTCGGAAAGAAAATGATCGAATCCCCGTCCGTATGCCCGGAAGGAAAATGCAGCGCTCGAATGTCTTCCCCGTTCAGATGCACCGTAACGTCATGCTCGAACGTAATGATCGGCAATTGGGCCTTCGGCGCCGGCTTCGCTTCCATCTTTATAGAACCGCCGTTCCCCGCCGTCCCGCCGCTCTGCAGCCGCTTCCGCACGTTGTCCTGCGCGATCACCGTCGATCCCGTGTTGGCGAATGGCTCGTTTCCGCCGGTATGATCTCCGTGATAATGCGTATTGATCACAAACCGCACCGGCTTGTCCGTAATCTTCAAGTCTTTCAGCGCCGCCTGAATCTTCTCCGCCAGCGGCGCAAACTCATCATCCACAATCACGATCCCGTCTTCCCCCACCGACGCCGCAATATTCCCGCCCTGCCCCTCCAACATATAAATGTTCCCGGAAACCTTGGTCACCTTGATCTGCACCTTCGACCAATCCGGCTCCTGCTGCCCCGACGCGGCACTCCCGCCCAAAAGCAGCCCCGCCAGCAATGCCAACACCGCCACGCCCGCCATCCTCAAAAACTCAATTCCTCGCCGCATCTCTTCCCTCCTAAGCGAAACCGCCGCGCATTGTATCACTCCCTTCCTTCTCCCCATAAAGAAGAGGTTCTTGGGTTCTTGGGTTCTTGGGTTTTTACCTTTTGCTTTGTAGCGGCCGCGCGTAGTGTGCCCAGGTGCTTTGGAGTGCGGCAACCCAGCTGCCGCTTTTCCGTCGTCCGCCATGCGTCGAGAAGGGCAAAATCTAATCCCTGCTTCGCACCCTGTTTCTGCCAGCGGCCCGGAAACGTAGTGGCCGATCCTTAGATCGGTCACCTTTTCTGACCCAGATAAACGCCAACGCTGCGTCCCCAAGAGTGAGAATTGGCCCTCCACAACAGCGCCGTCAGTGCGATTTGGTCAGTTCGACGCGGGCGTCGGCGAAGGGGAGGACCGCTTCGAGGAGGACCGGCGTGTGGGCGGGGTCTTTGGTGAGATAGAGCGCGAACTTGGCGTCTTTCATTTCCGTGCCCTCATCGAAGACGCGGATATCGATTTTGGAGGTATTGAAGGAGCCGGCGGCCACGGTGACGGAGGCCGAGCCAGAGAGCGCGGCGCGGACTTCGTAGAGTTTGTGGCCGTCGTAGACGGGGCCGTGAATTTCCGGGGTTTTAGACCAATCGACGGTGCGGAGGAACTGCATCATGCCAAGTGGGTCGCGGGTGCCGGGCAGAACGCGGGTCTGCGTAGCGCCTGGGGAGGCCGGCTCTCTGCCAGTCACGGTCATGCGCTGGACGGAGTCTACTTTTTGGCCGCGCTCGCTGAGATGCATTTCGTATTGGTAGCTGGTGAGCGCGGAGGCATCGCTGTAGGAATCGAAGCGATCGTCGAGCTCAAACACCATGCGCAGAGGGTTTTGCGTATGCGCGAAAGCCTGCAGGTGCCAGGCAGGTTTGCCGAGGAAGTCGTTGTGTGCGGCGACTTGCAGCCGCAGGGTGGCAACGTTGTTGAGTTTGGAGACGTTGGCGGAGTAATCGAGAATTTCGCCTTGCTTGATGGGGCCGGGCTCGGCGGGTGGGGCCGGTTTCATATCGCTTGCGACGGGCCGGGACACAGGAGGAGCGTGATCCGAAGAAGGCGGCACCGCGGTGCTCGGGGCGGCGGCGGGCTGCAGGGGTTCCGGCGCGACATCGGCAGCCATAGCGGAACGCAGGGAAGCGCGGTCCTGCTCAACCTTATAGATGGCCCAGGCGGAACAACCGAGGGCGGCGGCAAAGATTATTCCAGTGATGACGCGACGGCTCATGTCGGATGGGTGACGGCGCTCACAAACTTTGTTGGGAGCTTTCTCCTTCCATCGTAGAATACAGCTTCGCGCGGGCGATTTGCGAGAGCAGGCAGCGCATTCGCCGGCATCGAACGCAAGAGCAAACGAACCGGACCGGGCTTGCGGCCCTGGGCTGCAGTCAAGCGGCGCGGCGGCGCCGAACTCATCGATTGAGGAGGAATCCCCCTAATGCGCTACCTCGTAACAGGCGGCGCCGGATTTATCGGCTCAAACACAGTGGACGAACTGGTCCGGCGGGGACACGGCGTGGTGGTGCTGGATGATTTGTCTTCCGGAAAGGAAGACAACCTGGCGGACATCCGCACGAAGATCACTTTTATGAAGGGGAGCATCACGGATATCGAGGTGGTGCGCAAGGCCATGCACGAAGCGGACTACGTGCTGCATCTGGCGGCGCGGACTTCGGTGCCGCGCTCGGTGAAAGATCCGATTGAGACCAACAAGATCAATATCGACGGAACGCTGAATGTGCTGGTGGCGGCGCGCGACGCCAAAGTGAAGCGCGTGGTGTTTGCGGCGTCATCTTCGGCGTATGGCGAAACGCCCACGCTGCCGAAAGTCGAGACCATGCCGCCCCAGCCGATTTCCCCTTACGGCGTGACGAAATTTGTGGGCGAGATGTACGCGCAGACGTTCGGGCGCTGCTACGGCCTGGAAAATGTGTCGCTGCGCTATTTCAATATCTTCGGGCCGCGGCAGGATCCCAGTTCGCCGTATTCTGGCGTGCTGGCCAAATTCTGCACCGCGTTTCTGGAGGAGACGCAGCCGGGTGTGTTCGGCGACGGCGAACAGACACGCGACTTCACCTACGTGGAGAACGCGGTGCAGGCGAACCTGCTGGCTTGCGAAGCGCCGAACGTGAGCGGAAAAGTGTTCAACGTAGGAACGGGCGGGCGGACTTCGCTAAATCAAGTGCTGAAGGTGCTGGGGGAAATCTCGGGCAAGCGGCTGGAAGCGAAGTACGATCCGGCGCGGGACGGAGACATTCGCGATTCGCAAGCGGATATTTCGCAGGCGCGGGAGTATCTGGGCTACGAGGCGCAGATACAGTTTGAAGAGGGATTGCGGAAGACGTTTGATTGGTATCGTAGTTTGCCGAAGAAGGTCGCGGCGGAGAAGTAGGCAGAGAGTCGGCAGTTTAGTTCAAGAGTTGAACAAGGGGCGGTGGCTGCTGCCACCGCCCCTTCTTTTTTTGAACTTCGACAGAGTTAGCTGGGTTACGGCTGGGTGGTCTTGCCGTAACTCAGCGGATCGCCGGATTTGGGGACGTCGTGATTGTTCCAGAACCACAGGGGCTCGAGCTTTTTCTGTTCGGGCCAGACTTGAGTAAGAGTGTCGCCTTCGAAGAGCTCGCCGTTCTTCATCACCCAGTGAATAGAATTGGTGTTGTGAATGTCGTCGAGCGGGTTCTGGTCGAAAATGTTGAGGTCGGCGAGCTTGCCAGCCTCGATCGAGCCGATTTCGCCGGGCCGGCCGACAATGTGCGCGCCGTTGATGGTGGCGCAGTGCAGCACCTCCATCGGAGTCATGCCGCCGCTGGCTAGCATCCACATCTCCCAGTGATAGCCAAGGCCTTGCAACTGGCCGTGGCTGCCAACGCCGACTAGCCCCCCGACGCGCGCCAGCTTGGTAACCTGCGCGGCCAGCTTGGGGAAGGCGTATTCGTCCTTGCGGAACCACTCGGGGCGCCGCTTGGTCTTCTGGTCCAGGATGCGATGCGGCGTGAAGCGATTGAGCTTGGCGTTGTCGTGAACTTCGCTGTACTCGTACCAGTAATTCTCGCCGAAGGGGCCGCCGTAATTCACGATCAGCGTGGGAGTCTCGGCAATGCCGGACTGCGCGAACATCTGGATAACGTCCTTGTAAAGCGGAGTGATGGGCAGAGTGTGCTCGTTCCCGTGGAAGCCGTCGATCACGTGGGTGAGGTCGAGCTTGAGATCGAGTGCGCCTTCGGTGGTGGGCATCATCTCAAGCTCTTTGGAAGCTTGCACCATGAACTGGCGCTGCTTGCGGTTGCCGACCAGGTAGCTCTTGATGTTGTGCGTGCCGTAATAATCGCGATATTTCTTGAGCACCCCTTTTACTTCCTGCGCGGATTGGAAGTTATTGTCGGAGAAAACGCCGGGGCCGGTGGAATAGGCGCGCAGGCCGATGATGTCGCCGGTATCGACAAGGTCCTGATAGGCGAACATATCGTTGGTGCTGGTTTGCACGTCGAGGCCGGCGGTCACGCCGTAGGCGAGATTGGCGAGAAACGCGAAATTCTGGGTGTCCAGAATGCCGCGGCGAATCTCGAACCAGTGCGCGTGCGTGTCGATGAAGCCCGGGGTGATGGTCTTGCCGGTTACGTCAAAGACTTTGGCACCGTCGGGGGCGCTGCCCTTGGGGCCAACGCTCTTGATGCGGTTGTTCTCGATGACGATGTCGGCGTCCTTAATGATTTCATCGGGAGTCCGCATGGTGGCGACGGTGGCGCCGCGGAGAACGATGGTGCCTTTGGGAGCCTTGCGCGGCATTTCCAGAACCACAGGGACTTCCTGAACATCCTTTTCTTGCTCTTTGAATTTTTCGGGTTTTTTCTCTTCTTGCTTTTCGTCCTTTTTGGCGTCTACGGACGTGGACGCATCGATCTTGTTAGCGTCTTTCTTCTCCGCTTCCTTCTTCTCAGCCTCTTTCTTTTCTTCCTTGGTCGGCTCGAGGGAGATGGAGCTGAGCGGCTGGCGGAAGAAGCTGGCGCCAACGGCCCAGGTGATGGTGTTGCCGTCGTCCGCCCACGCGAAATAATCGGCGCCGACGTCGGTAAGTTTTTTCACCGGGACGGCTGCGGACATGATGTTGACCGTGGGTGCTTCGCCAGCCGCCACAGGCATCGGAAGAAGATAGAGCTGGTTCATGACGTGAGCGAGAGCCCATTGGCCGTCGGGGCTGGGCTGGATGTCGTCGGCGGAGATAGGCTCCTCGAAAAAGTACAGGCCTTGCCCTTTGACGATAAGGTGCGTGCGGCGGTCGGTGCCGTCGTAGCGGACGGAAATGAGCCCCGCAGGGGTGTAGAGGTAAATGCGTTCTTTGTCTCTGGTGAAATGCGGACCACCGGCTCCGCGCGCGGGCAGGATGAGGTGGGGCTCGCCGCCGTCCGCAGAAATCCACACGAGGTCGGCGTTGGAAGTTTGGCCACCGTCGAAGACGCTGTTTTCGCGGTCATAGGCATTGCCGCGCAGAAAGACGATGCGCGATCCGTCCGGAGAAAACACCGGATCGCTGTAGACGCCGGCAGACTTCGAAAGTTGCTGCGGCTTGCCACCGCCGGCAGGAACCTTCCAAAGCTGGCCGCCCTCGCTGCTCCAACTGACGTAGGCAAGCCATTTGCCGTCGGGAGACCAGGTGGGCTCGAACTCGTGAGTGTTGCCGTTGGTGAGGCGTTGGGGTTTTCCGCCGGGGAGATCCAGCGTGTACAGGTGCGTCATCGCTGAGAAAACAAGTTTCTTTCCGTCGGGCGATTGCACCGGAGTCTGAATCAGGCGCACTTTCACTGGCCCGGTCGGCTCTTTTTGCGGAAAGTCCAGCTTCGGACCGAGGTCCTGGACGACCTGCGCGGTAAAAGGAATGATCTTCTCGGAGCCATTCTCGAGATTGAGGCGGCGAATCTTGCCGTCCTGGTTATAGACGATTTCCTTTCCACCGGGGAGGAAAGCATAAGCGGGGAAAAGATCGCGGGTGAACAGCGATTCCTGATCGTCGCGCGTGATGGGATAGCGGACCCAGCGGTCTTCGCCAGTTTCGAGGTTGCGGAGCCGCAACCCGGATTCAGTTTCGTAGCGCGTAACGTAGAGAATGAATTTGCCGTCTTGCGACACAACGGGACGGAACGCGCTTTCCTGCTGCTGGATGATTACATCTTCGTCGCCGGTCTTGCGGTCTTTGCGCTTGATGACCCATTGCGGAAACATGGCGTTGTAAGAGAAGTCGCCGTGGCGCTCGGCGAAGTAGAGATATTTGCCGTCGGAGGAGGCCACCGCGCCCATGGCGTTCGGGCGGTCCTGGCGCCGAATCGTGGGCGTAGGCTTAGATTTCGTCACCTGAATGCCGGAGCCGCCGCTGACGTGGTACATCCAGATTTCGCGCGGGCCGATACCGAAGCTGGTCTTCGAGACGAAGACATATTTTCCGTCGGGCGCCCAGCTTGGCGAAGCGAATTCGTTGTTGGGATCCTTCGAGACTTGCTTCTGGTCGCTGCCGTCCGGGTGCATGATATAGACGTTTTCGGTGCCCTCGCGGTCGGAGAGAAAGGCGATCCACTTGCCGTCGGGTGAAAATTTCGGCTGGCTGTCGAAGGCCATGCCGCCGTCGATGAGCTTGGCTTCGCCGCCCTCGATGGGAAGAGTGTAGATGTCGCCGAGCAGCTCGAAGACGATAGTCTTTCCGTCCGGGGAGACATCCAGCGAAAGCCAGGTGCCTTCATCGGTGGTGAAGGAGAGCTTGCGTTCGGGCTTGAGCTGCAGCCCTTTTTTTTCGTCTTTCTTTTCGTCCTTCTTGTCTTTCTCGTCTTTCTTGTCTTTGTCTTGCGCCGCGGAGTCCTGCGGCTTTCCGGCAGCATTGAGTGATGAATATGGGATAAGAGCGGAGCCCAACAGCAAACCCGCAAATACCGCCCACAAGATCGTCCGCTTCAGAAGACCACACTGCTTTGCATTCATAACTGCTTCCTCCGTAGATTCTGAATAGCTAAGTTAGTTTTTCGGCGCGAATGCGAATTCTACCGTCCGGACTGGTCATCGTCTTCGTCACCGCCGCGGCGCCCGCGCGATTCAACCGGGGCAGGGACAATGTGCGGGACGCCGGCGTCGTTCATTTTTTTGTTCAGCGCGGGCAAGTCCTCTTCCATGATTTTCTTGGCTTGCGATGAAGCGTCCGCCACGAGCGGCGTCAGCTCGGCCAGCCTTTCCTTTTGCTGCCCGCCGGGAGCCGCCGCGAATCCGTCGAGGTCGCGCAACAGTTCCTGCGCCTGCTGCGGCAAAGGATCCGGCTTCCATTCGAACGGCGGACCGGCATTGCCAAGGCCCTGGCGTTCGCGGAAGAATTTGGGAGCCAGCGCGTCGACTTTCTTCTGCAAGTCTTCGGCGGCCTTTTGCACGTCGTCTGGAATCTTGGGAGCGTTCGGCTTGCTCGCGTCTTTCTTCCATTGCTCGCGAATATTCTTCAACGCGGTTTGCAGGCCCTCGATGTTGCGACGGTCCTTGTCTGTGGACTTGGCCATGGCGTAGAGCTGCTCGATAGCTTCGCGGCGCGCCGCGCGATCGGTAGCAGAAAGAACGATGCGCGGATCTTCCTCCACGATGAGTTTTTGCGATTGCTCTTTCGCGCCCGCTTTTAGTTTGACGGCGTATTCGCCCGGCTCAGCCAGTGGCCCGCGCGGACCGAAATCGTATCCCGCAGCGATAGCTTCGAGTTGCTCGGGCGTCGGCTCAGCAGGCGGATTCCAGCGCAGGTCCCAGTTAGCCCGATTGACGCCGGCCAATCCAGGCCCATCGAATTCGCGGACCACTTTGCCGTCTTTGTCCAGCACCGTAACCTTGGCTTTGCCTTCTTTCTTCGCCTCGGTGGCGGCTTTTTCCTTATCGTCTTTCTTGTCTTTGCTGTCCTTGGTGTCTTTGCTTTCTTTGTCCGCGTCTTTCGGCGGCTCCGGCGGAATCGCCTCTTTCAGGTAGTAGTTCAGAATCGCGCCGTAGGGAGGATTCTTGGCCGTGAACATCTTCTGCCCGGCACTCCAGCGGCGTTCCCGCTGGTGAAAGGTGGTGGCCGCGCGCGGCGGAAAGAGCGTCAGATCGGACGCCGCCACGCTGGAATCGAATTTTTCGATCGGCGTGAGGTCATCGAAGATCCAGATTGAGCGTCCGTGCGTGGCCAGCACCAGATCGTTTTCCCGCGCCTGGATTTGGATGTCGTCGACTGGCACGGTCGGGAAATTGTTTTTCAGCGCGGTCCAGTTCGCGCCGCGATCCCAGGAGACCCACAGGCCAAATTCCGTGCCCGCAAGAAGCACGTTCTGGCTGCGCGGATGCTCGCGCACCACGTGAGCCGTGCCCGCGGAATCGGGAATGCCATTGCGAATCGCTTTCCAGGATTCGCCGTAATCCGTGGTCATGAACATGTAAACGCCGTAATCGTCGCCGCGGTGTCCGTCGAACGTCGCATACGCGGTCCCTTCCGCATACTTGGACGCCACGACGCGGCTGACGTAAGTTCCTTTCGCCACGCCGGGAGCTTTTGCGGCAACGTTCTTCCAGGTCTTGCCGCCATCGCGGGTGACTTGCAGATTGCCGTCGTCCGTGCCCACCCACAAGATATTCGGCGTCAGCGGCGATTCGCTCAACGTGGTAATCGTCGGGAATTCCTGCACGCCATCGTGCCGCGAAAGCGTGGCCTTGTCCGGCACTTTGCCGAAGATCGCCAGCTTGTTGCGGTCGGCCTTGCCCGTCATGTCGTCGCCCAGCTTCGTCCAGGTGTCCCCGCGATCCGTCGAACGAAAGAGGTGATTGCCCCCGTAATAAATGGTCGTGTGTTCGTGAGCAGAAACCGCGACCGGCGAATTCCATTGAAAGCGGTACGGCGGATCGCCGGCTTTCGCCTCCGGCTTGATCGAGCGTTCCTGGCCACTCCGTAGATCGCGGCGCGCCAGAAAACCATCCTGCGACTCCGCGTACACAATCCAGGGCTCCGTATTATCCACCGCGGCGTAAAAGCCGTCGCCGCCGTGAATCACCTGCCAATCTTCGTTCGAGATGCCGTCCTGCGTAAGCACGCGGCTCGGCCCGCACCAGCTTCCGTTGTCTTGCAGGCCGCCGCAGATGTGATACGGCTTCTCGTTGTCCAGCCCGACTTCATAAAACTGGCCAATCGCAATGGTGTTGATGAAATCCCAGGTCTTCCCGTTGTCGTAGCTCCAGTGAATGCCGCCATCGCTTCCGGTAATCAGATGATTGGAATTGCCGGGATCGATCCAGAAAGCGTGGTAGTCCCCGTGAATTTTCTGCACGCGGTCGGTCGCAAAGTTTTTGCCGCCATCTTCGGAATAAAACATCTGCGCGCCGAGAACCCAGATGCGCAGGTCATTGTTGGGATCGACGCGCACCTGGCTGTAGTAAGACGGCCGAGGATCGGTGTCGCTCATCTTTTTCCAGGTTTCGCCTTTGTCCTCGCTGCGGAAGATGCCGCCTTTTTCGTGCTGCACCAGCGCGTAAACAATGTTCGGATCCTTGCGATAAATATCCAGCCCGATGCGTCCGGTGTCCCCGCCGTTTTCGTAGGGCAAGCCTTTGGCCAGTTTTTTCCACGTCGCGCCGCCGTCCACCGACTTGTAAATCCCGCCGCCCGGTCCGCCTCCATTGAAGCCGTACGGAGTGCGCCGGCGCTGATACGCCGCCGCGTACAGCGTGTCCGGACTCTCCGGATCCATGGCGATGTCGCTGACTCCGGTGTCTTCGTTGATCTTGAGCACCTGCGCCCACGTTTTCCCGCCGTCCGCAGTCTTGTAAACGCCGCGCTCCGCATTGGCACCCCACAAATGCCCGAGCGCCGCCACGTAAACGATTTCCGGATTGCGCGGATGAATCACGACGCGGCCGATATGGTGCGTCGCGCCCAGCCCCATGTTCTTCCACGTCTTCCCGCCGTCGAGCGATTTGTATACGCCATCGCCCCACGAAGAGCTCTGCCGGTTGTTGGGTTCGCCGCTGCCAACCCACACCACAGACGGATCTGAAGGAGCGATGGCGATGTCTCCGATCGTCGAGACGCCCTCTTTGTCGAACACCGGCAGAAAAGTCGTGCCGTTGTTAGTGGTCTTCCAAACGCCCCCCGAAGCCACGCCGATATATACGATGCTGGGATTGCTTTCGACCACCGCCACATCGTCAATGCGCCCGCCCATCACCGCCGGGCCGATTTCGCGAAACTCGAGATTCTTGAGCGCTTCAGTGGTACTCGATTGGCCTCCTGCGCGAACTGAAATCGCCAGGCAGGCAAACAGCGCGAACGAGATTGCACACAAATTCTTCCTCAAACTTCTCGGCAACATGATGGCCTCCACGCCGGTGCGGCCCGGCATGATACTCCGCCTGAGCCGGACGATGCATCATTTGTTTCTGTAGTTCCGGGCCGCGCTTAAGCCAACAGACGCATCCGACTGCAGATGCGTTTCGCTTGGCCTACCGAGCAGGGAAGCGGGCGTGCTACGCTATGCAATTCTTTTCGCAAACCGCATGTTTGGCCTGAACAGTTGCTCTCGTGCCGCTCTTCGCTCGCCGCGTCAGATACCCGCGATCTTGACGTTCTTTTTTCTTTGCCTGCTCGGCGGCGCCTTACACCCTCTGAATGCGCAACAGATTCGTTTGCCGGCCGGCAAAGGCGGAGTCGCGGACCTTTCCTCGAAGCAGCAAAGGCGCCAGGGCGACCTTTATATAGCCGACGGCGATGTAGACCTTCGCTACGGCGACTCCCGCCTGCAAGCCGACCACCTCGAGTACAACGACAAAACTTCGGAAACAATTGCGCGCGGCCACGTTATCTACGACTACGAAAACCAGCATCTCGAAGCCGAGGAAGTGCACTACAACGTGAGCACCGGGCGTGGCAAGTTTCGCGCTGTTCGCGGAACCATCCGCATCGAGCGCCGTCCCAATCCAACCCTCCTCTTGTCCGACAATCCCTTGTATTTCGAGGCCAAGGAAGTCGAGCGCTTTCCCGGCGACGTGTACCTGGTGCGGCACTCCTGGATCACCATCTGCGATCCCGAGCATCCCAAGTGGCAGTTTTACGCGGGGCACGCGCGCATCCGCCTGGACAAAAGCGTCGCGCTGGTAAACGCCAATTTCCGGTTGTTCCGCGTCCCCCTCATCTGGCTGCCCTATGCCACGGCGCCGGCCGGCCGCAAAGTTCGCCAGTCCGGCTTCTTGATTCCGGACGTGGGGCAAAGTTCCCGCAAGGGCTTTATCTTCGGCGATGCCTTCTACTGGGCGCCGACGTCGTGGCTGGATACCACCGTCGGCGCGCAATATCTGAGCCGCCGCGGCGCCAGCGAGCGCGGCGAACTGCGTGCCAAGCCATTCGAAAATACTTCCATCAGTTACTCGTACTTCGGCGTCGATGACCGCGGCCTGAAAGATTCGACCGGCGTGCGCCAGCCACAAGGCGGCGAGCAGCAAAGGCTGGAAATCGATTCCAAGCTTCCGTGGGGCTGGCGTTTCGTAACCGACTACAACCAGCTTTCTTCGCTGACCTTCCGCCTGGCCTTCGCCGATACCTTCGGCGAAGCCATCAACTCGGAGGTGCGCAGCTCCGTCTTTGCCACCAACAACTTTCGCGGCTTCAGCCTGAATGTCGCCGCGGTCAACGACAAAAACTTTCTGACCATCAATCCGCAAACCAGCGTGGTGCTCCGTAATCTTCCCGAAGCGCGCTTCGGCTCTGTCGAGCAGAATCCGTGGGCCAGGCTGCCCATCTACTTCGGCTTTGACAGCTTTGTGGACGGCGTGCACCGCTCCGACAGTCAGATCGATACGCCGCTGACCGTCTCGCGCACCGAGTTCGCCCCGCGCGTGACCGTGCCCATTCATTTCGGCGATTGGTTCGGAATTACCGGCACCGCCGCATTCCGCACCACGCGTTACGGCGACTCTCTGAACGCCTCCGGACAACTGAGCGGCCTGGCCATCACGCGCAATACCGGGGAATTCACCATCGACCTGCGGCCACCGACGCTCGAGCGTTTCTTTGACCGCGCCTCCTTGCAGAAGAACAAGGCGCGCCGCCGCTACAAGCACACCATCGAGCCGGTGCTCACCTATCGCTACGTCACCGGCGTCAACAATTTCGCCGATTTCATCCGCTTCGATTCCGACGCCACTCTTACGGACACCAATGAGCTCGAATACGGCTTCACCCAGCGGCTGTTCGTCAAAGAAGGCGAAGACCAGCCGCAGGAACTCATCACCTGGCGCATCGTGCAGAAGCACTTCTTTGATCCGACCTTTGGCGGCGCCGCCGTCGCCGGCCAGCGCAACGTTTTCCAGGCGCTCAACTCCATTACCCCCTTCGCCTTTGCGCTCGGCCCCGTCCATTGGTCGCCCATCGTCAGCGATTTTCGCGTGACTCCGGGCGGCCCCTACGATTTCGAGCAGATTCTCGAATACGACCCCAACCTCGAGAAAATCACCACCATCGGAACGCTCGTCAAGGTCAAGCCGTACAAGGAATTCTTCGCCACCGTGGCGCACTTCCGCTTGCAGGCCGATCCCATTCTGCAGCCGCTATCCAACCAGATTCGCGCCCTGGTCGGTTATGGCAGCGAAACCCGCAAAGGCTTCAACTTTACGACGGGCATCAGCTACGATCTGAAGAACAGCGAACTGCAAAACCAACTGATACAAGTCAGCTACAACGGCGGATGCTGCGGCATCGCCGTCGAATACCGCCGCATCGCGTTGGGCCAGGTGCGCAACGAAAATCAATTTCGCGTCGCCTTCATCATCGCCAACATCGGGAACTTCGGGAACCTCCGCCACCAGGACAGAATTTTCTAGCTGCCGCTGACCTCCATCATGTCCACCGACACCGAACTCGCCTTCGCCTCGATAACACAAATCGCCGCGCTTTTTCGCAAGCGCAAGGTCTCGCCTGTTGAAGTCACCCGCCTCATGCTCAAGCGCATCGAACGCCTCAATCCGCAACTGAACGCCTACATCACCGTGTGCGCCGAGCAAGCCCTCGCCCAGGCAAAACAAGCCGAAGCAGAGCTGCTGGGCCGCCGCGGGAAGAAGCGCGACCGCGGCCCACTCCATGGCATTCCCATCTCCTTGAAGGACAACATCTGCACCAAGGGCGTGAAGACCACTGCCGGCTCCAGGATCCTTCGCGACTACGTACCGATGCGCGATGCCGCAATCGTGAAGCAATTGTGCGAAGCCGGCGCCGTCATTCTCGGCAAAACCAACATGCACGAATTCGCCTACGGCGTGACCTCCAATAATCCGCACTTCGGTCCGGTTCACAATCCATGGGATCTCGACCGTATCCCCGGCGGCTCCAGCGGCGGCTCGGCCGCGGCCGTCGCCGCCGGCCTTTGCTACGGCAGCATCGGCACAGACACCGGCGGCTCCATCCGCATCCCCGCCGCTCTCTGCGGCGTTGTCGGCCTCAAGCCCACGTTTGGAGTTGTCAACGTCGACGGCGTGGTGCCGCTCTCGCCGAGACTCGATTGCATCGGACCACTTGTACGAAGCGTTCGAGACGCCGCCCTGATCGCCGAGCCGCTCATCGCGCGCTCAAAAGCGCAGCCTCCGCTTCGCCGAGCCACCCGCGCTGGCAAACGAAAAATTCGCCCCAAAATTCGAATGGGTCTGCCCAGGGATTTCTTCTTCAAAATCGTTTCTGTCGACGTACAATATGCTTTCAATCAAGCGCTCCGGCTGCTCGAGCGTTCCGGCGCCACGTTCGTCGAAGTTCCCGTTCCGCTTCTGCACGAAACCGAAGACGCGGGCAATCAGATTGCCTGGGCGGAAGCTACTTACTATCACCAGCAAGCCGGCTGGTTTCCGGCGCACGCCGCGGACTACGGCGAAGACGTCAGGAAGCGCATCGAACTGGGCACCAAAGTCGCCGCAACAGCTTACTTGCAAGCCCTGGAAATGCGCGCTCTCTTCATCCAGCAGCTTCACATGGCCTTGCACGACGCGAACGTCGACGCCCTCGCGTTTCCCACCACCCCCATCGCCGCGCCGCTCATCGGTGAAGAAACCACCGTGGTAAGCGGCGAGAAGCACCCTACGCGCGCTTTGCTGTTGCGCTTGAATCGTCCCGCCAATCTGGCTGGCGTGCCTGCGATTTCCGTACCCTGCGGTTTCACCAACGAAGGTCTGCCGGTAGCTCTGCAACTCATGGGCGCTGTCGGGGACGAGTCCGTCTTGCTGCAAGCCGCCGCGGCATTTGAAAAAGTGCGCCCAGGCCTGCCCAAGTTCCCCAATCTCGCCTGACCGTGGGACGTCCGCAGGCCAGCCCTCCCCCGTCCCACTGACACGCTTGAGCCTACAGAGTAGGCGCTATTAAATGAACCCTCCACCACCCGCTCGCCCCGACGCCGTGTACGGCCCGCCTTCTGCTTGCCCCGTAGAGGGGGAGACCACGCCAACTGTCAGTGCATGGGCGCGGGTGGGAAATCAGCCGAGCTTTGGCGGGCGAGTGGGTCCAACTCGTGCGCCTCGAGGAACGCATCCTGGGGTATTACTGCCGAAGTTTGGTACCGGAACTGGACCCGCGCCACCAGCGGTCCACGGCCGTGGACCGCTGGTGGGGAGCAAATCCGACCAAACTGTAAAGGATCTCCTGATAACAAACTGCAAAGCATGTCCTGAAACTTGACACTGAAGGTCTGTGCTACTGGACCGTGCCGCCGGAGCCGAGGTCGCGGGGATTTAGCGGCTTGCGGCCGGAGAAGCCTTCGTCCTGGCGATGGTAGAAGCGGATGCGGTCTTCGCCGAGTTTCCAGCAAAGATAGACGTGTTCGTTGTCGATAAGCGCGGGAAAATCGAGCAAGCCAACGTCAAGATCCTTGATAACGCAACCGGTTTCGAGAATGCGATCGAGCGCGGACTTGAGGGATTCCGCAAGGTGATCGTGCTCGAAGCGCAGCTTGGCCAGCTTTTCGTACGGCACGATCACGCCGCCCATCATCATGATGCGCGCGGAAACGGCGGAGAGATCGTTGTCGAGGCCGGCAAGCCTCTTGCGGAAGTCCATAGCTTCGACGAGGACCGGCTCCAGTTCGCGACGGGCGCGTTCGGCTTCCGTCAACGTGAAGAGGCGCTGCTCCGGCTCGGGCGATTCGTCCGGTGATTGTTCGTCGTCTTGATCAGCCATGTGCCATCCAGCGGGCGGGGCGTTTACATTCAAATGCTAGCGTAATGCGCCGACGCGGTCGAGCGTTATCAGGGCTTATGCTACGACCGGCGAGGCTCCGAGGCTATTGAGAAACTCCAGCACTTGCCCCCACATGAGGTTAGATGCAACCGCGTCGTAAGCCGGCAGGTCCGGATCAGCGAATAGGTGGCCCGAGCAAGGATAGTCGCACTGCTGAAAGCTGGCGCCAGACTTGCGAACGCGCGCGGCAAACGCGTCGATGACTTGCTGGACTCGCAAGGGATCTCTTTCCGCAAAGTGCACTTGAACGGGAACGCTCGCGGGCCAAACCTTCCAACCAAGATCGCGAATCAGCAAAGGCGCGTGCAGCAGGATCGCGCCGCGCGCTCCTGGGCGAGTGGCGGCCAGCAACTCCGCGAATGCGCCGCCGCTGGAAAATCCCGCATAGACCAAATCGCCAGAAAGGTGCCAAACGGCATTCTGACTGCGTGCGATCAACCCGTCAAAGCCGATCGCCTGGAGATTTCTGGCCGCAGTCGCATTGTCGTCAAAGACCTGGCCGTCGAATAGGTCAGGCGTATGAACGATGTGCCCAGCCTCCTGTACGGTCGGGGGGATCGCTGACATTTTAGACCGGGAGCATATCTGACACTTTGTGGTCCCTTTCGACGGAGGTATCAGAGGAAAGCGAAGGGGACTCGTCCCCTTCGCTTTCCTCTAGTTTAGAGTTCGTGAGCAAAG
>DATNNV010000036.1:0-21555 GCA_035601655.1 Candidatus Dormiibacterota bacterium
GGGCGAAGCCCAAGTGTCGAGCGTGCGAGCCGCTTTATCCTCCGCGCAACAGCAACTGGAAATGGCGCAGGCCAGCCAGAAACAGTACGGGGCGCTCTCGAACTATTCGCGCATCGTCGCGCCCTTCGCGGGCGTGATTACCTCGCGTTCGGCGGACACCGGTTCGTTGATCGCGGCGGGCACTTCCTCGAGCGCGCAGTCGATGGCGGTGGTGCACTTGGCGCAGATTTCGAAGCTGCGGCTGGTCCTGCCGATTCCGGAATCCATGGCCGGCCAGATTCGCGTGGGCAATTCCGTGAAGGTGCATGTGCAGGCGCTGAATCAGGACATCGTTGGGAAAGTATCGCGATTTGCCGGTTCCCTGGACTTGCAGACCCGAACGATGGAGACGGAAATCGATTTCGACAACCGCGACGGCAAGCTGATCCCCGGTATGTACGCGGAAACGGCGCTAACCCTCGCCGGGAAAAAAGACGCACTGCTGGCGCCCCTCGAAGCCCTGGCACAGAACGGAAACGACGCCACGGCGCTCGTAGTAAACGCGGACAACGTCATCGAAGAGCGGCACGTCAAGCTGGGAATGCAGGGCACAGTGCGCGTGGAAGTGCTCTCCGGGTTGCGCGAAGGCGACCGCGTGATCATCGGCAATCGCAGTCAATTCCGCAGCGGAGAGAAAGTTGCGCCAAACGAAGTGGCGCCGCGCAGCGGCGAAGCGGGAGGAGCAAGCTGATGGCCGGCTTCTCGATTCGCAACCCGTTTCTAGTCATCGTGTGCTGCCTGATGGTGGCGATTGTGGGGACCGTCGCACTCGTCCGCATGCCCGTGGATTTATTTCCGCCGATCAACATTCCGGTCGTTGTGGTGGCGACCTTTTACTCCGGAATGCCCCCGCAACAGATCGAAACGAACATTACCAATCCATTCGAAAGGTTCTTCACGCTGGCCAGCGGAGTGGACCACATCGAATCAAGGTCGCTGCCCGGCGTGAGCCTGATCAAGATTTATTTTCAGGCGGGAACGAACGCCGACGCGGACCTCAGCACCATCTCCAACCTGGCGATGGCGGACCTGCGCCGATTGCCGCCCGGAACGCTGCCGCCGGTGGTCTTGAAATTCGATGCTTCGAGCTTGCCGGTCTGCTTGATCACCCTGAAAGGCGCAGGCCTGGACGAAACGCAATTGCAGGACTACGGGCGGTACACGGTGCGCAACCAGATTGCCAACGTGCCGGGCGCGTCTGTGCCGCAGCCATTCGGCGGGAAGTACCGCCAAATCATGGTGTACGTCGACCCGCTGAAGCTGCAGGCGCATCAACTTAGCCCGATGGATGTTGTGCGGCAGGTGAACGAAAGCAACCTGATTCTGCCGGCCGGAGACGTGAAAATCGGCCCTTTCGACTACAACTTGTATTCGAACGCGCAAGTGCCGTCGGCCAGCGCGATCAACTTGATGCCGCTAAAGACCGTGGGACAGGCATCCGTGATGGTGGCGGATGTAGGGAAAGCGGTCGACGCACAGGCGATCCAGACGAACATCGTGCGCGTGGACGGACAGCCATCGGTATACCTCCCGATTCTGAAGCAGGGAGGCGACACCAACACGATCGCGGTGGTGGACGGCATTCGCGAGGCCCTGAAACACCTCGTCGATATTCCCAAGCAGTTGAACACCCGGGTGGTCTTCGATCAATCCGTGTTCGTCAAGACCGCCATCAGCAACCTGGTTCGCGAAGGGGCCATCGGACTGGCGCTCACCGGGCTGATGATTCTGCTTTTTCTCGGGAGCATGCGCGCGACTGCAGCCGTCTTTCTGTCGATCCCGCTCTCGGCGCTCGCGGCGTTTCTGGCTATCAGCGCAGGCGGCGGAACCGTCAACACCATGGTCCTGGGCGGCCTGGCGCTGGCCTTTTCCCGTTTGATCGACAACTCCGTCATCGTCCTCGAGAACATCTTCCGGCACCTGGAGATGGGCGAAGCGCCGGAGATAGCCGCCGAAAACGGCGGGCAGGAAGTGGCGCTCGCGGTACTGGCGGCGACTCTGACTACCGCCATCGTATTTTTTCCAGTGGTATTTTTGTACGGGGTCAGCCGCTTTCTGTTCGTTGCGCTGGCGATGGCCGTAATTCTCTCCCTTTTTGCCTCTTACATCGTGGCGATGACGGTCGTGCCGCTCTTCTGCGCGAAACTCATGAAGAAGCACCAGGCCGACGAAGAAGTCGGCGAAGGGGCCGTCGAAGCGCGGTTCGGTTCGATCGCGAAGAAATTCAACTACCACTTTGAGAGAATGCTCGGCAAGTACGATCGCACGCTGAGCACGGCGCTATTGAAGCCCGCCGCCACGGCGATCGGCCTCGCGGGAATTTCCCTGCTCCTTCTGGGCCTGTATCCCTTGCTGGGCGTGTCGTTCTTCCCCCGAACGGACCCTGGCCAATTCGTGATCAACCTGAAGGCCCCGAGCGGGACGCGAGTCGAGCTGACCGAAGAATACGTCCAGCAAGTGGAAGTGATTATCCGAGCGGTGGTTCCCAAGAACGAATTGGAGATCGTGGTATCGAACATCGGGATCACCACGGATTTCTCTGCCATCTACACCCCGAATTCCGCGCCGCACACCGCGTTCGTACAGGCCTCCCTCAAGGAAGGCCACAAGGTTGGAAGCTACGAATACATGCGCCGCGTGCGCGAGCAGATTCGGCAGCAGCTTCCGCAGCTTTCGACGTATTTTCAGTCCGGCGGAATGGTGGACGCCGTCCTGAACCTGGGCTTGCCTGCCCCCATCGACGTGCAGGTCAGCGGAAACAGCATGACCGCGGCCTACAATGTGGCCGCTGCCATCGGCGCGGACGTGCGTCGGCTTCCCGGTGTAAACGACGTGCTGATTCCGCAGGACATCGATTATCCCGCGCTGGAACTGGACGTGGACCGGGAAAAAGCCAGCCAACTGGGGCTTTCGCAGAAGGAAGTGATCGACAACGTGATCACCGCGCTCACCTCCAACGCGATGATTGCGCCCAACTACTGGATCGATCCGAAAAGCGGCAACCCGTATCTGCTAACGGTGCAGTATCCCGAAGACTCCGTGAAGACGCTGACGGACCTGAAGCAGATCCCACTACGCGGCGCGAAGGTTCTGAAGCCGACCTACCTCGATTCCGTGGTCGAAGTGAAGACTATGGCCTCACCCACGGAAGTGGATCACTACCAGTTATTCCGGGTAGTCGATTTGTACATTGCGCCCAAGAAAGAGGATTTGGGCAGGATAACCAGGCAGATCGAGGACATTATCAACAAGACGCAACTTCCCGAAGGCGTGCGAGTGACGCTGCGAGGCTCCGTACAAGGCATGCGCGCTTCTTTCAAGAGCTTCGGGATCGGCCTCATTCTTTCCGTGGTGCTCGTCTATCTGATTCTCGTGGCGCAGTTTGCCTCGTGGACCGATCCGTTCATCATCCTGCTGGCGGTGCCGCCGGGACTGGCCGGAGTACTGCTCTTCCTGCTGGCCACCAACACCACGCTGAACGTGATGTCGCTGATGGGGCTGGTCATGATGGTAGGCATCGTGGTCTCCAACAGCATTTTGATTGTCGAGTTCGCGCGCCACCTGCATCACGAAGGAAAGTCGCTGCAGCAAGCTATCTCGCAAGCATCGCGGCTGCGGTTGCGTCCGATCTTGATGACTTCGCTGGCGACGTTGCTGGGATTGATTCCCATGGCGCTGGGGATCGAAGAGGGAAGCGAGGCATATGCTCCGCTGGCCCGAGCGATCATCGGTGGGCTGCTAGTCTCCGTAGTGGTCACGGTCTATCTAGTGCCGGCGGCGTATTTGCTGGTGCATCGCAAGGAGCAGGCGCGCGAAAACGAGGTGCCGGCATGAGGCACTCTTCGCTCGCGGCGGGCATGGTGTTGGCATCGTTGCTGGGTGTTGCAGCACAGGGCCAGACACCCGGGAGTTCGGTCCCGTCGACCGCGCCGCCGTCGCAAGCCATCGCCACAAACCCGGGATCGCCGCTGACTCTCGCGCAAGCCGAAGCGCTGGCGTTAAAGAACAACCCACAAATCACTATCGGCAAGCTCCGGGCTCTCGCCGCGCAGCAGTACGTTCGGGAACAGAGGTCCGCGCTGCTGCCAACCGCTAACTTGAGCGTGACCGCAGTCGACGCAAATCCTGGAAGCCGCATTGCCGCGGGTGCGCTGAACAACCCGATCCTTTTTCCGCGCGCCGCCGCCGGAGCAAGCGTCAGCCAGTGGATCACCGATTTTGGGCGCACCACGAATCTGCTGTCCAGCGCCGAATCCTCTGCAAGGGCCGAAGAAGACAACGCAGCGGCTACGCGCGCGCAAATCCTTTTGGCAGTGGATCAGGCGTTTTACAACGCCCTGGAAACCAAAGCGCTGGTCACCGTCGCAACCAAAACGGTGGACTCCCGCCAGATTTTCGTCCAGAAGATTCAAGCGCTGACCAACGCGAAGCTCAAGTCCGATCTGGACCTTAGCTTCGCGAAGGTCGACGAAGCCCGCGGCCGCCTGTTGCTCCTCGAAGCGCAGAACAATGCGGACGCCGCGCTGGCGTCACTCTCCGCAATCCTGGGTTATCCCGACCGCCAGGAATTTCAATTGGTCGAAGAGGCAGCTCCGGTGACGCCGCCGTCGCTGGACGTCACCTCATTGATCGCGCAAGCGCTCCGCCAGCGCCCGGAAATCGCCGCGCTGCAGAACGAAGTGGATTCCGCGCAGAAATTTGCCGGCGCAGAGCACGACTTGTGGCGGCCGACAGTGGGCGCGCTCGGCGTGGTGGGCCTGGCGCCCGTGCGCGACGATCACATTCCGAATTGGTATGGCGCGGTGGGCATCAACATCAATATTCCCGTCTTCAACGGCTGGCTCTACAACGCGCGCGCCAAAACAGCCGACCTGCACACCGAAGTGAGCCGCCAAAGACTGATGGACTCGCGCAACAACATCGCGCGCGACGTGCGCAACTCCTGGCAGGATGCCAACCGTGCCTACGAACGCTTGTCCGTGACGCAACAACTTCGCGAGGAAGCGGCGCTCTCTTTGGACCTCGCGCAGGCTCGCTACAACCTCGGCCTCGGTTCTATCGTAGAGTTCACGCAGGCGGAACTTCAAGAAACCGAAGCGGAAATCACCGACACCGACGCCCGGTATCAGTATCGCCTGGCGGAGTTGGTGCTGGCCTATATGGCGGGCGCACCAAAATAGAGTTTCCCGCCGCCGCGAGCCCGCACTCCTCCTGTTGATACGGACCCCACTTGTAAAAATTGCTGCACGCGGTTGCGATTTGCGCTATGCTCCGCGCGTAACTTGCGGCGAATCAGTGGGTTGCGAGGACGTCCTGATGATTGTTACAGGATATTCACAATCGATTGACGTAACCGTAAAGCGAGGTATTTACCTTCTCGCTGGGGTGGTACGCGTTTCTTGGTACCGGTTTTCAAGTCCGAATTCAGCTAGAAAAAGAGAGAGGCAATGAAAAAAATCGCAGCACTCACACTATCGCTGTTCCTCGTGTCCGGAACAGCGTTCGCTGATACGCCGAAAGACGCCGATCCGCAGCCGGCCAAGACCGGTCAACCGGCCAAGCCGAAAGCGGCCAAGAAAACCGAAAGAGCGGACTCGGCTCTTGCGGCACAAATTGAAGAGTTGCGCCAGGCGGTACAGGCGCAGCAGGAACAATTGCAACTGCTGAAGGAAGAGCTGTCCAAGCGCGATCACCAAATCGACGAAGCGCGCGAAGCGGCCGCAGCGGCAAACGCCAAGGCAGCGGAGGCCACCAGCAAGGCCACCGAAGCCGTCAACGCCAGCGCCGAAGTGAAGACCGCCGCAACCTCGCTCAACACCACCGTGTCCGATCTGAAGGCCAGCAACGAAGCGCTCAAGACCACCGTGGCCACCGAGCAAGCCGAAGGTAAGAAAGCTTCCGAGGAAGGTCCGTCCACGATCCGCTACAAGGGCATTAACATTACTCCGGGCGGCTTCATCGAGGCGGCCACGATATTTCGCAGCCGGGCAGAGAGCGCCGACATCAACACTTCATTCACCAATATCCCTTACCCTGGAAACGCTCTCAGCAGGGTTACCGAAAACAATTTCTCGGCTCGTCAGTCTCGCTTGACCTTGCTCATGGATACGAAAGTGGGCGCTGCCAAGGTCACCGGCTACTTCGAGGCGGACTTCCTCGGCGCCGGCACCACTTCCAACAACCGCCAGACCAACAGCTATGTCTTCCGCCAGCGGCAAATCTGGGCGCAAGCTGCCTTTGAGAATGGCCTTTCCGTTACCGGCGGCCAGATGTGGACACTCGCAACTGAGGGCAAGAAGGGAATCCAAAACCGCCAGGAAGATTTGCCCGTAATGATCGACCCGAACTACGTGGTCGGCTTCACTTGGGCGCGTCAGTACGGCTTCCGTGTCGTCAAGGACTTCGGTGGCAAGTTTGCTCTCGGCGTCTCCGCGGAAGGTCCGCAGTCGACGTTCGGTGGCCGTGGGTTTTCCACTGTCACATCGGCGACCGGCGCTACGACGCAGAACTTCTTTATCAACGCCCCCGGACAAAGCGGCGGTCTCTTTAATGCCTTCGATCCCACCGGTTACACTGTCAACAAAGCTCCTGACTTTATCTTCAAGGCCACTGCCGATCCGGGCTGGGGCCACTACGAGTTATTCGGTATCGTCAGCACTTTCCGCAACCGCATCTATCCTTGCGCCGTCGTCAGCCCGGCTGCGAGCAATGCCAGCGGGACGGTAATCTTGAATGGCCCCGCATTGGCGGGCAACTCTGGTGCCTGCACAAATACATCTCCCTCCGCGATAGGAGCCTTCAACGATTCACGTACAGGCGGCGGTGTCGGTGCCAGCGCACTGGTTCCCGTCTTTGCCAAGAAGGTGGATTTTGGCCTAAAAGGCGTGGCAGGCGACGGCATCGGCAGGTACGGATCGGCGCAGCTTGCCGATCTGACCTTCCGTCCGGACGGCACGCAAGCGCTGATCCGCACCGCCCATGGGCTCGCTCGAGTTGAATTCCACGCCACACCCAAGCTCGACATTTACCTCTACTACGGCGGCGAGTATGCGTGGCGCGCTGCGTACGCTGGCTACATGAGCGATACCATCACGACCGCGCTGGTAGACTGTGCTGGAACCGCTGGCTGCCCCGCTTCTGGTCTCCAGACCATCACCACGCACAAGACGTCCAATTCGGCATTCGGAGGCTTTGGCGGCCCGACTGCCAACAACACAAATTGCGGGGTGGAAGCTGCGCCTTCCGGTTCATCGGCGCCTGGCTCGGGCGCCTGCGCAGGAGACATCCGGTTCATCCAAGAAGGCACACTCGGCTTCTGGCACAAGTTCTACCAGGGTCCCAAGGGCCGCGTTCAGTGGGGCATTCAGTACTCCTACGTGACCAAGAGTGGCTGGTCGGGCGCGGCAGGCATCCAGCCCAAGGCCGTCGACAACATGGTTTGGACCTCTTTCCGTTACTACATTCCCTAACCTCGGAAGCACTCGAGAAAACCGTCCCTCCCCTGGGGGGACGCGAAAGGGCAGCGCCAGTCCGGCGCTGCCCTTTTCGTTTTTCCAAGCTTCCGTGGTCAGAGCGCTGATCGGAGAGAAATCCCGCGTTTCCAGCAGCTTCCAAGCATTCAACCAACTCTGAAGCGGCTGTAACATTCCTGTAACACAGGGTCGCCAGACTGGAACTCCCCGGGAAAGTCTTAGCTAAATTGACGGAGACACACGAATGAAGCGAATGGCAGGATTGTTCTTGATTGTTCTCACCCTCGCCGGCGTCCTCTGGGCTGAGGGCACGCTCTCGATCAACGGTGCGGGAGCGACCTTTCCCTACCCCATGTACTCGAAATGGTTCGACGAGTACCACAAGAAAAACGCCAGCATCCAGATCAACTACCAGTCCATTGGGTCCGGCGGAGGCATCAAGCAAGTCACGGAAGGCACCGTGGATTTCGGCGCGTCGGACGGCCCGATGAATGACGAGCAGCTCAAGACTTATCAAGACAAGCACGGATTCGCGATTCTGCACTTCCCGACGGTGCTCGGAGCCGATGTTCCGAGCTACAACATCGCCGGCGTCACGGGTGAGTTGAATTTCACGCCAGAGGCGATTTCCGGAATTTTCCTGGGAAAGATTACCAAATGGAACGATCCGGCAATCGCCTCCGCCAACAAGGGCGTCAAGCTGCCCGGCGACGATATCGTAGTGGTGCACCGCTCGGATGGCAGCGGAACGACTTACATCTGGACGGACTATCTTTCCAAGGTCAGCGATGAATGGAAGAACAAAGTTGGCAAAGGCACTTCGGTGAACTGGCCCAAGGGCCTCGGTGGAAAAGGCAACGAGGGCGTGGCTGGATTGGTCAAGCAAACGCCGAACTCGTTCGGTTACATCGAATTGATTTACGCCATCCAAAACAAAATGCCGTATGGCCGCGTGAGAAATTCTTCGGGAGCGTTCGTCAAAGCGGACCTGGCAGGCGTCACCGCTGCCGCCTCTGGCGCCGCAAAAGACATGCCCGATGATTTCCGCGTTTCCATCACCAACGCACCGGGCAAGACCGCATATCCGATCTCCAGCTTTACCTGGCTGCTGATCCCTTCGAAGTTCTCAGACGCCAGCAAGCGCGACGCGATCAAGGGTTTCGTATCATGGATGCTTGCCGACGGCCAGAACTACGCCGAGGCGCTGTCCTATGCGAAGCTTCCCAAGGAAGTAGTCGCCAAGGAAAAGAACGCTCTCGCTAACGTCCAATAACGTGGCAGTGACTTCCACAACGGTTCCGAGCGCGAGCCCCGTTTCGGGCTCGCGTTCGTATCTCAGCCGCCTCCGCGAGGGCGATGAGATCGTGCGGCTCGTTACGTTTCTATTTGCCGCTTCCGTTGTGCTGGTCACTCTGTTACTGGTCTTCGAGCTGTGGCGCGGCTCGGTTCTGCCCCGGCACAAGTTCGGCTTTGCCTTTTTTGTCACCAGCGTTTGGGACCCCATCTTCGATCAGTTTGGGGCCCTGCCGTTCATTTACGGCACGCTTATCACCGCTGGCGTCTCTCTGCTCATCGCGGTTCCTCTGGGCCTGGGCGCGGCGATTTTCCTTGCGGAACTTGCCCCCGCCCGAGTCTCTGACACCCTCGAGTTTTTCATTGACCTGCTCGCCGCCGTACCCAGCGTGATCTACGGCCTCTTGGGCGTCTTTATCGTCATTCCCCTCATGCGCGAGTATATTCAGCCGGCGCTCAAGAAGAGCCTCGGTTTTCTTCCGCTATTTCAGGGCCCCGCCTACGGAGTGGGTTTCCTCACCGCTGGTGTTGTTCTCGCGATCATGGTGATCCCCTACATTATTTCCGTTTCTCGCGAAGTGCTTCTATCCGTGCCGCGAGACCAGCGCGAAGCTGCTCTCGCCCTCGGGGCCACCCGTTGGGAATCCACCTGGAAAGTCGTCGTTCCGTACGCTCGTTCGGGCATCATGGGCTCGATTTTCCTCGCCCTCGCCCGCGCGCTCGGTGAGACCATGGCGGTTACCATGGTCATTGGCAACACCCCGACCATCAGTGCTTCCCTTTTTTCGCCCGGTTACTCCATCGCTGCCGTGATTGCCAACGAATTCACGGAAGCTACCGGCGATCTGTACTTGCAATCGCTGATTGAGCTGGGTCTGGTCCTCTTCCTCCTCACGTTCATTTTGAATGGCATGGCCCGCCTGCTCATCGTTCTGACCGCACAACGCGGCAGCGGAATGGGGAACGCATGAGCGCTCGTGTCCGTTGGCGCAAATTCGTAAGCGCTTTCATGCTCACCCTGACGGGCATCTGCGCCTTTGTGGCCGTCGCGGTGCTCTTTTTCATTCTCGGCTATCTCGTTTTTCACGGCGGCAGCTCCGTTAGCTGGAGCTTTTTTACCAAGCTGCCTGCGCCTGTTGGAGAGACCGGCGGCGGCATGGCCAATGCCATTGTTGGCAGCGCCAAATTGCTCTTGATCGCGGCGCTGATCGGCGTGCCCATCGGTTTCCTCGGCGCCGTCTACCTTGCCGAGTTCAGTGGCGGGAGCACCGCCTTTGTCGTCCGTTACGCCGCGGACCTTCTGAACGGCGTGCCCTCCATCGTTATCGGCATTTTTGCCTACAGCCTCGCGGTTCTGCCCTTTAAGCATTTTTCGACTCTTGCAGGCGGATTTGCCCTTGGGCTGATGATGATTCCCATCACTCTGCGCAGCACGGAAGAGTTTCTGCGTTCCGTGCCAAATACTTTGCGTGAGGGCGCCATGGCCCTCGGCGCCAGCAAATGGCAGACTATAGCTTCCGTGATTGTCCCGGCCGCTTACCGCGGCATCTTGACCGCCATCCTGTTGGCGTTTGCCCGCGTGGCCGGTGAAACCGCTCCGTTGCTTTTCACGGCCTTTGGAAATAGATTCTGGAGCCCCGGCTGGAACCAGCCGACGGCTTCATTGCCTGTAATGATCTATACCTACGCCATTGCGCCGTATGACGACTGGCATCGCCAGGCCTGGGCCGCTGGCTTGGTCTTGCTCGGCCTGATTCTGGTGGTCAATATCGTCGCTCGCGCGATTCTGGCGCGAGGTGTTGCAGTTCCGAGGTCCTAAGCCATGCAAGCTTCCGCGAGGCCCGCTGTGCCCTCAAACTTCACGCTTCCTGGAACGACCCACCCAACCCGCGAGCCGGGACCGTCGCTGCCCCTGCGCATGAACATCTCCAACGTCAATTTCTTTTACGGCACCAAGCAAGCCCTCTTCGATATCAGCATGGGCATCGCCAACAGCAAGGTCACCGCGCTGATCGGCCCATCCGGCTGCGGCAAATCCACTTTGCTCCGCACCTTCAACCGCATGCACGAGACCGTGCGCAGCTCCCGCCTCGAGGGCGAAATCCTCCTCGACGGCAAAAACATCCTCGCGCAGGACGTCACCGCTCTTCGCCGCCGCGTCGGCATGGTCTTCCAGCGCCCTAATCCCTTCCCCAAATCCATCTTCGACAACGTCGCCTACGGCCTCAAAATCAACGGCACCAAGATTCCTCTTGCCGAAGCCGTCGAAAAAAGTCTGCGCCACGCCGCGTTATGGGACGAAGTGAAGGACCACTTGCACAAATCCGCCTACGAGCTTTCCGGCGGCCAGCAACAGCGTCTTTGCATCGCCCGCGCCTTGGCCGTCGAACCCGAAGTGCTCCTTCTCGACGAGCCCTGCTCCGCCCTCGACCCCATCAGCACCGCCAAGATCGAAGAGCTTCTCGTTCAGCTCAAGGACCTCTGCACCATCACCATCGTCACCCACAACATGCAGCAGGCCGCCCGCGTCAGCGACTTTACCGCCTTTCTCCTCATGGGCCAGCTCATCGAGTTCAGTCCGACGCCGCAACTCTTCACCACGCCGGGCGACCCGCGGACGGAAGCGTACATCACCGGCCGCTTCGGCTGAGTGCGTTTTCCGTACTGCCGGTCTGTGTATTGGTGTACCTTTCTCGCGCTGAGGGGACGAAGCACATGGAACGCCATTTCGAAAAAGATCTCAACGAAGTAAAAGAACGCCTCCTGTGGATGGGCAGTCTCGCCGAGCGCGCCGTTCATCAGGCGGTTCACTCCGTGCTCGATTCCGATGAGCAGCTTGCCAACCGCGTACTCGACGAAGAAGACGCCATCAACGAGCTGCAGATTGAAATCGACGACCGCGTGGTGCACTTGCTCGCTCTTCACCAGTTGATGGCCGCCGACCTCCGCTTCGTCCTTGCCGTCTCCCGCATCAACAACGATCTCGAGCGCATCGGCGACCAGGGCGTCAACATCGCCCAGGGCGCCTTGCGTATTCTCCGCCATCCCCGCGTCAAGCCTTACGTGGACCTTCCGCGCATGAGCGAACTCGCCGAAGAAATGATGCGCAACGCCCTCAACGCCGTCGTCCGCCGCGACGTCGAACTCGCCCAGAAAGTCCTCGCCAGCGACGACCAGGTCGATCACTATCGCGATCAGATTTTCCGTGAGCTGCTCACTTACATGATGGGCGATTCCAGCGTCGTCTTTCCCGCCTTCGAACTCATTCTCGTAGCCAAAAATCTCGAGCGCATCGGCGACCACGCCACCAACATCGCCGAAGACGTCATCTACATCGTCCAAGGCCAGGACGTCCGCCACCCCACCGTCGACCGCAGATAAGCACTTTTTGGAGCGCAGGAGCCTAGCTCCCGCTTTTCCGTCAGCCGAGCACTCGCAGCTTACAAAATCTCCGCCGCAACCAGCCGCTCTTCCGGCACCTCGTCCGTTCGTCTCGGCCACGCCAGAAACATGATCGCCACCAGCAGCGACGCTCCACTAACCGCCCCACCAATCGTTCGGTCGGCCGTCCGCCCAAACTCGATGCTAACCTGCGAATCTCCCGCCGGAACCGCCACAATCATTTGCTCACTTTGCTCCGGATGTTCCGTTGTCACCGCTCGTCCGTTCACTTCCACGCGCCACGCCGGATAGTTCAGCAGTCGCAAAGCCAGCCTCACCGGTTCCCGCGCATGCACCCGCAACTTGCGATCCTCCACAGTCCAGCGCTGCAGGATCACCGCCGCCATCGCCGGCTTCTCCTCATCTCCCGCGGCCAGAATCCGCACATGCGGCGCCGCTTGCGGCAAATTATAGTGATCGTCGCCGGCCGGGTCGTATTCGTCCGTGCCTTCGAACCCTTTGCCCTCTGCAAGAGCTGCCCGCAAGGTCGGTATGTCGTCCGCGTCCCACCACGTATGCCGGACCAGATACACGCCGGTCCCCGCGCTGATCGCCAGCGCCGCGCTCACCCACAGCCAGCCCAGCCGCCGCCGCCCCGCCACGCCCAGAAACACCGCTCCCGGCACCGCCAGAATCGCCATCCATCGCCACGGAAACTGCACGAAGCGCAGTTTCGGAAGCACCAGCCAGAAAATCGTCGTCACCCGCAGCATCAGCAGCATCGCCGCCGCCGCTACGGCCAGCAGCGCGCGAAATTCTTTTTGCCGTGCATCCTCTATTTGCACGTTCGCTCTTCGCACCCGGCGAATCGCCACCAGCGCCGCCCCTGCCGCCACCAGCGCCAGCGCAACTGCAATCGTCGAAGCGATCCAGTTGAACAACGTGTGCTCCGGATCGTTTCCCGCCGTATAAAGAAAATTCTCCGCCGGCAACAACCCAGTGGATAGAACCTGCCCGATATTCACCCAACTCTGCTCGTACGCCGCCGGCACCAGATAAAACGCCGCCAGTCCCAGCCCCAGCGCCAGCGCACCAGCGCCGCGCGCTAGGAGCCGCCACTCGCGCTCCGAAAACGCCGCCCAGCCAAAGAAAAGCGCCATCGCATAGCTGGCCAGCACTCCCGCCGGCGCGTTCGCCAGCCAAATCACCGCGAAAACAAGCGCAAAGAGCGCCGCCGCCTTCCCTATCCCCCGCTTTCCGCGTTCAGAGATCCCGGCCAGTTCGAAGGCGAACAGAAATAGCAGCGGCAGAAACGCCGCCGCCAGCTGCTCCGCAAAATCGCTGCGCATATAAATCACCAGCAGCGCGTAAGGATTCGCCGCATAGAATATCGCCGCCGCCATCGCCCCGCGCCACGCAAGCCACCGTCGCGCCAAAGCAAACGCGCACAGGCACGCCACCGTCTGCGTCAGCACAATGAACGCCGCGGGCACTGCGTTCCACGGCGCCACGAAGCTCAGCCCTGCCCCCAGCATCCACGATAGCGGCGGGTAAAAAATAAATCGCGGCTCCCCAAATCCGTAGTTCGCCCATTCGTCCCACCGCGGATACGCGATGTGCTGCTTCCACTGGCTCGCCACTTCCAGCCACGACGCCGCATGAAACTCGAAATCATGCCCGGAAGCATTTCCCAGCCAAAAAAATGGCCCCACGATCAGCAGCGATACCGCCAGCCCTGCCACGCCCGCCAAAATCCACTGCCGAAAAGGACCAGCCGCCTCCGGCTCAGCCTTGGCATGCTCCTGCGCGTCTACGGTTGTCATTTCTTAGTCATGCGATTGTAACTGATTAGAAAAGCGCACTACCCCGCTGCTTTCCCCGCGATTTGTCCCCGTCGCTGAGCGATAATACACGCGCCCATGGCCAGCACAAACACCATCACCCCCACCACCACCACGCCCGCGACTAGCGAGCCCATCATCGAAGCCCGCAAGCTCGAAAAGTTTTACTCCGCGCCAGACGGCAAGCGCGTCCAGGTCATCGCCGCAACCGACCTCGCCGTTTATCCCGGCAAAATCATTGCTCTCCTCGGACCATCCGGCTGCGGCAAATCCACGCTCCTTCGCATGCTCACCGGACTCTCCCCCGCCAGCGCCGGCGAAGTCTACTGGCACGGACAGCCGGTCCGCGGCGAAGCGCCCAACGTCTCCATTGTCTTCCAAAGTTTCGCGCTCTTCCCCTGGCTGACCGTTCTGGAGAACGTCGAAGCGCCCCTCGAAGCCCGCGGCATGGTTCCCATCGAGCGCCACAAGCGCGCACTCCGCATCATTGACGCTGTCGGCCTCGATGGCTTTGAGTCCGCCTATCCCAAGGAGCTTTCCGGCGGCATGAAGCAGCGCGTCGGCGTCGCCCGCGCCCTCGTCGTCGAGCCCGAAGTGCTCTTCATGGACGAGCCCTTCTCCGCTCTGGACGTGCTCACCGCCGAAACGCTGCGCGGCGAACTCCTCGAGCTTTGGCTCGGCCACAAAATCCCCACCCGCGCCATTTTCATCGTCACTCATAACATCGAGGAGGCCGTCGTCCTCGCCGATCGTGTCATCGTCCTCGGCCGCAATCCCGCGCACATCCACGCTGATTTCACCGTGGACTTGCCTTACCCGCGGAACCACAAACTCCCCGCCTTTGTCGCTCTCGTCGACGAAATCTACCGCGTCCTCACTCGCCCCGACGATCATCACCTCACGGCGCAAACCGCTCCGGCCAGCGGCCCCGGCAAGACTAACGCTCAGAAAATCATCATGCTTCCGCACACCCGCCCCGGTGGTATGGCCGGCCTGCTCGAAATCCTCGTCGATCTTGGCGGCCGCGTCGATCTCCATCGTCTTGCCGATGAATTGAGCCTCGAAGTCGACGCCCTGTTGCCCACCGTCGAGACCGCCGCTCTCCTCGGCCTTCTCCGCGTCGACGAAGGCTGCGCCATCATCACTCCCGACGGCCAGGAATTTGCCAAAGCCGACATCCAGGCCCGCAAAGCCATCTTCCGCAAAGCCGTCCTTGCCCACGTTCCGCTCCTCCGCCAGATGGAGCAAGCCCTCAAGACCAAAGCCGATCGTACTCTCCCCGACGAATTCTTCCGCGATCTCCTCGACGAACATTTCAGCGAAGACGAAGCGCGCCGCCAGCTCGAGACCGCTCTTCAGTGGGGACGTTACGCCGAGATTTTCGATTACGACGCCGCCACCGGCAAGCTGACCCTCACCGAGGCCTGAGCTCTCGTGCCCTCTCCGCCCCTCCTCACTCAGCGCACCACTCCGATTCCGCCTCGCACCGTTCGGCCTGCCGGTTCCCGCTGGAGCTGGGCTTTCCTCATCGACATAGCCGTTTTTCTTTTCATCTTCGCCATCATCTACGGCGTCTACGCCATCGGCCGCACCTGGCTTGGCCCGCCCACTCCGCAAGCGCAAATTTCGCAAAGCCCTCGCATGCTTCCGCTCTATGCGTTGTATTCGCTCTCGCGCATTGGCTTTGCTTACGTCCTGAGCCTCGTCTTCGCTCTCGTCTACGGCTACGTCGCCGCTACCTCCCGCCGTGCCGAAGTCCTCATGATTCCGCTCCTCGACATCTTGCAGTCCATCCCGGTCCTCAGTTTTCTTCCCGGCGTCATGCTCGCCATGGTCGCGATCTTTCCGCACAGTCAGTTCGGCGTCGAACTCGGCTCCGTCCTGCTCATCTTTACCGGACAGGTCTGGAACATCGCCTTCAGTTTCTATTCCTCCCTGAAAGGCATTCCCCGCGAGCTGCACGAAGCCGCGAAAATCTACCGCTTCAGCCGCTGGCAGCGCTTCGTCGAGCTCGATCTGCCCTTTTCCACCATCGGCCTCGTCTGGAACTCCATGATGTCCGTCGCCGGCGGCTGGTTTTTCCTCATGGCTTGCGAGATGTTCGTCCTCGGCAATCGCGATTTCCGTTTGCCCGGCCTCGGTTCATTCCTGCAAACCGCCGCAAGTCACGGCGACACTTCCGCGATTCTCTGGGGCCTCGCCGCCATGGTTGCCGTCATCGTCCTTCTCGACCAGCTGGTCTGGCGCCCCATCATCCTCTGGGCGGACAAATTCAAATTCGAACAAGTCGAAAGCGCCGCCGCCGCGCAAACCACCATCATCAGCCTTCTCGGCCGCACCGCCGTCGTCATTCGCGTGTATCGCTACGTTCTCCGCCCGCTCATGAACTGGCTCACCGTAACGTTCACTCTCGGCGCCCGCCGCGCCGCCGCCACTTTTTCCGCTCCAACGCAGCGCCGCCCCCGCCAGTGGATCGGCTATCTCCTCGCCGTTCTCATCCTCGCCGGCCTTGCCATTGCCGTTTACCACGGCGCTCTTGAACTCGGTGGCCTCCATCGCGAAGACTACATCGATCTCTTGCGCAGCGCCGCGCTCACTTTTCTTCGCGTCAACGCCGCCCTTATTCTCGGTGCCCTCTGGACCATCCCCGTCGGCGTTGCCATCGGCTCCAATCCCCGTTTCGCGCGCATCGCTCAGCCTCTCGCGCAACTCGCCGCCTCGATTCCCGCCACCGCTCTCTTCCCCGTCATTCTTCTTTACCTCATCCGCATGCGCGGCGGCCTCGAAATCGCCGCCATGACCCTCATGCTTCTCGGCACCCAGTGGTACATCCTCTTCAACGTCATCGCCGGCGCCATGGCCCTTCCCACCGACCTCAAAGAAGCCGCCCAGGTTTTTCGCTTTGGCTCTTTGGATCGCTGGCGCTATCTCATCCTCCCGGGAATTTTTCCCTACCTCATCACCGGCATGGTCACGGCTTCCGGCGGCGCCTGGAACGCCAGCATCGTCGCCGAATATTTTCATTTTCAGGGAAGGATTGTTTCTACCGCCGGACTCGGCAGCACCATCAGCAGCGCCAGTGATTCCGGCCGCTTCGATGTGCTCCTCGCGTCCACGCTCATCATGGCGGTCATCGTCGTCTCTATCAACCGCCTGCTCTGGCGCCGCCTCTATCGCCTCGCCTCTTCGCGCTTCAAGCTCGAGACCTAGCTCGCTCCCTCCGCGCCACTACTTCTTATCCGCTTTATCCGCTGCAATCGGTGTCGCTGGCGCTGCCTCCGGCTTCTCGCCCCAAATATATTGCGCGAACCACTTCTCATTTTCTTCCATCACCGCCCGCTGCTGCTTCGGCTTGGTGATCCCGTGCCCGAATCCCTTGTACACCACCATCTTCACCGGCACTCCCCGGTCCTCCAGCGCCTGCCGCAGTTCATAAGCATTCGGAATCGGCACGCGCCGGTCATTCTCCCCGTGTTGGATCAGCGTAGGCGTCTTGGCTTTCGCCACGTACGAAATCGGCGAAGTCTTCTTATAAATCTCCGCATCGTCCCACGGCGTCGCATGCAAATATTGCTGCGTGAACGGTGTCACGTCCGTATTCACGTAATACGTCATCCAGTCCGAAATCCCCGCGCCCACCGAAACCGCCTTGAACCGGTCGCTCGACGCCGAAATAAACGCCGAAATATATCCGCCCTGGCTCCAGCCCATCGCTCCCACGCGCTCACGGTCCACCCACCCTTTCGCAATCAGCGCATCCACGCCGGAAATCACGTCCGCATAATCGCCCACGCCCAGATTCCGCACGTTCAGCGCGCGAAACTTTTCTCCGTACCCCGCCGACCCGCGGTAATTCGGCCGCAGCACCAGCGCTCCCTTCGCCACGAACCGCTCGATCGGATAATACCGGTCCGCATTCACCGCCGGCTGGTCTACGCCAGTCGGCCCGCCGTGAATCACCACCAGCAGCGGATACTTCTTCCCCACCTGAAAATCCGCCGGCGTATAGAGAACCCCTTCGATCTTCGTCCCATCCCCCGACGTCCACGAAATCACTTCGCGATGCGCGATCTTGAACGGTTTCAGTTGCTCCCCCAGCGAGGTCAGCTTCTTCGCCTTCCACGGCGCCACGCTCGCCGCAAAAATCTCTCCATATTCGTTCTCCAGCGCCCCGCGAAACGCCGCCTGCTTGAAATCCCGCGTAAACGAAAATCCGAACGCCACCACATGATCCGGCCCGTCCAGCTTCTCCACCGCTTTCGTCTCCGGATGCACTCGAAACACGTGCCCGTACGTCTTCTGCGCCGCCTCAAAATAGATTCCGTCCGGCCCCCAATCGATCAGATTCGGATCTTCGTCGAAAGCCGCCGTCACGATTTCCGGCGTTCCGCCCTCCGCCCCCACCACCGCGATTCGCGTATTCGCGTAGTAGAAATATTTCGCCCCCGCCGCCGTCTGATACGCGATTTTCTTCCCGTCCGGCGACCATTTCGGATTCGTGTCCGGTCCCGCCGTATTCACAATCTTCTTCACCGCTTTGTCCGCAACCGCCACCACGTAAATGTCGCTCGAAAAACTCGAAATCAGGTCCGGGTCCCGTTGCCCGCTGAACGCAATTCGCGTCCCATCCGGAGACCACGCCAAACTCCCCACGCTGAACCCATCTCCCTCAGTCAGCCGCTTCGCCTCCGCCACCGCATTCGTCCCCGCCTCCGGCAGCTCAATCGTCCATAAATGCGCCATCTGATAATCCGCATGCACCACCGCATACTCGCCGTATTTCTCTTTCCGGTCCTTTAGCGCTTTCGTTTCCGCGTCCGGCGCGGCAAACGCGATCCGCCGCGAATCCGGCGCCCACGCGAATCCTGCAACATCATTTTCCGTTTTCGTCAGTTGCTGCGCTTCCCCGCCATCCGCCGAAATCACATACAACTGCTTCTTGTCCGCCGTCGTTCCAGAAATCTGCGCCGGCCGGTCCGAGAGAAACGCAATCCATTTCCCGTCCGGCGACCACTCCGCCCCCGTGCTCGACTTCTTCGCCGAAGTCAGCGCCCGCACTTCTCCGCTAGCCACCTCCGCGATCCACAAATTCCGGTCAAACGCATTGTCTTCCCAGTTCGTCGAAACCACTTCGTACACCACCCGCCGCCCGTCCGGCGAAATCCGCGCATTCGACGCGCTTTTCATCTCCAGGCTCTGATCGATCGTCGGCGTCGCCGAACCTTTCGCTGCCGCCGCGTCCTTCGCCGCCTCTTGCGCGCCCACACAAAGGGGCCACGCGCACAAAACCACTAACGCTGCCCACACCACCATCGTCCTGCGCATGAAAATCCTCCCTCGGTATTGGACGGAAACAATCCGCGTCTCGTCAGTACTTGCGGTTCCAGCGGGTAAACGCAAAAAAAATCGCCGCTCCAGCGATACCCAGCCCCACATACACATGCCAGCCGTGCATCAGCGTCGCCGACACCACCGCAATCAGCGCGGAAAGGACCAGCAGCAGCGCTGCCTTGCCCTTTGTCAGTTCCTTTTGTTCGACCACTCGCGTCACGCTCCACTCAGCGAAACGCTGCTGCCACAGCTCAGGCTGAAATAGCCTTTTGCTCTGCCTGCCTCGCCAGCTCCCGGCTCAGATAAATAATCTGACCCAGATGATGATACGCATGCGCCGCGCACCGCAGAAAAATCGCCAGCCGGTTCGTCGCTTCCGGCTCGCGTTCCCCGCTGTACGCCGCCATCCAATCACCCGGAGCTTGCGCCCGGACGCTTGCCACCACCATGTCAATCGTCCGGTCAAAAGCCTCCAGAACTTCTCCTTTATCGAGCTTCCGCGCCTCCGTAAACTCCCGCTCCCGATCGCGAACGTATCCCGTCTCCGCCACCCGCGCCCCAATGTAGTAACTCAAATTCCCCGTCATGTGCAGCACCAGGTGCCCCACGCTGTTTCCGTAAGAATACGGTTTCCGCCAGAACTCCTCCTGCGACAGCGGATCCACCCACGTGTGCATTTCCGCCCCCACCTTCCGGTAGTAATCCGCAAACTCCGCCGCAACCGTAACCGCCAGTTCCGCCATGGTCCTCTCGCACCTTACTTCCGATCGTTCCGGTAAATTACTCCTTCCTTCATCACAAAAAACACTTGCTCCGTCTGCCGGATATTTTCCACCGCATCCCCCGGCACCGCCACCACGTCTGCCAGCTTCCCCGCTTCCAGCGTTCCGATCTTGTCCGCCATCCCCAGCAAATCCGCGTCCGACGAAGTCCCTGCTTTCAGCGCATCGATCGGTTTCATTCCCAAATCCACCATCAGGTGAAATTCTTCCGCATTTCGCCCGTGCGGATACACCGCCGCGTCCGTCCCCAATCCGATTTTCACTCCCTTCGCCAGCGCCCTCTTAAAGGTTTCCGGAGCTGCCTTCATCGCCCGTTCCG
This sequence comes from Candidatus Dormiibacterota bacterium, assembly GCA_035601655.1. Classification (GTDB taxonomy): domain Bacteria; phylum Acidobacteriota; class Terriglobia; order Acidiferrales; family UBA7541; genus Acidiferrum. The sequence goes on from DATNNV010000036.1 coordinate 20,459, forward strand.
CCTTCTCCCGGATCGTCGGCGGAATATTGGCCTTCTTGGCCATCTGCTCCCCCAACCCCTGCGGCGCCAGCAACGTCGGCACCAGGTACGTCCCCCGCTCTTTCATCATGTTCAAAGCTTCATCGTCCAAGAACGATCCGTGCTCGATCGAATCGATTCCCGCGCGGATCGCCCGCTTCGCGCCTTCCGCTCCATGCGCGTGCGCCGCCGTCTTCAATCCCAGGTTGTGCGCTTCGCTCACCAGCGCATCCAGTTCCGCCTGCGTCAATTGCGGCGCATCCACCGCGTCCACCAGCGAAAGCACCCCGCCCGTAGCGCAAGTCTTGATGATCGTCGCGCCGTATTTGTGCGCCAGCCGCACTGCTTGCCGCGCCTGATCCGCTCCGTTTACCACTCCTTGCGCTGGCCCGGTCTCGCTCCCCACCGCGCCTTCGCGGAAACCATTTTCGTCGCAATGGCCGCCGGTCGCGCCGATCGCATGCACGGAAACCAGCATCCGCGGTCCCGGCACTACCCCGTTCTCAATGGCATTCCGCAAACCCACGTCCAGATAGTGGCCCGACCCTACGTCGCGCACCGTCGTAAACCCCGCCATCAACGTCACCCTCGCGTTCGTCGTCGTCTCAATCGCCATTTCCGGCACGGTTTTCTGCAGTCCTTCCAGCGCCGCCCGCGTGTAATCCTCGCGATACATCATGGTCAAGTGCGTGTGCGCGTCGATAAATCCCGGCAGCAGCGTCGCATCCCCAAGATCGACTACCTCCGCGTCCCGGGGAACATTCGCACTCGACCCCGCCGCCACAATCTTTCCCCCGCTTACCACCACGATCCCCGGCTTCATCAGCGCATTGCTCTTCCCGTCAAACAGCCGCGCCGCCTTTAGCACATACGTCTTCTTCCCAGCCGGCACTTGCCCCCATGCCACCACGCCGCACAGCCCAGCCGCCACCACCGCCGCCGCAACTCGCACCACCGTCCGCAACCGTCCATCCCTCATCGTTTCCAGCATCCTTTCGCCCAAGCCACTCGCAACCACTCTCGGACGCAGACAATATTCGCCCCGCCAGAAAAGTCAAGACTTCAATTCATCGGCTCGC
>DATNNV010000037.1:0-85824 GCA_035601655.1 Candidatus Dormiibacterota bacterium
ATTTGACTTTTCCTGCCGCCATGGGAGTTCCGGGCGGACGTTGCAGAATTGCTCAGCTTGCTTCTACCCCTCTGAGCAGCAGCGGCCGTCCGGGGCTCCTCCTCCTTTCGGATCGCGCGATTTCCGCGGAACAGGCGCCGCTTCCGGTGTTGCTGGCGACCGCGGCGATCTGGAAGCAGATGGTACGCGATGGATTGTGGGATGTGCCGCTGGTGGTGGAATCGGCGCAGGTTTTCGACACGCATCACGTGGCGCTTTTGGTCGCGGCCGGAGCGAGCGCCGTGGTTCCGTATCTTGCCGAGCAGTTCGCGGAATCCGTCGAGCCGGGCGGGGCGGATGCGATGCGCGCTGCTATCGACGCCGGATTGCGCAAAGTTCTCGCGCGGATGGGCATCTCGACGCTGGCGAGTTATCGTAACAGCCAGCTTTTCGAGATTCTGGGCTTGTCAGAGGAGTTTTGCTCGGAGTTCTTCGAAGACGCCGCGGACGTTGCGGGGCAGAAGTCGTTGGACGATCTGCTAGCCGACTATCTCCGCATGCACGAACTGGGTTTCTCGGAAGATTTTGCCGAACTGCAGGATGCCGGCCTGTACCGCTTCCGCAAAGGCGGGGAATTGCACGCCAATTCGGCGGAAATCGTGCGCCGCATGCACGCACACGTTCGCGCGCCGGAGAAGAGCAAATACGCGGCGTTTGAAGAGCTTGCCGGCTCGCAAGGCGCGATCTTCCTGCGCGATTTGCTCGGTGCGGCTTCCGAAGAGTCCGTGCCGCCGGAAGAAGTGGCGCCTGCAGACGAGATTCTGCGGCATTTCAGCACGCAGGCGATGTCGCTCGGTTCGCTTGGTCCGGAAGCGCATCGCACGCTCGCTCTGGCGATGAATTCGCTCGGCGCGCGCAGCAACACCGGCGAAGGCGGGGAAGATCCAGCGTTGTACGACAACGACCCGTTGGCCGCCAACAAGATCAAGCAAGTGGCTTCCGGCCGCTTTGGCGTCACCGCCAACTATTTGGTCCACGCCGAAGAACTCGAAATCAAAATGGCGCAGGGCTCGAAGCCCGGCGAAGGCGGCCAGTTGCCCGCGCGCAAAGTGACCGGCTACATCGCGCGAATCCGCCACGCCACGCCGGGGACGCCGCTGATTTCGCCGCCGCCGCATCATGATATCTACAGCATCGAGGACCTCGCGCAGTTGATTCACGATCTGCACGCGGTGAATCCGCGAGCGCGCATTGGCGTCAAGCTGGTCTCCGGCGCAGGTGTCGGCATCATCGCGGCGGGCGTGGCCAAGGCCGGCGCGAATGTCATCACCATCAGCGGGCACAACGGCGGCACGGGCTCCTCTCCGCTGACTTCGATCAAGAATACCGGCCTGCCATGGGAAGTCGGCTTGCGCGACACGCACAATACGCTGGTTGCCGCCGGTCTGCGCTCGCGCGTCTCGCTGCGGGTTGACGGCGGGCTGAAGTTTGCGCGCGACATTATTCTTGCGGCGATTCTTGGCGCGGACGAATTCGGCTTCGGAACGGCCGCCCTGCTCTCCCTCGGCTGCGTAATGGCGCGCCAGTGTCACCTCAACACCTGCCCCGTCGGCATCGCCACGCAAGACGAAACGCTTCGCGCGCGCTTCGCTGGAAAGCCGGAGATGGTGGTCGCGTATTTCCGCTCGCTCGCGGACGAAGTTCGCGTCCATCTTGGGCAATTGGGTTTCCGTTCGCTTGGCGAACTGCGGGGCCGCGCCGACCTGCTCTCCGCGAAGCCGGGCATGGCCGCATGGACGAGCGTGCCTGCTTCGCAACTCGCGCGTATTCCGGCTGAGGAATCGCCCGCGCACGATACGCTCGCGCCAGCTAAATCTTTCGACTTTGCGCAAGCATTCGTGGTGGATTCTACGCCGCAGCTCATCCGCAACTCCGATCGCAGTGAAGGAACCGCGTTGAGCGGCGAACTCATGCGCCGCCGGGCCCGCGGCCACGCTCACCTGGAGCCTCTTACGCAGGAATTCCACGGCTCAGCCGGCCAAAGCTTCGGCGGGTTTCTTGCTCCCGGCGTGACGCTCAAGCTGAACGGCGAAGCCAACGATTACGTTGGCAAAGGGCTTTCCGGCGGCACTATTGCCATCACCGCAGGCGCGGCTGCTTCCCGCCGCGGCGACGTTCTTGCCGGGAATACCGTTCTTTACGGCGCCACGTGCGGCCAACTCTACATCGCCGGACGCGCCGGCGAGCGCTTCGCCGTGCGCAACAGCGGCGCTCTCGCCGTCGTCGAAGGCGTGGGCCAGCATGGCTGCGAATACATGACCGGCGGAGTCGCGCTCATTCTCGGCCCGCTCGGCCTCAACTTCGGTTCCGGAATGACCGGAGGCCTCGCGTACGTCCTGCGCGCGGAAACCGACGAAGTGCTGCGTCGCGATTTCGTTTCGCTGCAGGACATTACCATCGAGGAGGAAGTGTGGCTGCGCCGCGTGCTTGAAGAGCATGTTCGCCGCACTGCCAGCCCGCGCGCTTCGCGCCTTCTGGGACGGCGCAATGTGCTCCCGTTTTTGCGCGTGCAGCCGCTCACGTTTCAGGGTTCGCTGGAATCCGTCTGGAACCCTTTGCTCGAGCAGCTTGGCGAACGGCCATCCGTTTTCGCCGCGGGTGCCGGGGCCGTTGCGTCTCCGGTGCCACTTCATGCGTGAATGGAGGAACGCTTCGTAAGCCACTCAGCTGTCCGGGTCTTGTATAATCGTCGCTGAGTTTCTCGCCTATGGACTTCGACCAACTTACTACTTTTGTCTACGTCGCCAAACTGAAGAGCTTTTCTCGTGCCGGCCAGAAAGTTTTCCGGTCGCAATCGGCGGTCAGCGCGCAGATCCGTCAACTGGAGCAGGCATATCGCGCCAAGCTGCTTGACCGTTCCGCCAAGTCCGTCGAGCTGACGCCCGCCGGCGAAGTCTTGTTCGAGTATGCGGAGAGGCTTTTGCGGCTGCGTGACGAATCGGTGCAGCACGTCGCGGACCGCGGCAACGTGGTGCAAGGCCCGGTCGTTTTCGGCGCCAACGAAGCCACCTGCCTGTATCTTTTGCCGGACATTTTTGCGGAATTTCAGCGCCGCTATCCCCAGGTGCAGATCAGCATCTACCGCAATTTCAGCCACAAGATTCTGCAGCGCGTGGAAGACGGATCGGTGGACGTGGGCATCGTGACCATGCCCGTCAAGTCGCCGAACCTGAAAGTTCACCAGATTCATCGCGACCGGCTTCGCTTCATGGTCAGCACGCGCAATCCGCTGGCGCATCGCACCAAAATCACGCTCGAGGAAATTGCCGGGCAGCCGCTGATTTTTCCGCGCACCGGTTTCACGCGCCAGGTCCTCGACAAGCTCTTCCGCCCGTACCGCTCGCGCATCCGCGTGACCATGGAGCTGCCAAGCATCGGCATGATCAAGCGTTTCGTGGGAGCCGACGCGGGCGTCTCTTTCATCAGCGAAAGTTTTGCGCGCGATCAGGTGAAGGCCGGCGAGGTCAAGCTGCTCAGCGTGGAAGGCGTGGATCTCTGGCGCGAACTCGGCCTCTGCTATCGGCGCGACCGCAGCCTTCCGCGCTCCGCGCAAGCGCTCATCAGTCTCATCCGCGAACACAAGAAAGTTCCAGAGAGTGCGGCGGAATCCGCCGCGCACCACTAAACTTCCGGCGAACTATTATTTTGGCGTGAAGTCCAGGCTGGCGATGGATCGGGCGATCACGTTTTCTTGAATCTGAATCAGGTCCGTGTCCGCGTAGGTCATTCCGAGTACCGTGAAAGTCTCTCCGCCGCGCGCTACTACCGCCAGCGTTCCCGACCAATCATGCCCGTCGGCCAGCCCACGATAGCGGTATTCGACCGCCGGCAGTCCGCTGACCGACATTTGTCGCTGCGAAGTAAGCCGGTAATTCTCATACGCTTCGTGCAGGCGTTTCTCAACGATCCTCGCCGCGGCATCCAGCGGCTCTTTGGTTTTCTCTTGCCCGACGACCAGCAGCGTGGACTCGTTAAACGTTCCCATCGCTACAATGGCATTCGGAAGCGCCGTCCGCGCGTCCTCGTTCAAATTCCAGCTGGGCGCCTTGTACATCCGGAAGCCATGCGTGTAGTTCGTATAGAGGTTTCCCTGGATTTCTTCGCGGTTCGCGGGAGGCTCTTCTTTAGGAGGGGCGGGAGGCGGGGCGACGGTAGCCGCTAGAGCAGTGTTCGAATTTGGCGCGGAAGTTTTCATCGCAGGCGCAGTGGTGCCGGTTGACGCGGTCTTCGCCGGCAGTTCGGGTTTGACGGCGGCGTTGCCGATCTTGGGTGCAGGCTTCTCCCGCTTGGACGCGTCCAAGGAGCTCGATTTCGCGCTTGCGCTGGTGGCATCTGGCGTCGCCTCGGCGCCTGACGCCAGCGCAGGCTCGGTCGCGGGCGCGCTCTTCACTGGCTGCGGAGCGTCCTTCTTCGCGGCGGGCTGTGCGTCGCTCTTGGCCCCGGCCGGCGTCGCCGGGATGATCGACGCGATCTTGTCTTTCTCGACCAACACAAATCCAAAGTCCGTCTTGACCTTGAACATGTTGTCTTCGTACCCGACGATCACGCCGTACAGCTTTTTTCCGTCCTTGAGCCGGATCTCATCCGCGCCGCCTGGCAGCGCCGCGATTCCCGCCGCCAACAAACAAACGGCGGCAGCGCAGCACACACCCCGCTTCGAAAATCTGGATTTTCCAGGACTGCAGCTACTGAAGACGTCCATATTTCGCAGTATGCGACGCCTGCCGCCGCCTCGCAACTCCGGCGTCGTCCCGCGTGTCCGCACTGCCAACGGCCCCCTCGCAACAGTTGCCGCGCAGGCTGCCTGTTATCCGGCCGCCGTTCGTACCGGCATCGCCAGCCAGCCCGGAACGCGGCTCGCCTGGCTAGCCGCATTCGTAGCGCTCGCTGCCGCCGTGACATCCAGATTCACCGAGCTCACCTGCCCCGCGGGCTGCTCGAATCTCTCAAACAGCAGCATGGCTGCCGCAAGCATTTCGCTGGCGTCCTGCGTCAGACCCGGCAGTCGCGCACGCTCGCTAGCCGAGTTCCCGTTCTGATAACACACCGTAAGCCGCACGAACTTGGCCTGCCGTCCGTACTTCCGCAACTCCTCGGCCGCCTGCTGGCTCAGGTGGTGGATCATGCCAGCCACCACTTCGGCGTCCGGCACAGCCACTTCCTTTACAGCCGATTTCCCACGAGCTTCCCGCCAGATTCGCGCCCCCAGTTCCTTCCCGAGAACCGTTTTCAGCGCCCCCTTAGGCACGCCTCGCAGCTGTGACACCAGCCCTTCCAGTCTGCTCGCGCCCGCAGGCCCCGCCGTAGTCGGCCGCAACGCAGCTCTTGCAACCGGCGGGTTTCCGTTCGTCACCGTCTCGTCGGCCTCCGCTATAGCTCCCAACATCGCACCCATAACTCGCCTCCCGGTAGGGAACTCGTTCGGGATATCGCCCATTTCAAACGGCCGACAACTCGGGAGAGCCCAAAGGGCAATGGAGCCACCGGCCGTTTCCCGTTTCCTCTACCGCCCCCGACTATAGCGAATGAAAAGCGAAAGTCAAGTATTTTGTTTCGCTTTTTAATCGCCTCCCGATGCCTATCGCAAAACGATGCTGTTGACTTCACGTCCCGGGCGAGGCACAGTCTCGCGCATGAGTCTCCTAGTTCATGTCCTGCTCCTCGCTTTTGCCATTGGTTTTGTCAGCGGTCTCCGTTCGTTCACGCCATCGGCGGTCGTTTGCTGGGCGGCGCGCCTCGGAGTGCTCAGCCTTCGCGGGACGCCACTGGCTTTTCTCGGTTCACCCGTGGCCGTCGCGGTCTTCACGCTGCTCGCCTTCGCCGAACTCGTGGCCGACAAGCTGCCCAAGACTCCGGCGCGCACCGCCGCGATGGGATTGATCGTGCGCTTCCTGCTCGGCGGTATGTGTGGTGCTGCGCTGGCTCTAGCCAGTCCGCCGCCTGTGAGCTGGATGGTTGCTGCTTTGCTCGGCGGTGTAGGAGGAATCGTCGGAGCCTTCGCCGGCTATCAAGTCCGCACGCGGCTCGTCAAAGCTCTCAACCTCCCCGATTTCGTCGTCGCTCTCGCCGAAGACGCCGTCGCTATCGCCGCCGCGATTCTGATCGTCACGCACGTCTAACCGCACCTTTTGCGGACCCGCACTTCACGACGCGCCACCACTGCGACTTGCCCAGTCGGTTCCGCAATCCTCTCGGACCTTCCCAGCGCACATCCACGGCGGCAGAACCAGGACGCCACCCCGCCGCCTCCGCACCGATTTTCCTGTCATGCATCCCACAATCCACTACAATACCAACTCTAGGCACTTCATCTCATCCAGCTGATGTTCAACTTCTTCAATCTGCTCATCGCGCACTCGCTCATCACCGCCATGATGACCGGCATCATCTGGTTTGTGCAGCTCGTCCACTACCCGCTCTTTCCTCTCGCCAGCGGCCAGAACTATCCGCTCTACCACCGCCGCCACGAACAGGGCATCACCCGAGTGGTCGTCCCGCTCATGGTTGCCGAGCTGGTGACGGCTGTCGGGCTGCTCTTCCGTTTTCCCGCGGGCGTTTCGCGCTCGCTCTTCTACCTGAGCCTCGCGCTCCTCGCCATCATCTGGCTCTCGACGTTCGCGCTCCAGGTCCCGCAGCATCGCCGTCTCGAATCCGGCTTCGAGTTCGCCGCATGGCAAGCCCTCGCCCGCACCAACTGGGTGCGCACGCTCATCTGGTCCCTCCGCATGGCCATCCTCTTCCTCATCCTCACCCGCCAAAACGTCCAGTAGGAGATCGACTTAGATTGCCCTGGCCATCCGACTTTACCGTGATCTGTCCGGCCGCACTCCTTAGGTCACTCTCTTGGGCCAGCAGTTGCCAGCCCACTATTTCCGCAGAACTTGCTGGACGACAGAATCCATGACGCGATACCCAGCGGCATTGGGATGGATTCCGTCATCGGTTAGCTGCGCGTTGAAGCCACCGCGCTCGTTCGCCAAAGCCGAATAGTAGTCTGCATAGATGCAACCCTCACTCCGGGCGTACGCTTCGAGCCACGTATTTAGGCGCTGAACTTGGGCCGACTTTGGGCTCGCTGTTCCCGGGGCTTGGCCTTCACTCAGAGGCAGCAACGAAGATAGAATCACTTCGATTTCGTGGTCCTTAGCGAGCCGGACCATGAATTCCAAATTAGCTTCGGTTACTTCCACCGAGATGTCCCGGCGAATGTCGTTTACGCCGCCGAGAATCACCACGATTTTCGGCCGCAAGGCCACCACGTCGGATTCAAAACGCGATGCCATTTTGCTGGTGGTGTCCGCGGCCGCTCCGCGATTTACCAGGTGCATGCCTGGAAAGCGTTGATCCAGGTTCCAGTTTGCCGTGATCGAATCGCCGAAGAACACAATGCGCGCCGGACTAGCTGTAACTCTGGAATGCCCGCGCTGCACACGCTTACTCTGTGCAACGTGCAGGAGATAGACGAGCGGAAGGCCACAGCTTGCCGACACAAGAGCGAAGATCAGCAATCGCTTCACGGTTCTTTCCATCCGTCGGTGGTTCCAGGAAACATAGTATTATGTTGAGTCTTCCATCGAGTTCGTTCTAACTGAAATCGTGGGGCTGGAACTTAACGCCGCGACGCCATGACGCCCGAGACTTCCGCCAGCCCCGCAATGCTTCATTCCGCCGCCGCCGTCCCGAATTCTCGTTTCCGGCATGTGCCGCAACTCGACGGATTTCGCGGACTAGCCATTGTCTTGGTTCTCGCAGGCCACACCCTGCAGTTCTCTAGTCTATCCGTCTTCTGGACTGGATTCGGCGAGCAACTCAGCGCACTCGGCGTCTTCCTGTTTTTCGTGCTTAGCGGCTACCTCATCACCGGCCTGCTGGTGTCCGAAAAGGTGAGGACGAGGGCTGTGAGTCTGAAAATGTTCTACGCTCGCCGCGTTCTTCGTCTCTTGCCCGCCCTGTTCCTGTTTCTGGCAGTAGTCTGTGTCTTGATGAAGATCAGGTTGATCACGGATGTTCCCAGGTACGAAGTGTTGGCCAGTATTTTCTACGCGCGAAACTTTTTTGGACACAGCTACTCCCTGGCGCATTTATGGTCCCTGTCTCTCGAAGAGCAATTCTATCTGTGCTGGCCTGTCGCTTTCGCACTGTTAAGTTTCAAGCGATCGCATTTTCTGGCGGCCGCCGGCACTATTGCCGTCGCTGTCTGGCGCGGTCTGGCCATGCATTTCCATCTCGTAACCGGCAATGAAGGCATCTACTACATGCGGCCGTATTTCAGGTTTGACTCCATTCTCATTGGCGCATGGCTGGCCATGGAATTGGCTTCCAATCCCGCTCTGATCTCGCAAGCACGTTCGCTTGGCCAGCCCTTGATCTCCGGCGCGCTGTGGCTACTGCTCTTAGCCTGGACCACGTTCGGGCAGCAAATCAGCAATCCGCTCTACCTTACCGGACAGATGATCGTTATCACTCTCTTGTTGGCGCAGATCGCGGTCCGCGAGACCGGATGGTCTGCAAGAGTCTTTCGCTCATGGCCGCTGGTCTATCTCGGGAAGATATCGTATTCGTTGTATCTATGGCACGCGTTATTCATTCTCACCAGGGAACCATCCTGGGGCTTTCTCAGGGCCTTTCCCATCAACTTGGGCGTGCCTTTGCTCCTAGCCATCACTTCCTACCACTTTGTTGAAAGGCCCATCCTCCGGCTAAAAGACAGGCTGTCGTCCGGGACCATTCGGTTGGGCCTCGCGAACGCCAGCGCACCACACCCTCTTCCGTACGACCCGCCAGCGGCTACGTAAGTTGGCTACGGTGGGTGTCCCGCTGGGTTGTTCCGGTCGCCCCTCTCTTCTGCACCTCGTCATTCCCTTGCTTTGTTACTTCCTCAGCCGTTTTTACTTCTCGATCTGCACGCCGGCTTTGATCGTTCCCTTGGCCTGGGCAATCTTGAGCATCTCCGGATAGAACTGCACGAACGAATGCTCCACTGCGGCATGGTCTTCGTGGCACTTCCAGCATGCATTCTTCGCCGGCGCCATGGCCTTCGCCGTCTTTCCGTCATCTCCAAATCCGAAGTACGCCCACTTATCCGGAAATCGCTGCTCGTCTTTCACTTCCACCACCAGACCGCCGAGCGCCTGCTGGTAGCTTCCGCTTTTGTTGATCGATCCGTGCGAGGTGGAGTCGTACTCTTCGAGCACAAACATGGTCTTGTCCGGCCATCTTCCATTGGCCACAAAATAATCGTAGGGCGATGGATTCACAAACACATTCGTAAATTGCGGACTCCCGTTCATGCCTGCGGTGTAGCTCATTCCAAATCCCGAGGACAGAAAGATCCAGCTCCTGCGGTAGCCTTCCGGCCGCATCAGGCTGCCATCCGAGTCAAATTGCGGTCCATCCGCGGCTGCCGCCGTCGGCGCGGCTGCAGGCGCAGCGTGAATGTTGCTCCGGTTCACGCGAAACGCTACCGTCCCCGCCAACAATACCAATGCCGCCAAAAGAAGTCCTTTGCGCATGCCGCCCTCCCTCGCGTGCCGCTGTCCGCCTAACAGTGTACTATGTCGCGCCACGCCATAGTCAATAGACGGCACACTCGCGCCTCCGTTTCCGCGCTTTTGCGTTATCCGCTCTCGTGCTCGCTGGCCTCTGCCAGCGTGGCATTGGCTTCCTCCGCCGGCCGGCTTTTTCGGTTTGCCAGGAAAATTCCCACCAGCACCAGCGTCCCTCCAACCATCTGCGCCGTGCTCAGCGGTTCACTCAGCAGGATCGCCGCCATCACTGCGGTCAGCGGCCCCTGCGACAGCAGCGTCACCGACGTTACCGTCGCCGGCAAATGCCCCAGCGCGTACGTCAGCGCCAGGTAGCCCCCCAGTTGCGAAACCAGCCCCAATCCCAGCAGTGACCATATCGAACGCCCGGGCGGAATGCGCAGCGGCACGCGCAGCGCCACATTGATCGCAAGCAGAAACAGCGTGCTCGAAATCATTGCCAGGCGCAGAAACGCCGTTGTGCTGGTGGTCGTTCGCACGCGCTCCGTGGCCATCAGGTACACCGCGAAGCACGCCGCCGCCGCGACGGCCATCACGTCGCCCGAACCCAGCGTCACATGCCGCGAAAGATCGGCGGACACAATCACTCCCGCTCCGCCGAGCGCCAGCAGCAGCCCCAGCCAGAACGACAGGACCGGCTTTTGCCGGACAATCAGCCACGCAAACAAGCCCACAAAAATGGGCGTGTTATTCCCCAGCAGCGTCGCGTTGGCCGCCGAGGTTTTCAGAATCGAGGTGTTGTAAAACGCCAGATCCAACGCAAAGAAAATTCCGCCCACCGCGATAATCAGCAGCGTCTTAAAGCTCACGCGCGGGCCGCGATCGAAAAACCACGTCGGGAGCATTACCACCGTGGGAATCAGCATGCGGTAAAACGCCGACGCCGGTCCCGGCATATCCGTCCACCGCACAAATAGCGCCGACCACGAAATGCACAAAATCCCCGCGACCAGCGCAAGATACGGCCACAGGACGCTGTTTTTTCGAATCTCCGTCATTTCGCCTGGTCTCACAGTGCTGATCTCCGCCGGTGCCACGCCACCTGCTCATTCTTCGCAGTATCGCATAAGCGTATCCATGCTCGCCTCGCGCTCCCCGCTCCCCCGCAAGACAATTTGACCGCCTTTGGAGTGCGGGGCTAGCTCCGCTTTTCCGCCAGCCACAGTAATTGCCAAATTCGCGGTTGCCCCGCAATCATGACCGTACTTCGCCCTCGCCACACAATCATTGCCGCATTCGCCTCTAACGCCCGCCGGTCCTATTGCCGCCCACACTCCGCTGTTCTAACTTTTTCATGTCAGTCTGCGCCCGCCGCAACGGGTAGCGCCGGAGGTTGCCATCGGTACGACATCGGCATCGCCAGCCACAACCGCGAACGTCCCCGCGGCACCGCGCAAGACCAGCGTCTGGAAATGGACTTTCCGCGTCGTTCGCTGGAGTACCTACGCCGTCGTGCTCATCTCGCTGGTTCTTGCACTGCACAAGTCCGCGCCGCCGCTCGTCGATACGAATCCGCAAGCCGCCGCCCGCGCCGAGGAAAAATTTCAGCAAGTCGAGCGCGATCTGGCTAGCCACCAGCCCGCTACCCTCCGCCTCGACGAGACCGAGCTGAACTCCTATCTCTCCTCGCATCTGGTTCTGGAAGGCGGCGCGCCCTCGGCGAACGCAGCAGCGGCGCCGGGTGAGTCGAGTCCCAGCGCTGCTCCGAGCGGCGCGCCGAGCGCCGCAGATGTCGAGCAGATGCGCTCGAACGTGCGCGACGTCAGAGTCCAGCTCATCGAGGATCACGTGCGCGCCTACGTGGTCTTCGATATGCGCGGAAAAGACATGACCTTGCAGCTCGAGGGCAGGCTGGGCGCGGCCAACGGCTTCTTGCGTTTCGAGCCTGTCAGCGGCCAGATTGGTGCGCTGCCCATTCCGCAATCCGCGCTCGAATCTGCGATGCAGCGCCTGATGGGCTCGCCGGAAAACCGCGAAAAGCTGCGGCTCCCTCCCGAAATCTCCACTCTGCGCATCGAAAACGGCGAAATCGTAGTCGGCTACAAATGACTCCCGGTCCAGGCGCGCGCTCCATTCTTTGGAGTGCGGCGGCTTGCCCCCGCTTTTCGGTCGCCCGAGTATGTCCCGCGTCTCGCTAAACCAACCCACTCGGCCGGCAAGGGCGGGGCTTGCTCGCCCGCCGATCCGCCCACCTCGAATCGAAAATCTTCGTCGAGATTTCTATTTGCGAGTGAGCCGATCTTTCCCGTTCCGCGCGCCTCGCCGCTTCTCTGCTCTGTCTCGCCCTCCCGCCAGAAGACGCTTCGGCCCGCTGACGAACGGATTGCCGCGCTCGTAGAAGCGCAGCAAGCGCTCCGCCGCTCGCGTGATTCCGATGCGCACGGTTCTGGCAATGCCAGGGGCACGGCGCGTTTCCCCGTTTTCTCCGGGCGAAGAAATCAATTCGCCGAGCCAAAGCGTTGGCGATGTCGTCAGATCGATGCCGTCATGTTCGCGCGTAATTTGCAGCGCGGCTGCCAGACGTCCCGGTCCGCGCGTCAAATCGAGCAATCGCGACGTGCCGCGATGTTTCTGCATGAGCGCGATGCCCTCGAGCGGTTCCAATGCGCGAATCAGAATGCCTCCTGCCGTGCCCTCCGGCTCGCTTGATACGTTGAGCATGAAGTGGTTGCCGTAATTGAAGAAAACGTAGGCATGTCCCGGCGCCATGTACATCGCGCGAATGCGCGGAGTGGGGCCGCGAAAGTGATGCCCGGCGGGATCGCCCGGAGGGTACGCTTCGGCTTCCACGATGCGGCCGCTGATGCGGCCTTCAGGGAGATCGTGGACCACCACTTTGCCGATGAGAAAACGCGTCAGCGCTACGGTGTGTTGCGGTAATTCTTCGCGGCGGAGTTGACGGAGTGCCACGGGAGAAACCGATTCTACTATTTGCGAGCGTGGCCACGCGGGGAGTTTGGTCTCGGCGTTGGCGCCATAAAGCTGGCGCCGCGCCATCGCACTTCCACGCGAACTCATGGGAGCGGCTTCTCGGGAGGTTCCGCGTTGAAAAGGCGGGCGAGTTCGGCGTGTTCCATCACTACGGCCGGCTCGCGCTGGATAGCGTCGAAGTATTTTTTCTGGAAGACGTCCCCGGATTCGGTGGGGATGAACATTTTGCGAGCCAGAGTCATGGCGGTGGCGGCGTCGGCGGGCACCACCGGAATTTCGCCAGCCAGAGTTTCGTCGATACGCACCACGAATTCCGAGATGTTGTGCAGCCAGGCGAACTGGGCATGTCCGACGACCAGGCGGAAGAGTTCGCCTGCATTGACCACACCGTTGGCGCGCTCGTAGTCGCGGCGTTCCATTTCGAGCAGCGTTTTGTGAATGCGGAGAAGGGAATCGCGCAGCGCGATCAGCTTTTCGCGTGCGGGAGAATCTCCGGGTTGCGGGGTGAGCGGTGATTTGGGAGACGAGTCTGGCATATCAGTCATGGTAACGCTTTTCGCCCACGGGTAAAGGGATGGGGCAAGCGGTTACCCGGCGGCGGAGCCCAAGGAATTGTCGCCGGGCTGGAGCCACTCGAGTCCGGCCAGGGAGAGCCAGCCGTCGGGTTTGGTGAGCTTGGCGGTGTGCTGGTCGAGCCAAGCGAGGAGGTCGCGGGTATAGGTGGCGTCTTGGGCGACGGCAAGGTCCGGGAAGTTGAAGAGGTAGAGGAAGTTAAGGAGGCAAAGGATGCGGAGGATCGAGTGTTTAGCGCGCATACGAAAGTATAGCTGGAGCGGAAGGCGGCGGTGGTGTGTGGTTCCGGCGTAGCGGAGGCGGCGCGGAGTGATGGTTGGAGCTGGCGCCCACGGGAACCTCTAGTAAAGGTTGAAGAGTTGGGGAAAGGCTGTGGGTGACACCCCGGTGTTTTTGCAAAGAGCGGGGAAGTGATTGGAAGGAAAGGGGATGCGCTTCGCTCTTTTGCAGGCAAGTGCAGGAAGAGAGCAAAAGAGTCGGGTACAGGAAGGGCTGACGGTGACGATCGGTGAAGATCACAACGAAGGGTAAACCATGATGCATGTTGTCGTCAAGTAGTATTGGCGATGTTCTATACGACGGGCTGTGGAAAAGCGGCGAAAGAGCCAAGAGGTGGTACTAGGGTGCGTTGGGGCTGTTGGGAGTGGCAGGGCGGTCGCAGGCTAAAGCCCGCGCTACCAGGCGAGGTCGCGGCGGTTGACGACGGTGCCCCAAGTTTGTGTCGGCGGGCATCGAAGGGGAGAGAGCCGAAACAGGGCGAATGGAGCAGACCGATGATGAATGGGCGATGGTTGGCGCTGGCTGCGTTTGTGGTGATTGCAACCATGGTAGGGGGTTGCTCGGACAACGAGACTGCGGCGGAGCGGGAGGCCAAGATCCGACAGGAAGTGGCTAACGCGGTTGCTAAGGCTAAGCCGGAGATTAAGGAGGCCGGGCGAGAAGTGAAGGCGGCGGCCGAAGGAGTGAAGGAAGGGTGGGAAGGGAGCGGGAAGAAGCCGCTGGACTTGAATACGGCTAGTGCGGATGACCTGGCGAGCTTGCCAGGGATTGGGCGGGGCGATGCGAAAAGGATTATCGCGGGGCGGCCGTATCGCGAGAGGCATGAGTTGGTGAGCAAGAAGATTCTGACGGAGGCGGAGTATGCGAAGCTGCGGGAGGATGTGATGGTGAAGTAAGGTGCGCCCTGCTGGAAGCTATGGGGTGCGGGTGAGGGAGCGCTCAATGCGGGCAAGGAGGTCGGGTGAGGGGTCGACGAAGGTGACGCCGGCGCCGAGAGCGGGAACGGCGTAGACCACTTTGCCTTTGGCCTCGAAGGCGCCGGAATCGTCCGTGATGCGGATCACGATGTTCGTGCCTACGGGAAGCGGGTTAAGCATGTCGAGATAGCATCCGGTGAGGCTGAGATCGCTGACGCGGGCTTTGAGGCGCGTAGTGCGGCCTTCGTCGGTGAGTTCGGCGTGCGCGATGTAAGCGTGCCTCGGGGCGGAACGGCGATCAGATTCCACGGTGACCTCTGGAGAGATAGTGGAGGGATTTTATCATAGTGGCGAGGTGGGACTGGAATGACTGAGATGAAGCCAGACCGGAAGAACGAAGCGATGCCGGAGTTTCTGGAGCCTAAGCCTTTGGAGAAGGTGTTTAACCGGGTATTGGGATTTTTGGTGGGGCTGGGGATTGGGCCGAAATACATTTATTTGCTGCAGGTGCGCGGGCGGAAGAGCGGGCGGGTGTATGCGACGCCGGTGAATGTGATGGATGTGGGAGAGAAGCGGTATTTGATTGCGCCGCGCGGGCGGACGCAGTGGGTGCGGAATGCGGAGGCTGTGGGGGAGATTACGCTGAAACGTGGAGCAAGCCGAGCGAGTTTTCGGTTGCGTGCGATTCCGGATGTTGAGAAGGCGGAGCTGCTGAAATTGTATTTGGAGCGGTATGCTTCGGCGGTGCAGAGGTATTTTACGGTGAAGGCGGGGTCGGGAGTGGAGGCGTTTCGGGAAGTGGAGGGGAAGTATCCGGTGTTTGAGTTGGTGGACAAGTGAAGAGGAAGGGCGCAGAGCGGGAAGGCAGAGAGGAGCGGCGCAGCGAGCTGCGCCACTACAAGGACGGCTTAAGCGGATCGATTGTGCCGAGATGGGGCGCAGCAATGCTGCGCCCCTACAGCCGAGACGGAGCGAGTTGTGGCTTGGTTAGAGTTTGGGGTGGCGGTGGTGGTGGTCGGTGTGTTGCTGGAAGGTGCGGGCGGCCAGGATGACGGCGAAGTCGTCGCCGGCTTTGGCTACGAATTGCAGCCCAGCGGGGAGATTTTTTGGGGTGAAGCCGCAGGGGACGGAGAGGGCGGGGAGGCCGCAGAGGTTGCCAATGGCGCCTAGGGGATCGGGGAAGGCCAGGCCGGTTTCGAGGTTTAGCTCCAGCGGGGTGGAGGCTACCGGCAAGGTTGGGGCAACCAGGACGTCGAAGGATTCGAATAGGGTGTCGATCTTTTTTTGGAGGAGTTGGCGGATTTTTTGGGCTTGCAGGTAGTCGGCGGCGGAGATTTGTTCGTTGACGTAGCCGGCGACCCGGCCCAGCGGGTCGGTGAGTTCGCTGACGCGGCCGGAGCGGATTAGATCGCGGAAGGAGGCTGCGCCTTCGGCGGCGATGATGATGTTGGCGGCTTCATCCCAGGGGCCGGCCGGCAAGGTGGCGTCTTTTGTTCCCGGAAAAAATTTGCGGATTACGGTGTGAGCGGCGGCTACGACTGTGTCTACGCCGGGCTCGAGGGACTTCCAGGCGTTGGTGAGCCAGCCGATTTTGAGCTGGCGGGATTTCAGGTCGAGCGACGGCGAGTAAGTGAAAGCGCCCTTGTCGAGAGGAACGGTGCCGCGGTCTTTGATGTCGTGGCCGGCGATGGCGGCGAAGACTCGGGCGCAGTCTTCTGCGCTGCGGGCCATGGGGCCGATTTTATCGAGCGAAGGGCAGAGGGACATCGCGCCGTAACGCGAGACGCGGCCGTAGGTGGGGCGGAGGCCGCTGACTCCGCAAAAGGCGGAGGGGCAGACAATGGAGCCGAAGGTTTCGGTGCCGATGGCGAAGGCGGCGAGGCCTGCGGCGACGATAGCGCCGGAGCCGGAGGAGGAGCCGCAGGTCCAACATTGCGTGTTCCAGGGATTTTTGGCTTCGCCTTGCAGGGATGCGGAGGCGAAACGGTAGCCCATGCCGCCGGCTAGTTCGATCATGGCGGCCTTGCCGAGGAGGATGGCGCCGACGCGATTGAGATGCTCGATTACGGTGGCGTCGTAGTTGAAGACTTGATTGGCGTAGGGCTTGGCGCCCCAGGTGGTGGGGATGCCTTTGGTGGCGAGAAGATCTTTCGCGGCGTAGGGGATGCCGTGGAGCGGGCCGCGATAGTGGCCGCGGCGGATTTCCTTTTCGGCGGCGTCGGCTTGTTGCAGCGCGAGGTCGGGAGTGAGGCGGGCGTAGGCGTTCAGGCGGGGCCCTAGTTTTTCGCTGCGGTCGAGGTAGGCTTTGGTGAGATCGACGGGAGAGAGTTTCTTGGATTGGATGCGGGCGGAGAGTTCGGTGATGGGGAGGTAGAAAAGGTCTTCTTTGTTCGGGATGGGGGTTGGCATGAGGTACACTTAGTTTTTCGGCGCCGCGGGCGCGGGTTTTGTGGTGGATGGTTTAGTGGTCGCGGGATTAGGCGCGGGCTTTTTTTCGCGTTCCATTAGGGGCTTGAGGTAGAGGGCGGGATCGTCGCCGTTTTCTGTGGAGAAAGCGCGGAGCTTGTCGAGTTGGCGTTGGGAGACAGCGGAGAGCCGGGCGATTTCGGATTTCTGCTCGTCGGAGAGGCGGGAGCCGTATTGGGCGAGGACGGATTGGGTGCGGGAGTCGGCTTCGGCGTGCGAGGCGGCGGGGAGGGGCGGAGTGTTGGCGGGTTGTTGCGGATTCGGGAGTGGCGCGGGAGGCGTTGCTGAGAGGACGGTTGTTGGTACTAGAGTGGCGGCAGACGCTATGGCGGCGCGGCGCGCGAATTCGCGGCGAGAGAACTTGTGATTGGGCATTGGAGGAGGCTACCGAATCAGCCGCGAAGCGTCAACCGCAGGAAATATTCGGACGAAACGCGGGCTGGCCGGACAAGGAAACTGACTTGTCCGGTCGCCAGCGCGTTTGAGACTTATTTGGGTGCGGGAACGTGGAAGATCAGGGAACGAGCCACGCTTGAGCGGGAGGCGTCAGTCTCGAGCAGGCTGGCGAAAAGATTGGCGATGGTGTCCTGTTCTTCCTGGGAGCGGTGTTCGCGGTCGGCGATGAAGGCAGCGCGAAACTTGTCCATCGCGGCCAGATCCTTGGTGTCGACCCACACGAAATGGGTGAAGTCGCCGCTGGTGCGGACTTCTTCGACCTCCAGGCCGTAGGCCAGGATTACGGCGTCGGCGAGGAGTTTGTCGAAGATCGGCTTGTTGTATTTTTCCCAGGCTTTGCGATAGTCGCCGCCTTTGCCGGGCTTGACCTTGACAAAATTGTAGCGGGTGAAGGGCAGAACGCCTGGTGGGCTGTTCGGCGACTCGTTGGTCACCAGAGTGCGGGTTACGTAGTCGTGAACTTTGCTCATGTCGGCGATTTCGCGGAGACGGTCGTTCACCGACCCAGCAGGCTTCGCACCCTTTTTCCCTACGGCGGCGCCTGAATCGCCCCCGCTCATCTTGGCGATCTGCGCGCGCATGGCGTTATCTACTTTCTCGATTCCGGACCAGTCGGCGACTTCATACCAAATCCAATGAGTTCCGGTGCCGGGCGCGCGGAGCATGGATGCTTGGACGCCCCAAGCCTGGACTACGCCGTCGGCCATGAGCTTGTCGCGTACCGGCTGGCCAACGGTCTTGACCAGATCGAGGAATTCATCTTCCTTGCCGGGCTGAATGGTGTACACGTACCAAAAAATGAGTGGCTGAGACGCAGCTTGCTGGGCGGCGGCGGAAATGCACGAAAACAACAGTGCCAGGAAACAGAAAAATAGACGCTTCTTCATAGTTCGATAGTTCTCCTTTGAAAGACGCTTGCCTGCTCGTGGGCGACGCGAGAATGCGATGGTGCAAGAAGCGCGGACGATGGAGCAGGTGCCAACGTCGTTGCTTGAAAGTGGGCCGACCTAGGTAAGTATGGGCATGTTTATAGCATCAGGATGGAGGAGCGTCAATCGGGTGCGGAGCGCCACCTTGCAGGGAAAATGTTTTGGGCGGTTAGCTGTCAGACTCAGTGAATTCGGCAAGCAGTCGGTCAAATCGCGCGGATCGGTCCGGTTCTTTGGCTTGTCCGAATTTCCAGCATTGCTTCAGTGTGTCTCTGAAATAAATATTCGATCTAGCAGCGCTCTCCGCCAACGCGAAGATGACGTCAAAATGATATTCCAACAAGTCTTCGAGTAAGCAGGTAGCGATCGCGGCTCTAAGATCTTCGTCTTGGTGTGAACCCCATTTCAAGACGAATGGCCAAATTAGTGAGGGTTCCCCCTCGGCGAAGAAAGCAATTTCTATGACGGCTTGCCACCGCGCGTCCTCGGTGCCTTCTGGCGCCGGAACTCCCGGAAGAAGCAACTCGGCTGCGGCAATAGCCTCTTGAGGAGTCATCTGTCTTGGCCCACAGGTATCAGTTTACCGCCGCAGAGATAGGGTTGCGCTAGCTAAGCGGATTCGGTGAAGGCGCGGATTTGGGATTCCAGGGCTTGGTTGTATTGGCGTTCGATTTGGAGTTCGGTTTGGACGATGGAAGCGTCTTGCAAGTTATTGGAAAGATGGCGAGGAAGTTGCGTCACCAACTGTCGTAGCGTGTGCCGTCGGCGGCGACCTTGTTCGAACGGGAATGAACCTCGTAGAGTCCCCTTGGCCTAAGCTCGGAGCCTAGATCCAGATCGCCGATTTCGCAAACCCAGTCCTTGCTCTCCGTGAAGGGATCGGTTGGAATCGCGGGCAAGTATTGTGCATCGACGAGATTTTGCAGCGACTGCGGTGGCCACTCTTTGTCAAGCGTGTAGCTATCGATCGCTATGCGCATCATGGATAGGTGCGAACGCAAAGTCGATTCGCGCGATTTCTCGGGCGAATTCCGGCAAATGCTTCCGGCTTGCGCCAAGAATACGCAGGCCAGACAGAGGACAGCCGCCACAACGGCCTTTGGTCCGGTCCTGAGGTTAGGTGGATTCGGTGATGGCACGGATTTGCGACTCCAGGGCTTGGTTGTATTGGCGTTCGATTTGGAGTTCGGTTTGGAGTTTTTTGATGAGGAGGTCGAGGTGAGCGATCTCCATGCGGAGTTTTTGGACGTCGGCTGGTGAGGCTGGGGGACGCTGGGCTTGCGGCGGTTGTTGCGCGAACGGCGATTGGCCGGGATTTGTTGAATGATTTGGCTGCGGGGCGTTTGGTTGTTGCTGGCGCGGGGTGAAGGCTTCGGCCAGCGAGCGGGTCCAAGCTGTTTGGGCGGTTTGGGCGGACTCGGGTTGCTGCGGCGCGTTCGCTGGGGGTTGTGCTGACGGGTCTAAAGACCCGCCACTACGGTTGGGTAGGAAGGCGGCTCGGGGTTGGGGCGCGAAAAGATTGTTGAGGGCGTTGGAGCCGGCAGAGCGCTCTTGGTTTGTCTGAGGCGCGGGAGTGCCTTTGGGATCGAGCAGAGCTTTTACTCGATTGATTAGTTCTTGGGGCTGAAAGGGTTTGCGGACTAGTTCGTCGGCTCTTACGGCGACGGCTTTGTCGGCGACGCTTTTGTTGACGACGCCGGACATGAGCACGACCGGAACGCCGCTGAGATCGGGATGCTGCTTGATGTGGCTGCAGACGGAGTAGCCGTCCTGGTCGGGCATGATGACGTCGGTGATGACCACGTCGGGGCGATTTTGTTCGAACTGAGCGAGAGCCGAGGCGGCGTCGGCGCAGGCGATGACGTTGACGTTCTCGCGGCGGAAAGCGATTTTGATGACTTCGCGCATGGTGGCGCTGTCGTCGATGAAATAGACAGTGGGCGTGCGCTTGGTTTCGGGCGGCGCGCCGGCTTGCGGCCCGGCAGGCGAATCGGGTTTCGTTTCGGCTCGCGTTTCTGGAACCGCGGGAAAGGGCATCAGTTCACTCATAGGGTCGCTCATAGGGCCTCGGTATCTGCGGTGTCGCGAGCAGATTCGTCGAACTCGCGCATGGCATCGAGCATTAGGTCCGTGGCCGAGCGCAGAACGGTGCGCTGAGCCGAGGTGGTGCCGTAGGTAAATTTGTAAACGCCGGAGCCGCCTTGCACGCAGCTCTTGAGAATGTGAATGACGGCTTCGTCGCCAAAGAGCGAGCCGCATTCGGCGTGCGTGATCTCGCCGGCGTCGAAGAAAAGGACGGCGTCGGTTTCGGCGGTGTTGATGTGGAGCGCGCCGGTTTGATGAGCGTGACCGAGCATTTGCATTACGCCGGGAAGATCGTGGTGTGTGAGATCCCCGCTGAGGCTGGTGTCTGACTGCGTGAGCATCTGCGTAGGCTGAAAGCCTTCCGCTTTGGAGATGAGGATTTGTTTCACGTGCGCGGCGATGACGTTGGGGGTGCGGCCGCGATCAATGTAATCGGCGCAACCGGCTTGAAAGGCTTCCATGAGCGCGCGCTGGCTGCCGTCACCGAGAGCGATGATGGGGAGAGCCGCGTTCTTCGGGTCGGCGTGAATGATGCGGGCGATGTCGAGGGCGTTCATTTCGCGCATGTTGGTGGCGCAGAGGATGGCGCTGGGAGCGTCGTATTCGATGGCGGTGAGCGCGAAAGAGGCTTGGGTGCTGCAGACGACTTCGAAGCCTTCGCGTTTGAGCGCGTCGCTGAGGCGCTTGGCGAAATAGACGTTGCTGTCGATCAAGAGAATTTTTGCGTGACGCTCGGCGGTGGTCATGGCTGTGTCTCCAGCGATGACTCCGCGAGATCAGGAGATGGGATGCGGCGCTTGGCTGGCGCGGGGCCGGGCGTGAGCGCGTCCATGTCGAGGACTTCGATAACTTCGCCGTTGTGGGAGAGCCAGCCGGCGACGTGAGGCGCGTCGTGTTCACTGGCGGCGGTGACTTCGGTGGTAATAAGTTCGCACTCTCCAGTGACCGGGAGAGCGATCCATTCTTTCTGAAAGCCGTAATCGCGGACGGCGAGTAGATAGAACCGGCGCGCGAGAATGCTTTTGCCGATGAGAATGTCGCCGACATCGCAAACGGGAATCATGCGGCCGCGGCGGAGGATTACGCCTTCGACTTTGGGAGTGCGATGCGGAAAGCGGAAGATGCGGCTGGGAGCGACGAGTTCAGCGATGTGTTTGGCGGCGAGCGCGAAGCGGCGGTCCCCCAGCCGGAGCAGGACGAAAGATTGCAGATCGAGTTCGGCGGCGACGGTCATTGGGTCAATTCATTGCTCAACGATGCGTTTTGCGCGTTCGCTTGATGCGCGTGCTGTGCTTCGAGCGCGGCATTGAGGAGCAGGATTTCGTCTGGCGTGAGAAAGCCTTCCGGGCTGACGACGGGGACGACGGTTTGATCCAGCGCGGTCAGACCGCGATACCAGTGGCGTTCTTCGTTGCAGAAAGAGTTGGGCAGAGATTGCAGACGGGTCATGGCGGTCATTTTGTCGATGCCGTCGATGAGCAGAGCAGTGCGCGTTTGGCGCAGGACGAAGACCAGGGTGCCGGGAGTTGGCGGCAAACCGAAATGCGCGGCGCCGTTGACGACGAAGAAGGATTTGTCGCTGCGCTGCAGGACGTGGCGGACTTTGCGCAAGCCGGGTGCCGAAAGTTCCGCGGAGGAACCGGCGAGGCTATCGACGCTGCGCACTTCCTGCACGGAAGCGGAGGAAATGGCGAAGAGCTGGCCGCCGACGCGGAACAAAATGATTTGCTCCGTGCGCATGGCGCGCGGATTTAGTGGGGTGGCGGCGGACATCAGCGAACTCCCGCGGGAGCCGGGCGGTAAACGCTGAGGACGCGCTTTTCGATAGCGGGATAAATGTCGTCGAGGCCGAGGACTTGATCGACGGCGCCGGTTTTGATGGCTTCGGCGGGCATTCCGAAAATTACGGAAGTGGCTTCGTCTTGCGCAAGAACGAGGCCGCCGGCGGATTTTATGGCCTTGGAGCCGTTGGCGCCGTCGTTGCCCATGCCGGTGAGAATGGCGCCGATGCTCATGGCGCCGGCGTAAGCGGCGACGGTTTCCATGGTGACGTCGATATTGGGGAGATAGCCGTTGACGCGGCCGGAGTTGCCGTCGAGCTGAATGCGGCCGGTGGGCGTGACGCGAAGATGCTGGCCGCCGGGGCAAATGTAAAAAGTGCCGGGCTGCAGCGATTCGTTAGGCTCTGCTTCTTTCACGCGGATGCTGGTGAATTCGGCGAGCTGCGCGGCGTATTGCGTGGTGAACGCAGCGGGCATGTGCTGCACGAGAATGACGGCAGCGGGAAAATCGCGCGTGAAACCGGGAGCCAGGCGCATGACCGTGGCGGGGCCACCGGTGGATGCGGCGAGAACAACGACCGGGAAGCGCTGATCGAGTCCGGAAGATGGCGCGGGGCGGACGGGTGCAGCGGCCCGAGGCGTTGGCGAAGGAGTTGCGCCAGCGTTTTGCAATGTTGCAGCGAAGCGCGAGGCGGTGCGCACGACGCGCACCTTGGCGGCGATACGAACTTTGCGGAGAAGGTCGTCCTGGATGCTGTGCATGTCCAGATCGATGCCGCTGGAAGGCTTGGCAACGAATTCGATGGCGCCGAGTTCGAGAGCGCGGAGGGTGCTGGCGGCGCCTTCGCGCGATTCCGAGCTGACGATGACGATCGGGCGCGGATTGGTGGTCATGATTTCGGCGGTGGCTTGCAAGCCGTCGACGTGGGGCATGTTGATGTCCATGGTGATGACGTCGGGCTTGAGCGATTCGGCGAGCGAGACGGCTTCGCGGCCGTCTTTGGCGTGGCCGACGACTTGAAGCTGCGAGTCGGCGTTGAAAATGGTCTCGAGGACTTTGCGCATGAAGGCGGAGTCGTCAACGATGAGCACGCGAAACTTTTTGATGGGAGGCGGAGTCATGGCGGAATTCTTTACGCGACCGGGACCGGCTGGCGCGTGGCCTCCCTTCCCATGAGCTGTTCGACTGCGGCGATGAGCTGATCTTCCTGCACGGGCTTGGTGAGGAAAGCCGCGGCGCCTTCCTTCACGGCGCGGTCGCGATGCTTGGCTCCGGCGCGCGAAGTAACCACCATTACCGGGATGCGGCGAGTGGTGGGACTCTGGCGCAACTGAGCCATCAGTTCGTATCCGGTCATGCGCGGCATTTCGAGGTCGGTGATGACCAGGTGGCAACCGTGCTGGGAGACGAGTTCGGCGGCTTCGAGACCGTCGGCGGCGAGCTTGACGCGGTAGCCGTTTTTCTCGAGCATCCGGCCGACAAACTTGCGGACGGAGATGGAATCGTCGGCGACAACGATGACGCGCTCTTGTTCAACGCGGTCGATGGCTTCGCTGGGGATAGTGCCCCGCGCGACGGCCGCTGAACCGGGCGCGAAAATGCGGGCGGCGCTGGCGGTGGCTTGAATGGCGCGGCGCTCCGTGGGCTCGGTGGCGACCATGCGATTGAGATCGATGAGAAGAATGAGGCTGCCGTCCGGAGCGATGGTGGTGCCGGAGAAAAGTTTTACGCGACGGAGGTATTCGCCGAGATTCTTGATGACGATTTCGTCTTTGCCGATGACTTCTTCGACGACGAGGCCGATCTGGCGATTGCCGGCGGTGGCAACGACCATGCGGAAGTAGCCGTTGATGGGTTCGAGCGGCGGCAAGCCGAGATAAGTATCGAGGCGAATGACTTCGGTGACGACGTCGCGGACCTTGGTGAGAAGTTTCCCGCCGATGTCTTCGATTTCGTCGGCGCGGATGCGGCGAATTTCTTCGACTACGGCGAGCGGGAGAGCAAAGTTGGTGCCGCCGCAGCGGACGAAGAGAGCGGGCGAGATGATGAGAGTCAGCGGAACCTTCAGCGTGAACTTGGTGCCTTGACCGGCGTTGCTGACGATGTCGATTTCGCCGTTGAGCGCGTTCAGATTGGCGCGGACGACGTCGAGGCCGACGCCGCGGCCGGCGAGTTCGGTCTTTACAGGTGCAGTGGAAAAGCCCGGGTGGAAAAGCATTTCGCGGAGGTCGCGCTCGGTGAGGCGATCCGCGGTTTCGGCGGAGACCAGACCGCGCTCGATGGCGCTTTGCTTGACGCGTTCGTAGTCGATGCCGCGGCCGTCGTCTTCGACTTCGATGTAGATATGGTTGCCGCGATGATAGGCGCGCAGGGAGACTTTGCCGGTTTCCGGCTTGCTGGTGGCGCTGCGATCGGCGGGATTCTCGATGCCGTGGGCGACGGAATTGCGGACGAGATGGACTAGCGGGTCGGAAATTTGTTGGATGATGCTGTTGTCGAGCTCGGTTTCGCTGCCGCTGAGATCAAGTTCGACTTGCTTGGCAGCGGATTTTGCGGCGTCGCGAACGGCGCGCGAAAGACGCGAATAGAGCGTGCCGATGGGCACCATGCGTGCGGCGGTGAATTCATCCTGCAAGTGATGGGCGAGTTTGGTGAATTCGTCGATGTCGCCTTCGACGCGTCCGATGAAGCCTTGCAATTGCGAGAGGACTTCGTTGACGTCGGCGGAGATTTCCGCCATCGAGCGGGAGAGAATATTGAAATCGTCGTAGCGGTCCATCTCGAGTTCGCTGAACTCGGACCAGACGGAAGTGTCGCCGGCGGCGACGCTGGTCAGCATCTGCGGAGTAGGAGACGGGTTGCGCTGGCCGGGCAAGGGCATGCGTGAAGAGCTGATGCGATTGAATTCGTATTTTTCCTGGAACTCGCCTACTTTGCCTTGCAAGCGTTCCTTGGAGAAGCTGAGAGTGTCTACGAGCTTTTCTAGCTCAGCGACGCGACCGACCATACGGGTGCGGTTGATTACCAGTTCGCCGACCGTGTTCATCATGCGGTCGAGGCGTTCTAGGGCGATGCGGACGGATTTGGCGGCGGCCGCAGCGGGCTGCGGCTTGCCGGATTTCTTGGCGAAAGCGGCTGCGGGACGAATTTCTGCTTCCTGCTCGGCGTTTTCTTCACCAGCTAGTGCGTTGGCGAAGGCTTCGGCTTCTTCCGCGTCGATCGGAGCGTGCTCGGCGATGCGGCCAAGCAGGGAATCGACGCCGGTGCGCATTTCCGTTTCGTCGGTCCACTGGCGATGCAGAGTTTTCTTGAGAACATCGACAGACTCAAGACAGATATCGACGATGTCGGGAGAAGGTTCGAGTTCTCCATCGCGGATGCGGCCGATGAGATCTTCGACGCGGTGAGCCATGGCGCCGAGACGCTTGAGGCCTACTTGAGCGGCGGAGCCCTTTACGGTGTGAATGGCGCGGAAGAGTTTGTTGATTTCCTCGGGATTGTTGTTGCCTTCGAGGGAAATCAGACAATCGCTGACAATTTGCAGATGCTCTTCGGCTTCGGGCTGGAAGAATTCGAGAATTTCGTCGGGAACTTCGTCGTCAATAGGCAGCGCGTCGAAATAGGAACCTGTCGCTGCGGCGACTGCTGACGGTTCGAAAGAAGTGGAGGCGCTGCCGGCGTGAGGAGCGGGCTGCGAAAGATTGAGCGGCGGTGGCTCGGTGGGGAATGCGAAGCGATAGCGCTCTTTGAAGGCGGCGATGTCTTCGATAACTTCCTGGCCGGTATCGCTGATTTCGAGGAGATCCGTTTCGAGCAGAGAGATTCCATCGGAAAGGAATTCGGTGAGCGGGCCGTGCAAGTCGCTGCCCAGCGTGGCGTTGGTCGCGTATTGAAAGACGTGCGCGAGCTTGCCGGCGATTTCGGAAAAGCGTGGGAACCCGTAGCTGGCGGAAGTGCCGCTGAGCGTGTGCGCGGCGATGTAGAGGCGCTCGAGGTCTTCGTGGCGCGGCTCAATATCCTGCAGTACGCTGACGTACTCGCGTAGATATTGCAGATGCTCCGCCGCTTCCTGGAGGAACATCTCGACGGCTTCGCGATCGAGCGAGCTCACGCGCGTCCCTCCGTGACGAGTTCTGCTTTCTGCGATTCTTCGGCAGTCGGCTTGCGATACAGAATGCAGTCGTTGAGTACGATGGCCTGAAATTTAACCGCCGGCATCTTGGAAATGGATTCGGAGTGGCCAAGGAATAGATAGCCACCGGGTTCCAGCGTTTCGTAGAAGCGCTGCACGAGTGCGCGGCGGCGCTCTTCGGTGAAATAGATGAGCACGTTCATGCAGAAAATGATGTCCATGCGCCCGACGTAGACGGCTGAAGCCAGGTTGACTGGCGCAAAGCTGACCAGCTTGCGCAAGCGCGTGCGGACTTGATGGCCGTCGCGAACCGGCGAAAAATGCGTGGCGAGCTGCTTCTCGGAAACGCTCTTGATGCTGCGGCCTGCGTAGACGCCGTTTTCGGCGTGCTTCAGGGCGATACGGCCGATGTCCGTGGCCAGGATTTCAACGTTCCAGGAGTCGGCGAAGGTGAGCGAATCAGAAATCGTGATGGCAATGGAGTAAGGCTCTTCGCCAGTAGAGCAGCCGGCGCTCCAAATGCGGAGCGTGCGGGGATTCTTCCAGAACTTCTTGACGTGCAGCTCGGGCAAGACGCGCTTTTCGAAAGCTTCGTAAACACCGGGATAGCGGAAGAAGCTGGTTTCCTGCGTAAGGAGGCGCTCGAGCAGTGCTTCGTACTCGACGTTGGACTTGCGAATCGCGCGGAGCAGACCGACGCCGCGGTCCAGGTGCTTCGCGTGAACGTGTTCCTTCACCCGCGTGGAAAAGAACCGCTCGCGCGAGTCGTCAAAGTGGATGCCACTCCGCTCTTCAATCAGCATGCGGATCTCGCTCAACTCGTGTTCGCTCAACACCGGTCCCGGACGTTCGGTCATCGTGTTTACGCTCAGCCCGGCACCAAGCCGGGCAGGGAATCACTGTTTACCGCAGAGCGCCGGCTGGGACGGGCCGCTCGGAGTCTTCGCGAATGCCGGGATTTCCGT
Source organism: Candidatus Dormiibacterota bacterium (assembly GCA_035601655.1). Lineage (GTDB taxonomy): Bacteria > Acidobacteriota > Terriglobia > Acidiferrales > UBA7541 > Acidiferrum. The sequence continues at coordinate 27,100 of DATNNV010000037.1, forward strand.
TGGCATTCTTGTTGGCCGCGCGAAATTGCGCGAGCGCTTCGTTGAGCTGATCGGACAGCTTGACCAGCTGGCTGACGGTAGCCACGGTGCCGCGCGTTCCTTGCGACGTCTGCCGCGTAATGCTGGAAATGATTTGCATGGCGTGCGCGACGCCTTCCGTGCCCCGGACCTGCTGTTTGGAAGCGAGCGAAATTTCCTGGACGAGTTCGGCGGACTGACGAACGACGTTGGAAATGGCGTCGAGAGCGCGTCCGGCCTGATCGGCGAGTTGCGCGCCGCCTTCCACTTCCTTGGTGCCTTCTTCCATGACCACCACCGCTTCGTTGGTCTCGGCCTGAATGGCTTTGATGAGCGCGGCGATGTCTTTGGTGGCGCTGCGGCTGTGTTCGGCGAGCTTGCGGACTTCGTCGGCGACGACCGCGAAACCGCGGCCTGCTTCGCCGGCGCGCGCTGCCTCAATGGCGGCGTTGAGCGCAAGGAGGTTGGTCTGCTCGGTGATGTCGTTAATGACGTTGATGATTTCCGAGATTTCGAGAGAGCGATCGCCGAGGGACTTGATTTTCTTGGCGGTGGCCTGCACGGAAGCGCGAATGCGCTGCATACCTTCGAGCGTATCGCGCACGGCGCGGTTGCCTTGTTCGGCGGCGTCGAGAGCGCGGCGCGCGGCTTCGGCGCTGGCTTCGGCGTTGTTGGACACTTGCTTCATGGAGACGGTGAGCTCTTCGACGGCGCTCGAAGTGTTGGTGATTTCCTGGTCTTGTTGCGTGGCGCCGGCCTGCATTTCGTCGGCGGCGACGAGAATGTTGTTGGAGCAGGCGGTGACTTCCATGGCGGCTTTGCGGACGCGCTCGAGAACCTTGGTGAAGTTGTCGAGCATGTAGTTGATGGAGTCGGTGACGTTGCCGAGGGCGTCGTTGGTGACTTTGCCCCGGAGGGTCAGATCGCCGCGCGCCACTTGATTAATGACGCTGAGAAGCTCGGTGATGCTCTTCTGCAACAAATCGCTGGCTTCCTGATTGACGGTGGCTTTGGAAACGCGGGCCACCGCGCGATTCAGGTTGTCCGCGATGTAGCCGAGTTCATCGCTGGTGCCGACTTCAGCGCGCGCGCGGGGATCGCCGGCCGCAAGGCGCTCGGAGAATTCCGCGAGCTCCTGGATAGGACCGAGCAAGCCGCTGCCGAGTCTCCAGGCCAGGAACACGCCCATGCTGACGGCCAGTAGCAAGCCCAGCAGCACCGCGCCGCTCGCGGCGCTGGGCAGCGAGCCAAAATCGAGCATGAATGCTCCGCCAGATTCTTTGCCGGCGTGGTAGCCGAGTCCCAGGACACCGAACAGCACTAAGCCGTTCGCCAGGACGAGTGTCCAGATGGTCGAACTCAATCGCGATTTCATGCCTTCCTCCCAAATTCACTAGCGGAGCGCGCGCCGCAAGACGGCTGCGCAACCGAACTGTTCAAGTCCTTGGTCAAATCGTTGATCAAATGCTTGGCCCCGGAAAAATTTCGAGCAAGCGGCGCAGATCGATGACCAGCGCGAGCCGGTCGTCATGGCGCAACATGCCGATGCAATGCGGCACGTTTTCGGGCGCTTGATCGAGAAAATCATTGTCGGTCACCGAATAGGTACCGATGACTTCATCGGCGGCGATGCCGAGACGAATGTCGTCGTGATGCTCGCCACGTTGGTCGGCTCGAAGGGAGGCAACGACGACGTGCTTCGGCAAAAGACCGGGACGCCGGCCTTCGGTCATGGCGATGTCGATCAGCGGAATGATCGAGCCGCGAAGATTGAAAATGCCGACCAGGTAGGCCGGGCCGAGCGGCAGCTTGGTCACCAGCGGCCAGTCGAGGACTTCTTCCACGTCCAGCACCGGCAAGCAGAAACGTTCGCGGCCGCTGCGGAAGACGCAGTACTGCGACTCCGGTGGCCGCTCCTCGAGCGGGCCGAGAGCTTCCAGCAGATCGCCGGTCTCGGCGTCCGCGGGCAGTGGCGTCAGATGAAAATCTTCGTTCATTGCTTCTCGTTCGCTCCCAAGTTCATTTCACTACGCGAAACGCCGCACCGCGCGCAAAAGTTCCTCGCGCGTGAACGGTTTGGTGACATATCCGTCGGCACCCTGCTGCTCGCCCCAATAGCGATCGCTCGCGGTGTCTTTGGAGGTCACCAGGATTATCGGAATGGAATTGAATTCGGCATGGCCCTTGAGCTCGCGGCAAACTTGAAAGCCGTTGCGCTCCGGCATAACCACGTCGAGCAGGATGACGCTGGGGCGCTCCACGGCGATGGCTTCTTCGACGCGCTTCGGGTCGCTGATCCCCACCGGAGCGTAGCCTTCGTTTTCGAGCAGGCCTTGAATCAGCCGCACCTGAGAAGGCGAATCGTCGACGATGAGCACTTTCTTTAGCACAGCCGAAGTCTCTCCAGAGTTATCCGAAGGCTAGAGGTGCAAGTGCGGGGCCAGCTTGAGGGGTTCTTGCGGTAATGTGCCCGGATTGTATAAAGGCTTTGGAATGCGTGGTTTGCCGGAGTTCGGTGATGTCTAGCGGCGCGGTAAAGGGGTCGCCGTGCGGTCTTCCGTCTCAGCTTGAGATATGTTCTCAGACTCTTTCATCTCGTTCGCCAGCGATGAGAATCGCTGCATGATCTCGTTGATGCGCAGGGCCATGTTGTGGATGGTCTTGATTTGCGCCAGAGATTGCGCGGAAAGCTGGCCCGGCTCGAGTAGCAACAATTCGGCGTTGCCTAGCATGGAAGTCAGCGCGTTGTTAACGCTGTGCTTCATGTCGATCATGTAGCGGCCGAGAGTGGCGTAATTTTGGCTTTGGCTCGCGGTACGCTCGGCTTGCCGTGCGAGACGTACGGCTTCCGAGCGGCGAAGCGATTCGCCCGCGACGAGCAGCAGCGTCTGCGCCCAATCTTCGCGCAACGGCACATGGACAAGCCGCGGGTGCTTGACCCGCAGACTGCCTAGGTCCCCGGAATCCGCCGGAGCGCAGAGAATCACAGCAGCGGCCGGTTCAAGCGAACGCAGAATGCCCGCAAGTTTGCCATCCTTCACGGGACCCACGACAACCAGATCGTGCGGCGCGATCTCGTGTTCCCGCCAAAGCGAACTGCCGAGGACCGTGATCGCCGGAGCCTGGCGTTCCGTCTGCCAGCACGACGTGAGCAATCGGGCAAATTCAGATTCGTCGGTAAGAATCAGCACGCTTGCGTTTCGCAAATGAAGGCCTGCTCCCCGGTTTCTGTCCCACAAGAGCCAGATGAATCTGGCTCGTCCTGCAAATTCTTCACGAACTTGTGTGCGCACCCGCGGAAGTTGCGGCCCGGCCGGCCGCTTCTAGAGCTTTTCCGCTTCGTCCAGCGCGGATAGCAAGCGCTTCGTGCTAATACCCAGATTCACAGCGGCTTCGGTATCTTTTGCCTGCTTGGCGATGTCGACGCGCTCTTGCAGCCGCGTCACTTCGACGCGCGCGACTTGCAGTGCTAGGCCCAATGACGTTGCGTTGCCGGTTTCTTTGGCCGCTTCGAGGGCCGCGGTGACCATGGCGCGAGCCACGACCGCGCGGCGCAAATCTTCCGCTGTCGTGTCATTCTCGCTGACGAATGCCGTCACCTCCCACGAGGACATCAGAATCCGCGCGCCGCCGATTTTTACGGTGGTCATCGAGCGGCCTTTCGTCGGAGGCGTGGCGATGAGCTGCTCCCAGATTTGCTCCATGCACGTTTCAAAATCGAGCGCCGCCGCAGGCTCCACAAGTGGCTGCGCGTTCTGGACGGGGCGCTCGTTGCTTCTCGGCACAGGCGCAGAAGCAGCGGGCCGCGCGCCAGCCGGCGCGCCGGACATATTTTCGATGGTTTTTCCCGCAACCTTCTCGAGAGCATGCTCGACGTCAGTGCGCAAGCCCAGCAGCTTGTCAAACGCCTGGCTCACGGTGCGTTCCGTGTATTCCTTTTGAAAGGGCTGCTTCCATTCGTCGGCCATTTCTTTGACTTTGGCGAGCGGCTCGGCGCACGAAAGCCCGCAGTGGTGGCAGTCGATAATGCGCGCACCAGCAGCGTCGAGCTGGTTGAGGCCGGCGCGGATGGCAATGAGATCGGCGTGCATTAGCTCGATCAAAGTGCGGCGGAGAAGGAAGTTGAAGCGGATGAACGCAACCATGGCCGGCGGTTCGTAGAACCCATCGCCGGCAGTCTCTTTGACCTTGCGGCCTTGCTCGATGAAATCGGTCTTGAGAATCTCGCGCAGGCCGCGAAGACTTCGCAGCGCTACGATCATCTTTTCCAGCGGCTCGGCCCACGAGAGCGGCTTCGTGCCGACATCGCCGAGAACTGGTTGCATGACCTGCGCTACGTCGGCAATTTCGATCTGCTTATGATAAATCTTGGGCGGCGCGCACAGCGCGAAATACTGCACCAGCAAGAAGTCCACTTTGTCGCGGTCGGTCTTCGTCTTGAGCGATTTGCGCCAGTGCCGCTGGATCAGTGCCCGCAAGCCGCTCTCGCTTGCATTCAGCGTGGTCATCTGCAGAAGATGCCGCAGTTGGTGCACCAGCACCCGCTGATCCATCGAATCGAGCCAGCTCTGCACCTGGCTGAAGAGCTCGATCTCCGGCTTCTCGGGCAACGTCCGCTGGCCCGCTGGAAACGGGATCTCGAACTCGAGCTGCTTCGCCAGCGCCAGGTAAATCGGAAACACCGAGCAAGATTCCGTCCACTGCGTCTGCCGAGGGCTTTCTTTTCGGTCAGGAGCTGGGATGTTCAGTGTCGTCAGCATTTTTGTCACGGCTGTGTCACCCAATCGCAAGCACCCTGCAAGAATCGAACGGCAACGGCCTTTCGTCCATCCTGATACTGCACCGCGACCACGGCCGCCTCCGCCGCACGTCCACGCCGATCGCGATCCAATTTGACCCGGTCATCGAATTCCAACGGCAGCTTCGAGAGAAAAATGGCGTGTTCTGGCCCGCAATACTCGACCACCGTGGATTCCCGCAGGCTGCTATCGCTGTTGCGCAACGCGGTGACCTGCACGGGAATGCGAACCGCTGACGCCGAAGGAAAAAAACGGGCCAACTGTTTGGCACAAGTCGCTTCGTCTGCCACCTGCGCGCCCACCTCAGCCTCGTGTGAACCCTTCACTTACCCTCGCAACCCGTGAACGCCCTCGCGAGCGCTCCCTTTGTACTGTGCCACGCGGCCAGCCACACCCCACACCCGTGAGACGCAACCGCCCAGCAGGGGAAGTGCACGCTGAGAGCCAAAAAAAGAACCGGATGTGCGGAGGTGAAGTTGCAGAAACGGCGAGGCTTAGGAATTGCCGGCCGGCCAACGCAGGCTCACGCGTCTCAGCCTGAAACGTCTGCGTCTCATTGCTCTGAACTAGAAGTGGTCAACCAGCGGCCATGAGACGCGCCGTTAGTTGGACTGCCCGCGTGCTTGCTCTTCCGCCAGCTCGGATTTGAGAGCAATGTTGTAGCGCTTCAGCTTCCGGTATAGCGTCGCGCGGCTGATTCCGAGCATTTTTCCGGCCAGTGCCTTGTCCCCGTTGGCCTGCTCGAAAACGCGGAGTATGGTCATCCGCTCCATTTCGGCGAGCGCTGTGGTGGAGAGCGAAGCGGCATCCTGGACCGACCCGCCGCCCGCTGTTTCCGGCTGTTCGCTGCGAATCGCCGGAGGCAGATCGATTACATCGATAGTCTGCCGGTCGCGGTCGCCCAACGCCACCGCCCGCGCGATGCAGTTTTCCAGCTCACGGACATTTCCCGGCCAGTCGTAATGCAGCAAGCTCTTCATAGCCCCGGCAGTCACCTGGAGCGGCGTGCCCTTGGCGTAGCGGTCCAGGAAGTGATGCACGAGCATGGGAATGTCCGAACGCCTGTCGCGCAACGGAGGCAGGTGCACGGTCACCACGTTCAAACGGAAATACAAATCCTTGCGAAAAGTTCCTTCGCGATACGCGGCTTCCAAGTCGCGATTGGTGGCGGCAATCACGCGCACGTCGACGTCCACATTTTCGTTGCTGCCGACCGGGCGCACTTCCTTCTCCTGCAGCACGCGCAAGAGTTTGGCTTGCATCTCCAGCGGCAGTTCGCCGATTTCGTCCAGAAAAATCGTGCCGCCATTCGCGGCCGCGAAAAGACCGGCCTTCGACTTCATCGCTCCGGTGAAGGCGCCCTTCTCGTACCCGAAAAGCTCGCTCTCCATGAGCGTTGGCACCAGTGAACCGCAATCGACGGCCACAAAAGGCGTTTTCGCCATGGCGCCGCGAAAGTGGATCGCGCGCGCCACCAGCTCCTTGCCCGTACCGCTCTCGCCCGCGATCAGCACTGGGGTCCGCGTATCTTTGAGCCGCGCGATCATGCGCATTACGTCCTGGATGTTTGCGGAAGTGCCGATAATGCCGTCGAGGTTGTCCTCGGTGTTCACACGCTCCCGTAGAAACTCGTTTTCCGTGACCAGGCGAACCTTCTCAGCCATGCGCTGCAGCAAAAGCCGCATCTTTTCCACGCGAAACGGCTTTTCAATATAGTCGTAGGCTCCGAGCTTCATCGCATCCACCGCGGATTCGATCGAGCCGTGGCCGGTCATGATGGCCACTTCCGTGTGCGGAAGCAGCGCCTTGGCCTGCTTCAGCAGCTCCACACCGGACTTCGTCGGGAGCTTAAGGTCCGTCAGGAGCAGATCCGGAGCGTCCGCCTCCAGCCGGGCCATTGCCGCTTCGGCGCTTTCCGCTTCCGTGCAGGCATATCCCAGCGTGTTTCCGATGGTCATGCACAACCGCCGGATGCTTTGCTCGTCATCGACTACCAATAATCGTGTTTTTGGCTCGGCGCTCATGGTTTCCCGAAAGTTTTCTCCACGATAGAAATGAGTTGCTGAACTCGAAAAGGTTTCTCGATGCAGGGCGTGCCGCTTTGCGCCAGCAAAGCTTGCGTCTCGCTATTGGCGGTATCGCCGCTGATCAGGATGATGCGCTCGCGCAATTCCGGCCGGTGCGCCTGAATCCACGCATGTACATCGGCTCCGTTCACCGCACCGGGCATGCGAATGTCCGAGATGACGCCCCCAAACGTTCCGCCGCTGAGCTGCTCCAAGCCTTCGGATCCCGAGTACGCATGAACGACTTCGTATCCCTTGCGTTCCAACGCCGCTCGTAGAAAGGCAATTACCGAAGGTTCGTCTTCGATGAGGAGAATCGGCGCTACCGTTTTCCTGGACAAGATTGCTTTCATCGTCCAGCCTCTTTGGCCGCAGCCGAACGAACCGTAGCCTCCGTCGCCACCGGGACGCGCACAACGAAAGTGCTGCCTCCGTCGTCGTTGTTCGCGCATTGAATCTCGCCGCCATGCGCGCGCACAATTCCGTAACAAATGCTTAAACCGAGTCCGGTCCCCTTACCCGGATGTTTTGTGGTGTAGAACGGATCAAAAACGCGCTCCGGCTGCGCGATTCCCGGGCCGTTATCCGAGATGGCCACCTCAATGATGTCCGCCATCCGCCGCGTGCTGATGTGGATTCTCCCTCGCTGCTTGGCTTCCTGTACCGCGTCATAAGCGTTATTTAGAATGTTCAGAAACACTTGCTGCAGTTGCTGAGCATCTCCTAACGCCGGAGCCAGCGCATCTTCAAAATCCTCTTGGACTTCGACACCGTGGCTCGCGAAGTCGTAGCTGCGCAGTTTGATCGTCTGCCGCAGCACCTGATTGACCTGCACCAGTTCGCGTTGCACCGGCCGCTGCCGCGCAAAGCTCAGCAGGTCCTGCACGATATCCTTGGTGCGCTGCGTTTCTTGCAGGATGATTCCCAGATCTTCGCGCGCCGAAGCCGGCACTTCCGGATTCTCCAGCAGCAGGTCGGTGAATCCCAGAATCGCCGCCAGTGGATTGTTCACTTCGTGCGCTACGCCCGAGACCAGCCTGCCAATCGTCGCCATTCTCTCGCTGTGCGCCAGCTTGGCCTGCAGCAGCGTCGCATCCGTGATGTCCGTCATCACCACCACGATGCTGTTCACGGCGTTCTGCTCGTCGCGCATCGGGCTCAAGCTGATCGAAAAATGGCCCATCGAGCCGTCGCTCCGGCGCACCCGCAGCTCGATGTTTTCCACCTGCTGGCCGTTCGCCGTGGTTTCCAGCGCCGCTTCGAAATCTTCCTGGTGCGAAGGATCGACCCACACCACCAGCCGGTGCCCGATCAACTCTTCTTCTTGATAACCGGCTTCGTAGCAGCGCCGGTTGGCGTAGCTGATCAGTCCCGCGGTATCGAGAACCAGGATCATGCTCTGCGTGGTGTTCAGAATTTTCTGGTTGAAGTCGCGTTCGCGCTGCAGTTGCGATTGAAAGGTCTTTTGCTCGGTCACGTCCAGCATCAAGCCGCGAATCTGCACGATTCGTCCGCGCGCGTCGCGCACCGCGGTGATGTTCTGCAGCGTGTGCAGCAGCGTTCCGTCCTGGCGCCGCAGCGTCTCTTCGTAATTGCGCAGCACTCCGCGCTCCGCCAGTGCTTCGAGGAATCGTTCACGTGCTTCCGGCGCCGGATACAAGTGCGTGCTTACGTCGGCGCGCAGCAGTTCTTCGCGCGATGTGTAGCCGAGCATCCGCACCATGGCGTCATTCACGTCCAGGAAACGTCCATCCGGCGTGGCGAAGAAAAGGCCTTCTTGGATGCTGTCGAAAAGCTCCCGGTAGCGGCGCTCCGCTTCCCGGCGGTCCGTGATGTCCTTGAGCACATGGATGGTTCGCGTGTCGTCGTCCGAAAGTCCGGGAGTTCGCGAAGTGGAGACCAGGAATATGCGTTCCGCCGAAGCGGCAACATACTCTTCACGCACCTGTTCCGTGTCCTTGCAAAAGGGGCAGGGAAGCGCGCTGCCCGTTTCCGCAATCTGCCGCAGCGTGCCCATGGCCTCGCCTACCAGCGCGACCGGCGGCACGCCGAGATGCGAAGCCAGCGAGCGGTTGGTGCGCACGATCTTCCAGGCCCGGTCGTGCACCACGATGTAATCGCTGATCGCATCGATGTCTTCGACCCACTGACGCTTGGAGCGCTCTAGTTGCGAAAAGCGCCGAAAGTTTTCCAGCGAGAGCGCGGCGTGGCTCGCCAGCGCTTCCAGCAAATGGACCTCGTCGGTGCTGATCGCCTTCCGGTCCATCAGCAGGCACAGCGTACCCAGACGCTCGCCGTCGCTGGCCGCAATCGGCACCAGGACAGCGCTGGCCATGGGCGTCGCGCCCTTCAACGATGCCGCGAGCCGTGCATCCAGCGGCACGATTTCGATCCCGCTCCGTGGTTCGCGCGCTCGTTCCAGCAGCCAGTTCATCCCGGAAGGCGAGTCGGCGCTTTCTATTTCTCCCGCGACGTGCAGTTCCGTCTCGCGCCCGCGGAACACCGCAACTCCGCCCCACGCGGCTTTCAGCATTTGTACCGAGCGTTCCGCAAAACGTTGCAAGAAATCGGGGAGATGCCGCGATTGCGCCGCTTCAACGGCCAGCGCCATCAGGTCGGCGGCGCGCTGCGCAGCAGGAGATTCCGCGGCAGGCTTACTCGGCACGGCGAGCACGCGACTTCGCAGTTTGCGCTTGGCTTCAGGCATGAGAGGTTGCGGCGAACGTCTGTCTCAAATTGCTAAGACCGCCACGCCTCCACGGTAAGCGCCAGTCTCATTCTGAGTCAACCGTACTCCGGTCCTTTGTTGCTAGTTCGTGTATGCCTTCAGAGCTTGTCGAACTGGCCCACGTCTCAGCCTGAGACCCCGCGACGCTCTTGCCATGTCGATTGAGACATCTGCAGAACGCCAACCGCTCTTCGCGATTGTGGTGCGTGCTCGTAAAGCTATGCCGGTCTGACACTTAGGCACGATGCGCCGGGAAATTCTTTTGCGGTGTAACTGGCCGGGCCGTGGCAGCCCACGTGCCTTCTCTACCGCGGGGTTATCTACCTTTGTCAGGAGGGGTGGGTGTCGATGAGATCTCGTAGGACTTGCAAAGTGCTCGCGGCTGCGGCGGCCTGTTTCTTTTTGGGAGCCAGCGCATTCGCGCAGATGGGTACGACCGACGAAGGCAAGCGCAAGGTCAAGAACAAAACCACGCCAGCGTATCCCGAGCTCGCGCGGCGCATGAACGTTACCGGAAAAGTCAAAATTGAAGTCGTCATCACACCCGATGGCCATGTCAAAAGCACGCGCGTGGTCGGCGGACATCCGTTGCTCGTTCAGGTCTGCCAGGACGCCGTCAAGGAATGGAAGTTCGTGCCGGCGCCGGAAGAGACCACGCAAGTTGTCGAATTCGATTTTAAGGGGTCTGGGAACTAAGAAGCGCGCGTGAGCAAGAGGCCGCTCCGCTGGGGGCGCTCTGAAGCAAGCCGCGAAACGCGGCGAGCGGAGGCAATTGGCAATGACCATTGGCAAGAAACTGTACATCGGCTTTGGAACCATCCTCGCCGTAATCTCGCTGCTCTTTTTCGTCAACATCATCGCGGGCATCAAGGAGAGTTCGGCGCGGAGAGACGCCAAGCTGGCTCTCGACAGCGTGCGCAGTCTCGAGGCCGTGCGCTACGAAATCATGTTGAACAGCCTCAACTTGAACAATTTCCTGCTGAGCGGCGATCCGCGCGACGAGGAGAAAGTCAACAAGGGCTTGACCGACCTGAGCGACATGATCAAGCGCGGCCAGGCGCAGGCTTCCAACGAGGCTGTGCGCACCGCTTTGATTCAAGTGGACAGCACCGAAGCCAGTTGGGCCGACAACTTCGCCAAGCCGCTGCTTGCCAAACGCCACCAGGTCGATTCCGGCGACGCCACCGTTTCCGATCTGCAGATCTTCTATCTGCAAAAAGACCCGGCCTCCTGGCTCACTAAATCCTCCGTGGTCCTCGATCAGACGAATTCCGACATTGGCAAAGCGCTGGACGAAACGACGGCTTCGGCAGGCCGCGCCAGCACCATCAGCACTGCCGTAACCACGGTTGGCACGTTGATCGCTCTCATCGCCGGCGGGTTCATTGCCGTCTACACCGCGCGGTCGATCACCGAGCCGCTGACGCACCTGATCACCGTGGCCCGCGAAATCGGCGATTCCGGCGACCTTGACCAGAACATCGACATTCATCGCAACGACGAAATCGGCGCACTGGCCACCACCTTCAATAATATGGTCGCGTACCTCAAAGAAATGGCCAGCGTTTCGATGGCTGTCGCCGAAGGCGATTTGACTGTCGAAGTCGTGCCGCGTTCGAAGCGCGACACCCTCGGCAACGCTTTCTTGCGCATGTCCCACGGTTTGCAGGATCTGGTCCGCACCACGCGCGATTCCGCCGGCCAGGTTTCCGCCGGCTCCAATCAGGTTGCCGGCGCCGCCGACGAATCGGCCAAGGTCAGCGTACAAGCCTCTTCCGCCATCGAGGAAGTCACCAGCACCATGCACGAGATGAGCGTCAACGTGCAGAACGTCGTCAAGAACACCCAGGTGCAAGCTTCCAGCGTCGCGGAAACCTCCGCCTCCATCGATCAGATGGTCACTTCCATTCAGCGCGTCGCGGATACCGCCAAAGTTCTACTCGACATCGCCAACCGTTCCCGCGAAGAAGTCGTCACCGGCATTCAGACCATGGAGAAGGCCACTGACGGCCTCAACCGCACCAATCACGCCATTCAATCTTCCGCGGAAATCATTAACATTCTCGGCCACCGCGCCGACGATATCGGCAAGATCATTGAAGTCATCGACGATCTCGCGGAACAAACCAACCTCCTGGCCTTGAACGCCGCCATCGAAGCGGCGCGTGCCGGCGAACACGGCCTCGGCTTCGCGGTTGTTGCCGACGAAGTCCGCAAGCTCGCCGAAAAATCCACCCAGTCCACCAAGGAAATCGCCGACCTCATCCAAAGCATTCAGCGCGAAGCCAAGCAAGCCGTCGAAAACATGGAACGCAGCACCCGCATCGTCGAGGAAGGGCTCAACCTCGGCAACGATCTCGGCGCCGCTCTCCACAAAATCTCCAACGTGGTCACCGAAGTCTACAAGTTCTCCCAGGAAATCGGCGCCGCCACCAACGAACAATCCGTCGGCTCCGCGCAAATCGCCAAAGCCACCAGCCGCTTGACCGAAATCACCCAGGAAATTAATTCCGCGGTCGAGGAGCAAGCTTCCGGTGCGCAAGCCGTCGTCCGCGCCATGGACAAGATGCGCGAACTCGTGCAGCAGTCCGCTTCCAGTTCCACTGAGCTTTCCGCCGCCGCCGAGCAGATGCTCAAGCTTTCCCGCAATTTGCTCGACAGCATGGACCGTTTCTCTCTCGACCGCTCGATGAGCCAGAACCGCCCGCACAAGGCCGATGTTCGCGGCCAGCGGCGCCCCGGCGATTCCCGGCGTTCGGAAGAGTCCGAGTACGCCGAGCTGGTTCGCTCCTGAGGGCGCGGAGACTCGCTGATGGAAAAGGATCTACAGGTCGTCGGGTTTCGCATCGGAAATGAAACGTACGGCGTGCGTATCGGCGCCGTTCGCGAAATCGTGCGCGTTCCCGAGATCACCGCGGTTCCCAGCGCGCCCGATCTCATCGAGGGTGTGATCAATCTGCGCGGCAAAATCATTCCGGTGATGGATCTGCGTAAACGCTTCGGCCAGACCGAAGTCCATCACGACAAGAAGAATCGCATTCTCGTCGTCGAGCTGGACAACAAGCTGCTCGGCCTCATCGTTAACGCCGCTTCCGAAGTGCTCAAAATTCCGCCTTCGGAAATCGAAGCGCCCGGCACGGTCTTCGCCGAAGGCGAATCCAGTTACGTCACTGGCGTCGGCAAGCTCAAAGGCCGCCTCATCATTCTGCTCGACATCACCAAGCTTTTGCATCGCCCGGAGTTCAAACGCCTCGAGGAGGTCGCGGAACCCGTCGCCGCCGCCAAGTAAAGCTCGTTCGCATCGCGCCTGAACGCAGCTGAACCGCCGGATCGCCGCCCGATCACGCTATGGGAACTCTTACCGCCCAGATTCAGCTCACCGAAGCCGAATTGAAGTTGCTGCAAACTCTCGTCTATCAGGAATGCGGCATGTTCTTTGATGAGCGCCGCTCCCATTTTCTCAAGGACCGCTTGCAGCGCCGCCTGAAAGTCTGCCAGCTCGATTCCTTCTACAGCTACTATCGCCTGCTCACCAGCCGCGAAGGCAAAGCCGAACTCGCGCTGCTCCTCGAGAATCTCACCGTCAACGAAACCAGTTTTTTCCGCAATCGCCCGCAGCTCGATCTCCTGCAGAAAACCGTTCTCGAAGACGTTCTTCGCCGCAAACAAGAGCGCCGCGATTTCACTCTCCGCGTTTGGAGCGCCGGCTGCTCCTCCGGCCAGGAAGCCTACTCTGTCGCCATTCTTATCGCCGATGCTCTCGCTTACTACTACCTGCGCAACCCGCTGCCGTTTGAAATGCCTTCGCCCAAGCCGCTCATTCCTCCGCCATGGAAACTCGAAATCGTGGCTTCGGACATCAGCTACGCCAGCCTGCGCGCTGGCGGCGAAGGACTGTACACCGAGCAGCAGATGGAGCCTGTCGACTACACCGTCCGCCTCCGCTACTTCGAAAAGGCCGGCGATAAGTACGCCGTAAAAAAACAGCTTAAAGATCTCGTTCAATTCGACTTCCACAATCTCAAAACCGAATTTCTCCCCCGCCGCAACGACATGATCTTGTGCCGTAACGTCATGATTTATTTCGACGAAGCCGAACAAAAGCGCCTCATCGAAAAATTCTGGCATTGCTTGAATCCCACCGGCTACCTCTTCGTCGGCCACGCCGAAAGCCTCTTCGGCCTCACCCAAAAATTTCGCATGGTGCACCTCAACAACGGCACCGCCTACCAAAGAATTGAGGCCGCTCCTTGAGCCGTCCTCCCGAAGATCGCAGCGCCGAGCTTCGCGCTCTCTTTTTCGAGAGCGCCGGCGAACTGCTGCAGTCTCTCAACGAAGCCGGCCTCGAGCTCGAAGCGCGTCCCACCGACGAAGCCGTCATTCGCCGCGTCCGCCGCGCCGTGCACACGCTCAAGGGCGATTCCGCCGCCTGCGGCTTTCACAAACTCAGCGAACTCGCTCACGAACTCGAAGACGTGCTCACTCCGCACATCGCGGAGTCCCGCGGCCCCCAGCTTGCTGAAGTCGTCCTCGCCGCCGCGGACAGCTTCGAAGCCATGCTCGCCGCTTACCAGCGCCGCATCGATCCGCCCGCCATGGAAGCTCTCCACGCCATGATTCGCGGCTTGCTCCTTGCCGGAACGCCCCCGAGCGAAGCGCAGCCGCCCGCGCAAGAAGTTCCCGCAAAATTTGCCTGGTCCGAGTACGAGCAGTTGATGATTTCTGAAGCCGTGCATCGCGGCGACACCGTTTACAACATCGCCCTGCGCATCGATCCCAACAGCCTCATGCGCGCCGCCGCCTTCCAGCTCATTCGCAATGTTCTTCACGGCACCGGCACGGTGATCGCACTCCGCCCTGAAGATAACGTCGCTGCTGCCTCCGTCGAAGTCGTCGAAGCCGCGGTTGCCAGCATTCAATCCGAAGAGCGCATTCTCCAGCGTTGTAAAATTCCTTCCATCGTTTCCGACGTGCGTCTCGAACGCGCCGCCACCGCCGAAGCTCTCGACCACGAACTTCTCGGCGACCTTCTCGATGCCCAAGCCGCGCAAGTCGCCGCCCACCCTGCCGACCCGGAAGAAAATGCCGCAGCGAAGCAACCCGGCGCAAGCTCCGCCGTCGCCGCCGTCGCCGAAAACAGCCTTCGCGTCGAAGCTGCCCGCATCGACGCCATCATGAATCTCGTCGGCGAGCTCATCATCGGCAAGTCCATGCTCCACCGTACGCTCTCCGAATTCGATCAGCGTCATTCCAAGGATCCTGCCCGCGGCAAACTAGCCGACGCTCTCGCTTTTCAGTCCCGCGTCCTCGACGAACTGCACAAGTGCGTCCTGAAAATTCGTATGGTTCCCGTCGAACAGCTCTTCCGCCGCTTTCCGCGCGTCGTTCGCGACGTCGCCAAGCAATGCGGCAAAGACGTCGCCCTCGAGCTCTCCGGCCAGAACACCGACCTCGACAAAGGCATTCTCGACGCCCTCGCCGAACCGCTCATGCACATTGTTCGCAACGCCGTCGACCACGGCATCGAGCCTGCCGAAGAGCGCATCAGCGCCGGCAAACCCGCTCGCGGCACTATCTATCTCAACGCCTATCACCAGGGCACCCAAGTCGTCATTGAAATCCGCGACGATGGCCGCGGCATCGACGTTCCCGCCGTAAAAAAGCGCGCCCTCGAAAAAGGCATCCTCAGCGCCGCCGAATTCCAGCGCATCACCGACCAGGATGCTCTCAACCTCATCTTCGAGCCCGGTTTCAGCACCGCCGCCGAAATCACCGAAGTTTCCGGACGCGGCATCGGCATGGACGTCGTGCGCACCGTCCTCGACCGCCTCAAAGGCACCGTCCATCTCTCCTCGCAGCCAGGCAAAGGCGCTACTATTCAGCTTCGCGCACCGCTCACCCTCGCCAGTATTCAAGCGTTGCTCTTTCGCGTCGGCGGACGTCTCTTTGCCGTTCCGCTTTCCTCGGTCGTTGAAATCACCCGCATCCACGATCAGGACATCCAGCGCGTCGACCAGCGCGAAGTCCTTCGCCTGCGCGATCAGATTCTCACCCTCGTGCGCCTCAATCACTTGAACCGGCTGCACGCCGTCGACACCAAGCCCGCTCACAAAAAGAATTTCGTCATCGTCATCGGCGCCGCCGAAAAGCGCTTCGGCCTCCTCGTAGACAGTCTCGTCGGCGAAGAAGAACTGGTCATCAAAGCCTTGCCCACGGACATCATTCCCAGCGACCTGGTCAGCGGTGCTTCGATTCTCGGCGATGGCACCGTCGTCCTGATCCTCAACGTTCCCGCCGTTCTCTCGCGCCTCTCTCGCGCCACCCCGCTAGGAGCGATCGCATGAGCGAACGCATCCGTGTCTTGGTTGTCGATGATTCCGCGTTGATGCGCAAACTCATTCCCGCCATCCTCGCCCGCGACCCCTCCATCGAGGTCGTCGGCACCGCCATGGACGGCGCTTTCGCTCTCAAAAAAATCGAAGAGCTCAAGCCCGACGTCGTCACCCTCGATCTCGAGATGCCCCGCATGGACGGCATGGAAACTCTCCGCCTCATCATGCGCCGCGCTCCGCTGCCCGTCATTCTCTTCAGCACTCATTCGAAAGAAGGCGCCTACGCCACGCTCAAGGCTCTCGCTCTCGGCGCCGTCGACTTCATCGCCAAGCCCGTCGATGCCTCCACCGGCCGTCTTGAAACCATCGCTGACGCTCTCATCGATAAAATCAAAGTCGCCAAACGCGTCGTGGGACGCAGACTCCCGCCTGCCATTGTCGCCGACGATCCTCAGCGCCCCAAGAAAGGCGCGCGCTCTTCGCTTCCGCCCAGTCGCGTCATCGCTATCGGCATCTCCACTGGCGGCCCCAACGCTTTGCAATTTGTCTTGTCGCAGCTTCCCGCGGACTTTCCTTCCTCCATTCTCATCGTCCAGCACATGCCCGAAGGCTTCACCGAAATGTTTGCCAGGCGCCTCGATGAATGCTGTGCCCTCGATGTCCAGGAAGCGCGTTCCGGTGATTTGCTCCTCGCCGGCCGCGCACTTATTTGCCCCGGCAATCGCCACATGATGGTCCGCCGCATGCCTCGCGGAGACATGGTGATTCTTTCTGACGGCGCGCCCATCAACGGTCACCGCCCTTCCGCCGACGTGCTCTTTCACTCCGTCGCGCAGGAATTCGCCCTCACTGCCGTCGGCATCATCATGACCGGCATGGGCGAAGACGGGGCCGAAGGTCTCGGCGCCATCAAAGCCGCCGGCGGCATGACTCTCGCGCAAAGTGAAGATTCCTGCGTGGTCAGCGGCATGCCCCGCGCCGCCATTCTCAAAGGCCACGTCACAAAAATTTTGCCCCTCGATTCGCTCGGCAGCCATCTCATCAGCCAGTATGGCGCCGACCGTTCGAGTGCCGACAAGTCCGATAGATCCGAAAAATTCGATAAAGAAAAGAACGATAAATCCGAAAGGACCACCGTTCCGTCGCAACGCACTTGATTCCGTGTGCTGCGACAAGGAGAAGGCCATGGCACAATTCGCCGCTCTGCTCAGGAAAGACACTCAGCCCGTCCGCTATCTCGTCGTGGACGATTCCGTCTTCGCTCGCAAAAATCTCATCAAGATGATCGAGATGTTTGGCGGCGAAGTCGCGGGCGAAGCCGGAGACGGCCTCACCGCCATCGCCGAGTTCAACCGCACCAAGCCCGACATCGTGCTCATGGACATCACCATGCCGCAGATGGAAGGCATCGAAGCCGTCGAACGCATCGTCCGCCAGCATGCCGACGCGCGCATCGTCATGGTGTCGTCTGTGGGTTATCAGGAAAATATTCTCGCCGCTCTTCAAAAAGGGGCGAAGCACTTCGTCCAGAAACCCGTCAAGCCCGAAGTCCTGTACGAAATCCTTCGCTATGTCTTGAGTGACGACCCCGCCGCTGTCGGAGGTCCCGTCGCTCTCGCAGGAGAACACCGCTCATGAGAATGGAACTCATCCAGCCGTTCATCGACGCTGCCGACGCCGTCTTCGCCGAGTCCCTCCAGGGCCCGACGAAGATCGGTGATCTCGCCATGGGCGAAGAAGCCTATCGCCGCAAGGGCGTTGCTGCGCTCATCGCCATCAAGGGCGACATCGAAGGCCGCGTGATTCTCGACCTCGCGCCCGAAGTCGCGCTGAAAATCGCCTGCAAGCTGGCCGGCGAGGAAGTTCCCAACAGCGAGCAAGTCGTCCGCGAAACCGTCTGCGAGCTCGCCAACATGGTCATCGGCAACTCCGTCACTCTGCTCAACGACCAGGGCTTCCGCTTCAAGGTTTTTCCGCCCGAAATTCACTCCAGCGACGAAGGCCTCGCCGGAAGCGCCGACACCGAAGCCATGGTCCTCTCCATCGAAACCTCCTGCGGCGAAATCTTCCTCAACATCTCCATGCACTACCTGCATCGCCGCCGCCAGGAACGCACCGCCGTCCCCGCCCTCGACTAAGTTTTCTTAATCGCTGTAGGGTCCGCCAGTAGCACAGGCACTCTTGCCTGTGCAGCGTAAACTTCATAGCAGCTGTGTCCGCAAAGCGCTGACACCGCAAATCCTGACTCTTGTTTTAATCGTAGGGTCCGCCTTCTGAGGCGGACCTTCGATCTCAACCCCACACAGGTTTCTGCCACACGGCCGCCAGTAGCACAGGCACTCTTGCCTGTGCAGCGTAAACTTCATAGCAGCTGTGTCCGCGAAGCGCTGACACTGCAAATCCTGACCTCTTGTTATATGGAACCAACTACTTGTGTGGGAAAACTCTGTCGCACTTACTCTTCTCTGCGTCCTCTGCGCCTCTGCGTTAAACTCTTTCGTTTCCCTACTACGTATCAATCGGCAACCGTATATAAGCCGCCCCATGCCGGAACAATCCCGCCGCCGCAATCCGCTGCGAGAAAACGATCCGGATCGGCACGAATATCGCCCCGCTCCCCGGCGTGTACGGCACCGCAATCTCCACCCGGCTCCCCTCCGCATACTGGTTTCGGCTCCGGAAGCTGATCCCGCCCTTCGACAAATCCTCGCACACCGCAATCTCTTCCTGAAATCCCCGCTGCCGTATGCACGCCAGCACTCGCGCTTTCACCCGCGGCCGATTCCTCCGCGGCGTCATGCGCTCGTCCACCGGCACGCGCACCACCGGAATTTCCGCGGTCTTCCATTCTGACTGCGCTTCGATCCAGATCGATGGCGTGTCGCAATGCTTGCAAAGCCGCGCCACGCATTTCCGGATCTCGAACGATTTCAGCTCCAGTTCGTTCAGGTACGCCACTTCGCGCCGCTGGCAGAAGCTGCATTCCATCAGCAATCGTGCCAGCGCTTCCTCGCCTTTGTGCGGCGCCGGAAAATCGATGTCCCAGAAATCCACCCGCGGCTCAAGAATGTGCATCGCGTAGAGGAACCCGTCAGCCTCGTGATCGATCTCCGCCACCACCCGCGCTCGCGCCGTCTTGGTTTCGTCGCCTTCGCACTGGCGTTTCAAGGTCAGTTCTAGTCCTACCGTCAGCCTCTCCGTGACCTTCAGCACCCCTCCGTTGCGGCTCACCAGCAGCGTTTGCGCGACCTGTTTCGCCGTCAGTCCGGCGCTCGTGAACCACGTTGCTTCCACAGGCATCCGGAAGCTCACGCGGTCACTCTGCCGCAGTCCTTCCGAGCGTATGACTTCATTCATATAAGTAGACAATCCTGTATTTTCAAGCCTAGCATGCTGCTTTATCGCTGCTCGCCCGCCGCACTCCCCGCTTGTCGTTCCCACTAATAACCTCTCGCACTCACCCACGTCCCGCCCAGCCACTGTTATCTTTTTGGCGCTTTGCCCGCCCAAATTAACCCCCGCATCGCCTACTCTCAGGCACACTAGAACTCCGGGAAAGTCCCCCCGAACGGAACAGCCGTTTTCACCTCGGCCCTCAACGACTGTGAGCAACGTCATTTCCATGGACGACCGATTCGCAAAAGCGCCGTCGCGCAGCACTGCCATTCGCGACCGCCGCTATGCCATTCGCTATCCCTTTGCCGCGGACGTCGAAATCCTCGATCTCGAGGCCGGCTCCCGCACCGACGGCGTCACTTCCGACCTCTCTCTGGGCGGCTGCTTCGTCTGCACCAGCCGGCCGCTCGCGTTGAACGCCAGGATCCGCATCACCTTGAAAAGAAAAGACCAATCCGTCGAAGCCCTCGCCGTCGTCCGCATCGTCAAGCCCCGTATAGGCATGGGCGTCGAATTCCTCGACGTCGCCACTCCCCATCAGCAAACCCTCACCCGCTGGCTAGACCAACTCCGCCGCTCCCGTTAGCTGATCGCCGCCCCGCAGAGGCCGTCCTTTTAGGGCGGCCGGCGCAATATCGCAGTTCAGGGCGGCCATCTGTATCGCGGTCTCTTAAGCGTGTCGGATCTTTAGGTCCGAAATTACGCCAGTGGGTCCGACGCTACGTCAGGCATTTCCAGCCGTCAGTTTATCCGGAGCCCCGAAGGGCCACCAAAGAACCCTCCTCCTCCGCCCCCTTCCCAAAGTGGAACTCATTTTTTCCTTGACTTTATTGCCGTTTGTGCTATAATAGCCCTTCAGTAATCGGTATCCCGTCCTTGTCTTTTATGTCGCGCCGCCCAGCCGTCCTGCTAATTTCCCCCGCTCCACCCCTAACTTCTCGCTCTTTGTCGACTTTGCACCACGAAAACGAAGCACATCTCCTTACTTTTCAGTTCTTTGCGCACTCTTTTGCAGAAACACCGGGATGGCACCCAGAGCGTCGTTCGATTTTTCACTCGCCACTCGCCACCCGTCAGTCGCCACTATCTTCTTTAGAATCCGCACTTACAGACGATCTCCGCGTTTTGCCCGGTCTTGGCCGCAATGGTCCGCCAGTAAGTCTTTTAGAATCCGCACTTACGGAAAACAGCGCCGTAACCCTTTTAGAATCCGCACTTACGAAAAAACACGGGGGAGGGGGGTGTTATTGTTAACTACGCCCGACGCTCACGATCAGCACCAGAAGCCCTTTGGAATCATGAGCCTGGCGCGCCGCCTCTATGTGCCTACCGTCGAAGAATCAGTCGGGTGCCTTGTCGCTGAGGTTGAGGACGAGCCACGGGATGATGACTTTACGGAAGATCACCGGATCCGGCCACACCTTCACCTGGCGGCCGAGGTGTCCGCCTTGGGGATTGATCCACGCCTCCTTCGGCACATCGCCGCTGGTAAGGATCAAGTACGTATCGGAGATAGGAACTTGCGTGTCCAAAGCCCCGGCAATCAGCAGCATCGATGATGTGGGTTTGCCGATCAGGCCCTGGGTGACCAGGGACATCCTGGGAAAGATGCTAACCAGGTCGTCCACGGATTTTGCGCCTTCGTAGATGGACATGAGCGCGAGGCCGAGACCGAAGAGATACTCGCGGTTGCCGAGCGTTTTCTGGATGACGAAGTCTTTCTGGAAGGTGGCGTCGGCGGGGGGCGATTGCGCCACCACCGCTTTGACGCGGGCGTGCTCGAGGACCGCGAGTTTGGTGGCCCAATAAGCGCCGAAGCTTTGCCCGTTGATGCCGATTCTGGATTTGTCGACTTCGGGGCGGGTTTGCAGGTAGTCGAGCACTTTCGAGAACATGCGCTCCGCGGTTTCGCTGGCTTTGATGGGTGCCTGGCCGGTGCCGGGCGAATCGACGCCGATGAACCCAATGCCGTAGGGAAGAATGGCGCCATAATTTTCGGTGAGATCTTCCTTGCGGGAGTCGAGGCCGCTGATGGCGATCACTACGGGCACAGGGCCTTGGGCATTTTTCGGAAGACGCAAGTAGCCGACGATTTCTTTGCCTTCAAAGGGAATGTGCACGACTTCCAGGGGCGGGTCCTGCAGCCGCGCGTGAGCTAGAAACGCCTCGAGCGCTTTGGCGTAAGCGCGTTGCTTCCCGGGAGACGCCGGGACGGGCCAGCGTCCGAAAGAATACAGTCGCCACGCGCGTACATATGCGGCGCTGGCTTTGGCGGGATCGCTGGCTTCGAGAGATTTGGCCTGGGCCATGTAGCGGTCGGCTATTTTGCTGAAGCCGGCGGCCCATTCGTCGTTGTCGGTAGAGTTGATGGACGTAAATGCTTCGCTGACGTCGGCCGGGTCCAGACCGATGAGCGGGTACATGCCGTTTTCGGCGCGCTTGATGGCTTCGACTTTGATTTCGTCGATGGTGCGTTCTTTGGCGGCCTGAGCTCTAGCGGCGGGTGCGAAGAGCCCGGCACACGCTACGATGAGGGTGGCTGCCATGGACAAAGGAGTGGCAAGCGTGGAGTTAACGCGAATTCGACGCATTTACTTGGTCCCTTTTAGTCTGGATAACGCCGCGTCGTAGTAGAACGGGTCGTAGTATTTTTCGCGCGCAGGCGGATGGCCGCCCCACTGGCCTTCGACTTCGGCGCGCAACTTGAGCACGTTCTGGAATCCGGCGGAGTCGAGCAGCGCGTCTTTGGAGTAGCCGCCGGGGCGCGTCATCAGAGATTCATAAGCCTGCGCGGCAGCTTCAGGCGCGAGTTTGTATTGAGCTGCGAGGAGTTCGATGACTTGCGGCTTGTTTTCCGGAGCAAGAATCCAGCGCTGCGCTTCGATGCAGGCGGCGAGGAAGGCCACTAGGGTGTCGCGATGTTCCTTGGCCCACGGGCGCATGGTGAAAAATCCGGCGGCCTGATACGGACCGATGAGATCTTGCACGGAGCCGAGGGAGACGAAGCCTTCGCGTTTTGCGGTGATGGAGGCTGGCGGACCGAGCATGGAGCCGGCGAACTCTTTGTGCTCGCGCATGGCGATTAGGCGGGCGGGAGTGGCGCCATAGGCTTTCATTTCGTAGTCGCGGCCGGCTTCGAGGCCGTTGGAGGAGAGGATTTTTTTCATTTGCAGGGCGTACGCGGTGTTGACGGCATCGACGATGAGAGTTTTGCCGCGCAAATCCTTGATCGATTTGATTTCGGGTTGGGCGATCAGTTCGTTTTGCGAGCCTTCGCCGCCCATGACGATGACGGCGTCGGCTTTGGCAAGTTCGACCATGGCGACGGCGTTGTCGAGTGCGAGATAGACGATGTCGCCCTTGCCCGCCGCGAGATCGCTGCGAACTTCGTCGGAATTGGCTTTGTTGGTGTTCTCGACTTCGAGACCGTACCGGGCAAAGATGCCTTGCTTATCGGCGACGACGAATTGCAGAGGCCGGCCGAGCAAGGTGATCGCGCGGATCTTCTGCGGGCTGGGCGATTGCGCCGGAGCCGACGGCGCGTTGAGGACGGCGAGAACAGCGAAACACAGTGCAATACGTAATGGAGATTTCATCGATAAGGTCCTTTTTTGCGAGCGCAGTCGCCGCGTGTTCGCCATGTATTCGCCATCTTTCCGCCGCGTTATGCGGCGCCTTCGTTTAGTCCTTCGAGGGACCATTCGGTAACGGACATGGGATCGAGGATGGGCTTGCCCAGGTTGGGGCAGCTCAGGGCGTACAGGCCGGTGTCGGTGGCGCACCAGATGATGTTGCGATCCCATTCGATGAAGACGTTGTCGACGGTGCGGTCGTAGCTGCCGAATTTCTTCAGATCGCCGCCTTGCGGTGGGATGAAGTAGGCGACTTCTTCGGGCTTGTAGAGGTCGCCGATGTCGTAGCAGCGCAGACCGGCGATGAAATAGGAATAGGCGATGAATTCCTGCCGCGCCTTGCCGGGAGCTTTTAGATGCGGCGGATTGTGGGCGCCGAAGCGGCCGCGTTTGAAGCAGAAATCGCGGTACGGGGCTTCGGGCGGAGGAATGGGACGAGGCAACTGGGCTACCGGAACGGGATGCTCTTCGTCGCGAATGTCGATGACCCAGTTGGGGAGATAGATCTGGTTGCAATCTGAATTGGTGGTTTCGCCGTTGGTGATGACGAAGCCGCGGTCGAGAAGTCCGCAATAGATGGTGTGGAAGGCGATGCCCATCCCGGAATACTGCGCGGGCGGCTCGAAGCGGCCGATTTCTTTCTGATGCTTGGGATCGGAAAGGTCGAGGATGATGAAACCATTGCAGCCGAAAGCGCCGTAGCCGCGATTGCCGCCGTCTTCTAGCTTCTTGGGGACATAGACGGGACCGTGGAGGCCGGCGAAGGGTGTTTGGTCGCCGACGACGTTGGGCGGAACGAGCTTGGACCAAATCCACTTGTTGTATTCGGCTTCTTCGCCTTTGCGCGAGCCGGGAACCCACCACATGGAGACTTCCTTGGCGCTAGAGGGGTCGGAAGCATCGATGATCATGTTGCCGTTGACCAGTTGGCGGAAGTAACCGGGCTGGTGGCTGAAGGATTCGTCAGGTGCAGTATCGAGATAGGCGTATTTGCCGCCGTCGTAATAATTGCGGTGCGTACCCTGGCCGGTTGCGCCGGTACTGAATTCAGAAAGCTTGATGATTTTCGAAGGGTCGGTGCAATCGTAGAAGCGCACGCCGCGGAGACCTTTGTAGTTTTTGCGCTTGTCGTCGAGATGCGGATCGTCGTACTTGCCCATGGGCGCTTCGGGCGTCGAATCGGTGATGGGAGTTTGCGCGCCCGTCATGAGAATCCATTTCTTTAAGTCTTTGTTGTAAGCGACCTGGACCTGCCCCCCCTCGAACCCGCCTTTGTTGTAAAACACCGGTTTGCGGACGTCGCTGACGTCGATGACATCGCCTTGTTGGAATAAGTAGCGGCGGCTGCCGATGGACATCATCTGCATCTTGCCATTGCGATTGTGGCCGCGGATCTGCGCGAGAAGCTCCATGTTGCGGATGTACATGCGGCGATCCAGATAGCTGATGCTGTTGGGAGAAGGGTGGCCATGATGGTCAGCCCAGGCGGCGAGGGGGCCACCAGCGAGGGCGAGGGCGGCGCCGGCAGTCTGGCGGAGGAACTCGCGGCGGGTGGGGTTGCCGGGATTTGCTTTGGCTTGCGGGGACTTGGCTGCTGAACGGGGTCTGCGGTTCGTTCCTTGGTTCGCTCCTGATTTCATTCCTGGGGAATCCTTTCGGCGCTTAGAGATGGAAGTGGCATTCAGGTTGGACCGCTGTACCACCTTACGATAAAAAGTGTCAACCGGAAAGATAAGAGGAGGAGATGGAAGGAATTGCGCGAGTCAAAAAGCTGCGGTATAGTGGTCGGACCTTAAGGGTGCACTCGGAAACGGCGGAAATGGTGCGTTCAATACCAACAAAGCAGCTGGAACTGAGTCGTGCAGGCGCCACAGGTGCGTTTGGGGTCGTTCGTTGCTTGCGTGGAGAGTAGCAATTTTTTTGCAGAGTTGCTTTGTTGGCGGAGGAATTGTTAAGAGGTAGGGCGCGGAGGGCAGAACGGAATGGGCATCGCAAGCATAAATCCGGCAAACGGAGAAGTGCTGAAGAAATTCGAGGCGCTGACGGACGCGGCGATCGAAGAGAAGATCCAGCGGGCGGCGGAGACATTTCCGAAGTTCCGCAAGCTGAGCTTTGCGGAGCGCGCGGGGATGATGAGAAAAGCCGCGGAGATCCTGGAGAGCGACAAGGCGGAACTCGCGAAGTTGATGACGCTGGAGATGGGGAAGACGTACCGATCAGCGGTGGATGAAGCGGTGAAGTGCGCGTGGGGCTGCCGGTACTACGCAGACAACGCGGAGAAGTTTCTGGCGGACGAAGTCATCGAAACGAGCGCCAGCCGGAGCTACATCAAGTACCAGCCGATGGGCGTGATTCTGGTGGTGATGCCGTGGAATTTTCCGTTCTGGCAGGTATTCCGATTTATCGCGCCGGGATTGATGGGCGGGAACGTGGGGCTGCTGAAGCATGCTTCGAATGTTCCGCAATGCGCGCTGAAGATTGAAGAGATTCTGCGGAGAGCGGGTTTTCCGGAAGGAGCGTTTCAGACGCTTCTGATCGGGTCCGACAAAGTGGACAAGATTCTGGCGGACGATCGGATTGCCGCAGCGACGCTGACGGGAAGCGAGGACGCCGGCGCAAAAGTGGGAGCGGGGGCGGCGAAGCGCATCAAGAAAGTGGTGCTGGAGCTGGGAGGAAGCGATCCGTTCATCGTGATGCCGAGCGCGAATCTGGAAGAAGCGGTGACCATGGCGGTGAAAGCGCGGACGATCAACAACGGACAGTCTTGCATTTCGGCGAAGCGGTTTATCGTGGCGGAGCCGATTGCGGCGCGGTTTGAGAAGGAATTCGTGGCGAAGATGGAAGCGCTGAAGCTGGGCGATCCGTTTGACGAGAAGACGGATGTAGGGCCGCTGGCCACGCCGGATGCCGTGGAAACGCTGCATGCGGACGTGCAGAAAACGGTGGAAATGGGCGGGCGAGTACTGACGGGCGGCAAAGCCGCGAAAATGCCCGGGAATTATTATCTGCCGACAGTGCTGACAAATGTGCCCAAGGAATCGCCGGCGTACAAGGAAGAGTTTTTTGGGCCGGTGGCGTCGGTGTTTCGCGCGAAGGACATTCACGATGCGATTCGCATTGCGAATGATACGCGGTTCGGATTGGGCGCAAGCGCTTGGACGAACGATGCGAAGGAGCAGGAGCAATTCATCAGCGAGCTGGAAGCGGGAATGGTGTTCGTGAATCAGATGGTGGCATCCGATCCGCGGGTTCCGTTCGGCGGAGTGAAGAAGTCCGGGTATGGAAGGGAATTGAGCACCTTTGGGATTCGCGAGTTTACGAACGTGAAAACCGTGTGGGTGAAGTAGGCGCGTTGTGAAGGTGCGGAGGCTGGCGCGTTCGGAAGAGGCAAGTATGTACAAAGTGGTGACCACTTCACGGCTTTACGAGCAGATCGTGAAGCAGATCGAGGAATCGATTTTGAAGGGCGCGCTGAAGCCGGGAGACCAGCTTCCGGCGGAGCGGGACTTCGCGCACCAATTTGGAGTGAGCCGCACGGCGGTACGGGAAGCGGTGAAGGCGCTGCGGGAGAAGGGGCTGGTGGAAGCGTATCCGGGGCGCGGAACGTTCGTTACGAACGGAACGCCGCCATCGGTGCGGCAGTCGTTGGGAAGAATGATGCGCGCGGAGCAGCCGGACGGCACGGCGCAACTGGTGGAAGTGCGAGAGATTCTGGAGCCGGAAATCGCGGGACTCGCGGCGGCGCGGGCGGATGAGGAGGCGATTGCGACGATGCGGGAAGCCGTCGCGGTGATGGACACGGCGAGGCACGATCCGGAAGCGTTTATCGAAGCGGACCTGGATTTTCATTTGGCGCTGGCGGAAGCGGCGTCGAATTCGCTGATCCTTTCGCTGATCGATTCCATAGTGGCGGTGTTGCGGGACCAGCGGATGCGGATTTTTCAGGTGGATGGCGGGCCGGAGCGCGGACAGTATCACCACAAGAAAATACTGGAAGCCGTCGAGCACCGCGATCCGCGCGGGGCGCGGGATGCAATGCGAGCGCATTTGAAGCAAGTGCGGGAAGATTCGGAGAGTCCAGGGCGGAAATAGGGTTGGCGGAGTTGCAGGGTTAATTCGACGAGGAGAGAGACGTTTCGATGGCGAATCTGGGATTTGTGGGACTGGGAGTGATGGGCAGCGAGATGGTGAACCGGCTGCTTGGCAAAGGCCATACGGTTACGGGGTACAACCGCACGCGGGCCAAGGCGAAAGCGCTGATCAAGAAAGGAATGAAGTGGGCGGAGTCGCCGCGAGCGGTGGCGGAAGCGGCGGACGTGACGCTGTCGATGGTGACGAATTCGGCGGCGCTGGGCGCGGTTGTGAATGGCGCGGACGGAATTTTGGCGGGACTGAAGCCGGGGAAGATTCTGGCGGACATGAGCACGGTGAGCCCGGCGTACAGCCGGGAAATTGCGGCGAAGGTGAGAGAGAAAGGCGCGGATATGGTGGATGCGCCGGTGTCTGGGAGCGTGATTACGCTGCAAGAAGGAAAGCTGTCGGTGATGGTGGGCGGGAAGAAAGAAACGTTTGAGCGGGTGAAGCCGGTGCTGCTGGACGTTGGGCCGAAAGTGACGCACGTGGGAGATAACGGGCTGGCGCTGGTAATGAAGATCGGAACGAATTTGAGTTTAGCGGTGCAGATGCTGGCGTTTTGCGAAGGAGTGCTGCTGGCGGAAAAGAGCGGGATCGCGCGGGAGGTGGCGGTGGACGTGCTGACGCACAGCGTGATCGCTTCGCCGATGGTGCAGTATCGCGGACCGTTCGTGTTGAAGATGCCGGAAGAGGCGTGGTTCAACGTGAACATGATGCAGAAAGATATGCTGCTGGCGCTGGAACTGGGGCGGCAACTGGATGTGCCGATGCCGACGACGGCGGTGACGAATGAGTTCTTGACGGCGGCGCGGGGAATGGGATTGGTGGAAAAGGATTTTGCGGTGGTGTTCGAGGTGCTAGCGCAGATGTCCGGAGTGAAGCAATGAGGATGGCGACGGATGTAAAGAAGGCGAATGTGGAGCAAGGTGTGGAGCTGTGGATGCGGATGTACCGGAAGATGTGGATGATCCGGTTGTTCGAGGAGCAGGTGAACGAGCTGTACACGCGAGCGCTGATGCCGGGGCTGGCGCATTTGTATGTGGGCGAAGAAGCGGTGGCGGTGGGAATCTGCGAAGCGCTGCGGCCGAACGACTACATCACGAGCACGCATCGCGGGCACGGACACTGCGTGGCCAAGGGGGCTTCGCCGGACCGCATGTTTGCGGAGCTGCTGGGGAAGGCGGCGGGATATTGCCGGGGAAAAGGCGGCTCGATGCACATTGCCGATCCGGCAACGGGAAATTTGGGAGCGAACGCGATTGTCGGAGGGAGCGCGGGAATCGCTACGGGAGCGGCGTTTTCCTCGAAGAAGCTGGGGACGGAACAAGTGACGGTGTGCTTTTTCGGGGAGGGCGCGCTGGGGCAGGGAGTCTTGTATGAGGTGATGAATCTGGCGGCGCTGTGGAAGCTGCCGGTGATTTACGCGTGCGAGAACAATCTTTATACGGAGTACACACATTTCTCGGAGACCACGGCGGGCGATGTCTTGCAGCGCGGGCGAGCGTTTGGGTTGCCGTCGGAGAGCGTGGATGGACAGGACGTGCGAGCGGTGTACGCGACGGCCAAGAGGCTAGTGGACCGGGCGCGCAAAGGCGAAGGGCCGGCGTTTCTGGTTTGCGATACGTACCGCTATACCGGGCATCATGTGGGGGACATTGCGCGCGAGTATTACCGGACGAAGGAAGAAGAGCAGAAGTGGAAGACGGAGCGCGACCCGATCAAGAACTTTGCGGACTGGCTGCTGGCGGAAAAGCTGGCGGATGCCGCGGCGTTTGAACGGGTGCAGAACGAAGTGAGGGCGGAGATGAAAACGGCGGTGGAGTTTGCGATTGCGGCGCCGTATCCGGGACCCGAGGAAGTGGACCAGGACGTGTATGCCTGAGACAGCTACGAGGGAGTTGACATTCGCACAAGCGATTCGGGAAGCGCTGGCGGAAGAAATGCGGCGCGATTCGCGGGTGTGCATATTGGGCGAGGACGTTGCGGAAGCGGGGACGCCGTTCAAAGTGCTTTCGGGCCTGGTGGAAGAGTTTGGAACCGAGCGGGTGATTGACACGCCGATTTCGGAAGCGGGATTTACGGGCGTGGGTGTTGGGGCGGCGATGACGGGAATGCGGCCGGTGGTGGATATCATGTTCGGCGATTTTCTGACGCTGACGATGGACCAGATGGTGAATCAGGCGGCGAAGGTCCACTACATGTCGGGCGGAACGTGGAAAGTGCCGATGGTGCTGCGGACGACGCTGGGAGCGACGCGGAGGTCGGCGGCGCAGCATTCGCAGTCGCTGCATGCGTGGCTAAGCCACGTGCCGGGGTTGAAAGTGGTGCTGCCATCGACGCCGTACGATGCGAAAGGGCTGCTGAAGACGGCGATTCGCGATGAGAATCCGGTGGTCTTTTTCGAAGACAAGATGATGTACAAGATCAAAGGGCCGGTGCCGGAGGGGGAATATACGGTGCCGCTGGGCGTGGCGGATGTGAAGCGCGTGGGCGAGGACATCACACTCGTGGCGACGAGCAGCATGGTGCAAGTGGCGCTGGGCGCGGCGGTGCTGCTGGAGGCTATCGGGATTAGCGCGGAAGTGGTGGACCCGCGGACGACTTGGCCGCTGGATGAGAAGACGCTGGTGGAGTCCGCGAAGAAGACGTCGCGAGTGATCGTGATGGATGAAGGGTACGGGCGGTATGGAGTGACGGGCGAAATCGCGGCAACGATTGCGGAAGGCGCGTTCTACAGTCTGGAAGCGCCGGTGAGACGGATGGGTGCGATGCACGTGCCGATTCCATTTTCGCCGCCGCTGGAAGATTTAACGGTGCCGACGGAACAAACGGTATTTGAAGCAGCGCGGGCGCTTTGCGGGAAGGCCTGAGGGCCGGAGGAGACTGACGATGGCGCTGAAAACGTATGGAGCCATGGCTGTCGATTGGGAGAACCGGATCGATTTTGACCGGCTGCGAAAGGAGCGGCTGGCGCGCGCGAAAAGTTTTCTGGCGGCGTCAGAATGCGGCGCGTTGCTGTGCTTCGACATGAACAATGTGCGGTATATCACGTCGACACATATTGGATCGTGGGCGCAGGACAAAATGAGCCGGTTTACGCTGCTGCCGCAGAATGGCGAGCCGATTCTTTGGGATTTCGGTTCGGCGGCTCGGCATCACCAATTGAATTGCCCGTGGCTGGGGGAAAGATCGCGGCCGGGGATTCCGCTGTTGCGCGGAGCGATGTCTCCGGAGATGGGGCGCGCGGAGGATGTGGCGCGGAAGATCAAGATCGAGCTGGAGAAGCATGGATTGGCGAAGGAGCCGCTCGGCGTGGACATTGTGGAGCCGCCGATTCTGTTTGCGCTGCAGAAAGAAGGAATCACTGTGGTTGACGGGCAGCAGATCATGTCCGATGCGCGGGTGATCAAGACGCAAGACGAGATTTCGCTGCTGAATCATTCGGCGATGATGGTGGATGCGGCGTACGACGAACTTTATCGGGCGATGAAACCGGGGATGAGCGAGAACCAGGCGGTCGGACTGGTGAGCAAAGTGTTGTACGACATGGGTTCGGAGTATGTGGAAGCGGTGAACGCGATTTCGGGGGAGCGGTGCAATCCGCACCCGCACGTGTTTTCGGATCGCGTGCTGCGGCCGGGCGATCCGGTGTACTACGACATTCTGCATTCCTATATGGGCTACCGGACGTGCTACTACCGGTGCTTCACGATTGGGTATGCGTCACATGCGATGGTGGATGCGTACAAGCGGTGCCGGGATTATCTGGATGCGGCGATTTCGCTGGTGCGGCCGGGACGGACAACCGGTGAGATTGCGTCGGTGTGGCCGAAGGCGCAGGAATTTGGCTTTCCGAATGAGGAAGCCGCGTTTGCGCTGCAGTACGGGCACGGGATTGGGCTGGCGATCTGGGAGAAGCCGGTGATCAGCCGGCTGGTTTCGCTGGAACATTCGTACGAGATCAAACCGGGGATGGTGTTTGCGCTGGAAACGTTCTGGCCTTCGACGGACGGATGGAGTGCGGCGCGGATTGAAGAAGAAATTGTGGTGACGGAAACGGGGCACGAAGTGATTACGCGGTTTCCGGCGGAAGAGTTGCTGGTGGCGGGCGTGCACTATCACACGGTGAACGGAACGCTTGCGACGACGCGGGAGAATGAAGCGGCGCCGAGCCGGCACGTTGCGAAAATGGTGGAAGCTAGCGCGAAAACGGAACGTGTGGGAGCTACGGACTGAGGAAGACGACCGCGGCCTTTGAAGGGGACTATGGCGATCAGCGTGGTGATGCCTGCGTTGGAGATGGCGCAGGAAACGGGGAAGCTGCTGGCGTGGCGGAAGAAAGAAGGGGAGCGCGTCAGCAAAGGCGAGCCGCTGCTCGAGATCGAAACGGACAAGGCGGTGGTCGAGATCGAAGCTCCGGGTGACGGAGTGCTTGCGGGCGTGACGGCGGGTGTGGGCGCGGTGGTTCCGGTGGGGGAGACGATTGCGTGGATCGTGGGGCCGGGTGAAGTTGCTCCGGCCAAGACGACGATGGTTGCGCCCTCGGCGCGAGCTTCGAGCGCTTCTTCTGGCGCTGCAGGTGCTGCGGCTGCGGCGCCGGCTGCTCCTGCCGTTGCAGTTGCGGCTACGACTGGAGCTGCTGCGCAGCTTTCGCCGAAGGCGCGACGGCTGGCGAAAGAACTGGGCGTGGATATCGCGCGGATGCGGGGAACTGGGCCGGACGGGATTATTACGACGGAGGATGTGCAGGCGGCGGGATCGGCGGGAGCGACAATGGTCGCGGCTGCGCCAGTGGCGACAGCGGAAGCGCTGAGTCCGGTGGCGCGGCTGATGGCGGAGCGGACGACGCAGAGTTGGACGAGCGTGCCGCACTTCTTCGTGGTGCGCGATGTCGACGCCGGCGGGATCTTGGCGGCGCAGAAACGGTTCGGCGCGGAAGTCGAGAAGGCGAATGGAGCAAAGCTTTCGATCACGGACTTGCTGATTGCGCTGGTGGCGCGGGTGTTGGCAAAGCATCCGAGGATGTATGCGAGCTGGACGGGGTCGGCGGTTCAGATGAATGCGGGAATTAACATTAGTGTGGCGATGGCGGTGAAGGACGGAGTTGTCGCGCCGGTGATCGCGGGCGCGGATACCGCGGCGTTGGCCAAGATTTCGGAGCAGCGGCGCGATTTGGCGGAGCGGGCGCGGGCGAACCGGCTGCGTCCGGCGGACATCACGGGCGGGACTTTTACGATCAGCAATCTGGGGATGTACAAGGTGGACGCGTTCACCGCGATTATTACGCCGCCTCAGGCTGCGATTCTGGCGGTGGGCGGGATTTCCGAGCGCGTGGTAGCGGTCGATGGCAAACCAGGCGTGCGGCCGATGATGACGCTGACGCTTTCGAGCGATCATCGCGTGGTGGATGGAGCGCGGGCCGCGGAGTTTTTGAGCGAATTGGCGGACGCGATTCGCGAACCGGAAAAACGGCTCGGCTAACAAGTTTTCAAGAGATGCACGCGAAGGAGCGGGCTCCATCGGGACCACGCAGTCTGCCGACCCAACAATGACCACGCCGAACTCTCGGAAAAAACCTTTTTACATGGGATTGTCGTTTCAGGTGCTTGCGGGAGTGGCGCTGGCGATTATGCTTGGCTACGTGAGTCCGGCGACGGCGACGGCCATGAAGCCGCTGGGCGATGCGTTCATCCGGCTGATCACGATGATCATTACGGTGATCATTTTTTGCACGGTGGTTACGGGAATCGCGGGCATGGAGGATATGAAGAAGGTTGGCCGCGTCGGCGGGAAAGCGCTGCTGTATTTCGAGGTGGTGAGCACGCTGGCGCTGTCGATTGGACTAGTGGTGGGCAATCTGGTGCGTCCCGGGAGCGGATTCAACATTAATCCGGCGACGCTGGATCCGAAAGCGGTGGCGGCTTACGCGGGACAGGCGAAAGCGCAAAGCATCAGCGATTTTCTGCTGCACGTCATTCCCAATACGCTGGTGGATGCGTTTGCAAAGGGAGACATCCTGCAGGTTTTGTTGGTGTCGATCCTTTTCGGGTTTGCGCTGTCGATCGTGGGGCCGCGGTGCAAGCCGCTGATGGATGTTTTCGACGCGTTGACGCAGGTGGTTTTCTTCGTGGTACGAATTGTGATGAAGTTCGCGCCGATCGGGGCGTTCGGAGCGATGGCGTTTACGGTCGGAAAATTTGGAATTGCGTCGCTGGGACCGCTGGTGAAATTGATCGCGTTGTTTTACCTGACGTCGCTACTTTTCGTGGTGCTGATACTGGGGTTGATTGCGCGGGCGGCGGGATTCGGGATTCTGAAATTTCTGTGGTACATCCGGGAAGAGATTTTGCTGGTGCTGGCGGTGAGTTCTTCGGAGCCCGCATTGCCTACGCTGATGACGAAGCTGGAAAAGGTGGGATGTTCGAAAGCGCTGGTGGGATTGGTGGTGCCGACGGGGTACACGTTCAACACCGACGGAACAAGCATATACATGACGCTGGCGGCGCTGTTCGTGGCGCAAGCGACGAATACGCCGCTGACGCTGGGGCAGCAATTGACGATTCTTGGCGTGGCGGTGCTGACGTCGAAGGGAGCGAGCGGCGTGCAAGGAGCGGCGTTTATCGCGCTGGTGGCGACGATGATGGTGATTCCGACGATTCCGGTGGCGGGGATGGCCATCATTCTGGGAATCGACCGGTTCATGAGCATGTGCCGCGCAACCGTGAACATGGTGGGGAATGGAGTGGCGACGCTGGTGGTGGCGCGATGGGAGAAGGAAATCGATCGGGAGACGCTGCAGCAGAATCTAGCGTGACGATCGCGGGCTAGCTTTTAGTGGCGGTGTTTTTTTCACGAAGATCGACGGGACGCGCATGGCTGAGCAGTACGACATCGTCGTTGCCGGAGCGGGGCACAACAGCCTGATCGCTGCGGCGTATCTTGCAAAGGCGGGCTATAAGTGTGTGGTGCTCGAAGGGCGGCCGATTGTGGGCGGCGGAGTAAAATCGGCGGAGCTGACGTTGCGCGGATTCAGGCATGACGTGTGTTCGTCGGCGCACAACGGAATTCACGGCAATCCTTTGTTGCGAGATGATGAACTGAAGCTCGGGGACTATGGACTCGAGTACATCTATCCGGATCCAGTGTTTCACATGCCGTTTCCTGACGGCAGTTATCTGACGCAGTGGCGCGATCTTGACCGCACCTGCGCTGAATTCGCCAAGTTTTCCAAAAAAGATGGAGACGCGTACCGAAGGATGATCACGGAATACGAAACCGTGAAGCCTCTGCTCAATGCTGTGACGTTCTCGCCGGTAGGATTTGGAAAGCCGATCAACGAGCGCCTGGCGGAGCATCCGCGTGGCAAACTGTGGCAGCGGAGGCTGGCGCTCTCGGCCTGGGAGATTCTTCGCGATACGTTTGAGGACGATCATTGCCGCGCCTTCATGACGGGTTGTCCGTACTCATTGCAACCTTTGCAAGACCCGATGACGGGGCGCGCGGCGTATATTCCGCTGCATCAGCAACGGGAAAGCCGCCCTTTGCCGAAACGCGGATCGGGCGCGCTATCGGAAGCGCTGTCGCGCTATATCGAAGCGCACGGCGGCGTGGTGCTTGCGAACAAATGGGTGAAGCAGCTGGTGGTCGAAGGCGACAAGTGCGTCGGCGTCGATTGTGCGGATGGCAGCGCCTTTCGCGCGAACAAGGCAGTCCTCTCGACGATTCACGTGAAGCACCTGGTGGACATGGCGCCGCGCGAATTGTGGGGCGCGGAGTTTGTAGAGGGCGTAGAAGCGTGGGAAGCGGGACTCACGTTGTTCGCAACGAATTACGCGACGACAGAGCCGCCGAAGTATGTGGTAGAAGGCGGCAAAACACTTTCGCCGGTGCATTCAGGGATGATGGCCAGTTCTGACCGAGCGTTGCGCATGAGTTACGACTACGCGCGCGGCGCAGTGAATACCGACGAGCCGCCGCTGCACGTGATTTGCTGCACCATCGCTGATCCCAGCCGCGCGCCTGCCGGAATGCACACGGTCAAGGTCGTGGCGTATCAGCCGTACGCGCTGAAAGAAGGTCCGCAACACTGGGACGCTATCAAGCGGCAAGTCTCCGACGCGAATCTCAATTATCTTCGGCGTTTCTCACCAAATTTGACGGACGACAAGATTCTCGCGCGGACCATCGAGAGCCCGCTCGATCTCGAACGCATGAATCCCCACAACTGGCATGGCAGTTGCCACGCGGGAGCGTCGAACCCGGCGCAATCCGGTGCGATGCGGCCGGTGGCGGGCTGGGCGCAGCACCGCATGCCGATTCCTGGGCTGTATCAGACGGGTGCCACGACGCATCCCGGCGGTTCGGTGACCGGCGGACCGGGGAGAAATGCCGCGGCAGTGATGCTGAAAGATTTCGGGACGAGCATCGAGGAAGTGGTGAAGAAGGCGTAGCTGCCGGTTGGGAGAGAGAACATGAGCAGAATGACGAGGCGCGGATTTGTCAAAGGAGCGGCGATTGCGCCGCTAGCCGTCAAACACATGGCGCTGAGCGGACAATCCGCCGCAGCAGGGGATCGCTTCGACATCGTCGTGGCAGGAGCCGGGCACAACAGCTTGATTACCGCAGCGTATTTGGCTAAGGCCGGCTACCGTTGCCTGATTCTGGAAGGCCGGCCGAAGATCGGAGGCGGGGTTAAGACGGCGCAACTGACGCTGCGCGGATTCAATGACGACGTATGCTCCACCGCGCACACGTTTCTGCTCGACAATCCGATGATCAAGAACGACGAGCTCAAGCTGGGCGACTATGGACTTGAGTACGTGGATCCTGATCCGATTTTTCACGTTCCTTTTCCGGACGGGACCTACCTGACGCAGTGGCGGGACCTGGACCGCACTTGCGGGGAATTCGCCAAGTTTTCCAAGAAGGATGCGCTGGCGTATCGAAAAATGCTGAGCGAGTTTGACGCCGTCAAACCCGTGCTGATGGGAGCGAGCTTCACGCCGATCGGTTTTGGCAAGCCGCTGAACGATCTGCTGGCGCAGCAGCCGTGGGGCAAGACCTGGCAACGGCGGCTGGCGATGTCCGCATGGGAAATCATTCGCGACACTTTCGAGGACGATCATTGCCGCACGTTCATGCTGTACATGTCGCATCTGGCCGCCGAGCCGCCGGATTCACCGATGACCGGGCGGCTGGCGTACGCAACGCCGCGACAGCAGCACTCCGGACGGCCTTTTCCGAAAGGCGGATCAGGAATGCTGACGCAGGCACTGGCGCGTTTTCTCGAGGCGCATGGCGCGGTGGTCGTGACCAATACGTGGGTGCGGCGGCTGATCGTGGAGAACGGGAAATGCGTGGGAGTGGAATGCGACGATGGAAAGTCCTATCGCGCAGAGAAAGCGGTGGTTTCGACGATTCACATCAAGCATCTGGTGGACATGGCGCCGCGCGAATTGTGGGGCCAGGATTTTGTGGACGGCGTGGACACCTGGCAGGCGGAGAATGCCATGTTCGTCACGCACTATGCCACGAGCGACCCGCCGAAGTTTGCGGTGGACGGCGGGACGCTTTCGCCGGTGGAGGCGGGAATTCTGGTCAGTCCCGAGCGCGCGTTGCGTTTTGCGTACGACGACGCACGAGGCGTGCCGAACCTTGAGGATCCGCCGCTGCAGATTATTTCCTGCAGCGTGGCCGATCCAACCCGCGCTCCGGCGGGAATGCACACGGTGAAAGTGGTGGGATGGCAGCCGTACGAGCTGAAGGAGGGTCCGCAACACTGGGATGACATCAAGAACGAGGTGTCTGCGGCGAATCTCAAATTCTTGCGGCGCTTCGCTCCGAATCTGACGGATGACAAGATTCTCGCGCGATTCATCGAGAGCCCGTTGGATCTGGAACGCATGAATCCGCATTTCTGGCACGGCAGTGCTCACGCAGGCGCGCAAAGCGCTTCACAGGTCGGGGCGATGAGGCCGATGCCTGGTTGGGCGCAGCACCGCATGCCGATTCCGGGGCTGTATCAAACCGGAGCTACTACGCATCCGGGAGGTTCAGTGACCGGAGGACCGGGACGCAACGCGGCGACGGTGATGCTGAAGGATTTTGGGACGAGTATCGAGGAAGTATTGAGCAAGAAAGCTTAGCGAAATTCTGCTGATTGAGAGGCGAGTTGGTGAGAGGGCAAAGCGGAAGCATCACTCTTGCATTGATGATGGCGGCTGTTGTGGCGCTGCTGGTCGTCGCAGTCGGTTTGCCGGCGCAACAGGTCTCTTCGACTGCGCCGAAGCGCATGGTTCCAGACAATCCGTCCGAGCACAAGCCGCCAACGCAGCCGATTCCGTACAGCCACAAACAGCATTTAGCGTTCGGGCTGCAATGCAAGGAATGCCACACGAATCCTGAACCGGGCAAGCTCATGACCTTTCCCGAGACCGGCAAATGCATGCAATGCCATGTCACGATTGCCAAAGACAAGCCGGCGATTCAAAAGCTCGCCGGGTACGCGGAGGCGAAGAAACCGATTCCGTGGGTGCGCGTGTACACCGTGCTGCCGGGGATTTCCTGGGCGCACCGCGCGCATCTTGGAGCGGGAGTGAAATGCGAGACGTGCCACGGCGAGGTCCGCGAGATGGAGGCGATGTCCGAGGCCAGCAGCGTCGCGACGATGTTCGGTTGTTTGAGCTGCCACGAAATGAACCATGCGAAGACGGCGTGCGAAACTTGTCACAAGAAATAAGCATCGCGAAGTGTTTTTGCGCTTGAGGGGGAACAATGGCAAAGCTGATTGAGCTTGAGGTCAACGGCAAAAAATACTCCGTGCAGAGCGATCCGGAGGCGCCGCTTCTCGGCGTCTTGCGCGATGAAATCGGACTGACCGGCACCAAATATGGCTGCGGGGAAGGGCAATGCGGCGCTTGTACCGTGTTGATCGGTGGAGCGCCGCGCCGTTCGTGTCAAATGCCGGTGCGCGCAGCTGAGGGGAAGCCGGTCACGACCATCGAAGGTCTCGAGAAAAACGGCAAGTTGCATCCGGTGCAGCAAGCGTTTCTGGATGCGGGCGCGTTTCAGTGTGCGTATTGCACATCGGGCATGATCATGAGCAGCGTCGGGCTGCTACAAACGAATGCGAATCCCGCCACTTCGGAAATTGTGCAGTTTTTGCAGGGCAATGTCTGCCGTTGCGGCACGCACCCGCGAATTATTGATGCCGTACGCGAAGCGGCGAAGTTGCTGCAGGAGCACAGGCAATGAGCCGGCCGCGAAAGCAATTCGCTACTGAACCGGAGCGCTATGAATTCCGCGCCGGCTCGATGCATCACTTCGAGTTGGCGCGCCGCGACTTTTTCAAGCTGCTCGGTGCTGGAATCGTGGTGTTTGCTGCCGCCAAGGACTCGCTCGCGATGCAGGAGACCGCCGCGTCTCCGCACGCTTTCCACGCGGAGGAGTTGCCGAAAGAAATCAGCGCCTGGCTGCACATCGGAGAAGATGGCGGCGTGACAGCGTTCACGGGCAAGGTCGAAGTCGGCCAGAACATTCGGACAGGGCTCGCGCAAACCGTTGCGGATGAGCTGCGCGTTCCGTTCGAGACTGTTCGCATGGTCACCGGCGACACGGCGCTGACGCCGTTTGATGCGGGAACATTTGGCAGCCGCACGACGCCGACGATTACGCCGCAATTGCGTCGCGTCGCGGCGGCCGCGCGCTCGTTGCTCGTGGATGCGGCGGCGAAAGAATGGAATGTTGGCCCGGAGAAATTAGTGGCCGGCGAT
Source organism: Candidatus Dormiibacterota bacterium (assembly GCA_035601655.1). Classification (GTDB taxonomy): domain Bacteria; phylum Acidobacteriota; class Terriglobia; order Acidiferrales; family UBA7541; genus Acidiferrum. The sequence continues at coordinate 65,976 of DATNNV010000037.1, forward strand.
GGCAAGGTCACCGACGCTGCGTCGGGACGCTCACTCCGTTACGCTGAACTCGCGCGAGGCAAAACGTTAACCCAAAGCATTCCCGCTGATGATCCGGTCACGCCAGCCGCGCAATGGACCGTTGCCGGGAAATCGATTCCCAAGGTGGACGGGCGCGACTTCGTGACCGGCCGGCACCAGTACACACCGGATTTGCGCCGGCCAGGAATGCTGTACGGCAAAGTGCTCCGGCCGCCGTCCTTCGGCGCGACGCTGGTGCAGTTTGAGAATAGTGCGGCGAAAGCAATGCAAGGCGTGATCGTGGTTCGCGACGGAGATTTCGTCGGCGTGGCGGCCCCGACCGAGATGGAGGCGCAGAAGGCGCTTGCGGCGACGCGCGCCGAGTGGAAAGAAGTGCCGCAGATTTCCAATAAGGAGATCTTCTCCTATCTGAAACAAAATGCCGCGGCGCAAACCGACGCCCGTTTTCGCAAAGAAAAGGGTTCCGTCGAGAACGCCCTGGCGCGCGCTGTTCACCGGCTCGATGCCAGCTACACGGTCGAATATATTGCGCACGCTCCGCTGGAGCCGCGCGCGGCGGTGGCGGAATGGGCGGACGGAAAGCTCACCGTGTGGACGGGCACGCAAAGGCCGTTTGCCAACCGCGATGAACTGGCGGACACCTTTCACATTCCGGAAAGCAGCGTCCGCGTGATTGTTCCGGACACCGGTTCCGCGTACGGAGGAAAGCATACGAGCGATGCGGCGCTCGAAGCGGCTCGCCTCGCGCGCGCTGCTGGGCGGCCCGTGAAAGTGGTGTGGACGCGGGAGGAAGAATTCACCTGGGCGTATTTCCGGCCGGCCGGCTTGATCGAAATCAAAAGCGCTATCGCTGCGGATGGGAAAATTACGGCATGGGATTTTCACAACTACCACTCCGGCATGTCTGGGATTGAAACGCCGTATGACGTCGCGAACCAGCGAACGGAGTTCCACCAGGCTCCGTTAATCTTGCGGAGCGGGTCGTACCGCGGCCTGGCGGGAACCGCGAATCATTTTGCGCGCGAAACGCATATGGACGCGCTGGCGCGCACGGCACAGTTCGACCCGCTTGAGTTCCGGCTGAAAAATCTTTCCGATCCGCGGCTACGCACCGTCCTGCAAGCTGCCGCAAAACCCTTTGGCTGGCCTCGCCAGAAGACGAAGGAAGGGCAAGGATTTGGCCTGGCGTGCGGAACGGAAAAGGGAAGCTACGTGGCCACTTGTGCCGAGGTCGCGGTCGATCGCGTATCCGGCGACGTGCGCGTGGTACGGCTTGTGGAGACGTTCGAGTGCGGCGCGATCGTCAATCCGGACGGCCTGCGCAATCAAGTCGTCGGCGCAATGATTCAAGGGCTGGGTGGAGCGCTTTTCGAAGCCATCGCCTTTGAAAACGGGCGCATCCAGAATCCGCATTTCGCGACGTATCGCTTACCGAGATTTCGAGACGTTCCCGAAATCGAAGCCATTCTGCTGGATCGCAATGATATTCCTTCCGCGGGAGCTGGCGAGACCCCGATCATGGCGGTCGCCCCGGCCATCGGCAACGCTATTTTTGACGCAACAGGCGTGCGGTTGGCTGGGCTGCCGCTAGTGCCACGCGGCTTGCAGCGCAGTTGATCGCGCGCAGCCCCACAGCGAATTTCGCTCTACATCGCGAAGCCCGGCCGTCCGCTTAGCGCGTCAGCCCGGCCTTTGCACGGCCGTCGCCACAAACAGCCCGTAAACGAAATTCCCCGAAGCGAATCCCGCGCGCATCGCCTTAAAAGTCTTGAGATAGGATACAAAGTGCTTGCCCTGCTTCGCCGCCAGCGCCCAGAAACTCTTATCCTTAATAATGTCCAGGCACACATCCCAGGTCTTGGCGCAGTTCTTGTTCAAGATCTCGCGCCGCGTGATTTGTAGCTTATTTTTGATCAAGAATTGTTCGTACGCACTCATTTCCTGTAATTCCACGAACATACCCTTTTCGATGGGCTCGATATATTTCCGCGTCTCTGTGGGCGTCAGATTCTCTTTCTTGAACCAGTCGATCACCGCAAACGAGCCTCCCGGCCTCAGCAGCTTGGCTGCTGAAGCGAAGAAACCCTGACGATCCTGATAGTGGGAAATCGATTCGATGGACCACAGCACATCGAACTGTTTCTGGAAGTCCATCGCCTCCGCGTCCATCAACAGAAACTGCGCCTTCAGTTGTTCCCTAGCCGCAGCTTGGATGGCCATATCGACCTGCACCGCCGAAATCGTTATCCCCGTCACCACCGCATCATAATGTTTGGCTAGATAAAGACCGCTAGCGCCGAATCCGCACCCGATATCCAGAATATCCGCGCCCGGCTTTACGTTAGCGAACTGCGCCAAATGCTCGATCAGCTGAATCTGCGCTTTTTCCTTCGACTCATCCCCGCGAATCCAATACCCATGATGCAAATGCTCGCCCCATAGCGCGCGGTAGTACGGGCTAACCATATCGTAGTGTTCGATAATCTTATGCTTATCGTTTGAGCGGGGCATGTGGGAGCGCGCCGCCGGAACCTTTCTACTATTCCGGTCACCAGCGCAGCGTAATTGTACCCTCGGCTAAACGGAACGCAAATAGACGCCAACGCAACAGCACAGGCTGATGGCCCGCTTCATCTTTGCGTGCGGCGCTTCTCTATCCCCGCGCAACGCGCCCAGGCTCGCGATCATCCTTCAAGCGTGTCCGCAGCTGCACTCGCGCAGCGCTCCAACTCTGTGCAAAACGAAACACATTTGTCCGTGTGCCAATTGCGACAGACAGGCCCGCTGCGCACGCCTAAGCTGACGTTGCTGATGGGCCCTTTCGTGAGAGAAATGACAGGTATGAATATGTGGCAGAGAAAATGTCCTGTTTGTCGCCAAATCTTGGAAAAGAAACATCCCGCCGAGACCGTCCCCTGTTCGTGCGGTAAATACGTCTGGAAGGGTTAGCGCATCCTTGTTGTGAATTCCACGCAGCCGCTGTGGGTCGGAACAGTTCGCAGGTCCCGATTCCATTAGGATCTCGAGTTTGTAGGGTTGAGTAGGCACCGTACCGGAGCCATGCTATGCCTAATGAATCGCACCAGCGAGCTGCCGAATACCACCAACTCGCCGCACACGCTCACCGCGCTGCTTCTGCATTCCACGCTGAGGAAGATCACCAGACCGGGTACGAGCATTCCACGCAGGCCATGGAACACGCTGATCAAGCTTTCGAGTGCACCCAGGAAGCTCACCGCAAGTCTGTGGAGTCATCAGACAAGCCATAAGCGGGCTGAGGCTCACCCGAGAACGGCTTGACGCGCCTAGCCTGCCGACCTAACATGCGCTCAAATGACCGGCCTCGACGCGCTGCGTTCGCCTCTGACCTTTCTGCAAAGCAGGCTTCCAGATATCCCGCACCGCGACATGCTCCAAGCCGAGGAAGGTTGGTGGAAGAGCGAAGGCGTAGCCATTTCCGGCGCCATCGACCGTGCCGGAACGCCGTGGTTGCGCATGTTCGATCGTCTCGGAAAACGCGTCGATGAAATTCTCTACCCTCGCGAATATCAAACCATTTTGCGCCGGGGTTACCGGTCCGGAGTCGTTTGGCGCGCCTTGGAAGAACAATCGCTGCTCCCCACTTATTCACTGATCTACAACATTTCCTTCCACGATCCCGGGATTTGCTGCCCGTACACGGTTTCGCTCGGCACGGCCGTTCCTCTCGCGAAATATGGCAGCCCTGAATTGCAGACGCGCTTTCTGCCGCAACTCTCGCGGAAAGACGATTCCGTGTGGCAGGGCGCTACTTGGATGACGGAGATCAAAGGCGGCTCGGATTTAGGAGCCGCTGTCGAGACCATGGCCCGGCCCGCGGGCGATGCCTGGCTCTTGACTGGCGACAAATATTTTGCCAGCAATGTCGGGGCAGAGTTAGCAGTTGTAGCTGCGCGCCCGCAAGGAGCCGCGGCAGGTGTGCGCGGCTTGGCTTTGTTCCTGGTGCCGCGATACCGCAAAAATGGTGAACTCAACTATTTTATCCGGCGGCTGAAGGACAAGATTGCCACCCGCTCTGTTCCAACCGGAGAAGTCGAGTTGCGAGACGCCGAAGGCTACCTGCTCGGCTCGGCGGACTCCGGAGTTTACCTGATCCTCGAAGTGTTGAACCTCTCGCGCGTGGCGAACAGCGTAGTGAGCGTCGCGCTGGCACAGCGCGCGATGGCCGACGCGCTTTCCTATGCCGAGCGCCGCGCTGCCTTCGGCAAGCCGATTCTCGATCAGCCGCTCCTTCGTCATCAATTCGAAAATCGCTTGCGTGCTCTTCGATCGGCGTTTGCCTTGGCGTGGGAATCAGTTCAGCTACTGAACGAGGTGTGGATGGAGCGGCCGCCGTACTCCGACCGCTATCACCTGTTTCGGCTGGTGGCCCACTTGGCGAAATACTGGACCGCCGAGTTGGCCGTGGATACTGCAAAGTGGGCCATGGAAGTGCACGGCGGGCTCGGCGTACTCGCCGAGTTTGGCGCGGACCGCTGGCTTCGCGAAGCCATGATTCTTGCGATTTGGGAGGGTACGTCGCATCGCCAGATTCTGGACGGACTCGAAGTGATGGAACGCAAGCGAGCACACCAACTGCTATTCCGTCGACTGGCGGAGATCGCGCCCTCTAAACAACTTCAGGACATGGAATCGCAAGTCGGGCAGCACCTGAAGCTTCCACCCCACGAAAGGGAAGCACTCGCCGAACCCCTCTTCAGAAAGCTGTCCGTTTTTGCCGCCGAGATCCTCGCCAGTAAACTGAATTAGCGGAGGAGAGGGGGCATGTTACTATCGGCGCGATTTGCCGGGATGGACCATGCTTTTGCGCAGCGAGATGGAGCGAATTGGGAGGAGCAAATGTCCACGATCTATGCGAAGAGCAAGCTGAGCAATCTGGATGCGATGTACCACGAATTCGGGCGGCCGGATGTGGAGATTGGCGACAGCGAGAGTTTGTCGCCGTATGTGCCTTTTGCCCCGAATGTGTTCATCCGGCACATCGCGTTTGATGTGCGCAACAATTATTACGTGAATGTTTTGTGGGTGAAAGAAGGCGGGATGCTGGGCCGCCACCGGCATCGGGGTTCGGTGACAGCGTGCACGCTGGAAGGAAGCTGGCGCTATCTCGAATACGACTGGGTGGCCAAAGCGGGGAGTTACGTGCGGGAAAGTCCGGGCGTGACGCACACTCTGGTTTCGGATGACGGCATGAAGACCATGTTCTTCATGAATGGATCGCTGGAGTTCTACGACGAGCAGGACAACGTGACGGATACGCTGGACGTGTTTTGGTTTATCAACCATTACGTGAGTTATTGCCGAGAGAAGGGAATTCCGTTGAATGAGAAGTTATGGATTTGACGGGATCTTCGGGCGGTCCAGCTTAGAAGACGCCGTCGTATTCGCGTGGGCCCTCGATGCTTAGCCTCGTTTGGAATGTGCTGGCCTTTGCCCTCTTTCCTTCAGAAAGAGGGCCACGACAAAAATAAGCAGGGTTCCCCCGCAGCCATCCACAGCGGAAATCCCAGGCCATACTTGTGCGCCAGCGCGCCGCCGAGGATCGGAACCGCCGTGGCGCCGAAGAGTTCGCCGGTTAGCGTGGCCAAGTCGATCGAGCCGCAGTTCAAGGTTGCGGGCGCTGCGCCACGGACGACGACGGCAAATTTCATTTCGCCACGATCAAGCCCGGGCGCGTCCCAGGCCCGGCCGGAAAATGGCAAGCACCGCATATTGCGGTGTCTGTGTTTATGCGCGGGCTGCTGATTCGGCTGGTGACGCGCATTTATTTTCCGGACGATCCCGCGAACGGAGAGGATTTTGCGCTCAAGCAGGTGGATGCGTGGCGGCGCGAGACGCTGATCGCCAAAAAAGTGGCAGGCAAGGAAGGCGTGCTGGAGTGGAACGTGATTCTGCAAGGGGCCGGCGAGACGGCGTTTTTCGATTGTTGAAGAGTGCGAAGTTTACTTCGACGACAGGTGGGGGCGGGAAAAGCCGAGGGCGAATGCGCCGAGGGTAATGATGATGAGCGCTGAGCCGACGATGGCGATGACGCGCGGCGCGCTGCCGTGGTCGATGGTTTGCAGCAAAACGCCAAGCGGGAAAAGTATCGCTCCGAGAAAAGCGCCGAGCGATAGCAGGAGTTTGCTGCGCTCCGAGAAGAGCACGCGGTCGAGGCCGATGCCCAGCACGATCAAGAGCATCGCGAGGCCGATCCAATGCCCGTGGACGTCTACCTGGCGGTCGTAAACATACTTGGCTTCGCGATATTCCCCGAGGGCGGCATGCGCGCGCGCTGGATGGCGCTCGGCAGCGTTTGCAAAAGCGGACGAGAGCGACGCGCCGATAGTGTCGAGCGCTTGGTGCTCCGCGAAGACGGCATACCACAGCCCGTACGCCATGCCCCAGAGCGCCAGCGCGATGCCACCAATAATAAGGATGCGGCGCGCGAGGCTCATGCTTCGTTCGCTCCGCTTTTTTGCAAGCTGTTGGCGTCGAGTCGGCCGGCGTAACGCAAAATGCCGATCCACATGGCGAAAAGCGCGAGGATCACCAGGAAGCCGCCGAAGTCCGCGAAACCCCCGGCGAGCAAGCCGTATTGCAACTCGAAGAAGACGCAGACCGGAAGCAGCAGCGAACCGAGCAGCAGAATCGCGGCCCAGCGGCGCCTCCACCGTTCGCTGAGATTTACGAACGGCTGGAAGAAAGCCAGCATCATCGCCAGCAGGCCGAATTCGATGGCGTGCGCGTGCGCGGCGATCTTCACCGCTTTATCGCCTTGCAGCTGGCCGTAGTCGTTGAGAGCGCGGTCGACGCTTTGCGCGTCGTTGACTGCGGCGGCCGCAGTCATCTCGGAGAGATTGGTGAAGTCTTGCGCTTCGTGGCGGTAAAGATCGAAAGCCGCGTAATAGGCGCCGCCGAAGAAGCCCAGCAGGATGAGCAGAATGCCGCCGGTGAGCAGCATGGGCGTGCCGGAGACGCAAGTTGCCAGCAGTTGGTCCTTTTGCGCTTGGCGCACTGGCGAGCGCAAGTGCTTCCAGAAGCCGACGAGGTACGCGAGGAGTGCCAGGAGGACCAGCAAGCCGCCGAAGTCGGCGAAGATGCTGGCCCAGCCAATGCTTTCGAAAGGGCTATGCGCGAGCCCGACATAGTGAATGAGAAAGACGCCGATGGGAAGCAGCCAAGCGCCCGCGAGAAAAGTCCACGCGATGCGGCGTTTTGCGGCGGCGGAGAAGGCGATCCACGGTTCGAGTACGGCGAGCAGCAGAGCGAGATAGCCGAAGTCGATCATGTGCACGTGCGTATCGACTTTGGTGCCGCGGTTTTCCAGGAACGCGCCGACGTTCTGGAAGTACGACTGCGCCGCGGAAGCATCGCCTGCCAGTGCGGCGTGCGCCGCGCCTGCTAGATTCGCGCCGACGCGGCTGGCATTCTGGTGCAGGATAAAGACCGCAAAGATATCGCCGAAGATCATGCCCACGAGAATGAGACTGATGCCGCCCAGTAGGAGAATCCGGCGTGCCCCGAGGGCGGGGAAGGAAAGCGCGGGAGCGTCAGACGAGGTAGTGGAGTCGGCCATCAGAGTTTTTCGTGTCGCGCGCGCCGTTCCGTGATTTCCGCTGATCTGGTCTCCGCTCAGGCCCGGTCCGAGTGGAGTACTCGGACCGGACCCGCCGGGATGAATAGGCAGAACGCCGGCTAGAAGTTGAACTTCACAGCCAGCTGAATCTGCCGTGGATTAAACACGGCGCGAGGCGTGCCGTACAGCGGATTCGGCGATCCTTCGCGCAACCCGGAGGGCGTGGCCGGGCAGCCGAACGCTGTCGGATCGAACGGACAAAAATCAGACGCGCCATAGACCGTGTTGAAAAAGCGAATATTGGTGGTGTTGAAGAGGTTGAACCCTTCCGCCAGAATTTCTATGCTGCGTTGTTCCTTCAGCCGGAAGGTCCGGCCGGCGCGCAAATCCACCGAACGGAAGTTATCGCCGACGAAGGTGTTGCGCGGCTCGATGCCGACGCGGTCGTTGTTGCCGAAGATGTCACCATTGGCATCGAATCCGGCGAACTTGGTAAACAGGCTGGGCGATTGAATCGTGGCGATCATGCCGAACTGGTAGTCGCGCGCGAAGATGTTCCATTCCTTCGGCGTCGTAACTGTGCCGTTGAGCACGAGACGGTTGCGGATGTCGTCCGCGGACTTGGCGCGCTCCGCACGGAAGTTCTGGCTGTCTTGTGGGATGAGCACAAAGCTTGGGTTCGGACCGTTATCAATCGTCTTCGACCACGTGTAACTGATGCCGTAAGAGAAGTGACGCGACAGCCGCTTGTTCACGCTGACCAGCAAGCCGTCGTACTGCGAATCCCACCGCGAGGTCGCTTCGAAGTAGATAGCGATCGGGAACGTTCTGACTCCGGGAGTAAAGGGACAAATGAAATCTAAGCCGCAGTACAGATTCTTCTTCCCTGAGCGCCCTTGGGAATCAAAAAAAGTGTCATGAAACGTCGGGTCCGGCTGGTTCACGTTGAAAAAGCTGCCCAGGTGCACGCCGCGGATGTGGAGACCGCTGATGCTGACAGAGGTGTCCGGTAGTGGTTCGAATTCAACCGCAACGCTAGCCTGGACTCCGTATGGATTCTTGCTGTTTTGATCGAATCGAACTACTACGGACGGTCCAAAGAATGCGTTCGGGCAGTTGATAATGGGTTTACACGCCTGAGAGTTGGTGATTGGGTCGGTCGTGTTATCCGGATATGCGCCATTTTGGATCAGTGCTTGCAGCCCCAATCCAGTCAAGTTTGGCGGCCCGGCAAACGCAAACAGCTCGGTCTTCGCTTGCAGGTTGTTTTCGAACGGGCGTCCCGGGTATTTGCCGATAACACCACCGCACGACGGCTCCTGGCAGGCCAGCAAAGGCGCTGGGATGATCCCGTGGAAGAGCCCGAAACCCGCGCGGATGACCACGTTGTGTTTGGTTCCAACGCTATAGGCAACACCAATGCGAGGATCGAAATTCTTCCACTGGGTGTTGAGCACGCCGCTGGGCCACTTTTCCCATTCCCAGCGGATTCCACCATTCAGTGTCAGCCGATTCGTGGCGCGCCACTTATCTTGAATGAATAGACCATCGTAGGAGTGGTCCAGCGTACCTTCAGCCTGATTGCGAATGGCCGGCGCAATGCGGCCGCCCTGATAGACGGCGGTATTGATACTTTGTTCATTGAAGTTGGGCGCCTGAAATCGCTCGAAAAAGATTACGTTAGGCTGCTGGCACCCAGCAGGACCCGGCGTCGTGCCAGACGTCGGACACGGCAGGCCCGTTAGCGGATTCGTTCCCCCAGCAGTCCCCAGAAAAGCGGAGAGACTCGGGAAGTCCGCTTCAAACGGGTAAAACAGCGGGAAAGATTCGGTGGTGCGTACCCAGTTGAAATCGCCGCCGAAGCTGATGGTGTGCTTGTCGTGCGTGATGGTGAAGTCGTCCACCAACTCGTAGCGCGACTCGCGATAAAAGTCCGGATTGCCGCGGTTTACGCCGGTCGTAAACGTGTTAGCAAGCTCGAGGTGTGGCTGCGTGGAGACGGTCGGGAAGTCAAAGGAACGCCGCGCAAACTGCATGCGCAGCTCATTGACCATCTTGGGGCTGACCACGGAAGCGAGCGTGCCCGCGATGGACTGATCGCGATAGAAATTGTTCTTGTACGCCGAGGGCAAGTCGAAGCCATCGTTCAGCGGCGATTGATTCAGCAAGCGGCCGTCGTTCACGAAGTAGCGCACGAACATATTTTCTTTTTCGCCGAAGCTGTGGTCGAAGCGGACAAATCCATTGTCCGTGTCATTGCTGCGCAGCACGCTTCCGAGCGCAGGCTCGGCTGGCAAGCCATAGATAGCTTTGACGGCGTTAATCGCGCCGATGTTCTGAAGTACCGCGGAATTGTAAAACGGTGATTCGCCTCGCCGCTGTCCTTCATAGTTCGCATAGATGAAGGTGTGATCTTTCTGCAGCGGGCCGCCGATGGCCCCGCCAAATTGATTTTGCCGCAGCGCGTGCGCACCGTTGGCTTGCAGAAGGTTGGTGGCATCCAGCTTGTTGTTGCGGAAATAATCGTACAGTATGCCGTGCCACTCATTGGTGCCGCTGCGCGTGATGATGTTCACGATGCCCGCGCTGGCGCGGCCGAACTCGACCGAGTAGTCGCTATTGATGACACGAAATTCCTGCACGGATTCCTGAGGTGGAGTGCCGCGCTGAATGCCGGAAGCGGTCGAGATGTCGTCGGCGCCGTCCACAGCGATGAAATTGTAGTGAATGTTCTGTCCAGCGAAGGAAAGCTTGGTCACCGGCTCGACGATCACGTCGGTGTTGCCGGCCGTAGTGTCGCCAATCGCCACGGCAGGAGAGAGCAGCGCGAAATCGATGAATTCGCGGCCGTTGACAGGCAAATTGACGATCTGATTCTCGGTAATAACCGTGCTGACCTGCGTGCGTGTGGGCTCCGCAAGTTCCGAAGTGGCTTCCACTTCGACCTTCTGTTCCACTCCACCGGGAGACAACGAGAAATCGAGCTCCGCGGACTGGCCTACCTGCAGCACCACCGCCTTGGTCTGCTTCTGGAATCCAGCGAATTCGGCCGAGACCTTATATTCGCCGGCCGGCAGTGCCGGAATCACGTAGTCGCCGCCATCCGAGGACTGCACCGTGCGAGTGAAGCCGGTGGCCGTGTTCACGATTATCAACGTCGCCTTGGCTACGCTCCCGCCGGAACTATCCGTGATTCTGCCGGCGAGCGTAGCGTTGATGGCCTGGCCGAAACTCGCAGAAGCGGCCGCCAGCATGGCACCGCTAACCACCATCAAAAGAGCAGCTTGGAAACAAAGAATCCACTTCCTACGGCTCACGATTCACCCCCAGAATTTTGAGCTGCCACGACACCCAAAACGGTTCAAGAAAAAAATCACCCCGGCGTCCTAAGTTCGCACCCGGGATTGCGCTCGACGGCATGATTAAAAGAGAGAGCAGCGATGCGCTCCGGGAACGGCTCGTACAGCAAAGCCTCGGCGCTTGAGTTAGAGCTGGCCCCATCCTTCGACACACCTCGGATTACGGGAAAGTTGCCGGATACAGTAAGCCGCAGCGGAGGAAAGTGTCAAGGAGAAAGCGTAGGGCAGTCCAACCGGAGGATTGTTGAACACTTGACACTCCCTCCCATTCGGAGCAGAATGTCGCCCTTCCGGCAGCCTTCGGAGGAATATGGACGTCGCCGAAATCAATAGGGCCTCGGTAGCCGATCAGGTGGCTTCGATCCTGCGCCAGAGAATCCTCAATGGCGAGTTGGCCCCCGGTACGCCGTTGCAGGAAGTTCCCACCGCAGTCTCCCTGGGCGTTTCCCGGAACACCATGCGGGAGGCGACGCGCATCCTTTCGCTCGAAGGGTTGCTGAAGCGCAACGCGCACCGAGGCGTCACCGTCTCGCGGCTCTCGGCCGAAGATGTGGCTGAAATCTACCAGCTGCGGTATTTGATGGAGATTCCAGCGGTATTGGCGGCGAAACCTTCCGACGCGGATGTCCTTTCCGAATTGCGCACGGCGCTGGAAGGCTACGAGCGTTCTGTGCGTGAAGCAGACTGGGTGCCCGCGGTGCGTTTCGATTTACAGTTTCACACTCTGCTCATCCGCTTCCACCGGAACAGCCGGCTCGAATCGTTTTATCAGAAATTGATCGGGGAATTGCGCATGGGCATGGTGCTGGTGGACCGCAGGCACGACGATCCTGGCGGACTTGTGCCCGTGCACCGGAAGATGTATGACTTGCTTACCGCCGGAGAATCGCAGGAATGCGCCAAGCTCCTGGCACAACATTTGCGGGACTCGGAGACGCGGCTGCTCGACATCATGGACCAGCGAATGTCTCGCGAGAAAGCGAAGCTCGGCATTTAGAGCGACACTGCGCGCTGGATGTAGCGTGGTCGAGAAGATTCACCGAAGCTAACGGATGAACTTTCCCGCTGGTGAGGGGAAAGCGGTTCAAGGACAAGCGAACGATGTATCCCCGGGCTTTTGACTATCACCGCGCGAAAACGCTGCAGGAAGCGTCCGCGCTTCTCGCGCAACTCGGAGAAGGCGCGAAGCTGCTGGCCGGCGGTCAGAGCCTGATTCCTCTGATGAAGCTGCGCTTTGCCAACCCAGCCCATTTGATCGACCTGAATTTCATCAGCGGAACCTCTTACATTCGCGAAGAAGGCGGCGCCATTCGCTTTGGCTCGCTGACGCGCCACGCGGAAATCGAAAAATCCAGCATCGCGGCCAAGATTCCTATCCTTCACGATTGCGCCGCGGGAATCGCCGATGTGCAAGTCCGCAACCGCGGCACCATTGGCGGTTCGCTCGCCGAGGCCGACCCCAGCGGAGATTGGGCCACCGTGCTGATGACGCTGTCGAGCGAGGTGCGCTGCCTGGGACACGGCGGCGAGCGGAGCTTAAGCCTGAACGATTTTGTGAAGGATGCCTACATCACGGCCCTCGGTCACGATGAACTCGTCTCAGAAGTAAGTGTCCGCATTCCTCCCGCGCAGAGCGGTGGTGCGTACCTCGCCTTCAAGCGAGCCGCTCCAGTCTATCCGACCGCGAGCGCCGCAGCGCAACTGACCATGGACGGCGACGTCTGCAAGGATTCGGCCATCGCGCTCGGATGCGTCGGGCTTATGCCTATCCGCGTGAAAGAAGCGGAAGCCGCGCTGCGCGGGAAAGCGCTCGACGCGAAAGCGATCGCCAACGCAGCGGACGCGGCCCGCTCTGTAGCCGAGCCGCAAGCCGATATGCGCGGCTCCGCAGACTACAAGCGCGAATTGGTAAGCGCGCTGGTAAAGCAAACCCTTGCCATCGCACTGCGGCGCGCGCGGGGCGAACACGTGGAGGTCAGCCACATCTATGCCTGACGCAGCGCAGAAAATCCCTATCGAAGTAAAGGTCAACGGCCAAACGCACGCGCGCGAAGTCGAGCCCCGCCAGTTGTTGGTCGAGTTCCTCCGCGAAAGCCTCGAACTTACCGGCACGCACATCGGATGCGACACCACCTATTGCGGCGCCTGCACCGTGCTGCTGAACGGCCAAGCCGTGAAGTCCTGCACCATGTTTGCCGTGCAAGCTCATGGCGCGGAGATCACCACCGTCGAAGGGCTCGAAAAAGACGGCCAGCTCCACCCCATCCAGAAAGCATTCGCCGATTGCTACGGCCTGCAATGCGGTTATTGCACCCCGGGCTTCATGCTGTCCGCGCTGCAACTGCTGCAACACACGCCGCAGCCGACCGAAAAGCAAATCCAGAAAGCCATCGCAGGAAACACCTGCCGCTGCACCGGCTACCAGAATATTTTCAAAGCCATCGAGATGGCTGCCGAACACATGAGGAGCCCGGCGCATGGCGATTAAGTTTGGCGGAGAGTTCGAAGTGCCGCGCAAGCCCGAAGAGGTCTACGATTTTTTGACCAATCCCGAACAGTTCGGCCCGCTGCTCCCGGACTTTCAGGGCATGACCGTACAGGACGAAAGACATTTCACCGTGAAAGTGAATGTAGGAATTTCCTACATCAAAGGCGCCGCCGACGTGAAAATGGAATTGGCCCAGGCAGACCGCCCGCAACGCGCGCAGTACAAAGGGCAGGGAAGCGTGGCCGGCGGCAACGTATCGCTCATAGCGGGCTTCGACCTGACACCCGCGGGCGCGGGCACCAAAGTCGTCTGGCAGGGCGAAGCGCAGATTTTTGGCCGCCTCGCTTCCGTCGCCGGAGGACTGCTCGAGCCGCTGGGCAAAAAGAATGTGCAGAAGTTGATCGACGGTTTGCAGGCGGCCTTGCGCTAGTGGAAGGAGATTCGCAGTGAGCACCGCAGCTGAAAACGGAAAATGGGTCGGCCAAGGCCTGCCGCGCAAGGAAGACGCCCGCTTGCTGCGCGGGCGCGGCAAATTCGTCGACGACATCAAGCTGCACAACATGCTCTATCTCAAGTTCGTGCGCTCTCCCTACGCTCACGCGAAATTGTTAAGCGTCGACACGTCCGCAGCCGAAGCCCTCGCTGGTGTAATCTGCACGCTGACCGGCGCCGAAATCGCCAAGCAAACCCAGCCTTTCATCGAGATCGGCCCGCCTCCCTTCTCTGAGGTCAAAGATTATCCGCTCGCCGTCACCAAGGTTCGCTACCAGGGCGAGCCGGTGGCCGCCATTGTGGCCACCTCGCCGCAGATTGCCGACGACGCCGCGGAATTGGTGCAGGTGGAGTATGAAGCCCTCGACGCCGTGATCGACGCCGAAGAATCCCTAACCGACAAAGTCGTGCTCCACGACGAAGCCGGCACCAACCGCGTCTGGCGCGGCGTCTTCGAATACGGCGATGTTGAGAAAGCTTTCAAGGACGCCGCCCACGTAGTGCACATCGACAAGCTGCACTTCCACCGCTTCTCCAGCACCCCGCTCGAAAACAACGCCGTAATCGGCCAGTGGGACGCGAAGGACGAACAAATTCACTACTGGTGCAACAATTCTTTTCCCTCCTTCGCGATTCAGTTCATCGCCGCGCATCTCGGCGTGCGCATCGACAGCATCCGCGTGCAAACCTTCGACATCGGCGGCAGCTTCGGAATCAAGATCACTTCGTATCCGCAAATGGCTATGTGCGCCCTGGCCTCGAAAAAAGCCGGCGGCCGCCCCGTCAAATGGATTGAAACGCGTTCCGAGCACAACATTTCCAGCGCCCACGGAAACGAACGCACCTTCCGCGAAACGCGGGTCGCTCTCGACAAAAACGGCGTCATCACCGGAATCGCATCGAAGCACATCGATGATTGCGGCGCCTATCCGCGCTACGAACCGCTGGGCTGCGCCATTTGGGCGCAGGTGTTCCCCGGCGTTTATCGTTTCCGGAACGCCCGCATCGATTTCAATCAGGCCGTCACCAACAAGTGTCCCGTGGGCCCCAATCGCGGCTATTCGCGCATGCAGCATCTCTGGTTTCTCGAACGCGTCATCGACATCTGCGCGCATGAACTGAAATTCTCCGCCGACGAGATGCGCCTTCGCAACTACATCCGCCCCGAAGAGTTTCCCTACACCACGCCGAACGGCTGCGTCTACGATTCCGGAAACTATCCCAAGATGCTCGAAGTCGCAAAGGAACGCCTCGGCTGGGACGCCTGGAAGAAAAAACAAGCTGCCGCCCGCGCCGAAGGACGCTGGCTCGGCATCGGCATCGGCACCACGCTCGATTCCGGCACCAACAACTTCGGTCAATCCCAGATCGTGAATCCTCACGCGCCTTTCTCCGGAAATTCCCAAGGCGCGAATTGCAAGCTCGACATCTACGGTGAAGTCGTCGTGGCCATCGGCTCGTGTCCGCAGGGCCAAGGCCACGAAACCACCGCGTCGCAAGTCGTCGCGGACGTCCTCAATATTCATCCCGATATGATCACCGTGCGCACCGGCTTCGACACCGAGCGCAACGTCCATACCGGCGCTTCCGGCACCTATGCCAGCCAGTTTGCGGTTTCCGGCCTCTCCGCGGTCCACGGCGCAGCGCAGAAGCTCAAAGCCGAAATGCGCCGCCTCGCCGCCTTCTTGCTCGATGCCACCGAAGACAATCTCGAATTTGGCGTGGGCCAGCAAGGGCCGGAAATTCGCCGAAAAGACACCGGAGACTCCGCGAACTACTGGCGCTTAGCCAACGTCGTCAACGTGAATTCCGCAATTCTCCCGCCGGAGATGTATGACGTAACGCTAAACTGCCGCTACATCTGGCGTGCGCCCTTCAAAGTCCCCGACAAAGAGAAAAAGTACGGCAGCCTCACCCTCACCTACGCTTCACAACTCCATCTCGCCGTCGTGGAAGTCGACCGCGAAACGTTCGTCCCCCGCATCCTCGATTACGTCGCCGTCGACGATTGCGGCAAGGTCATCAATCCTCCCATCGTCGAAGGCCAGGTCTACGGCGCAACGGCCCATGGCATTGGCGCAGCGCTGATGGAAAGCTGCGTCTACGATTCCGTCGGCAACATGCTTACCTCCACCTTCAGCGACTACACGCCCATTACCGCCGTCAATATGCCGCGCGTGAAATACGCGCACATCGAAACGCCTTCTCCCCACAGTTACAGCGGCGCAAAAGGCATGGGCGAAGGCGGCGCCGCGCCGATTCACACGATTTCCGCGGCCCTGCAAGATGCCTTGTTCTCGCAGGGAATCGTCATCGACGATTCCTTCAACAACGCCGACAGCCTCTATCGCGCGTCCGTAAAAAAGGAAATCAGCCAGCGCGAAAAATTGGTCCGCGTCGAGAAGGGTGCGTAACACCAGACCATGATCAAGCGTGTTTGCATTGTCGGATGCGGTGCCATCGGCTCGCTGTACGCCGCGCACCTCGCGCGCGTCCACGACCTCGAAGTCTGGGCCTTCGTGCGCCGCCAAGATCACGCCGAAGCGCTCAACCGCGAGGGACTCCGCGTCACCGGCAAGCATGAGTTTCACGCCTCGCTCAAAGCCACCACCCGGCCCGAAGATCTTCCCGAATGCGACCTGGCCATTGTTTCCTGCAAAGCCACGCAGGTCCAAGAAACCATCGCGCCAGTCGGACATCGTTTCGACCGTGGCGCCGTCATCTCCGCGCAGAACGGCCTGGGCAGCGAAGAAATCATCGCCCAGCACACGCGCGGCTCGATCATCCGCGGCACCACCTTCATGAGTGGCACGCGCCACAGCGACACCCACGTGCAATACGAACTCGACACCGCCACCTGGCTCGGCCCATTCGAGCCGCGCCAAACGCCTTTCGAACTTGTTAAAGAAGCTGCGGACTTGATCATCGCCGGCGGCCTGAAAGCCGAGGCCCTTCGCGATGCGCGTCCCGCGCAATGGTCCAAGCTGATTTTCAACTCGTCAGTGAACGGCGTGTCTGCTTTAACGGGTTTGCCGCACTCGCAACACTTCGCCGACGAATCAAAATTATCCAGCCTCGGCCACCTGCTCCACGACCTCATCAACGAAGGTATGCGCGTCGCCGAAGCCGCGGGCGTAAAATTGCACGAAGATCCCTGGGCCATGAACAAAATCGGCGCCATGACCAATCATCCTCCGTCCATGCTCTATGACGTCCGTCATAATCTGCCCACCGAAGTCGATTTTCTCAGCGGCGCAATCGCCCGCGAAGCGCACCGCGCCGGAGTCGCAGCGCCGTTGCACACCGCGGTCTACCGCTTGCTCAAAGGCAAAGAAGCTTCCTGGACTTTCCAAGACGAAAATAAGCACGTGGCGGTCGAGCATGGCGTGGCCCACTGACGAATCCAAACTCAGCCGCGTCCGCGCGCTGATGAAAGAGCAAGACCTCGACGCGTTGGTCGTCCGCGCGCCGGACAACGTCGTCTATCTCTCGAACTATTGGTGCATGAAGGGCTACGACGCCGTGATTTTTCCGCGCGAAGGCGAAGCCACGCTGATCGCGCTCGAGCCTCAACTCGCCGAAGCGCAGCGCAACGCGTGGACCAAAGACATCCACCTCTTCAAAGGCTACGACGAAAAAGATCCCCGCCCCGCGCCGTATCGCGCGCTTGATAGGGCCATCGACGTCCTGAAGAAGCGCGGCCTCACTAAAAAAATCGCCATCGAACTCAACATGGGCACGCAATCCGCCGACCGTATGGTCGGTGAGCCCACCACGCCAACGCAAAGCTTCTTCGACGCCTTCCGCAAAGTAGCCGGCGAAGTGGTCGACTCGACACCGCTCTTAAATGAAGCCCGCTCTATCAAGACCCCGCAGGAAATCGAACGCATGAAGCTAGCCAACGAACTCGCTGCTCTCGCGATGGACTACACCCGCGAACACGTCCGACCTGGAATGAAAGAAAGCGAAGTCGGCGCCATGTACGAAGGCTTCGTCCACGGCATCGGTATCGGCTATCGAGGCCGCGTCGAAATGGCCCGCGCTTTCACGCTCGTCTGGTCCGGCAAGGGCATTGCCACTTTCACCGCCACCGGCGATCGCCCCGTCCAGGAACACGAACCCACGCTGCTCGAAATCTGGGTTTGTGTCGACGGCTACTGGACCGACCTCACCAAAAATCTGTGCCCCGGCGATCTGACTCCCGAATATCACAAGCTTCTCGATTTGCTCCTCAAAGTTTTTGACGAAGCCATCCGCTTCGCAAAAGACGGCGCCAGCTTTCCCGAACTCGACCGCCTCGTCCGCGCGCGCATCGCCGAAGGCGGCTACCCTGGCCAACCCTCTCATCCGATCTGCCACGGCGTCGGAGCCCGCGCCCACGAAGCTCCTTACGCCCATCAAGCCGGCACCGGCACCATCCGCAAAGACATGGTCCTCGCCATCGAACCCGGCATCTACTGGCCCGGCGGCGGCGGCCTGCGCCTCGAAGACAATTTCTGGATCACCGGCAACGGCAACGAAAAGCTCTGCTCCTATCCCGACGATTTCCGCCGAGCACCTGTAGACGCTGTCCTTTCAGGGCGGCCAGTGTCGGCCAAGCGAGATAAGACGTGACCACACCAGCGCAAAACTTCAGCCAAAAATCTTCCCTCGACCCCAGCCTCGTCGAAAAAATTCTCGCCGCCGTTCGCGAAGACGAAATCGTCGCCATGGCCTCGGACGTCATCAATATCCCCAGCCCCACCGGCGAAGAACTACACATGGCCGAGTACATGCAATCCACGCTGCAGCAACTGGGCCTCACCGTCACTTGGCAGGAAGTCGAAGAATCCCGCGCCAACGTCGTCGGCCGTTGGACCGGCTCCGGCGGCGGCAAAAACCTCATGTTCAACGGCCACATGGACACTTCCAACACCGGCCGCGAAGATTTTCTCACTGGCATCGGCTACAAGCCGCAAGCCGTAGTGAAAGACGGCGTCATCCACGGTCTCGGCATTTACAACATGAAAGGCGCGCTCGTTTGCTACACCCACGCCGTAAAAGCGTTGCGACGCGCCGGCGTCAAACTAAAGGGCGACGTCATCATCGCCGCCGTAGCCGGTGAAATCGAAAAAACCCAGTGGGGCGAATATAAAGGTAAGGAATACCGCGGCTACGGCTTCGGCACCCACTATCTCGTCAATCACGGCGTACTCCCGGACATGTGCATCCTCGGCGAGCCCACCGACATGCGCGTCGTCCTCGAGCACTTCGGCTCCATGTGGGTGCGCATTTCCTGCACCGGAATATACGTCCACACTGCCTTTTGCGAAGGCCGCGAAGAAATGAATTCCATCCGCCGCATGCACGAACTCATGCAAGCCATCATGCTCTGGACCGCCGCCTGGGAAAAGAAAGCCGCTTATGGCGGCAAGAAAGCCATCGTCAATCTCGGCGGAATCCGCGGCGGCCATCCCTGGCGCGCCAGCCGCACCCCGGAAAAAACCGATCTCTTCCTCGATGTCCGCGTGCCGCCCAACATTCCCATGAGCGACGCCCGCCGCGACGCCCAATCCATGTTCCTCGATCTCGAAAAAAAGCATCCCGACTGGGGTCTCGAGTTCGAAACCTACGTCTCTGTTCCCGGCGCCCGCATTAGCGAAGACCATCCGATGATTCGCGCCATCGACAACAACCACGAACGCGTCATGGGACAAAAGCCCGCCCGCGAAGTGGTTACCTGGTGCTCCGATGCCAGCGTCCTAAGCCGCTACGGCATCGAAACCGTCAACTACGGCCCCTCCAGCGGCCCCCGCGATGTCCAAGGCGAAAAAGTCCGCATCCAGACCCTCGTCGACATCACCAAAATCTACGCCCTAACCGCAGCCCAACTCTGCGTCGTCCAATGATCAC